>NZ_JASATR010000001.1:0-632252 GCF_038440395.1 Aeromonas sp. OTU364
CCAAAAAACCGACGCCCCGGCTTGGCCGGGGCGTCTTGTTTTACTGTGTCGGCGGGTCTGTGCCGCCATCGGCGACACCGGCGACGCTACAGCTCCAGTTCTTCCGAACCTTCATAGGCGATGTCGATGGCTTGCAGCTCCTTCTGCAGGCGGTGCTTGTCTTTAAGCGCCTCTATCTCACGCCATTTGCGTTTCTTTCCCGTTGTCCCGCGGCTACGTGAACCCAGCTCAACGACCTCGTCAAAATCGAAGTTGAACATGTCCATGGCTCCCTCCTTGGTTTTATGGTTTTCACCATTCGTATAACACGACGCATTTGAAAATAAAACGTTTTTATGACCAGGTTGTGACAATCGGGAGGGTGGATAAAAAAAACCGGGCTGCCCTGTCGGGAGCCCGGTTTTATCGGCGCAACCCCTCCTGTGGAGGGGCTGGCCGAGATGGCTTAGGTCGTCTTTTTACAGGCGGCTGGCCAGCATGGTTTCCAGCTTGCCCTGGTCGATGGCGAACATGCGGATGCCTTCGCCCAGCTTCTCGTGAGCCATGGCGTCCTGGTTCAGCTCCCAGCGGAACTGCGCTTCGGTCATCGGGGTAGGTTTGGCCTTGCGCTCGCCGGTGTAGTCCAGCTTGCGAACCACGGCGCCTTCGGTCTTGCTCAGCTCTTCCAGCAGGGCAGGGCCTATGGTCAGGCGGTCGCAGCCGGCCAGCTCCAGGATCTCGCCGGTGTTGCGGAAGCTCGCACCCATCACCACGGTCGGGTAGTCGTGCTGCTTGTAGTAGTTGTAGATGGCGGTGACGGAGACCACGCCCGGATCTTCGCTCGCGGTGTAGTCACGGTTGTGCTTGGCCTTGTACCAGTCGAGGATGCGGCCCACGAACGGGGAGATCAGGAAGGCACCGGCTTCGGCACAGGCACGGGCCTGGGCGAAGGAGAACAGCAGGGTCAGGTTGCACTGGATGCCCTCTTTCTCCAGCACTTCGGCGGCACGGATCCCTTCCCAGGTGGAGGCCAGCTTGATCAGGATGCGATCGTTGCTGATGCCGGCTTCGTTGTAGAGGCGGATCAGCTTGCGTGCCTTGGCGATGCTGGCGTCGGTGTCGAAGGAGAGACGGGCATCCACCTCGGTGGAGATGCGGCCCGGGACGATTTTCAGGATTTCCAGACCTATGTTGACCGCCAGCTTGTCGCCCGCGTCGATGATTTGCTGTGCCTTGTCCTGGCTCTGGGACTTGGCCCAGTTGATGGCGTCTTCGATCAGAGCCGCGTACTCGGGGATCTCGGATGCCTTCAACACCAGGGAGGGGTTGGTGGTGGCATCGATGGGCTGGTAGCGCTTGATGGCTTCGATGTCGCCGGTGTCGGCAACTACCGTGGTCAGGGCTTTCAGCTGGGTTAATTTATCGGCCATAGCAAATATCATCTCTATATGAGGGAGCAATCCCAGGGGTTGCGGGCGTGAGACGGCCGTTCTGAAATAAAATTACAAAATCCCGGCGACTCAGGCTCAGAAAAGCACGATGGGGGTGGCCCATCGCCACTGCCTGCCTAATTAATACGGATGTGGCGCTTCCTGCAATAGGGAGCCTTGTACGTGAATCATCCAGGTGGCGGGAAGGGGGGGAGCGACAGGAGGAAAGTGTCTGATAAAAAACGACTTTTACTTATCTTTTGGCAACGCCCGCCGGCCGGCACAAAAGCAACTTTTTTAGTTGATTCTTCAATTTGTGCAGTAGGTCACACAAATACTCTTGTCAGCTACTTGAAATTTAATTACGTGTAAAACGTTTGGCGCGACAAGCCCCTGGCTGGGCGGCATCAAAGGCAAACGCTTGTCTTCCCGCGGCCCGTCAAGGCATCTGTTTTTGCCGCCATGGGCATATCGACTGATGAGCCCCTTTCGGGTCTTATTTGTCGGCTGTAGCAGCGCACATCAAGTTTTGTTGATTATTTGCGTGCTAAATGAAGCTTTTTTGCATCAAATCGCTCGTTTTTTGTCTTTCCAGTGAGCCTAATCACTATTCTGAATCCCCTCCCTATGCTAGATTCCGCCCCTTCGGCGCAATGCTAATTCGGAAATTGACAGAGAGCGGTCAGCGCAGACTGACCATGGATGTGATAACAACGAGAGAATTATGGACACCTTGATTGCAATGATTAACGACCTGATGTGGGGAGCCGTGCTCATTTACCTGCTGATCGGGGTCGGACTCTTCTTTACTTTCCGCCTGGGGTTTATCCAGATCCGCCACTTCGGCCACATGTTCTCGGTACTGCGCAATAGCCGCAAATCCGACAGTGCCGGCATCTCCTCCTTCCAGGCCCTGTGTACCAGCCTGGCCGCCCGTGTGGGCACCGGCAACCTGGCCGGCGTGGCCGTCGCCATCTATCTGGGTGGCCCGGGCGCCATCTTCTGGATGTGGCTGATCGCCTTTATCGGCATGGCCACCGCCTTCGTCGAGAGTACCCTGGCCCAGCTCTACAAGGTCAAGGACGAAGACGGCAACTACCGTGGCGGCCCCGCCTACTACATGGAACGCGGTCTCGGCATGCGCTGGATGGGGGTGGTCTTCTCCCTCTGTCTGCTGCTGGCCTTCGGTCTGGTGTTCAATGCGGTGCAGGCCAACTCCATCAGCCTGGCCATGAACGTCGCCTTCGGCATCCCTGACTGGGTCAGCGGCCTGGCCCTGGTGGTGCTGTCCGGTCTCATCATCTTCGGCGGCATCCGTGGCATCGCCCGCTTCGCCGAACTGGTGGTGCCCTTCATGGCGCTGGCCTACATATTGATGGCGCTGTTCGTGGTGGCCATGAACATCAGCGAGCTGCCCGGGGTCTTTGTCCTCATCATCAAGTCTGCCTTCGGCATCGAGCAGGCCGGTTCCGGCGCCATGGGTTACGCCATCTCCCAGGCGATGATCAACGGTATCAAGCGCGGCCTCTTCTCCAACGAAGCCGGCATGGGCTCTGCCCCCAACGCCGCCGCGACCGCGACCCCCTATCCGCCGCACCCGGCGTCCCAGGGCTATGTGCAGATGCTGGGTGTCTTCCTCGACACCATCGTCATCTGTACCTGTACTGCCGCCATCATACTGATGTCAGGCCAGTTCGAGCCGGGCTCCGGCGTGACCGGGGTCGAGCTGACCCAGCGTGCGCTCTCCTCCCAGGTCGGTGGCGGTGGCAACATCTTCATCGCGGCGGCCATCTTCTTCTTCGCCTTCACCTCCATAGTGGCGAACTACTCCTACGCCGAGACCAACCTGGTGTTCCTGGAGCACAACCACAAGGGCGGCCTGATGCTGTTCCGGATGTTCGTGCTGGGCATGGTGATGTTCGGCTCCGTGGGCGAGCTGCCGACCGTGTGGGCCCTGGCGGATGTCTCCATGGGGCTGATGGCCATCGTCAACCTGATCGCCATACTGCTGCTCTCCGGTGTCGCCATCAAGCTGGCCAAGGACTACAACGACCAGCTCAAGGTGGGTCGCGTCCCCACCTTCGATGCCAACAAGTACCCCGAGCTGCGCAGTCAGCTGGAAGAGGGGATCTGGGACAACCCGCCCAAGAGCAAGCAGGCCTGAGTCCTGGGTTGATCCGGTTGGATAATGAAAGAGGGGAGCCATGGGCTCCCCTCTTCTATATGGGCTTGTGCCTGCCCGAGGCGGTGGCATGGGATGGCTGGACTGCCTCCTTGGCAACAACGACGAGACTTCACACCACTTCACATCCAGCACACCTTGGCCCGTTATGCTGGCCCCACAGCTCGTCGCTGGTGCGGCGATCCCAAACAACCGAGAGGATGAAATAACCATGCAACAACAGGTGCGGATGACATTGCTGACGGCGGGCACGCTGCTCTGGACCGGTCTGGCGCAGGCCACGGCGGCCCCCCAGGGCGATCCCCTGCGCCCCCTGGTGGATGCCAGCATCCGGCCCGTGCTCAAGGAGCACAGGATCCCGGGCATGGCGGTGGCCGTGCTGAAGGATGGCAAGGCCCACTACTTCAACTACGGGGTGGCGAACCGGGAGAGCGGGGCCCGTGTCAGCGAGCAGACCCTGTTCGAGATAGGTTCGGTCAGCAAGACCTTTACGGCAACGCTTGGTGCCTACGCCGTGGTCAAGGGCGGCTTCCAGCTCGATGACAAGGTGAGCCAGCACGCTCCCTGGCTCAAAGGTTCCGCCTTCGACGGCATCACCATGGCCGAGCTCGCCACCTACAGCGCCGGGGGCCTGCCGCTGCAATTCCCCGACGAGGTGGATTCCACCGACAAGATGCGCGCCTACTATCGCCAGTGGGCGCCGGCCTACCCGGCGGGCACCCATCGCCAGTACTCCAACCCCAGCATCGGCCTGTTCGGCCATCTCGCGGCCCAGAGCCTGGAGCAACCCTTTGAGCAGCTGATGAGCCAGACCCTGCTGCCCAGGCTCGGTCTCGAACACACCTATCTCAAGGTGCCCGCCGCGGCCATGGGGCACTACGCCTATGGCTACTCGAAAGAGGACAAGCCCATCCGGGTCAACCCGGGCGTCCTGGCGGACGAGGCCTATGGCATCAAGACCAGCTCGGCGGATCTGCTGGCCTTTGTCGGCGCCAACATCACAGGCGGTGGCGACGAGGCGATGCAGCAGGCGATTGCCCTGACCCACAAGGGGCTTTACTCGGTGGGCGCCATGACCCAGGGGCTCGGCTGGGAGAGCTATCCCTATCCCGTCAGCGAAGCGGCGCTGCTGGCGGGCAACTCCCCGGCGGTGAGCTTCAAGGCCAATCCGGTCAGCCCCGTTGCCGGGTCCCGGAAGACGGGGGAGGCGCGGCTCTACAACAAGACAGGCGCGACCAACGGCTTCGGTGCCTACGTGGCCTTCGTGCCCGCGAAGGGCGTCGGCATCGTCATGCTGGCCAATCGAAACTATCCGAACGAGGCCCGTGTCAAGGCGGCCCACGCCATCCTGAGCAAGCTGAGGGAGTGAGGGTTCGGCCCCGTTGATTGAGGTGAGTACGCCGGGACAGCCCGGCGTACTTTTTGGTGCTGCCCGGCACTGTCACGCCTAGGCGAATGGCTCCAATGGCCTGCCCCTCGCCACTGGATTTCCAAACTGGAATCTACCGATCGCCATCTCTTCACTCGATGCGAGCGGTGCCCCCTCCTATAGTGCTGCCCATATTCATCCAGTCCCCCCATGCTCATGCCGTCGACGGTCTGAGTGGGCGGGCCCTTCGCAATGGAGCATCCATGGGCATTTTCCTGCTGTGCACTTTCCTGATGATCATCCTCTACCCGCTCGGGATCGATCTCTATCTGGTGGCCGTGCCCCAGATTGCCGACACCCTGCAGGCGAGCGAGGGGCAGATCCACACCGCCTTCTCCATCTACCTGTTCGGCATGGCGGCCACAGTGCTGCTGGGGGGGATCATTGCGGATCGCCATGGCCGGCGCTGGGTAGTGCTGGGGGGCGCCCTCATCTTTGTCATCGCCTCCCTGGTGGCGGCCAATGCGACGGGGATCAGTCAGTTCTACCTCGGCCGCTTCTGGCAGGGGGCCGGGGCGGGGGCGCTCTACATCATGACCTTTACCGTGCTGCGGGATGTGCTGAGCCAGGGGCGGCTGGCGATGGCGCTCTCCATGATCAACGGGGTGATCTGCGTCATCCCGGTGCTGGCGCCGGTGCTGGGTTATCTCATCCTGTCGCATTTTGATTGGCGCGGGATCTTCGTGGCGATGGCGCTGGTGGCCGCCGTCAGCGGCCTGGTCAACCTGCTGCTGCTCAGGGAGACCCGTCCGGCCCGTCAACCGGGAAGTGGCGGGGCTCAGCCCTTTGCTCTGCTGGGCTCCCCGCACTTCATGCTGCACTCGCTGCTGACCAGTGCCAGCGTCACCGCCATCCTGGTCTATGTGAGCGTCTCGCCGCTGATCCTGATGCAGGGGCTTGGCTTCACCACCGAGCAGTACGCCCTGGTGATGATGGTGATGGCCGGGGTGAGCATGTCCGCCTCCTTCCTGACACCGTTGCTGCTGCGCTGGCAGGGCAAGCAGAGGGTGCTGGCGCTCTCCCATCTGGCCTACCTGCTGGCGGCCTGCCTCCTGCTCGGCCACTGGCAGCTGGGGGACGATGTCCGCTTGCTGCTGCCGGGCTTTGCCCTGGTCTGTATCGGCTTCTCCTGCGGCTTCGGGGTGGCGATGGGGGAGGCGCTGGGGGAGTGTCGGCACCAGGCGGCATTTGCCAGCGCCTTGCTCTGCATCATGCAGATCAGCCTCTCCGGCCTCTATATCTGGCTGCTGGGCCAGCTTGGCGTTACCCCATCCGGGATGCTGATCTCTGCCCTGCTGTTGACCCTGCTCAGTTACCTGGCCGTCAAAGGGCTGTTACCATGGCTCGCGCTGCGCGAAGCGCGGTCGCGGGGATAAGGGGAGAGGAAAGATGCGCAACCTGGGTGAACTGGATTTGAACCTGCTGGTGGTCTTCAAGCACCTGATGCAGGAGCGCAGCGTGTCAGGGGCGGCCAAGAAGCTCTGCGTCACCCCCTCGACGGTGAGCAAGGCGCTCGCCAAGCTGCGGGACTGGTTTGACGATCCTCTCCTGGTGCGGGTGCGGCAGGGGCTGCAGCCGACCCAGCTCTCCCTGACCCTGGAGGAGGAGCTCAAGGCCTGGTTCCTGCTGACAGGTAGCATCACTGCTCTCAACAGCGAGGCGATCCCCGAGGGGGCCCGCTTCAGTCTGGTGATGGAGTCCCCCTTTGGCATCAGCTTCCTGAGCGAGCTGCCCATGACCATCTACCAGAAGTACCCCCACTCTGTGGTCAGGATGCTGGGGTGGGATCACCACTCCCTCAACGACATAGTCAACGGGGATGCGGATCTCGGCTTCTGCGCCCGGGAGACCCATGGTCGCTCCCAGGCCAGGGTCAACCGGCTGCCCTATTACATCGATCACGAGGTGCTGTTCACCGATCGCCCCGTGGTGTTCCTGCGCAAGGATCACCCTCTGCTCGGGCGGACGTGGTCGCTGGAAAACTTTCTGGCCTGTCCCCAGATAAGCGTGGTGTGGGAGGCCAGCGACAGCTGGGCGCTGGACGATCTGCTGGAGGATGAGGGGCAGAGGCGGGAGGTGCCCATCATGGTCGCGAGCTTCGAGCAGGCCCTGCACATCGCCTCCCAGTCGAGTCACGAACTGATCGCCGTGGCACCCTCCTATTGCGCTGGCTATGCCGCCAGTCACCACGGCAACCTGATCGCCATGCCCCTGCCGCTCCCCAAGGCACTCTATGTACAACTGGAGATAGCCTTCATCCTGCTGTGGCACAAACGCCATAACCAGGATGCCAAGGTGATGTGGCTGCGCAATGAGACGAAGCGGCTCTATGGCCAGGCGGCGCAGGGACTGGCCCTGTTCCCGTGGGATGGAGGAGAGGCGGCGGGAGATGCCTGATGCAGGGGGCCTGGCCGGCCCCCCGGGTTCAACCGTATTGCTCTTCCATCCAGGCTTCGACGATAAGCTGGGCAGAGACCCCATCCACGCTGCCCTTGTCCAGCGCCTTGTAGCCGCCGCGCTCGAACAGGCGGGCACGGGCATCCGTGGTGGTGAGCCGCTCGTCCTTGAACTCCACCGGCTTGCCGAAGCGGCCATGGAGGCGGTTGCCGAACTTGCGGGCCCGCACCGTGATCTCCTGATCCGTGCCATCCATGTTCAGCGGCAGGCCGACGATGAGCAGATCCGGCTGCCACTCCTTGAGCAACTTTTCAATCTCGTCCCAGTTGGGAATGCCGTCGTTGGCCTTGAGGGAACGAAGGGGTTGGGCCGTGCCCGTGAGCTCCTGGCCGATGGCGACGCCGATGCTCTTGGTGCCGTAGTCAAAGCCCATGATGCTGCGTGATGACATGGATGTCCTCGAAAAAAGATGAATAAAAAGATGTCGTATCCCCTCACCCTAGCCCTCTCCCGAAGGGAGAGGGAACCGATCGAGGTTATGCTCGCTCGAATCTGGCTAACTCCGTTTTAGCTGACAGGTTGCCGTAGATATATCCGAAACGTGCCGATTTACCCCCTTCTCCCCTCGCGGGAGAAGGGCTGGGGATGAGGGGCACTAAATGGGAACTGCATCAACTAAAGAGCGTGACAAGGGATCTAACTGTGCCCCACCTGGCTGGAGAGATGCAGGGGGTTGACGCCTATGCTGATGACGACAATGGCCTGCTGCCAGCGCTGGTGAATCTGTGTGTCAAACATCATCAGCTGTGCCCCACCTGGCTGGAGAGATGCAGGGGGTTGACGCCTATACTGGCGGCGGCCTGCTGCCAGCGCTGGTGAATGGGGGTGTCGAACACCAGCCTGGGGTTGGGGGGGATCACCAGCCAGGCGCCATCCACCAGCTCCTGCTCGAGCTGCCCTGCGCTCCAGCCGGCGTAACCCAGCGCCACCAGCCAGTGGTCTGGCGCCTCGTCCGTGCCCAGGGTCTCGAGGATGTCCTTGGAGGTGGTAACCATCATCTCGTCGCTCACCTGCAGGGTGGAGTTGAAGCCGGGCCTGAAGCTGTGCAGCACGAAGCCGCGATCGGCATGGACCGGGCCCCCCTGCAGCACCGGCTGTTTCATCTCGGCGGTGGCGGGCGGGCTCAGCTTGAGCTTGGTCAGCATGGCGTCCAGGGACATGTCCACCGGGATGTTGACCACCAGTCCCATGGCTCCCTCGCTGCTGTGCTCGCACAGATAGACCAGGGAGCGTTCGAAGTAGGCGTCCGTGAGGCTCGGCATGGCGAGCAGAAAATGGTTTTGCAGTGTTTGCATAGATATCAAAGAGTGCAAAGGTATTTGGGGTGATTATGGCAGTTGACGGCGGCGGGCAAAACCGCTTTTTCGCGCAGAAAACCCGGAAGTCCGGGGGCTGGCTCACATCGTCACGCAACAGAAAAGAGCAGGGGCCGCGTCGGCCCCTGTGGTGTCACTGTCTGGTTGATGGCCTCAAGGGGCGTCACCCTGGGTTATTTTCCCAGTCGGCGCTCGATGGCATCCATCAGCATGCCGGTGATATGCACCGGGAAGGCCGCCTCGATTTCGCGGATGCAGGTCGGGCTGGTGACGTTAATCTCGGTCAGGCGGTCGCCTATGATGTCGAGCCCGACGAAGATCAGCCCCTTCTCTTTCAGGGTGGGGCCCACCGCACGGGCGATGGCCCAGTCCGCCTCGCTCAGGGGGCGCGCCTCGCCGCGGCCGCCGGCCGCCAGGTTGCCACGGGTCTCTCCCTGGGCCGGAATGCGGGCCAGGCAATAGGGCACGGGCTCGCCGTCCACCACCAGCACCCGCTTGTCGCCGTCCTTGATGGCGGGCAGGAAGGTCTGGGCCATGCAGTACTGGCTGCCGTGGGCGGTGAGGGTCTCGATGATGACCCCCACGTTGGCGTCATCTTCCTTCATGCGGAAGATGGAGGCGCCGCCCATGCCGTCCAGGGGCTTCAGGATCACGTCCTTGTGCTCGGCGTGGAAGGCGCGCAGCTTGTCGGCACGGCGAGTGACCAGGGTGGTCGGGGTGTGCTCGGCAAACCAGGCGGTGTAGAGCTTCTCGTTGGCGTCGCGCAGGCTCTGGGGCTTGTTGACGATGAGGCAACCCTCGTCCTCGGCCCGCTCCAGCATATAGGTGGCGTAGATGAACTCGGTGTCGAAGGGGGGATCCTTGCGCATCAGGATCACGTCCAGGCTGGAGAGCGGCTGATCCACCACCTCCCCCAGGCTGAACCAGTGGGCGTAGTCATGCTTGACGGTGAGCGGACGCATGGTGCCAAACGCCCGTCCGGCCTGCATGTAAAGATCCTTCATCTCCAGATAGAAGAGCTCGTAGCCGCGCTTTTGCGCCTCTTCGAGCATGGCGAAGCTGGAGTCCTTCTTGATGTTGATGGCCGAGATGGGGTCCATCACTATGCCGAGTTTGATGGTCATCCGAGATTCCTTCTGGTGGCTCGATTGGGTGGTAGGGGCGATTAGCGAAGCCTAATCGGCCGTTTGAGGCTGCAATCATTCGATGCCGCCACGCGGCTTGTCGACGCTGCCCTCTGGTATTAAGCGAGATCGCCGAAGCGGCACTGCAGCGCCGTGATGGCGGTCAGGGCGGCGGTTTCGGTGCGCAGCACCCGTGGCCCCAGCAGCATCTCCTTGAAATCCTCTTGCACGGTACGGGCGATCTCGTCGCTGGACAAGCCCCCTTCCGGGCCGATCAGCAGCCGCACCCCGTGCTCGGGGACCGGCAGGGTGTTGATGCTGTACGGGGCGCGCGGGTGCAGGTTGAGCTTGAGCTCCTGGGTCTCTTCCGCCAGCCAGGCCTCCAGCTCCATGGGCATGCGCACTTGTGGCACCACATTGCGGCCGCACTGCTCGCAGGCGCTGATCACCACCTTCTGCCACTGCTCGCGCTTCTTCTCCAGCCGATCGGCCGGCAGCTTGACGCCGCAGCGCTCGGAGAAGAGCGGGGTGATGCAGGTGACGCCGAGCTCCACGGATTTCTGGATGGTGAAGTCCATCTTGTCGCCACGGCTGATCACCTGGCCCAGATGGATGGCGAAGGGGGATTCCACCGAGCGGGCCTCGCAGCTGTCGATGCGCACCTCCACCGACTTCTTGCCGACGCCTGTGATGGTGGCGGCATATTGGTTGCCGTCGCCGTTGAACAGCTCGAGCTGCTGACCCGGCTGCATGCGCAGCACCCGGCCTATGTGGTTGGCACCGTCTTCCGACAGGGCGAGAGTCTGGTCCACCTGCAGGGCGGCCGGTTCATAGATACGTGGAATGCGCATGGCTGATCACAATCTCTTGGCTTGAACGCGTTGGGTGATGGGAGGGGTGACCCTCCCTGTCAAATGGGGCTATTGGCACTGCTTTTCAATGAAGGGGTTGGTATTGCCCTGCAGTTTGCCGATGCGGCTGTTGCGCTCGCACTCCCAGCGGTCGGCCGGGTACTGCCTGTCCCAGGCCTCGAACAGTTTACGCTGTTGGGCGGCCAGGCGCAGCCCATACTGCTGGCCCATGTAGAGGTAGGCGCGGGCTATCTGGCCACGCACCGGCCCCTTGGGCGGCTGCACCCGGCGATCCTTGAAGTCCACCAGCATCTGGCACTTGCCGTACTGGTTCGGCTTGCCGTTCCAGTCGGAGAAGCGGTAGTTGGCCCGATCGCCGTTCACCTCGCCGATGGCGGGGAAGAGGTTGTGCATGTCCCCCTCCATCTTGTTGAACTCGTCGCTCTTGCCGCAGTTCTTGCGCCCGCCCTCCTGCCAGCACTGGAGCTGGTGGCCGAACTCCCAGGCGGGGACCACGTGCTCCCACTCGATGCGAGAGGCGCGATTGGCCTGCTTGCGCGGCAGGTAGCCGCAGCTCTCCCAGTCCGGGGCCATCTGCTTGCCGCTGAACTTGATGTTGCAGCCGCAATAGAAGGTGGTGGGGTGGCTCTGGTAGAGCTTGTTCAGATCCTGCTTGGCGGCGCGAAAGGTCTGGGGGGCCTCGGCATGGGCCGGGGCACTGACCAGCAGGGCCAGGCAGAGGGAAATCAGAGGGCGAAACATGAAGATCCTTGGCAATGAAACGAGTGAATGAAGAAGCTGCGCACCCTAACACAGGGGCGCGACACGGGTTGACTCAATCCGCTGTCAATACCAGGGGCTGACGACAGCGGCGGCAGTGATAGCGGGCCTCGCCGCGCACCACCTTGTTGTGCCGACGCACCGAGAGCTGATGCTGCTGGCAGGCACAGGCGTAGGCATGGGTGCGCTGGGCCAGCACGGCGAGATCGAAGCTGTGGGTGGTGTTGGGGGCGAGGCCGAACACCTCCCGCATCACCGACTGCCACTGGCGGCCGTGGGGCAGCACCCGCGACTTGCCGCGCCCTTCCCCCCAGAGCGCATAGACCAGCAGGTGCGCCACCTCATGGGGCACCACCTCGGCCAGAAAGGCCTGCTGGTTGGCCTGATAGAGCGCCGGGTTGAAGCGCAGCTCCCAGGTTTGCAGCCGCGCCGACCCCGCCGCCCGGCCCCGCATGTTGCAGTGGATCTGCGGGCGCGGGAAGGGGCGGCCGAGGCGTGCCTCCGCCTGCACTAAGCAGGCGTCGACCCGCTGGTGCAGCAGCTGGAGCAGGGATGCGTCGAGTTGGACTCTGGTGGCAGACATCGAGGTCTCGTCGGGTAGCGGATAAGCAAAAGGGGAGCCAGGCTCCCCTTTTATCACAGCGGCCAGCCTTACAGACCGGCGGCGTCGCGCAGCAGAGCGGCCTTGTCGGTCTTCTCCCAGGGGAACTCGTCACGGCCGAAGTGGCCGTAGGCGGCGGTCGCCTGGTAGATGGGACGCTTGAGATCCAGCATCTCGATGAGGCCGTAGGGACGCAGCTCGAAGAACTCGCGCACCAGCTTGACCAGCAGCTCCTCGGCTACCTTGCCGGTGCCGAAGGTCTCGACGCTGATGGAGGTCGGCTCGGCCACGCCGATGGCGTAGGAGACCTGGACTTCACAGCGGGCAGCCAGGCCGGCGGCGACTATGTTCTTGGCCACGTAGCGGGCGGCGTAGGCGGCAGAGCGGTCCACCTTGGACGGATCCTTGCCGGAGAAGGCGCCACCACCGTGACGGGCCATGCCGCCGTAGGTGTCGACGATGATCTTGCGACCGGTCAGACCGCAGTCACCCATGGGGCCGCCGATGACGAAACGGCCGGTCGGGTTGATGAAGTACTTGGTGTCCTTGTTGATCCACTCGGCCGGCAGCACCGGCTTGATGATCTCCTCGCGCACCGCTTCCACCAGATCCTTGTGGCTGATGGAGTCGCAATGCTGGGTAGAGAGCACCACGGCATCCACCCCCAGGATCTTGCCTTCGCTGTCGTAGGCGAAGGTGAGCTGGCTCTTGGCATCCGGGCGCAGCCACGGCAGGGTGCCGTTCTTGCGCACCTCGGCCTGACGCTTCACCAGCAGGTGGGAGTAGGTGATGGGGGCGGGCATCAGCACGTCGGTTTCGTTGGTGGCATAGCCGAACATCAGGCCCTGGTCACCGGCACCCTGCTCCAGCGGATCGGTACGATCCACACCCTGGTTGATGTCCGGGGACTGCTTGCCGATGGCGTTCAGCACGGCGCAGGAGTCGGCATCGAAGCCCATGTCGGAGTGGGTGTAACCTATCTCGCGCACGGTGTCGCGCACGATCTGCTCGATGTCGACCCAGGCAGAGGTGGTTACTTCGCCGGCCACCATCACCATGCCGGTCTTGACCAGGGTCTCGCAGGCGACGCGCGCCTTGGTGTCTTGCACCAGGATGGCGTCCAGCACCGCATCGGAGATCTGGTCGGCGATTTTATCGGGATGGCCTTCGGAGACCGACTCGGAAGTAAACAGCTTTGCCATGATTGGTTCTCGATTCGTATGGGGTTATCGCCTTGGCCATAACCGGAAAATGACAGTATGACTGTAGAGGTATCTACATCTGGACGTCTATTTTAATTAGGTCACTGGGTGATTGCCAGCACTATTTGGGGTTGGACCCGCCCGGGCCAAGGCTGAGGGGGCAACCACTCCGATGGGGGTAAGGGAGGGGGCGGATTGAATCGTTTTCCCGGGCCAGAAAAGCGATTGTGCTCCCAAAGCCACTTTATTCGCCCAGATAATATTTGCACCGCGCCCGCCCTGCTGGGACAATAACGCGCCTTAATCTTGGCCATCAAATGAAGCAATCGCAGGAGATACAGATGCCTTCTCGTAAAGAGCTTGCCAATGCCATTCGCGCATTGAGTATGGATGCCGTTCAAAAAGCCAACTCCGGTCACCCGGGCGCCCCCATGGGAATGGCAGATATCGCCGAAGTGCTGTGGCGTGGCCACCTCAAGCACAACCCGAACAACCCCAAGTGGGCCGACCGTGACCGCTTCGTGCTGTCCAACGGCCACGGCTCCATGCTGCTGTACTCCCTGCTGCATCTCTCCGGTTACGACCTCTCCATCGATGATCTGAAAAACTTCCGCCAACTGCACTCTCGCACCCCGGGCCACCCGGAGTACGGTTATGCCCCTGGCATCGAAACTACCACTGGCCCGCTGGGTCAGGGCATCACCAATGCCGTGGGCATGGCGATCGCCGAGAAGGCCATGGCCGAGCAGTTCAACCAGCCGGGTCACGACATCGTCGACCACTACACCTACGCCTTCATGGGCGACGGCTGCCTGATGGAAGGTATCTCCCACGAGGCTTGCTCCCTGGCCGGCACCCTGGGCCTGGGCAAACTGATCGCGTTCTGGGATGACAACGGCATCTCCATCGACGGTCACGTGGAAGGCTGGTTCACCGACGACACCCCCAAGCGTTTCGAAGCCTACGGCTGGCACGTCATCCCGGCCGTTGACGGTCACAACCCGGAAGCCATCAACGCCGCCATCGAAGCCGCCAAGGCCGAGACCGGCAAGCCGACCCTGATCTGCTGCCGCACCATCATCGGCTACGGTTCACCGAACAAGTCCGGCTCCCACGACTGCCACGGCTCACCGCTGGGCAACGACGAGATCGCCGCCGCCCGTGCCTTCCTGAAGTGGGATCACGCGCCCTTCGTCATCCCGTCCGAGATCGCCGCCGAGTGGAATGCGCAAGAAAAGGGCACCAAGCTCGAATCCGACTGGGCTGCCAAGTTTGCCGCCTATGAAGCCGCGCACCCGACCCTGGCTGCCGAGTTCAAGCGCCGCACCACTGGCGAGCTGCCAGCCAACTGGGCCGCTGAATCCGCCAAGGTCATCGAGACCCTGCAAGCCAACCCGGCCAAGATCGCGACTCGCAAGGCCTCCCAGAACGCCCTGGAAGCCTTCGGCAAGCTGCTGCCTGAGTTCATGGGTGGTTCCGCCGACCTGGCCCCGTCCAACCTGACCATGTGGTCCGGCTCCAAGTCCCTGACTCCCGAGAGCGCGGCGGGCAACTACATCCACTACGGTGTGCGCGAGTTCGCCATGTCCGCCATCATGAACGGCATCGCCCTGCACGGTGGTTTCATCCCCTACGGCGCCACCTTCCTGATGTTCATGGAGTACGCCCGCAACGCCCTGCGCATGGCCGCCCTGATGAAGCAGCGCGCCATCTTCGTCTACACCCACGACTCCATCGGTCTGGGTGAAGATGGCCCGACTCACCAGCCGGTCGAGCAGATCGCCTCCCTGCGTCTGACCCCGAACATGAGCACCTGGCGCCCCTGTGACCAGGTAGAGTCTGCCATCGCCTGGAAGCACGCCATCGAGCGTACCGACGGCCCGACCTCCCTGATCTTCTCCCGTCAGAACCTGCCCCAGATGGACCGCACCGCCCAGCAACTGGCCGATGTGGCCAAGGGTGGCTACGTGCTGAAGGATTGCGCCGGTACCCCGGAGCTTCTCCTGATCGCCACCGGTTCCGAAGTGGAGCTGGCCGTTGCAGCTTACGAGCAGCTGACTGCCAAGGGCCGCGCCGTGCGTGTGGTCTCCCTGCCTGCCACCGACGTGTTCGACGCCCAATCTGCCGAGTACAAGGAGTCCGTCCTGCCGTCCAGCGTCACCAAGCGTGTCGCCATCGAAGCGGGCATCGCCGACTACTGGTACAAGTACGTGGGCTTCGGCGGCAAGATCATCGGCATGACCACCTTCGGTGAGTCCGCCCCGGCCGAGCTGCTGTTCAAGGAATTCGGCTTTACCGTGGAAAACGTGGTTGCGACCGCAGAGTCCCTGTAATAGCTGATTGCTTGATACTGAATTGAAAAGCGCCTCCCTTGGGAGGCGCTTTTTTATTGTAATAAAAATAGTTACGGAAAATATACTATATATCTTGGTTCTTAATTGGATAACTTATTATTGTCTGACAATCGTTTAGTAAACACATCTGATTTCCTTTTAGTTCTGAAAAAGGAAAGTCAGAAAAATGAATGTTGTAACTGGATAAATCTAGAACTAATTTACTAGAACTGAAATTAAATCGCGCGGCATGCGTTGGGTATATACCTTCATCTTTTGGGGTTACGAGAAATGCGATTGGAAAAAATGACAATAAACTTAGTACTGTAGAATGCCCTTGATTGAAAAAGCTCACACACTTTGCGCTCAAGTGACGATCGTAAGGATAAAACCAATAATATATATCATGGGTTTTTGTAATGGCATGGTCATCCCCTAGTACAAATTTCTTTAGTGGGTCAAAGTACGGAGATTTTTGTGGTGGCTCTTTACACTCGTTAACTGATGTCGCAGATAGAATATGGCCTATCATCGCTCTGGCATATTTGATAGAGTTTATGTCAATAGATACGGTATTATATGGGGAGATTGGATTCTGAAAATAATTTCGAATTTTACTTGTCAGCTTTTTATTTGCATCCGCAACCTCGCCATCATTGCCTCCTAAGATATTACTGTTACAGTTGCTGCAGATCGTTCTGAATTTGCTTCCATTGGTTGATGGTACACCTTTTATTGATTTGGCACCTGCTCCCATCATTTCCATAATATGACGTTGTTCAACCTTAGTTACAGTAATTGAACCCTGCGGAGGAACATGATCTATCGAGAGTGTGCCAAATTCTCCACAAATTAAACAATATCCATCTCTGATTTTTACATGTCTTACTCTTTCTGAAATTTTACTCATCACTAACCATCCCAAAGTATCTGTAGTGACATCAATTATATGCATGAGCTCGTAGGTTCGATTAGCGAAGCGTAATCGGACGTTCGCGTTCTTTAAGACGATGCCATAAAAATAATGCCCCACATGTTACATAAAAAGAGACCGGCCATCAGCCGGTCTCTTTTTATTATTGAACGTAAACCTTACACCTGCGGCGGGGTGCTTTCCGCATTGGACATCACGGCATCCATCTGGATCAGGGCGCCAGCGGGCAGCTCGCTCACCCCAAATACGGTGCGGGCGGGCAGATAGCTCGGGAAGTATTTGGTATAGATGGCGTTTACTGCGTCCAGATCCTCGATGTTCTTCACCTGGATATTCACCTTGACTATATCGTCCATCACATGGCCGATGCTCTCCACTATGGCCTTGATATGGCCGAGGCACTGGGCGGTCTGCTCACGGATGCAGCCAGTCAGCACCTTGCCGGTGGCCATGTCGAGCGGCAGCTGGCCGGCGATATGGTTGTAGTGGGAGAAGGCGACGCTCTGGCTATGGAGCGGGCTGCGTGGTGCCTGGTCGGTGTTGCGGGCGCGGATCACCAGGTTGTGTCTGTCTTCCACCAGTTGGGGCGGGGTGCCGTCACCGTGGGAGATGACCGCATCCATCTGCACCCGGGCGCCCATGGGCAGGGCGGAGGCCGCGATCACGCTGCGGGCGGGCAGATAGGCGACGGCGCGGGCGATGGCGGAGTCCGGGAAGAAGGTGCGGTAGACGTCGTTGACGGCCTCCAGATCCGCGAGGCTGGTCAGATAGAGGGTCACCTTGACGATATCGTCAAAGGGCACATCTATGCTCTCCAGCACGTTTTTGATATTGCGCAGGCACTGGGCCGCCTGCTCCTGGATGCCACCGGCAACCAGCTGGCCGGTGGCGGCATCCACCGGCAGCTGGGCACCGATATTGTTGTAGTGGGAGAAGGCCACCGTATGGGTCGAGAGCGGGTCGGTCGGCGCCCGGCAGCTGTTTCGGGCGAGCTTGATCAGGGGGCAGAGGGCCTGGGGGAAGGTGCCTTCCCCGTTGGAGAGCAGGGCGTCCATCTGAATAGCGGCGCCTAGCGGCAGAGCGGCCACGGCCAGCACGGTACGGGTCGGCAGGTTGCGGGGGAAGAATTCCCGATAAACGGCGTTGACCGCCTCCAGATCCCCCATGTTCTTGAGGAAGAGGGTGACTTTCACCATGTCGTCCATGACGTGGCCGATGCTCTCGACTATGGCCTGGATATTGGTCAGGCACTGTCTGGCCTGGGACTGGATATCGCCACTCACCAGCTTGCCTGTCCTGGGATCGACCGGCAGCTGGGCGGCAATATTGTTGTAGTGGGAGAAGGCCACGCTCTGGGTGCTGGGGCCCAGATCCTGGGGGGCATTGGGGGTATTTCTGGCGGATTTGATGATGGTACCACTCATGGCGATACTCCTTTCTCTTTATTGATGTAGGGTCAACGCCTTCCTTCCTCGATTGCCGCACGTCTCGCTTTATTTCGGCAACAGTTGCCCGTTCCCGACGAATGACGACGGGTGATACGGAAAACAGTCATCGCTGTTTCGAGTCTTGCTTCGACGTCGCCTGCGTGGGCGAGCGGCTGATGAAGAAATGGGTCGGGTTGATGATTCAGACAGGGGGATTCTATGGGGGGCCGACCAGGGGATGCAAACCGGGATCGCATTTCTATGAGGTGGCTCAATGCTCTGAAATATAGCTAAAATGCGGTTCAATTCACCATATATAACGGCTGGCCGGGTGTCATAACGCGCCTTATAAGGGAAATAGCCGCAGTGCGTGGGTTTGTGCCGGGTCGACGTTGATCAACTCTGTGAATAAAGGGTTAATCATCGGCAATGTTTTGCTGTTCATGCATTCAAATATGAATGGCTATGCATTTTATGCCCATGGACGGGGCTGTCAGCAACCTTAAAAATATGCTAGCCGGTGTCCGTTTTCGCCCCTTGAAACAGCGGCGGGAAATATCATTCACCCAGGCTGCATGGCGACGACGTCATTGACGCAAGCGAGCCGCCGTAATCAACCAATACGGGCTGCATATGACCTCCAGATTTATGCAATGAAATTGCAGCGGGAAATAGAGCGGAAAATAGAGGGGGAATGAACAAGGTCGATAACGTCTGCCGGCAGAGCCGGACAATGACAGAGAGGGCGGCATATGCCGCCCTCTCTGTTCGTGTGTGCAGGTTGCCCGCTCAGGCGGGGTAGAGTGCGCCCAGCACCGCCGGTCGGCTGGCGCCGGTGACGGCGGGCAGGTTGCCGGGCTGGCGCGTCACGAAGCGCTGTGCCAGCCAGGCAAACGCGGCTCCTTCCACCCAGTCGGGGGCGAGCCCCAGCTCGGCCGTGCTGGCAAGGCGCCAGCGGGGCAGCAGGGCGGCGAGTTCCCCCAGCAGGGGGCCATTGTGGGCGCCGCCGCCGCAGACGAACAGCTCTGGCCTGGTTTGCGTCTCATCCACCGCAGGCAGCTGGCGGGCTATGCTGTGGCAGGTCAGCGCCTGCAGGGTGCGCTGTACATCCACCGGGGCGTATGCCGTGCCTGCCAGCTCGTGGTCTAGCCACTCCAGGGTGAACATCTCCCGCCCCGTGCTCTTGGGGGCGGGGGCGGCGAAGTAGGGGTGAGCCAGCAGTTTATCGAGCAGTTCGGGAACAAGCTGGCCGCTGGCCGCCCACTGGCCACCGGCGTCATAGCTGCCGCCGTCGGGCTGATGGCGGCGATACCAGCCATCGAGCAGGGTGTTGGCGGGGCCGGTATCGAAGCCATATCCCCCTGAACCAGAGCCCCCGTCGGCCTGGCCCGGCAGCACAGAGATGTTGGCGATGCCGCCGAGGTTCAGCACCACCCGCAGGGCATGGGGTTTGGCAAAAATCGCCTGATGGAAGGCGGGTACCAGGGGCGCCCCCTGACCGCCGAGGGCCATGTCCAGGGTGCGAAAATCGGCGATGACGTCGATGCCGGTCAAGGCAGCCAAGAGGGCCGCATTGCCGATCTGCAGAGTAAAGCCGAGGGCGGGACGGTGGCGCACTGTCTGGCCGTGGCTGCCGATGGCGCGGATATCCTTGGGCTCAAGCCCTGCCTTGGCAAGCAGCGCCAGGGTGGCGGCGGCAAATTCCTGCGCCACGCGATTGTCGGCCACCCCCATGCGGTCGATTTCGTTGTCGCCCGGGGTGCAGAGGGCGTGCAGCTCGCGGGCCGTTGCCTCTGGCCAGGGATGGCACAGTGCCTCCTCCACCCGCAGGGTTTCCCCATCCAGAGTGACCAGCACGGCATCGATGCCATCCATGCTGGTACCCGACATCAATCCGATATAGCGCTCAGCCATGGTGTCTCCTCAATTGCGGGTCGTGATAGAGAGCAGGAGATTGGGGAATAGGGTCATGGCCTCAATGCCATGCCATATTCTGGTGCCCGACCTTAATCCGATATAACGCTCAGCCATGAGCTCTCCTCAATCTGGTTGCCAAGAGTGGGCTGAATAAAAAGGGCTGGCGGGGCATTATCCCGCCAGCCCCTCTGGCCTTAGCTGCCGTTGCTGTCCCGCTTGTTCTGGGCCAGCTGCAGCTCGTTACTGTCGAGCTTGGCCAGTTGCGGTCTGGCCTCGGCCTTGAAGCTGGCCAGCGCCCGCCCGGTGAGGGTCTCGGCCTGGGGCAGGGTGAGGGTGCGCGGGTTCTTGTGCACGCCGCCCACCACGAATTCATAGTGCAGGTGCGGGCCTGTGACCCGGCCCGTGCCTCCCAAGAGGCCTATGGTCTGCCCCTGTTTCACCCGCTGCCCCTTGTTCACGGTGCGCTTGGAGAGGTGCAGGTACTTGGTCACGTAGTTGCCGGCGTGCTTGATGAAGACATAGTTGCCGTTGAACTGGTTGTAACCGGCGGCCACCACGCTGCCTGAGCCCGCCGCCATGATGGGGGTGCCCACGGGGGCCACGTAGTCGATGCCGTTGTGGGGGCGCACCTTGCCGGTGACCGGGTGCAGGCGACGCGGGTTGAAGTTGGAGCTGATGTATTTGAAGTTGACCGGGGCGCGCAGGAAGCTCTTGCGCATCGCCTTGCCTTCCGGGGTGTAGTAGTTGCCATCCTGGTTCAGCACGGCGCGATAGATGGCCCCCTGGTTGATGAACTCGGCGGCCAGGATGTCGCCGGAGGCCACCCGCTCGTCATCCTGATACTTGTCTTCGTAGACCACCCGAAAGCTGTCCCCCGGCTGCAGGTCCTGGGCAAAATCGATGTCCCAGCCGAAGATGGCGGCGAGATCCATGATCTGATCCTCCGTCATGCCCGCCTCGCTGGCGGCGCCCCAGAAGCTGGATCGGATCTCCCCCTTCGCCACCTGCTCGCGGGTGTCGAGCTCGAGGCGCACCGGCCTGGCGACGAAGCCGTCGTCCTTGCGGCTCACCTTGAGCGCCTGCTCCAGGCTGTGGGGGTAATAGAGGCTGTGCAGCTCGCCCTGTTCGGTGAGCTTGAAGGTGAGCTCCTGCCCCGGCTGCAGCATGCGCAGGGGATCGCTGCCGTCGAGCTGATCGATGAGGTGCAGATCCGTGGTATTGAGCCCGATGCGCTGGAAGATGACCCCCATGTTGTCGCCCCGGCGCACCTTCACCTGCTTGGTGATGTAGCGCGGCTTGGGCGGGGTGAGGGGCTGCGCGGCCTCGAGTTCATCGGTCGCGGCGGCCGCGTCGGCGGGCTGGCGCAGGGCAAGCTCGTTGCCGTTGTCATCGACCCGGGTGGCGACCGCCTGTTCGCTTGGCCAGGCCGCCAGCATCATCACCAGGATGCTCAGAATAAGCACCATCTTGCGGTGCCAGGTAGGAAGAGAGTTGAAGGCGTGCCAAATGACCATGAGAAGCTGACGAAGTTGAACCCAGAAGAAGGTCGGAGTTTACCGCCTTTCCAATTGGCCTGCCATTCCAGTAATATGTCTGGCCCTGTGGAATCGTGATTGGAGAGTCAAAAAATGTCCCAGCTCGAGGTGGCGCTAGCCGAGATCAAGCGCGGAGCGGAAGAAATTCTGGTTGAAGAAGAACTTATCGCCAAGTTGAAGGAAGGGCGCCCGCTGCGCATCAAGCTGGGGATGGACCCGACGGCTCCGGACATTCACCTGGGTCATACCGTGATCCTCAACAAGCTGAAGACCTTCCAGGATCTGGGCCACGAGATCATCCTGCTGATCGGCGACTTCACCGCCATGGTGGGGGATCCCTCCGGCAAGAACAGCACTCGCCCGCCGCTCTCCGAAGAGGCCATCAAGCACAACGCCCTCACCTATGCGGAGCAGGCGTTCAAGATCCTGGATCCCGCCAAGACCCGCATCGAGTACAACTCCAGCTGGCTCGGCGAGCTCGGCGCGACCGGCATGATCAAGCTGGCGGCCAAGCAGACCGTGGCCCGCATGATGGAGCGCGACGACTTCAAGAAGCGCTACAGCGGCGGCCAGTCCATCGCCATTCACGAATTCCTCTATCCGCTGCTGCAAGGCTATGACTCGGTTGCGCTGAAGGCGGACGTGGAGCTCGGTGGTACCGATCAGAAGTTCAACCTGCTGATGGGCCGCGAGCTGCAAAAAGATGCCGGCATGGCCGCCCAGTGCGTGCTGATGATGCCGCTCCTGGTGGGTCTGGACGGCGTCAAGAAGATGTCCAAGTCCGCCGCCAACTACATAGGCGTGCACGATGCCCCGGGGGAGATGTTCGGCAAGATCATGTCCATCACCGACACCCTGATGTGGAACTACTACGAGCTGCTCTCCTCCCGCCCGCTGGCGGACATCGAAGGTTTCAAAGCCGGCATCGAAGCCGGTACCCTGAACCCGCGCGACGTGAAGATCTGGCTGGCCAAGGAGATCATCACCCGCTACCACGACGAAGCGGCGGCCGAAGCGGCCCACGAAGACTTCACCCAGCGCTTCTCCAAGAACGCCATCCCGGACGAGATGCCGGAGGTCGAACTAGCCCTGGAAGGGGAAGGGCTGGCGATTGCCAACCTGCTCAAAGACGCCGGTCTGGTGGAGACCACCTCCGAGGCGCTGCGGATGATCAAGCAGGGCGCGGTCAAGCGTGATGGCGACAAGCTGGAGGATGGCAAGGCGCTGGTCGGCGCCGGCACCGCCGTCTATCAGGTCGGCAAGCGCAAGTTTGCCCGGGTGACCGTCAAGTAAGTCGCCAGCCCCTGGCGCCGCCATAAGAAAGGCCTCCCTTGCGGAGGCCTTTCTGTTTTGGGCTGGGCACCCGGCAGTGTCACTCCTGCTTCAGGAAGTTGCGATAGAGCATATAGAGGTGGGCCGAGCTCCAGCTGAAGTTGCTGGCCCCCTGCATGGCGCCGGTCTCCGGGTTGTAGTTCTCGCGGATGGGGCCGCTGCCCGCCAGCCCCTCGGCGTTGGCAAACAGCTTGTTGACCAGCTGCTGGGCGTCGTCGCGATAGCCGTAGTTCTCCAGCCCCTTCACCCCGAAGTAGAACTGATCCAGCCAGACCCGGCCGCGCCAGTAGATGTCGGGGTCGTAGGCCGGGTTGGTCAGCGCCGCGGTGCCGAGCGGCACCTTGGTGTTGAACTCCCGGGCATTGAGCATCACCTCGCGTACCCGCGCCGCCTTCTCCTTGTCCGCCACCTCGGCCCAGAGCGGGCTCCACCCTTCCGGGCCGCGGCCGCGGGCGGTCAACAGCTTGCCGACGCAGCCGTTGCCGTCGGGCAGATCCCCCTGGGCAATCTGGCGGTCGTAATAGAAGCCGGAGGCCTCATCGAACAGGCAGCTGTTGATGTAGCCGGCCAGAAGGCTGGCCCCTTCGCGATAGCGGCTCGCCTCGTCCGGCTTGCCGAGCAGCTCGGCCATGTCGGCCAGGATGCGCTTCTCCTTGGCGAGGAAGGCGTTGAGCTCCACCGACTCCTGATCGATGGAGAAACCGATCAGCTCACCGCTGCCTTCATGGTTCTCGAAGAAGGCGACGTTCCAGTCCTGGCGGGCTTTGTCGATGTCGCCGCCATAGGCCTTGTCGGCGTAGCGTTGTAACTGGTCTTGCTCGATAAAGCCGAAGCGGGCGGCGTTGTCCATGCCGGACTCCCAGCCAGCGCCGTGCTGGGCACCTATGTCCATCTCGTCGTAACCGCCTGTGCTCAGCACCTGCTGGTAGAGCGGCATGCCGGCGCAGCCGTACCAGCCGTCTCCCTCGTCGGTACAGCGGGTGAGATCCAGCCCGGCGGGCAGGCTACTCTCATATCGTACCTTGAAGGTGATGTTGCCGAACTCGTCGTTGTGCTCGACGTGGCGGGTGGCGCCATATTCGATGATGCCGTTGCGGTTGTTGTCCCGCGCCCGATACCACCAGTCGTGATAGGCCTGGATCTTCGGATACATCTCGGCGATGAAGGCCTTATCCTTGGTGGCGCTGTAGATCTCCCAGATGGCCCAGGCGGAGAGGGGCGGCTTGGTGTCGCGCTCGTTCCAGTTGCCGCCGTCGCCACCGCGATCGGCGAGCTTGTTGTAGAAGACGGCGTCGATCACCATGCCGGCGTCCTGCGGCCGCACCGGATCGTCCGGCTGAACCTGGTAGTCATACATGGCGCGCACGTTGTTCTTGGCCACCTCGGGGTTGAAGTGGGCCATGGCGTAGGCGTGCTTCCAGCTGTCCCAGGCCCAGACGCCATCGAACCAGCGGGCGGTGTTGGAGGGGGTGACGCCGTCGTGAAGGATGGCGCCAGCCGGCGAGCGCCAGTTGCCGTTGAGGGTCTCCATCGCCTTGACCGCGATGCGGCGCTCCGACTCAGGGATGCCCTGGTTGGAGAGGCCGCGCTCGAGGTAGCCCTCCCAGCGGCGGATGGAGGCCTCGAAGGCGTCGGCCGGGTCGGCCAGCAGCGCCTGGCGGCTCTGCTGATAGCGATCGGCCTCCTCGCTGTTGTGAACATAGCTCTGCAGGGTGTAGATATCCTGCTGACCCTTGGCGGCCAGGGTGAGGCTGGCCTCGCTCACATAGCCGAGCCCCTTCTCGTCCAGGGTGGTGCGGCTTGGCAGGGTGCGGTCGATGCGATAGCTGGCGCTGCCGCTTTGCATGATGTTCCAGGTGCTGCGCAGCTTGCCGAACTGGAAGGCGATCCCCTGCTCGCTCTGGCTGATGGTGCGGCTCCAGTCGGGATACTGCTCGGCGACCGTCTTGTTGGCATCCCACTGCTGGAGCAGCTCCCCCTGCCAGTTGAGGGTCAGGGTGAGGGGCGCATCCTGATTGTTCACCAGACGGGTGCGGACAAGCGCCGTGCGGGCATCGCCGTAGCGCAGCTCCAGCTCCAGGGTGAAGGGCGCGAACTCGAAGCGCTGCACCAGGGCGCCGGGGATGGCGTAGATCTCATGCTTGCTGGCGCTGGTGAGCGGGTACTGACGGCCGCTCTCATCGCTCAGGGTCAGCCTGTCCAGCTCGCTGGCGAAGAAGAGGCTGTACTCTTCGGCGATCACCATGGGGCCGGTGAAGCCCCCCCACTCGGTGTCGCTTTTGGGCAGCAGGAAGCCGTGCCAGGCCCCGAGATCGAGCAGGGGGTTGTATTTGAGGTTGGAGTAGCTGTCAAAGTCACGGAACTGGAGCGGGGTGCCGGTGCGATCGATCACGTTCCTGTACTGGTTCGCCAGGGTGGCGCCGGGCGGGGTCGGGGCATTCGAGTCATTGCCGTTGCAGGCGGCCAGGCCAAACAGGGCGACACCCAGGGCGACGGAAAGTAAACTTTTACGAAACATATCTCGCTCCAATGACGATTTTGTAGGTTAAGGAAGGTGCTTTTTTTGTGTTTATTTTAGTAAAAACGTTTTCATGGCCATTCTAGGGGAAAGAAAGCGGAAAGGTTGGCGCTGCGTCACAGTACGGGCGGGGAGCTGTGTGATCGGGATCACCGGGTTACATGAGGTTACATAGGAGTTGTTTTTAGTAACTATTTACTTGGCGTTGCGGGACAGTTGCGGGGCAGGTGCGCAGATATTGGTAGGGGGTCAGGCCGAACGCCTGCGTGAAGCGGGCGGCGAAGCGGCTGGGGGAGTCGTAACCGCAGGCGAGGGCCGCCTCCAGCGGGTTCAGTCCCTGTTGCAGCAGGGTGAGGGCGTGGCTCATGCGCACCTGGGTTTGGGTGGTCTGACTCAGCGTGCGGCTGGTCATGGAGCAAACCCGCTCGAAGCAGAATGTCAGCGCCCGGCTTATCTCAAGGCGCGGCTTCCTCTGCGGCGTGGCCTGGGCGTCAGTCAGCCACTCGGCGGGGAGCGGACCGGCCATAAAAAAACCGGCCCCATGAGGCCGGTTTTGACATCTTGCTGACAGCCGCGAGGCGGCTTAGCGCAGTATCATCTGCTCGCGGCCCGGGCCGACGGAGACCATGGGAACCGGCACACCCAGCAGGGCTTCGATGCGCAGCACATAGTGCTGGGCAGCCTTGGGCAAGTCTTCGAACTTGCGGATGTGGGAGATGTCTTCGCTCCAGGCTTCCATGGACTCGTACACCGGCTTCAGACCGGCGGTTTGCGGCCAGATCGGGTTCTCGGTGTTGGCACCTTCGTAGGCCACGCAGATCTTCAGATCCGGCATGCCGGAGAGGCAGTCCAGCTTGGTCAGGGCGATCTCGTTGGCGGCCTGGATCTCCAGACCCTGCTTGGTGGCGACCGCATCGAAGTAACCGATGTCACGGGGACGGCCGGTGGTGGCACCGAACTCGTTGGCGAACTTGCGGAACTCTTCCTGGTTCTCCATGGCGGTGATCAGGGTGCCGGTACCCACAGAGGTACTGAACGCCTTGGCCACGGCAATCACGCGCTCGGGGCGCAGGGCCGGCAGGCCGCCACCGATGCCGGCGTAGGCGCCGGAGACGTGGGAGGAGGTCACCCAGGGGTACTCACCGTAGATGAGGTCACGGCCGGCGCCCAGCTGGGCTTCGAACAGCAGGGTGCCGTTCTGGGCCTGGATGGCCTTGAGCGGCTCGCTGACGTTGCAGACGGCGTCGATCCAGGGGGCGGACACTTCCAGCAGCCAGTCGGCCATCTCCTGGGCGGTCTGCTTGAATTCGAAGCTGGGGTAGAGGGCCTTGAGCTGCGGCAGTTTCCAGTCGAGGAAGAACTGGATGCGCTCGACCAGCACGTCCGGCTGTTTCAGCCAGCCCACCAGGATCGCCTTTTTCATGACCCGATCACCGTAAGCCGGGGCAATGCCCTGACGGGTGGAGCCATAGGCGCCATCACCCAGACGGACTTCTTCCAGGGTGTCTTCCAGGGCGTGGATCGGCAGGCAGAAGGTGGCTCTGTCAGAGATGGCGAGTTTGGGAGTCACGCCGGCGGCCTTCACTTCGGCCAGTTCCTTGGTCAGCGGCTCCGGGCTGATGACCATGCCAGGGCCGAGCACGACCAGGCAATCCGGGTTGAAGACGCCGCTTGGCAGCTGGTGCAGCTTGAAGGTGCCAAGATCGTTGACCACGGTGTGGCCGGCGTTGTTGCCGCCCTGGAAACGGATGCTGGCGGCGGACTGGCCTGCCAGATAATCGACGATGCGGCCTTTGCCTTCATCACCCCAGTTAGCACCTACGACTACGATAGACGACATGACTCTTTCTCCTAAGACGTTAGGCGTCCATCCTAGGAGCCCTGTGCGGATTAGAAAAATTAATTATCTTTATAATTCCGATAAGTAAGTCATATAATTGTGACCAATTTATCGGCAAAGCCCCGCCATGACGCGCCACCCCGCGCCGGCCGTGGGTGAGAGTTACCTCATGTTGGATATTCACTGGTTAAATACCTTCGTCACCCTGGCCCGCCTGCAGCACTTCGGCCAGACCGCCACCGAACTGCACATGACCCAGCCCAACGTCAGCCTGCACCTCAAGAACCTGGAGCAGGCCACCCGGGTCAAGCTGATTGAACGCAGCCCGTTTCGGCTGACCCAGGCGGGGGAGCGATTGCTGCAAAGCGCCGAGCGCGCCATCAACGAGTTGCAGCTCTGCCAGTCCGATCTCAACGCCCTCAGCCAGCTGAGCCAGGGGACGCTCGCCATCGCCGCCAGCGACATCATCTCGCGGCTGCTGCTGATCCAGCCGTTCCAGCGCTTCAAGCAGGCCTTTCCCGGCATCGATCTCACCCTGTTCAACACCACCTCGGATCAGGCGGCGGATCTGGTCAGGGCGGGCAAGGCGGATCTCGGCTTCGTGATGGCGCAAAAGCGCAGCGAGCCGCTCTTCTACACCGAATTGCAGCAGGTGACCTGGTGCGCGCTGGGGCAGGGGCTCACCCGCTGGCAGGCCCGTGCCAAGGCCGGGGAGAGCGATCCCCTCGACGAGCCCACCCTGATCCTGCTGGGGCACGACACCCGCACCCGGGCACTGATCGACCCCTCCTTGCCCCTGCTCGGGCTGCCGAGCTGCCGCATCATGGAGGTGGGCAGCGTGGATGCCCAGCTCGACTGGGCGGAGGCGGGCTTTGGCGTCGCCATAGTGCCGGACTTCTCCCTCCACCCGCGGCTCAAGCTCACTGCCCCGGTGACCCGGCTCACCGACTTCCCCGGCACCAGCCTGGGGTATGTGGTGCGCCAGAACCAGGTGCTGTCGCGGGCCATCAAGCAGTTGCTGCACTGGGTGGAGGAGGAGATCCTGCGCCCGGACTCGCTGCCGCTCCCCAAGGGATAGGCCCGGCGCCGCTCGTCGGCGCACATCCGGATGACAAGAGGCCACCCTGGGGTGGCCTCTTGCACTGTGCTCTCCCCGTCATTGGGCGGGGGCGGGCGTCTCGCCGGTGAGCGGCGAGGCACCGCTTGGGCTGCCCGGTGCGGGTGCCTCGGTCGGTGCTTGCGCTGTGCCCTTTGCCGCCGAGGGGGGGGTGACCCCGGCCGCGTCCGGCTCGCTGCCCTGCGCCGACCTTGCCTCTGTCGGCGTCGGCAGCGTGGTCAGCGCCGGAGCTTGTTCGGTCGTCACCGCATCCGAACTGGCCGGCAGGGTGGCGCCGGCGGGTTGCTCCGGCAGCACCTCAGCCCCTTCCAGCGGGGTGGCCGCACTGGTGGGGGCGGACGGCGCCGTGGGGAGCGCTCCCGAGGTGGCCTCGGCCCCGGAGGGAGCATCGGGCAACAGGGTCGGCGCGGCATCCAGCATGCCGGGGTGGAGCGGGAGTATGTCTCCCGCCTGCATGGATTCGGGGGTGAGCGTGGTGAGCGCCGGGTGCAGACGAGTAAACTGCTTGAGATTGCGGCTCAGCACGTCGCGCAGGGTGCGCACCTGATCTTCAGGCAGGCTGGCCTCGGCCACCAGCTCGGCGGTCACCGCAAAGGTGGCGACGGAGCTGGTCTGCCCCGGGTAGAGGTTGGCGCCGATGCGGCTGCGCTCATAGTAGGGATACTGATTGAGCAGCTTGTCGACCTGCTCCCCCTCGATGGGAATGAGGCGGGCCTGGCAGCGACCGGTCAGATCGCCTATTCCCTGGTTGGGGTGGCCGGCGACCAGGAAGGCGGCATCCAGGGTGCCGTTGCAGAGCCCCTCCAGCCGGTTGCCTGCCGAGGCGACGGGGGGCACGGCGAACTGGCTCTCCTGCCAGCCCATGGCGTCGAGCAGTGCCCGGCTGGTGACCTTGTCCCCGGAGTTGGGGGCGCCGAGATCGACCCGCTTGCCTTCGATGTCCGCCAGGGTGGTGATGTTGCTGGTGGCGCTGGCGAGCAGGGTCAGGGACTCCTTGTGGAGCCGCAGCAGGCTGCGCAGCTGCGCGTTCGGGCTCTGGCCCGCGAAGGGGCCGCTGCCGTGGGCCGCATGGTACAGGACATCCGACTGCACCAGCGCCAGCTGGATGTCGCCCTTGGCCAGCGCGGCCAGGTTGGCGATGGAGCCCGAGGTGCTCTGCACGGTGCAGTGCAGCCCGTGGTTGCTGCTGTCGTCGTTGAGCAGACGGCAGATGGCGCCCCCCGTGGGGTAGTAGACGCCGTTGAGCGCCCCCGTGCCTATGGTGACATAGGCGGGGGTGGCCGAGAGGGGCTGTGCCAGCATGGCCGCCAGCCAGGGCAGGGCGGCAAGTGACAGGCGCGGCAGGTGACGCAGGGCTCGTGGGTGCATAGTGAACCGGAACAATGGCTGAAAAAAGGATGAGGCAGGCTCATCCCGTCATGTGTCACATCTTATCTATATCAGATGTGAACCTGAATGGCTTTCACCATTCCCGTCAAGGGGACTCCATGTCAGATCGTGCGCTGGAGAATGGCCTTCTCCATGCGCGCCAAGGCTTGGGTGAGGCGAGCCCGGGTGCAGCCAAAGTTGAGGCGCACGAACTGGCCGTCGCCAAACTGGGCGCCCGGGGAGAGACCGACCCCCGCCTGTTCGAAGAAGGCGACGGGATCATCCAGCCCGAGGGCGCTCACATCGATCCAGGCGAGATAGGTCGCCTGATTCTTTGCCAGCTTGACGCCGGGCCAGCGGGCCACCGCCTGCTCGATCAGCGTCAGGTTGGCCCTCAGATAGTCGAGCTGTTCGCTGAGCCACTGCTCGCCGCCCTCGTAGGCCGCCTCGGCGGCGACGAAGCCCAGCAGGTTGACGTCGGCACTGATGCCGCGCATCGCCTGTTGCAGCTTGAGCCGCAGGCGGGCGTTGGGGATCACGGCAAAGGAGCAGCACAGGCCGGCGATGTTGAAGGTCTTGCTCGGCGCCATCATGACCGCAGAGCGCTCGGCGGCCGACGGGCTCAGAGCACCGTAGGGAATGTGGCGGGCATCCTTGTCCAGCAGCAGATCGCAGTGGATCTCGTCCGAGCAGACCACCAGATTGTGGCGCTCGGCGATGGCGTCGATGGCGAGCAGCTCCTCGCGGGTGAAGACGGTGCCCCCCGGATTCTGCGGGTTGCACAGCAGCAGCAGGTCGGCGGAGGGAGCCTGGCGCTCCAGCTCTTCCAGATCCAGCACCCAGCGTCCGGCCTCCTCCATCATGGGGACGGTCAGCAGGGGGCGATCGTTGAAGCCCGGCGCCTGCAGGAAGGGGTAATAGACCGGCTTGGGGGTGATGATGCCACGGCCGTGCTGGCTCCAGGCCTTGCAGGCGAGGTTCAGACCGGGCACCACTCCCGGCAGGAAGACCAACCACTCCGGGGATATGGTCCAACCATAGCGCTGCTGCAGACGGGTGATGATGAGTTCGATCAGCCGGGGGGAGGGGCGGGAATAGCCGAAGACGCCGTGGGCCACCCGTGCGGTGAGGGCCTCGATGACGGCGGGGGGCGAGGCGAAATCGGTGTCGGCCACCCACATGGGCACGACATCCTGACCCTTGTACTTATCCCACTTCAGGCTCATGGTGCCGCTGCGATCTATCTCCCGATCAAAATCAAACATGTGAAATCCTTGTACTGGCCAGAGGGTTTACCAATGTACGGACTTGGACGTGGCCTCGCAAGCCTTGAGGTGGCTGTTGATAATCGCATAAAATAATCGCCGTCATGCTGTACATCCGCCGGCTTCTGGCTTCCTTTTCTCTTCCATATCAATGGTATCTCTATGAGTTTGCTGAGTGCTGCCCGCAAGAGGCCGGATCCCGTCTCTCTCTCTTTCCTCGCCGTGACCTTCATGACCGGGGTGGCGGTGGCACTCCAGGTGCCCACCTTGAGCCTGTTTCTGGCCGAAGAGGTACAGGTGCGCCCCTTCCTGGTGGGGCTCTTCTACACCGTCAACGCGGTGATCGGCATCCTCATCAGCCAGTGGCTCGGCCATCGCTCCGACAACGGGGGGGATCGCAAGCAGCTGATCCTGCGCTGCTGCCTTGCCGGCATAGTGCTCTCCCTGCTGTTTGCCTGGAACCGGCAATACTGGCTGCTGGTGAGCCTGGGGGTGGTGCTGGCGAGCCTGACCGCCACCGCCAGCCCCCAGCTGTTTGCCCTGGCGCGGGAATACGCCGACAGCCGCAACAAGCGGGCGGACATGTTCAGCTCTGTGCTGCGGGCCCAGTTCTCCCTGGCCTGGGTCATCGGGCCACCGGCCGCCTTCGCGCTCGCCATCGGCTACGGCTTCGAGGTGATGTATCTGGCTTCCGCCCTGGCCTATCTGATCTGCGCCCTGGTGGTCTGGCGCTGGTTGCCCTCCCTGCCGCTGCCGAGCAGCCAGGGCGGGGGGGAGCGGGTCAGCAGCTGGCGAGATCCTTCGGTGCGGGCGCTCTTCATCGCCTCCACCCTGATGTGGACCTGCAACAGCATGTACCTCATCAACATGCCGCTCTACATCACCCGCGAGCTGGGGCTGGAGGAGAAGCTGGCCGGCATCCTGATGGGCACGGCGGCGGCCCTGGAGATCCCCTTCATGCTGCTGGCAGGTTACTACACCCGGCGCTTTGGCAAGCGGCCCATGATGCTGCTGGCGGTGCTGGCCGGGGTCGGTTTCTACGCCGGCCTGGTGACGCTGTCGAGCCAGGGAGCCCTCATCGCGCTGCAATTGCTCAACGCCATCTTCATCGGCATCGTCGCCGGCATCGGCATGTCCTATTTCCAGGATCTGATGCCGGGTCGGGCCGGGGTGGCGACCACGTTGTTTGCCAACAGCATCCGCACCGGCTCCATCATGGCGGGTGCCATCGCGGGGACAGTGGCGGAGATCTGGAGTTTTCACGGGGTCTTCATGGTGGCCACCGCATTGGCGCTGGCTGCGCTGGCCGCCTGCTGGCGGGTGCCCAATGTGTGAGGCGCCCCTGGCGGACACAGCGGCATTGACGCCGGCGGGGTAAGAAGAGGCCGGCCGCGGTGGCCGGCGGAGCATTACTTGCCGTTGTCGTCCTGGTATTCGTTGCGCAGGCAGCGCAGCAGCAGCTCGGCCGCCGGGCCCAGGGCATCGGTGGAGGGGGTAAGCAGGTAGGTGTAGAGGTAGCGCTCGCTGCCGCCGGCCAGATCGAGCTGCACCAGGGCGCCGCTGGCGAGCTCCTCCCGCACCAGGTGGCCAGGTACCCAGGCGTAGCCGAGGCCGAGGTGCACCATGCTGAGCACCTCGTGATAGTGGGTCGCCTTCCAGCCGGTGTCGTCCGCATCGTTCCAGTCCACCGAGCGGTGGATGGGCGGGTGCAGGCTTATCTGGTTATGGCTGGCGAGCAGCTCCGCCGTGATGGGCTCCTCCTGCCCGGCGAGGGGATGCCCGGCCGCGCACAGCGGCAGCAGGCAGACCTCGTCCAGCGGCAGGCCGGTGCGGTCGTGGGGCAGGTGCTCGGAGAGCATCAGATCCCCCACCTGGAGCGCATTGAAGTGGCAATGGATCCGCTCGTGCAGATTGATGCGGCAACCCCGGCTGCGGGGATGGAAGTGGGCCAGCGCCCGGTAGAGCCGGTCTCTGGGCTGCAGCGCGGAGACATAGAGGTTGATCTGCGGCTCCCACTGGCGCTCCAGGTTGTTGGCCAGGTTCTCCAGCTCTTCCACCTGCTGGCTGAGCTGACGAGCCCGCTTGAGGAAGATCTCCCCCGCCGGTGTCAGCACCGCCTTGCGCCCCCTCACCTCCAGCAGGGCAAGCCCCAGGCTCTGTTGCAGCTTGGCGACCGCATGATTGAGGGAGGATTGGCTCTTGTTCAGCGCCTCTGCGGCCTGGGCGTAACCGCCACAGTCCACCACGGCCTGGAAGATCCGCCATTGCTCAAACGTGCTCTTGGGACGAAACATAGTGCAACCTGTCAGGGGCCGATGGGATTCAACAGGGCGCGACTGGCACCCCTCTTCACTTTAACCCCATCTGGTTAGTTTGTTGATTTATTTGGGCTGGGCCACGAAGGTCTGGCCTGTCTTGCCCCGGCTGTCCGGCCCCATCAGATAGAGATAGAGCGGCATCAGATCGGCCGGGGTCTTCAGCAACTGGGGATCTTCCGCCGGGAAGGCGCTGGCCCGCATCCTGGTGCGGGTGCCGCCCGGGTTCAGGGTGTTGACCCGCACCCCGGTATTCTCCAGCTCGTCCGCCAGCACTTCCATCATGCCCTCGACGGCGAACTTGGAGATGGCATAGGTGCCCCAGTAGGCGCGCCCTTTTCGCCCCACGCTGGAGGAGGTGTAGACGATGGAGGCCTCGCCGTGCTCCTTGGCGGTCTGGCGAATGAGGGGCAGCAGGGCCTGGGTCAGCAGGAATTCGGATTTGACGTTGACCTGCATCACCTCGTCCCACTCCTTCTCCTGGATGTGCTCGAAGGGGGAGAGGGTGCCGAGCAGGCCGGCATTGAACAGCACGCCGTCGAGGCGGCCGAACTGCTGGGCGAAGGTCTCGGCCATGCCGCGGTAGTGAGCGGCGGTGGCCCCTTTCAGGTCCACAGGAACTATGGCGGGCAGGGGGTGACCGGCCGCCTCTATCTGGTCGTAGACCGCCTCGAGCTTGGCGCTGGTGCGCCCGAGCAGCACCACGGTAGCGCCGTGGGCCGCATAGGTGAGCGCCGCTTCGCGGCCGATGCCGTCACCGGCACCCGTTACCAGAATGACCTTGTCCTTGAGCAGATCCCGGGGGGCCTGATAATCGAGCATGTGCACTCCTGTTAACAAATCCGTGACGGATGGGCGCGACAATAGAGGAGGCAAGTGTACTGATCCGGCCCTGCCGTTGACCAGTATGAGACGGCAAAAATGTGAAGAAAACAGGGCGCTAGCCTGAATTGGCGCTGCCTGCCCCTGGCCCATGGCAGAGTTTTTGCACCATGCAGCCAAACTCCTTACTATGTGAAAAAACCGAACATAGCGCGGAGCATCAAGTGGCATTTTTGACCGAATACGGCCTGTTTCTGGCCAAGACCCTCACCTTACTGCTGGCCATAGGCGCCGTCGTCCTGATGGTGGTGAGCAGCCGTCAGCCCAGGGCCCGCAAGGGGGAGCTGGTGGTGACCGATCTCTCCCGGGAGCTGGATCAGGGGCGTCATCAGCTGCAATCGGCCCTGGCAGGCAAGGCCGAGCGCAAGCAGATGGACAAGGCGCGCAAGGCCGAGGAGAAGGCGCGCGCCAAGACAGAGGACGAGCGCAGCCGGCTCTTTGTGCTCGATTTCCACGGCAGCATGGACGCCAGGGAGGTGGCCTCCCTGCGGGAAGAGGTGAGCGCCGTGATTGGGGTCGCCCGGCCAGGGGACGAGGTGCTGCTGCGCCTCGAGTCCGGCGGCGGCGTGGTGCACGGCTATGGTCTGGCAGCCTCCCAGTTGCAGCGTCTGCGGGACAAGGACATCACGCTGACGGTGGCCATCGACAAGGTGGCGGCGAGCGGCGGCTACATGATGGCCTGCGTGGCGGACAAGATACTGGCGGCGCCCTTCGCCATCGTCGGCTCCATCGGGGTGATAGCCCAGTTGCCGAACTTCAACAAACTCCTGAAAAAGCATGACATCGAGTTCGAGATGCACACCGCCGGCCAGTACAAGCGCACCATCACCATGTTCGGCGAGAACGACGATCTGGGGCGGGAGAAGTTTCGCGAGGAGCTGGGGGCTATCCACGAGCGCTTCAAGGGGTTTGTGGCCGAGCACAGACCCGGCCTCGACATCGACAAGGTCACCACGGGGGAGCACTGGCTGGCGAGCCAGGCCAAGCAGCTCGGTCTGGTGGATGCACTCTGTACCAGCGATGACTACCTGCTGGCCCAGGCCAGCCACCACAAGGTGGTCGGCATCAGCTACCGCAAGCCCAAAAGCCTGACCCAGCGGCTGGGTCAGCAGGGGGCCCAGGCGCTGGAAGGCGCCCTCGGTCGCCTGTGGCAGCAGAGCCCCTGGCGCTGAGAACCTGTTTCGAGCTTACTGCGAGGTCGTGATCAAGGCTCATGTGCTGCTCGGAATCCTCATGTGTATCTACACACTCCGGTTCCTGTGCTGCTCTTCACCTTGCTGACGATCTCTCGCTACAGCTCGTGAACAGGTTTTATAGCTCAGTGCAAAGGACTAACAAGAGAGCCGGGCATTGCCCGGCTCTCTGTTTATGCTGATGTCGCGGCTTCGCTGCGAGCCTGTGCTCAGCGCTGGAAGGGGTAGACGGAGCCGAGTTTGAGGATCTGGGTCAGCTCGTCCAGAGCGGTACGGGTCTCCAGCACCAGGGCCGGATCGCGCAGATCGTCCAGCGACAGGCTGTCGCGGTAGTGACGCTCGACCCAGTTGTCCAGACGGGCAAACTGGCTGTCGTTGATGAGGCAGGCCGGGTTGACCGCCGCGAGCTCGGCGTCGTTCATGGCGACCCGCAGGCGCAGGCAGGCGGGGCCGCCGCCGTTGCGCATGCTCTGCTTCACGTCCATGAAATGTACCCCCTTGATGGGGGTGCCCAGGGTCACCAGCCTGGCCAGATAAGCGGATACCGCCGGATTGTCACGGCACTCGGTGGGGGCGATGATCGCCATCTCGCCGGAGGGCAGGGTCAGGATCTGGGTGTTGAACAGATAGGATTTCACCGCATCCTGCACCGACACCTCGGCAGTCGGCACCTCGATGAAGTGCAGCTCCCCCTCGCCGAACTTGGTGCGCACCTCGGCCAGGGCCGAGGCGGTGTTGAGGAAGGCCTGCTGGTGGAAGAAGAGCACGTTCTGGTTGCCCACCGCGATCACGTCGTTGTGGAACACCCCCTGATCGATCACGTCCGGGTTCTGCTGGATAAAGACGGCGCTCTCTTCCCCCAGGCCGTGCAGGCGGGCGATGGCCTGGCTCGCCTCCAGGGTCTGGCGGGCCGGGTAGCGCTTGGGAGCCGGCTGGGAGACGTCGAAGGCGCTGCGGCCATAGACGAACAGCTCGACCCCGGCCTCGCCATAGGCGCGGCACAGCCGGGTGTGGTTGGCTGCCCCCTCGTCACCGAAGTGGTCGTTCTCCGGCAGGTGCTGGTGGTGGCTGAAGTGACGGTCGTTGTTGAACACGGCGCGCAGGATGCGACCGGTCACTTCGGGCTCCAGGGAGCGGTGGAACTTGTTGGTCAGGTTGGCGGGGGTGAAATGGATGCGGCCATCCTGGGTGTCGGCGCTCGGCGAGACGGTGGCGGCGTTGGCGGTCCACATGCTGGAGGCGGAGTAACAGGCGGCCAGCACGGCGGGGGCCTGTTTCGCGGCCTGGGCCAGGACGCTGGCATCGTTGCCGGTGAAGCCGAGGCGGCGCAGGGTGGCGAGATCCGGCCGCTCCTGTGGCGCCAGCACCCCTTGCGTCATGCCGAGCTCGGTCAGCGCCTTCATCTTGCGCAGCCCCTGCTTGGCGGCCTCCTTCGGATTGGACGCCTCCTTGGCGTTGCTTTGGGACGCCACGTTGCCATAGGAGAGACCGGCATAGTTGTGGGTGGGGCCGACCAGGCCGTCGAAGTTGACCTCGAAGTGCTTCATGACTACATCCTTTCGATTTTTATATGGGGAGCGGTTCCTTCCGCGCACAAAGCTGCGGCGTGCGGCCATTATAAAGAGATTTCATCCTTTGTAACAAGCTGATAACCAAGATGGTTTTTTATGTGACGGGGGTGGCTGGATATGTCATTTCCAATCTAAAAAAGGGGGGGATATAGCATAAAAACAAAAAAGCGGTTGCTTCCCGCGCCTCCCCTTCGCATTAATAAATAAAGAAGCAAGGCGGTTCGGGCTGCATGGCAAATTTGTTCACAAGATTGCTTTTTCCCGTCAAATCTCTTATACAGCCCCACAAAACCGCACGCCAACCCCGTCGGGTGCAATGAGGATAATAGTTACAGCATGGGCAAATCACTGGTCATAGTGGAGTCTCCGGCCAAGGCCAAGACCATCAACAAATATTTGGGCAAGGACTACGTGGTGAAATCCAGCGTCGGTCACGTGCGCGATCTGCCGACCAGCGGCAGCGCCAGCACAGAGCCCAAAAAACCTGTCATTCGCGGCATCAAGCTCAGCGAATCCGAGAAGGCGGCCAAGGATCGCAACGCCCTGTTCTCCAGGATGGGGATCAACCCGACCGCAGGCTGGCAGGCCAACTACCAGATTTTGCCCGGCAAGGAAAAAGTGGTCAGCGAGTTGCAAAGTCTGGCCGCCAAGGCCGACACCATCTATCTCGCAACCGACTTGGATAGAGAAGGGGAAGCGATCGCCTGGCACCTGCGGGAGATCATCGGCGGCGACGACAGCCGCTACAAGCGGGTGGTGTTCAACGAGATCACCAAGACCGCGATCCAGGAAGCGTTCGCCCAGCCGTCCGAGCTGAACATCCACCGCGTCAACGCCCAGCAGGCCCGCCGTTTCCTCGACCGGGTGGTGGGCTACATGGTCTCCCCGCTGCTCTGGAAGAAGCTGGCCCGCGGTCTCTCCGCCGGCCGGGTGCAGTCCGTCGCGGTGCGCCTCATCGTCGACAAAGAGCGCGAGATCAAGGCCTTCGTGCCGGTGGAGTTCTGGGATCTCAACGCCGACCTGCTCACCGCCGAGAAGAGCGAGCTGCGGATGGAAGTGGTCAGCCGCAACGGCGCCGACTTCAAGCCGGTGACCCAGGCCGAGACCTTCGCCGCCGTGGCCGCCCTCGAAGGGGTCGACTACAAGGTGGTGAACCGGGAAGACAAGCCGACCGGCTCCAAGCCGTCCGCCCCCTTCATCACCTCCACCCTGCAGCAGGCGGCCTCCACCCGGCTGAGCTTCGGGGTCAAGAAGACCATGATGATGGCCCAGCGTCTCTATGAAGCGGGTTACATCACCTATATGCGTACCGACTCCACCAACCTCAGCAAAGAGGCGGTCGAGGCGGTGCGGGAATATATCGGCGAGCAGTATGGCGCCGCCTACCTGCCGGCCGAGCCGACTCTCTATGGTTCCAAGGCTGGCGCCCAGGAGGCCCACGAGGCGATCCGTCCCTCCAACGTGCAGGTGACTGCCGAGATGCTGGAAGGGATGGAGCCGGATGCCATGCGGCTCTATGACCTCATCTGGCGCCAGTTTGTGGCGTGCCAGATGACCCCGGCCCAGTACGACTCCTCCACCCTGACCGTCAAGGCAGGCGAGTTCGAGCTCAAGGCCCGCGGTCGCACCCTGCGCTTCGCCGGTTGGACCAAGGCCCTGCCGCCCATGGGTCGCAAGGGAGAAGACAACCAGCTGCCGGCGGTGACCGTCGGCGAGATCCTCAAACTGGTCAAGCTGGATCCCCGTCAGCACTTCACCAAGCCGCCCGCCCGCTTCACCGAAGCGGCCCTGGTGCGCGAGCTGGAGAAGCGCGGCATCGGCCGTCCGTCCACCTACGCCTCCATCATCTCCACCATCGTCGATCGCGGCTATGTGCGGGTCGAGAGCCGTCGCTTCTTCGCCGAGAAGATGGGGGAGATCGTCACCGATCGTCTGGTGGAGAACTTCGTCGAGCTGATGAACTACGAGTTCACCGCCAAGATGGAAGACAAGCTCGATGGCATCGCCGAAGGCAGCCTGGAGTGGAAGAAGGTGCTGGACGCCTTCTACGCCGAGTTTACCCAGGAGCTGGAGCAGGCCGACAAGCCAGCGGAAGAGGGGGGCATGCGCGCCAACCAGATGGTGCTGACCGACATCGACTGCCCGGACTGCGGCCGCAAGATGGGCATTCGCACCGCCACCACAGGCGTCTTCCTCGGCTGCTCCGGCTATGCCCTGCCGCCGAAAGAGCGCTGCAAGAAGACCATCAACCTGGTCAGTGCGGACGAGTTCGTCTCCGCCACCGACGGGGACGAGGCCGAGACCGAGGCGCTGCGCGCCAAGCACCGCTGCGGCGTCTGCGGCACCGCCATGGATGCCTACATCATCGACGACAGCCGCAAGCTGCACGTCTGTGGTCGCAACCCGGACTGCGACGGTTACGAAATCGAGCAGGGCCAGTTCAAGCTCAAGGGCTATGAAGGGCCGAGCATCGAGTGCGATCGCTGCGGCTCCGAGATGCAGCTCAAGAACGGCCGTTTCGGCAAGTACATGGGTTGCACCAACGAGACCTGCAAGAACACCCGCAAGATCCTGAAAAACGGTGACATAGCGCCGCCGAAGGAAGATCCGGTGCCGCTGCCCGAGCTCAAGTGCACCCAGTCCGACGCCCACTTCGTGCTCCGTGACGGGGCGGCCGGTCTGTTCCTCGCCGCCAGCAACTTCCCGAAATCCCGTGAGACTCGTGCGCCTCTGGTTGAGGAGCTCAAGCGCTTCCGCGATCGGTTGTCGCCCAAGCATCAGTACCTGGCCGACGCCCCGGCGTCAGATCCTGACGGTAACGCATCCGTGGTGCGCTTCAGCCGCAAGAGCAAGGAGCAGTACGTGATGACGGAGGTCAACGGCAAGGCAACGGGCTGGACCGCCCATTACGACAATGGAAAGTGGCAGGAAAGTCTGGCCAAGGCGAAGAAATCCTGACGCGCCATTGCTCACATCATGATGAAAGAGGCCCCGTACAGGGGCCTTTTTATTGGGAGATGGCGGTATACTGAGAGGGCTGCATGGATGGCAGCACAAGACAGGGAGGTTGTCATGGAGATACATGAAATCCGGCCAGGCATGACCTGCCTGACGCGGGAAGGAACGGCCTATGTGCTGGAAGTGGACAGGCAGAGTCTGCTGGTATTGCTGCAGCGGGAAGACGAGACCATACCGGTGCAGGTACGTTGCGACGACATCCTGGGCCCCCTTGCCAGCGACTAGCGACGGCGCCCTGACAGGCGCTAGAACGGGATCAGAAAGAGCAGCTCGGCGAGGTCGGGCTGCCACTGCCACTCTCGCATCCTGACCCGCCCCTTGATCACTGGCACCCCCTCTTCCTGCAATCTTCCTACCTGTTCATCAAAACCCGCCGAGCCCTTGGGCAAGGAGATGGTACCGCCTGCGCCCAGCACGCGATGCCAGGGCAGCGTCTTGTCCGTCTCCCGCAACACTTTTCCCACCAGCCGTGCCCGCCCGGGCAGGCCCGCGAGATCGGCGACCTGGCCGTAGCTCACCACGCGGCCGACCGGGATCAGGGCCAGGATAGCCTCGATGCGCGCCACCTTGTTCAAGGGGGAAGGGGGAGGGGTCATCATCATGGTGCGTTACTCGGCGTGAAACAAAAGTGCCATCATTGTGGCGCTTCCGTGGTCTGGGGGGCAACAGGGGATCCGGCTCAGCCGAAGGTCTGGCTCAGCCCCCTGAGCTCGCTGGCGCGTTTGAGCAGCTCCTGGCTGGAGTTGTCCACCGCCTGGATCTTCTGGCTGTTGGCGCGGGAGTACTGGGAGATCTGGTGGATGTTGCGGCTGATCTCCTCCACCACCGCCTGCTGCTGTTCGGCCGCGGCGGCTATCTGGGTGGAGAACTCGGTCACCTGATCTATCTCCCCCAGCACCAGATGCAGGTTGCCGGAGCCCTGGCGCGTCATCAGGGCGCACTCGCGGGTCTGGGCCAGGTTGTCCTGCATCATCCCCTGCCAGCGGCCCAGGGTCTGCTGGATCTGGCGAATGCTGCCCTGGATCTGCTCGGTCGCCTTGTGGGTGCGGGTGGAGAGGGTGCGCACCTCGTCCGCCACCACCGCAAAGCCGCGTCCCTGCTCACCGGCCCGGGCCGCCTCGATGGCGGCGTTCAGCGCCAGCAGGTTGGTCTGCTCGGCGATGCCCTGGATCTCGCCCATGACGCTGCCGATCCGCTCGGATTCGTTCGCCAGCTCGACGGCGGAGTGGAAGGCATGCTCCGCCTGCCTGGCCAGCAGCTCCATCTGCTGCTCGGTCTGATCCAGCTGCTGCACCGTGTGCTGGCAACTGCTGCGTGCCTCTGTCACCTGGCTGTTGGTGTCCTGGATGTTGCGCGCGATTTCGTGGGCCGTGCTGGCCATCTGGGTCATGGCGGCGGCCATCTGCTGGGTCTGGGCATCCTGCTCGTTGATGTCGAGGAAGGCTTGATGGGAAGAGTCCTGCAGGTCGGTCGCCAGGGTCTGCAGGGGATGGGTGGCGTCGTTGACCCGACCCAGCACGGTACGAATGCGGGCCTGCAGCATCTTGAGATGGAAATCGGCGATGGCGCCGGGGGCGTCCCCCGAGTAGACCAGCCGGGTCAGACTGTCATATTGCTGGCCGAGCCGCTTGAGGTAACGTGGCAGCGAGATGAGTTCACGCCAGTAAGTGCCGGCGACGGCCAGCAGGGGCAACAGCATCAGCAGCACCGTCAGGGCCCCCTGGGAGAAGGCCGCCCAGCCAAAGAGCACCAGCATCAGCAGGCCGAGCAGCAGGGGTCTGGCACCGTGCAGGGAGGGCAGCTTGCTGGCGCCGCCCTGTTCGGCCTTGAGCAGGGCCTGATAGGCCTGGGCGGCGACCCGCTTGAGCTGGGGCTCCGGCTTGCAGCGTACCGACTGGTAGCCGCTTATCTTGCCGTTCTCGTAGATGGGGGTCACATAGGCGTCGACCCAGTAATAGCGGCCATCCTTGCAGCGGTTCTTGACCATGCCGCGCCAGGGGTTGCCCTCCTTGAGGCGATCCCAGAGGTCGGCGAAGGCGGCCTTGGGCATGTCGGGGTGACGCACCAGGTTGTGGTTGTGTCCGACCAGTTCATCGACATGGTAGCCAGCGATGCGGCAGAAGGCGGGGTTGGCGTAGGTGATGACGCCGCGCAGATCCGTGGTGGAGACGAGTTGCACGTCGGCGGGGAACTCAACTTCACTGTCCTGGATCTGGACGTGTTTGCGGGCCATAGGGATAAGCTCCGATGCGTTGCTGGTTGTTATTGTGGTTGAGCCGGATGCTGGCCCGGGCGCAGTGCGTCTTGCCCGGCCTCATCGGGGGCCTTATTTTGCCAACAAAGGCGGAGTAAAAGTAGGGGCCAGGTTGGATTTCTGTTGTTTGGTGGTAAAAAAATGGCGACCAAAAGGTCGCCAAAAAGAGAAAGACAACACTACCTCTGTGGCACCCGGTAACGCACCTGTAACTGATCGAGGATCTGCAGCTGGCCGGGCAGACGGGCGGCGAAGTGATCCCAGGACTTGCGGGCGGGGTCGCTCCAGGCCACCTCGGCCGTGGCGAGCATGCGCGGGAACAACATGTAGTCGAGACGATCGCGAGAAGTGATCAGTTCCGACCACAAGGGGCTCAGCACCCCCAGGATGTTATCGTTGGCATGGAAATCGGTCGGCGCAGGATCACATCGGTAGACCTGCTCCAGATTGAGGGTTCCCGCCCAGTAGAGCCCGGGTTCATGGATGTCCGGGCTCCAGGCGAGATCCAGATAGAGAGACTGGGCCGGGGCCATCACCACGGGGTAGCCCGCGGAGGCGGCATCCAGCCCCGCCTGGAAGCTGGTCCAGGCGAAGATGGTGGCGTCCCGGCTCACCTTGTCCCCGTGCAGTATCTCCTCCCACCCCAGCATCTGCTTGCCCCTGGCCGCCAGGTATTGCTGGCAGTGGCGCAGCAGGTGGCCCTGCAGCTCCCGGCAATCGGAGTAGCCCTGCTCGGCCATCAACTGCTGACAGGCGGGGCTGTCGGTCCAGACCCCGGTCGGTACCTCGTCCCCCCCCATGTGCACCTGAGTGCCGGGGAAGAGCGCGCACACCTCGTCGATCACCGCCTCCAGGAAGCGATAGGTGCCGGGCAGGGCAGGGTTGAGCACGTTGTCGTCAAAATATTGCACCGAGAGGTAGCGGGAGTGGTCCGCCTCTTCCCGCAGCAGCTCGGGCAGCGCCTTGATGGCCGCGTGGCAGTGACCCGGGATGTCTATCTCCGGGATGATGGTGATGCCGAGCCCGGCGCCGTAGGCCACCAGTTCGCGCACCTCGCTCTGGGTGTAGTAACCGCCATAGGGCTCGGGGCCGCCGCTGAGCTGGGGACCGACCGCCAGGTCATGTCCCCGCCAGGCCGCCACCTCGGTCAGCTGGGGGAAGGCCTTGATCTCGAGGCGCCACCCCTCGTCATCGGTCAGGTGCCAGTGGAAGCGGTTGAACTTGTAGAGGCTCATCTGCTTGAGCAGGCGCTTGAGGGTGGCGATGGAGTGGAAGTGGCGGGCGCAGTCGAGGAAGATGCCGCGAAAACCGAAGCGCGGTGCATCCTCCACCTCGAGGCAGGGCAGGCTCTCCCCGTGTTGCAGGGCCCACTGGGCCAGGGTCACCAGACCGTGGCGCCAGCCCGCCTCGCCGGCGGCTCGGATGCGGATCTCCTCGGGGGTGATGACGAGCTGGTATGCCTCCGGCGGGAGCTGGGCCTCGACCAGGTGGATCTCGGCGTCGTGATCCTGAGTCAGGGCCAGCCCCGTCAGCTCGTTGAAATGGGCCAGCAGGGGAGCGAGGGAGACAGGGCCGCTGACATGGGCCCGCTCGGCCAGGCGGAAGTTGCCCTCCGGCAGCCGCAGCTGAGCCGGCTGGGGCACTATGCCGTTGGCGGGCTCCACCTCGGGCAGATCGGGGGCCGCCGCCGGGCTCGGCGGCAGGCCGAGATCCTGGCCCGCCTGCACCACGGGTTGCAGCTGGGCCTGGGCGCCTTGGTCCGTCAGGCTGAGGAAGAAGCCCTGGGGCAGATCGGAGTAGCGTTTGATGGGGGTGTTGCGGCAGCAAAAACGCAGCTCGCTGACCCCCTCATGGGGCACCAGTACCTTGTAGCTGCCGCTCTGGCGCGCCAGGGAGCCCCCCTCCACCGACTGGGGATCTATCTGGCGGGTCAGGCAGAAGTGCAGCTTCCAGGGGCTGGCCGGGAGCTGGCTCAGGGTGAAGCGGAACCAGACGTCTTCACCGTCGCGACGGTCGATCTGGGTATGGATCAGGGGTGCAGACATGAAAATTCCTCTGATGGAGTGAAGGGGACGAACAGCCAGACAGCGTCCTTGTGGTATTGGTCAACCCCGGCCGGGAGCCGCAGGGCTGACATGGGCATCCCCCGCAGCGGGCAGACCGGGGTCAGGCCCGCACTTTGGGGTGGGGTGGATGGGGGCAGGTTCAGGGATGCAGACATGGGTAGGCCTCCGATTGGGCAAACAGGATGGCGCCTTCCAGCGCATCGGCTTGCGGGTGAACCAGGTTGAGGTGCCCCAGGCGAGGGGCCAGGCGCATGCCGACGCCGCCCAGCAGGGCGATGCGGTCGGCTCCCAGCAGCCTCATGCCCTCCAGCAGGGTCTGCAACTGGGCGCAGGTTTCATCCAGCAGCTGGTTGGCGAGCTCGTCTCCGTCGCTGGCGGCGTCGAACACCCAGGGGGAGAAGCGGCCATAGTCGGCGGGAATGGCGCGGGCGGCCCAGCGCACCACCTCGGCCTGATCCCGCTTGAAGTGATCGAGCAGGCGCACGGCGAGCAGGCTGGGAGGCAGGATGCCGTCGTGGCAGAGCAGGGATTGCTGGATGGCGCGCAGCCCGAGCCAGGCGCCGCTGCCGAGATCCGAGATGGGAAAGCCGCGCCCTGAGCAGCTATGCAGCTGACCATGGCGGTAGATGAGCCCGGCGGACCCTGTGCCGGCGATGAGGATGGCTCCCTCGCGGCCACCAAAGGCGCCGAGGCAGGCGCCGAAGGCGTCGGAGGTGAGCCTGACGCTCGCGAAGGGGAAGGGCATCTTAAGCAGGGCGTGGTAGCAGTCGGCCAGCTCGGCGGAGGCGAGCGCCAGCCCCACCCCCATCCGCTGTTCGCACTCGATGCCAAGCCCGGCGGCAAGGCGGGCGCTGGCGATGGCCGCCAGCACGTTGGCGTGGGCGAGGGGGATGCCGAGCTCCAGGTTGGAGCCCGCGGCGCGCCCCTCTCCCAGCACTCTTCCCCCCTTGTCCCGAATGCGGGCGCGGGTGTGAGTCCCCCCGCCATCGACCCCGACCCAATACTCAATCATGACGGGCCTCCGGCGCACTCTGCCAGCTGATGGCCAGGGCAAACCAGGCGCCGTGGGGGATCCACTGCTCCCCCCAGCGCCAGTTCTGATCCAGCCTTTCCTTGTACGCCTCCGGGATAAAGGTCACATCATTCTCGTCATCGAACCCGGCGGTGATGCCGTTGCAGATCCCCCCGGGTGCATTGGGATAACCGGCGGTGTAGCTCGGGTTGTTGATGCCGTGACCCGCCAGCATGCAGGCGTTGAACGGGTTTTGTCCGAGGATCCAGTCGAGCTGGCGCTGGCCGAACGTCATCAGGAGTGCGCTCTGCTGGGGGAAGTGGCGAGCCGCGGCGAAGGCCATGGCGGCCAGGGAGGCCAGCCGGGCGTTCTCCCCCTGCCACCAGTAACCGGACTCGTTGTGGTGGGGCATAAAGAAGCTGATGCGGGGGGCTTCGTCGACCCCCTTCACATATTGGCGGGCCAGGGCGAAGGGGTTGCCCGTCCGGGCGGCGAGGGCCAGCTCGGCGGCCAGCGCCTGCTGCACCACGGCACTCACCCGGGCGCGGCGCTCCTGATCCGGCTCGACCCCCAGGTATTCCAGCAGGGCCAGCACCGGCAGACCCGCCTCGGCGGCGTGGTAGTAAGGGCGCGAGCCGTTGTCGTTGGCACTCCAGTAGTGGCCGAGCTCGGGGTGGGGGCGCTGGCGGGCGCAGAGCCTGCCGGCCCTGTCCCTTGCCTCCCCGAGCCAGTCGCGGCCAAGGGTCTGGGTCAGCTCCACCGCCGCCAGCAGGGCGCAGTAGTCGTCTATGATGTTCTCGCAACCGTCGTCCAGGTAGGCGAGGTTGTGTTCGCGCAGGTGCAGGTAGCCGCGCCTGGCCGCCCCGGCATAGTGGCTGGTATCAAAGTCGCCGCCGGTCTGCTCGCGGGCTGCCCGGGCCAGGGCGGCGATGGCCATGCCGCCCCCCTGGCGAAAGCCCGCCTGCCAGTTGGCGGATTTGAGCCCCTGCTGGGTGGCGTAGGCGCACAGCTCGCGCTGCTCGGGATCCTTGCTCCACTTGTCGAACAGTGTCATGTAGAAGAAGCCGCTCTCATCTTGCATCCGGCAGAGAAAATCCGCCCCGTGCAGCCCCTCGTCACTGAGCCGCTTGCAGAGGTTCAGCCCGTCGATGTCCCGGCGCGTCGCCAGGAGCGCCCGGCTCTTGAGCAGACTCCACACCACCAATGGAGTCTGCTGGGGATTGAGGTAGTTGGCGTAGGATAGGTGGCTCAGGTACTTGCTCATGTCGCCGCTGGCATCGAACCAGCCCCCGTGCACATCCTTGTGCCGGTCGGTGCCAAACAGGCGGGCGCTGCGGTCGGCTCGATCGAAGGAGCCGCTGGCGCGCTGCCCCTTGAAGTAGTGAATGACATCGGAGAGGCAGCGGCTGGCCAGCAGATCCTGACCGATGGCGAAGCGGGTGGAGCGGACTATGCCCTGGGCTGTTATCGCCTCCAGCCGGTAGTGGCCGGACTCCTTGAATGCGGAGAAGTCGGCGCGCCAGTAAGCGCGCCCCTGCCAGCCGGGCACCTGGCCTGCGGCCTGGAGAGGAAGCTCCAGCAGGAGGCGGTCATCATGGAGGCGGCGCAGTCGCACCAGGCCGCTTATCTCCACGTCGGCGGCGGTCTGCAGCAGGGCAATCTTGTGTCCGTCACACTCGTAACCCACCTGATTGATCAAGAGTTCCATCCAGCTTTACTCCCTGGTCTGGGGCAATGAAGGGGCCTCGCGAAGAGGCCCGGGTGAAGGTGTCGCGGGCCGGTAAGGCCGCCCCGGCATGGGGGCTGGCTTATTCGTGCAGGTAGCAGCGCACGAAGTGGTTGTCGGCAAGCCGGGTCACGGGAGGCAGGCTCTCCTTGCAGCGCGCCATGGCCTGATGGCAGCGACCGGCGAAGGGGCAGCCCCGGGATTCTGGGGTCCAGAGCGGTATCTCCCCCTTGCGGCCCCCCTCCAGCTCGGCGTGGATGCTCTTCTCGGGATCGGGCACCGCCGAGATGAGCAGCTGGGTGTAGGGGTGCTGGGGGTGGTGCAGTATCTCGTCCACCTCCCCCCACTCCACCATGTGCCCCACGTACATCACCGCCAAGTCTTCGGCCACGTAGCGGGCGGTGGCGATGTCGTGGGTGATGTAAAGCATGGAGACGCCGAGCTCGTTCTTCATCTGCTCCATCAGGTTGAGGATGCCGATGCGAATGGAGACGTCGAGCATGGAGGTGGGCTCGTCCGCCAGCACCACTTCCGCCTCCACCGCCAGGTTGCGGGCGATATTGACCCGCTGGCGCTGGCCGCCGGAGAGCTGGTGGGGATACTTGGCCGCCGTCGCCTTGGCCGGGGTCAGCCCCACTTTCTCCAGCAGGGCATAGACCATGTCGGGCAGCTCCCGCTTGTCGCTCACCTTGCTGTGCAGCAGCAGGGGGCGGGCGATGTGGTGGTAGATGGTGTGGGTCGGATTCAATGAACCGAACGGATCCTGCCACACCATCTGCACGCTCTGGCGATAGTCCAGCAGGGCGGTACCCTTGTTGAACTCCTCCAGATCCCGGCCCCGGTAGAGGATGCGGCCGTTGGAGAGCTTGTACATCTTGGCGATGATCTTGGCGATGGTGCTCTTGCCGGAGCCCGACTCCCCCACCACCGCCAGGGCGCGGCCCCGGTGCAGGTTGAAGGTGATGTCGGAGAGGGCCCGCATCTTGCCGCTCTTGATGGCATTGGAGTTGACGGCGAAGTCCTTGTAGAGATGCTGGACTTCGATGATGGGCGCGTCGGTTTGGGCGATTTGCATGACAGACATCCTTAACAGCCAGCGGCCTTGTCCAGATAGATGGGGTGGTTCAGGGATTCCTCGGCCGAGTCATAGAGGTGGCAGGCGGCCTGCTGCCCGGGCCGGATCTCGGCCAGCTGGGTATATTCCTGGCGGCAGCGTTCGTGCACCTTGCCGCAGCGGGCCTGGAAGCGGCAGCCGACCGGCACCTCCAGCAGGTTGAGCGGGGTGCCGGGGATCCCCTCCAGCACGGTTTTCGGGCCGTGCAGGGGGGGGAAGGAGTTGCCGAGCCCCCGGGTGTAGGGGTGCAATGGGGCGGTCAGAATTGACTTGGACGGCGCCACCTCCACCAGCTCCCCCGCATACATGATGCCGATGCGATCGCAGAACTCGACCATGAGGGAGAGATCGTGGGTGATGAAGAGAATGGAGAAGTTGAACTTCGCCTTGAGGGCGTAGACCTTCTGCAGTATCTCCCGCTGCACCACCACATCCAGCGCCGTGGTGGGCTCATCCATGATGAGCAGCTCGGGGTTGAGCGCCATGGCGATGGCGATCACCAGTCGCTGGCGCATGCCGCCGGAGAACTGGTGCGGGTAGTCCTTGAGCCGGCTCGGGTGGATGTCGACTATCTCCAGCAGCTCCTGGGCGCGCTTGATCGCCTCGTAGCGGGTCATGCCGGGGTTGTGGGCCAGCAGCACGTCGCAGAACTGCTCCTCCATGCGCAGCACGGGGTTGAGCGCATTCATGGCGGACTGGAACACCACGCTCGCCTGGCGCCAGCGGTAGCTGCGCAGCCGCTCGTCGTCAAAGCCGAGGATGTTCTCCCCCTTGAACAGGATCTCGCCGCCACTGATGTAGGCGGGCGGCTTGTGCAGCCGGGCCACCGAGAAGGCGACCGTGGACTTGCCGCAGCCGGACTCGCCGGCTAGGCCGAAGACTTCGCCGGGGGCGATGTCAAAGCTGACGGAGTTGACGGCGCGCACGTCGCCGCTCTCTGTGATGTAGTCGACGCAGAGGTTGCGCACCGACAGCAGGGGTTGTTGCAAGCTCATGCTGTCTTCTCCTGGGCGGCAATGGGGGTGACGGGGGCGGCGAGCTGTTTCCAGCGGCGCAGGCCCTTGTGAGAGCGCAGTTGCGGGTTCGCTATCTCGTCGATGGCGAAGTTGAGCATGGCCAGGCCCGCCCCCAGAGTGGCGATGGCGAAGCAGGGGGCCAGGATCTCCCACCAGGCGCCGACCAGGATGGCGCTGGAGGTCTGGGCGTTGTAGAGCATGATGCCCCAGCTGACCACGGTGGGATCACCCAGTCCCAGGAACTCCAGGGTCGCCTCGGTGACGATGGCGTAGATGATGGAGCCGATGAAGCTCACCCCTATGATGGAGATGAGGTTGGGCAGTATCTCCACCAGGATGATGCGCCAGGCCGGCTCCCCCAGCACCTCGGCGGCGATGACGAACTCTTTCTCCCGCAGCGCCAGGGTCTGGGCACGGATCACCCGGGCGCCATAGGCCCAGGAGGTAAAGCCTATGATGAGCGCAATCACCGTCGGTGACGCCTCCCCGATAAAGCTCGCGAGCACCAGTAATAAAGGGAGGTTGGGGATCACCAGCACCACGTTCATCAGGAAGGTGAGGCACTCGTCCACTACGCCGCCGAAGTAACCGGCTGTGATGCCGATGCCGATGGCGAGGGCGCAGACCAGCAGGCCTGCCCCGAAGCCCACCATCAGGGAGATGCGGGCGCCGCTGGTGAACTGGGCCCAGAGATCGTGGCCCATGCGGTTGGATCCCATCACCAGCTCCACGCTGGGGGGCTGGTGGGGGCGGGCGACCCGCTTGGTGGGCTCGTTGCTGGCGAGCAGCGGGGCAAACAGGGCCATCAGCACGAAGGTGACCACGATGGCGAGGCCGAAGGCCGCCTTCTTGTTGCCCAGCAGGATTTTCAGAATAGTCGGCATACGCATCTTATTTGCCTCCTGTACGCAGACGGGGATCCAGGAAGACATAGAGCACGTCCGCCAGGAAGTTGAAGCTGAGCATGGTGATGGTCATGATGAGCAGTTGCCCCTGAATGAGCGGGTAGTCGCGGGCCAGGATGCCCTGATAGAGGGTCAGTCCCAGGCCGGGGTAGTTGAAGATCACCTCTGTGATGAGGGAGCCGCCGATGACGAAGCCGAGTGCCATGGAGAGGGCGGTGACGCTGGGCAGCACGGCGTTGCGGGCGCCGTAGTTGAAGATGACCCTGTTGCTGGAGAGCCCCTTGGCCTTGGCCATGGTGATGTAGTCCTCGCCGAGCAGGTTGATCATGTTGTTGCGCATGGTGATGAGGAAGCCCCCCACCTGCACCATGGCCAGGGTGCCCACCGGCATGATGGCGTGCAGCATGATGCTCTTGATGTGTTCCCAGCCGAAGTCGGCGGTGATCTCCGGGCTGTAGGCGTAGCCGATGGGCAGCCAGCCGAGGCTGACCCCGAACAGGAACAGGGCGAGCAGGGAGACCACCACGGGGGGAATGGCCTGCATCACCAGGGTGAGCGGGGAGAGGATGCTGTCCATGCGTCCCCCCCGGTACCAGGCGGCGAAGATGCCGACGATGGAGCCGATGGAGAAGCTCAGAATGGTGGAGGTGCCCACCAGGAACAGGGTCCAGCCGATGGCGCGACCGAGCACGTCGGCGACCGGTTGGGGGTAGTAGCGCACCGAGGTGCCGAGATCCCAGGTGAAGACACTCTTCACATAGGCGAGAAACTGGGTGGTGATGGGACCGTCAACGAACCCGAAGGTGGCCTTGAGGGCCTCGAGGGCGGCAGGTTCCATCATGGCGCCGGCCCGGGCGAACATGACGGAGACGGGATCTCCGGGCATGGCTCTGGGCAGCAGGAAGTTGATGGTGGCGGCCACCAGGAAGGCGACCAGATAGAAGGAGAAGCGTCTTAGTATAAATCCCATGGTGATACCTTTTACTGCAAGCCTGCCCCGCGCCGGGCAAAGCTCCCCCAACCCCGACAAAGACGGGGGATGGAAGACATGGCGGGGAAAGAGGCCCCCCGCAGGGGGCCGAGGTGATTAGCTGTTTGGCTTGAGTGACAACACGTGCAGCAGACGCTCCGGGGTGTCCGGGTGTACCTGCGGCTTGGCGACCGGGTTGTCGGCACTGAACCAGCCATTGAAGCGCTTGGTGCTGTATTCGTACCAGGTCGGGTTGTTGAACACCGGGATGATGGTCTGGTTGGCCCCGACGCGCTCCTGGATGGCAAACATGATCTCCTTCTGCTTGGCCGCATCGGCGGTCTGGGTGAAGTCATCGATCAGCTTGTCGAGTTCGGGATCCTTGTAACGGGGCGCCGCGAAGCGGTTGCCGCGCTCACCCATGTTGCGGGAGTGGAAGGCGGTCTCGAAGTACTTGTGCGGGTTGGCACCGGCAAAGTAACCCTGCAGGGCGACGTCGAAGTCACCTGTGATCAGGTTCTCGGTCCAGACGGTGGCTTCCGGGGTGGAGGTCTTGGCGTTCAGGCCCAGGGCCTGCAGGCCTTCGACCCCGATCTGGACTGTGTTGACCCAGTCGGTCCAGCCGTTCGGTACCAGCACCTTGAACTCGATCTTCTTGCAGCTCGGGGTGTCGAGGAACTTGTCGCCGTCACAGTCCTTGTAGCCCGCTTCCTTCAGCAGTGCCTTGGCACCTTCCAGATCGAACTTGTTGTATTTGCCGTATTTCTTCTCGACTTCCGGGTTGTCCCAGGAGGCGAATGCCTTGCCCAGACCCGACGGGTATTCGTTGACGGTCGGATAGCCGTAGCCTGCGATGTCCACCATGGACTGGCGGTCCATCGCCATGGAGAAGGCGCGGCGGAAGTTGATGTCGTTGAAGGCTTCGTTATTGCCCGGGTTCTTGCTCTGGAAGTTGACGTTGAACGCCACGGTACCGGAGGCCGGGAACCAGTACTTGTTGTTCTTGGGATCGTTGCCGACGTAGAGGCGCTCGATGTCCGGCACGAAGGAACCGAACCAGTCCACGTCACCCTTCATGACGGCAGCCAGTACCTGGTCGTTGGTGGCCATCTGCGGCATGCGCAGGCAGTCGATGGCGAGGTTGGCGTTGTCCCAGTAGTGCGGGTTGCGGCACTGGGTATAGAGCTGGGCGGAGAAGTTGTCCACTTCGGTGAAGGGACCAGTGCCGACCGGCTTGTCGTTGGTGAAGGCAACCGGGTCTTTCACTGACTTCCACTGATGCTCGGGGACGATAGGCACCAGCACCAGGTCGTTCACCACGTTGGTGTTGACCTCGGCCAGGTCGAATTTGACCTTGTGCTCACCCAGCTTCTCGACACCCTTGATCTGAGTCCAGATGGAGCGCTCGTCCAGCGCCTTGTTGGCCTTGACCAGGTTGAAGGAGAAGAGGATGTCGTCGGCGGTGAAGGCTTCACCATCGGACCACTTGACCCCTTCGCGCAGGTCAAAGGTGACCGACTTCAGGTCATCGCTGAAGGCATAGTTGGTGGCCAGACGATAGACGGGTTTGCCACCCTGCATATCGTTGAAGATCACCAGCGGCTCGTAGATGAAGTGACGGGTGGTGTGCAGCAGACCGGCCTGCAGGAAGGGGTTGAAGTTCTTGACCCATGCGGTCTCCTGTTGCGCGACCAGGGTCAGCACCGTCTTGTTCTCGGCGGCCATGGCAGTGCCGGCGGTGCCGGCGAGCATCAGGGTTCCCAGCATGACTGAGGTAGCGATTTTGGATACTTTGGCAAGCATATTTTTTCCTTTCTTATTGGTCTTCCATGGTTTTGGAATGGAGCACCGGATCCCATGCTTGGATGCCGGCCCTCAATGTTGGTCAGGTTTTGCACCCTTGTAGTTGTGTCATCCAACGCCCTTAGAAAAGCAGAGTTAACAGGAAAACAACAACTCTTCATTTCGTCGATATCGTAAAAACTCGCACTCTCTCGTCATTATCGTCAAACTCTATTTTTAATCCTTTTAAATTATACAGTTGCATTAATTCTCACAAAGTACCAAGTCACCCTTTATGACAATTCAAAGACGATAGTGTGAAGTGGATCGTGCTCGTTTTTGCGCCCCTTCAGTGGCTTTTTTTTGAGCTTGAAACAAGCGAACCTGGGGGCGGGGCAGAACTGTGCGCTGGCTCACTAAGGGGGCATCTCCCGGTGAGTCGGGTGATGGCTAGCGGCCTCCCTCTTGCAGAAGGAGCCGGTGCAGGCTGCCGAGGGGGGGCGCGCAGGTGGCTTGCTGGCAATAAAAAAGCCAGTCAGCAGTCACTGACTGGCTTCGGGTGTCACATCCGTTGGCGGATTAGTTGACCAGGCTGGCCCACAGGTCGTACTTGTCCGCCTCGTCGATGCGGACCTTGACGAGATCGCCGGGCTTCAGATCGGTTTCACCGTTCAGGTAGACCAGGCCGTCGATCTCGGGGGCGTCGGCGAAGGAGCGGCCGGTGGCGCCCTCGACCGGGCTGTATTTGAAGCAGCCAACGCAGTCCAGCTCCACCTTGTCGACGAAGCCGCAGGCCAAGACCACCTTCCCCCCGACCAGTCTGCCACGCCAGCTGCAGACCGGTTGCTGGGTCATGGCGGGAAAGTGCGCCTTGGCTCCCGACCCCTTCCACTCCCTGGCTGGTTATGATATCCATTCGATAACCTTGTCTAGAGCATGCCGGTCTCGGAGCCTAGCTGCTGGCGAGGCCGCCGCTCGCGGGTGCGACCCTGGGTTTCGCCTCGCCGTGTTCATCCTTCCCCAGCCGGTCAGGGGTCATACGCAAAAGAGGCTTTATGGAGTTGTTGTTACTGGCTGATGAGCCATCTGCCGCAGGCGTGGTTGCCTCATGGTATTTTGACGAATGGTGCCGCGACAGTGGTCGCTGCACTCAAGAGCAGGTGCTGGCCAAGGTCACGGCGGCCACCCAGGTCGACCGGGCTCCGCTGATGGTACTGGCCCGCCTGGCCGGTGAATGGGTGGGGGCTGCCGAGCTCAAGATCCGCGAAATGGCGATGTTTCCCGAGTACGAGTATTGGTTAGGTGGGGTCTATGTCGTTGAAAAAGCACGCGGGCAGGGGGTCGCCTCCTTGCTGGTAACAGAGATCCTCAGCCGTGCCCGCGGGGCGGGGATCAGCAAGCTGTACTTGCAAACCGAGAACCTGAGCGGTGGCGTTTATTGCCGCCATGGTTTCAAGGCCCTTGAGGAGGTCCATTATAAAGGCCTTCATGTTCTGGTGATGGTGGCGGATACCGGCCTCTCGCCCTCGTCAGAAGCGCTGACCCGGTGACGCCAGGCGCAGCAGCGTGCGCCCCGCTTCAGCGCGCAAAACCTATCGGTGCTACCAATAAAAAAGCCAGTCAGGGCCACTGACTGGCTTTTTTATTGGCGCCTGCCGGGCAGGCGCCATCATGAACTGCGGACTTAACCTATCAGGCTGGCCCACAGGTCGTACTCGTCCGCTTCGTCTATGCGGACCTTGACCATGTCGCCGGGTTTGAGGCCGGTTTCACCGTTCAGGTAGACCAGACCGTCGATCTCGGGGGCGTCGGCGAAGGAGCGGCCGGTGGCGCCCTCTTCGTCCACTTCGTCGATCAGCACTGTCATCTCCTTGCCGACCTTGCGGGCCAGCTTGCGAACGGAGACCTGTTGCTGCAGCTCCATGAAGCGCTGGAAACGCTCTTCCTGGACCTCTTCCGGCACAGGATCCGGCAGCTCGTTGGCCTTGGCGCCCTCGACCGGGCTGTATTTGAAGCAGCCAACCCTGTCCAGTTCAGCCTTGTCGATGAAGTCCAGCAGCATCTGGAACTCTTCTTCGGTCTCGCCGGGGAAGCCGACGATGAAGGTGGAGCGCAGGGTGATCTCGGGGCAGATCTCGCGCCACTTCTGGATGCGCTCCAGGGTGCGCTCGACGGTACCCGGGCGCTTCATCAGCTTGAGGATGCGCGGGCTGGCGTGTTGCAGCGGAATGTCCAGGTAGGGCAGTACCTTGCCGTCGCGCATCAGCGGGATGACGTCATCCACGTGGGGATAGGGGTAGACGTAGTGCAGGCGCACCCAGATGTCGAGCTTGGCCAGCTCTTCGCACAGGGCGACCATGCTGGTCTTGACCGGCATGCCGTCGTAGAAACCGGTGCGGTGCTTGACGTCCACGCCGTAGGCGGAGGTGTCCTGGGAGATCACCAGTATCTCTTTGACGCCGGCCTCTTTCAGGCGCTTGGCCTCGGCCAGTACCTCGCCGATGGGGCGGCTCACCAGATCCCCGCGCATGGAGGGGATGATGCAGAAGGTGCAGCGGTGGTTGCAGCCCTCGGAGATCTTGAGATAGGCGTAGTGACGGGGAGTCAGCTTGACGCCGTGGGCCGGCACCAGGCTGGTGAAGGGGTTGTGGGTCGGCTTCTCCACGTACTTGTGAACGTGGCCCAGCACCTCTTCATAGGCGTGGGGGCCGGTGATCTCGAGCACCTTGGGGTGGATCTCGCGGATCTGGTTCTCTTTGGCGCCGAGGCAGCCGGTGACTATCACCTTGCCGTTTTCGGCCAGGGCCTCGCCGATGGCTTCCAGCGACTCCTGTACCGCGCTGTCGATGAAGCCGCAGGTGTTGACCACCACCAGCTCCGCATCGTCATAGCTGGGCACCACATCGTACCCTTCGGTACGCAGCTGGGTCAGGATACGCTCGGAATCGACCAGATTTTTGGGGCAACCCAAGGAGACGAATCCTACTTTGGGGGCCTGTTTTGTGTTGGACATCGCTCAATCACTCTTAGGTGGCTCTTATTCAAGGGCGCGGATTTTACCGGAATGGCTAACCAAAAACTATACAACCGAGGTTGTCAGGCCGAACAATATTTACGGTCAGCTTTTGTCCCTTGCCGTCAGGGAGGCTGTGCCCGCTCATGAGGGCACAGCCGCCGTCTCCTCGCCGCCGGGGAAGCCTGGCCCTGGTTGACCCGCTGGAGGGGACAGGCACTCAGGACTTCTTTGAGTAGTCTTAAATCTGATAGGGTGACATGTCCGCTGATGGGATATTAAAGGAGCACACAATGAAGAGCCGATCCTGGTTGATTGCCGCCGTCCTGGCACTTGCATCTGGCCCCAGCCATGCCGACTGGGCGAAATTGAAGGAAGCGGCCTCCGAGCTTGGCACCGCGGTGAGCGACACCAGCAAGGAAGCCTGGCAGGGGATCACCGACTTCTCCAAGGCGACCTGGGAGTCTGTCTCCACCTGGGGAGCCGATGCCTACAACAAGGCGGGCGCCTGGACAGAAGAGAGTGCCGCCACCGGCAAGGAGTGGTTGACGGCCGCCGACAAGAAGCTCGACACCATGCTGGAGCCCAAGACCCCCGCCGAGGCCAGAACCGCCCTGGATACCATGGCCGATACCGCCCTGGTACGGCTGTTCAACGAGCAACCCTCCGCCAAGCTGCTGTTTGACAAGGCCTATGGCTATGCGGTGTTCGACTCGCGCAAGTTCTCCCTGATGGTGCACACCAACCAGGGCTCCGGGGTTGCCATCAATCGCAAGACGGGCAAGCACACCTATATGAAGATGTTTGGCGCCGGGCTGGCCGCTGGCATGGGGGGCAAGTTCTACCAGCAGGTGGTGCTGTTTGAAGACAAGGCCAGATTCGATGCCTTCGTCAACAAGGGCTGGGAGGCCACCTCCGAAGTGGGGGCCGTGGCCGGCAAGGAGAGTGCCGAGCTGACCGCCAAGTACAATGGCGGCATGGCCATCTACCAGATCGGGGAGAAGGGGCTGCTGCTCGATGCCAATATCTCGGGTTCCAAATACTGGCTTGATGAGGATCTGAACAAGTGACGAAGGTCCCTGGCAGCGATCCGGTATTTTTCTTTTATCATGTTGAAATACTGCCTGTTTAAATGACGTGACTTGCAGTAAAAAGGGGGCCTTCGGCCCTCTTTTTCATGGGCGAAAGCAAGACACAGTCGTTGAACAAGGAGAGTGGCATGACCCAAGCATCTGAATCTGCCGTGGACCGGCGCCGGGAGTGGGAGCGGCAGAGCATCTATCTGCGGCTGCAGGAGGGCAGTCCCATGGTCCTCTGGGTCAATGGCGATGAGGTCGCACCCCTGGCGGAAGGGGCGGCTGAGGGGGTCGTCTTCGGCTGGGGACGGGCGGACGAGGCGACCATGGCTCTGGCGCTGGCCATCGTCGCCAGGCTGGTGGAGGTGGGCCTGGTGGCCCCTGAGCAGGCCACCGAGAAGGCGCGCTTCCTGCACGACGAGGTGCTGGTCAAGCTGCCAGCGGACGAGCACCGAGATCTGCATCTCGGTTATCTGAAGCTGGTGCTGGGGTGACATGAGCCGGGGCCAGGGGGCCTGCTTGTGGCTGCCCCTTGGCGCTGGCGGCCAGTCCCTCTTCCCTTTTGGCACTCTAATTGCTTAAGGCTTGCCAGTGTCAATGATTTGTCTGGGAAGGGAAGATGGAAATTAGCGCAAGCAGCCTGATGCAAGAGATGCAGGCACTCAAGGTCGAAGCCGGTGCCACGCCGCTGACCCAGCCCGGTCGTCAGGTCAATTCGGATTTTGGTCAGATGCTGCAGCAGGCACTCAACAACGTCAACGAGCTGCAGGGTGGCGCCAACGATCTGCGCACCCGGTTCGACATGGGTGACAAGTCGGTGGACCTGTCCGAGGTGATGATCGCCGGGCAGAAATCCTCCATCGCCTTCGAGGCGACGGTGCAGGTGCGTAACAAGATGGTCGATGCCTACAAGACCATCATGAACATGCCGGTATAAGAAACCCATGGCGACTGAGCATCATGAAGATGTCAGCAATAAGGACATAAACCGTGGCTACTGATCAAAACGGCGATCTGCTGATCAACAACGACGGGGCGGCAGCCCTCGATGAGCACGAGCAGAAGAGCTCGGCGCTGGGCTTCCTGTCCAACACCGACGTGCTGCGGCAGATCACCCTGATCCTGGGGTTGACCATCTGTCTGGCCATCGCCGTCTTCATCCTCTTGTGGGGCAAGGAGCCGGAGATGCGTCCGCTCGGCACCTTCAGCACCCAGGAGCTGGTCTCCACCCTCGACTATCTGGATCAACAGAAGATCCCCTATCAGGTCGAGGGCAAGAGCGTGCTGGTCAGCGCCGAGAAATATGCGGACATCCGGCTGGGCCTGACCCGTGCCGGTCTGGCCGGCAACAATGATGTCAGCAACGATGGCGAGTCCATCCTGCTCAAGGACTCCAGCTTCGGCGTCAGCCAGCGCATGGAGAACGAGCGCCTCAAGCTCAGCCGCGAGCGCCAGCTGGCCAGCGCCATCGAACAGTTCCAGAACGTGGCCAAGGCCCAGGTGCTGCTGGCCATTCCCAAGGACAACGTGTTCGCCCGCAACGAGCGCAAGCCGAGCGCCACCGTGGTGCTGAGCCTGAGAGGCAGCGCCCTCGGTCAGGGAGAAGTGGACTCCATCGTCGACATGGTGGCCTCCGCCGTGCACGGTCTGGAGCCGACCCGCGTTACCGTGACCGATCAGAACGGTCGCCTGCTCAACTCCGGCTCGCAAGACCCGCTCTCTGCCCAGACTCGCAAGGAGTTTGCGATGCAGCAGAAGCAGGAGCTCGAATACAAACAAAAAATTGACGCCATCCTGATCCCGGTGCTGGGAGCCGACAACTATACGGCCGAGGTGGATCTCTCCCTCGACTTCTCCCAGCAGGAGCAGACCCGCAAGACCTACAATCCGGACTTGCCTGCGGTGCGCTCCGAGATGACGGTGGAAGAGAACAGCGCCAATGGCAGCAATGGCGGCGTGCCTGGTGCACTCACCAATCAGCCCCCTGCCGCCTCCAGCATTCCCGAACAGGCCGCCGGCGCTGAAGGGGGAACCGGCTCTTCCGGCCGCTCCCGCAAGGAGGCGACCCGCAACTTCGAACTGGACACTACCGTCAGCCACATCCGGCGCCAGCAGGGCGGCATCCGCCGCATGACGGTGTCGGTGGCGGTGGATTACAAGGCCACTCCCGGTGCTGAGGGGGCCGTCACTCGCGATCCCCGCAGCCAGGCCGAGCTCGATACCCTGCGCCGTCTGCTGAGCGGCGGCCTCGGCTTTGACGTGACCCGGGGAGATACCCTGGAGGTGGTTGCCATTCCGTTCAACCGCCCCGAGCTGGAAGCCGTGGCCGACATGCCTATCTACGAGCAGCCCTGGTTCTGGCGCGCGGTGCGCATCGCCGCCTCGGTGCTGGTCATCATAGTGCTCATCGTCACCGTGGTGCGGCCCATGCTCAAGCGCCTGCTCTACCCGGATGCCAAGCCGGAAGGGGAGCTGGACTTCGACAACCACACCGTGCTAGGTGGCGACGACGAGCTGAGCCTGCTGGCGGCCCAGGCCGAGGCCGAGCCGGTGTTCGGCCTGCGGGATGGCCAGCTCAAGCTGCCTGATCTGCACCGTGACGAGGACCTGCTCAAGGCCGTACGCGCCTTGGTAGCGAATGAACCAGACCTGGCCGCTCAGGTCATCAAAGAATGGGTAACGAACCGAGATGCCTGAAGAGAAGAAAAACCAAGTCACCGGTAACGACATCACCGAAAGCCAGCGCCAGATCCTGGATCAGATGGGCGGGATGGAGATGGCGGCGGTCTTGATGCTGAGCCTCAACGAGGAGGATGCCGCCCAGATCTTCCGCCACCTCGAGCCCAAGCAGGTGCAGCGGCTCGGCATGTCCATGGCCTCCATGTCGGATTTCAGTCACGACCGGGTGGCGGCGGTGCATCGTCAATTTATCGACGACATCCAGAAATACACCAACATCGGTATCGGCAGCGAAGACTTCGTGCGCAAGGCCCTAGTGGCGGCGCTCGGGGAGGACAAGGCCAGCAACCTGGTGGATCAGATCATCCTGGGATCCGGCGCCCGCGGCCTCGACTCCCTCAAGTGGATGGATGCCCGCCAGGTGGCCAGCATCATCCAGAACGAGCACCCGCAGATCCAGACCATAGTGCTCTCCTATCTGGAGCCGGAGCAGTCCGCCGAAATATTGAGCCAGTTCCCGGAGCAGGTGCGGCTGGATCTGGTGATGCGTATCGCCAACCTCGAAGAGGTGCAACCGGCGGCGCTGCAAGAGCTCAACGACATCATGGAGAAGCAGTTCGCCGGTGCGGCCGGTGCCCAGGCGGCCAAGATGGGTGGCCTCAAGGCGGCCGCCAACATCATGAACTACCTGGACACCAACATCGAAGGCCAGCTGATGGACTCCATCCGCGAGTCGGACGAGGAGATGAGCCAGCAGATCCAGGACTTGATGTTCGTGTTCGAGAACCTCATCGACGTGGACGATCGGGGTATCCAGACCCTGCTGCGGGAAGTGCCTGGGGATCTGCTGCAACGGGCCCTCAAGGGGTCGGACGACCAGATGCGCGAGAAGGTGTTCAAGAACATGTCCAAGCGGGCCGCCGAGATGCTGGCGGACGATCTGGAGGCCATGGGGCCGATCCGGGTCTCCGAGGTGGAAGCCGCCCAGAAGGAGATCCTCTCCACGGCGCGCCGTCTGGCGGACGCGGGCGAGATCATGCTGGGGGCCGGTGGTGGCGAAGAGTTCCTCTAAGCCATGGGCAATGGAATGTGCGATGATGTCGCCCCCTTCGTCCGGCACGCCAGGAGTGTCTTTCGCACATGAATAACAAGAACAGCAAGCTGCGGGGTTATGTCAGACCCGAGACGGACGAGACCCGGGTAGAGGCCTGGGGCTGGCCCGAGATGGAGGTCGAATCCGAGATCCAGAGCAATGCCCTGGGGCTCGGCCCTGACTGGTATCGCCAGGAGCAGGCGGACGAGATGCCGCCGGAGGAGCAGCCGGAGGAGCCCACCCCCAGCATCACCGCCGAAGAGGTGGAGGCGATTCGCCAGGCCGCCTGGGAAGAGGGGCTGGCCGAGGGGCGAGAGGCCGGCTTTGCCAAGGGGCTCGAAGAGGGCAAGCTGGAAGGCTTGCAGCAGGGCCATCAGGCGGGCCTGGAGCAGGGCCGCGAAGAGGGGCTGGCCCTGGGCCGCGACCAGGTGGAGCAGGAGATTGCCCACTGGCAGGGGCTCGCCGCCCGCCTCGCCAATCCGCTCCAGGAGCTGGATGGCGCCGTGGAGCAGCAGCTCATCACGCTGGTCCAGCAGCTCGCCCGCGCCCTCATTCGCCACGAGGCCGAGACCTCCCCAAGACTGCTGCTCGAGGCCCTCAAGCAGGGCCTTGCCCTGCTGCCCGCCGCCGAGCAGGGGGTCACCCTGATGCTGCACCCGGACGATGTGGCCCGGGTCGAGCAGGCCTTCGGCGCCGAGGAGTGTGCCCGGCGCCACTGGCGGCTGCAAAGCGATCCCACCCTCTCCCCGGGGGATCTGCAGCTGGCCACCGAACTCTCCAGCATCGATCTGACCCTCACGGGGCGCATCGAGCAACTGCTGCGAAACTTCCTTCGTGACAATGCAGGCTGACATATTGTCCCGCTCTGGCACAGGGGAGCCAGGCTGCTGCGCACTCTCTCCCTTCGCGGTAATGCCGGCTGACACTCTTTCCCCTTTCTCTCTGGAGGCGCGATGACCGCATCCCTGCTCAGTCGACTGCAAGGCTACCGGGTCCGCGATCTCGCTCCCATACCGCCGGTGGCGGGCAAACTCACCCGGGTGGTGGGGCTGACCCTGGAAGCCATCGGCTGCCGCGCCGCCATCGGGGCCCTCTGCCGCATCGACACCCAGGACGGCGTGCTGGAGGCCGAAGTGGTGGGCTTCTCCGGCGATCGGCTGTTTCTGATGCCGAGCGAGCAGCTCAAGGGGGTCATTCCCGGCGCCCGTGTGGTGCCCATCACCGAGGATCACGGCATCCCCGTGGGCATGAACCTGCTCGGCCGGGTCATAGATGGCATAGGTCAGCCCCTGGACGGGCTGGGGCCCATCATCTCCTCCCAGACGGTGCAGTTCGCCCAGCATCGCATCAACCCCCTGGCCCGTCGTCCCATCCATGAGCCCATGGATGTGGGGGTACGCGCCATCAACGCCGTGCTCACCGTGGGACGGGGTCAGCGGATGGGGCTGTTCGCCGGCTCCGGGGTCGGCAAGTCGGTGCTGCTCGGCATGATGACCCGTGGCTCGGTGGCGGACGTGGTGGTGGTGGGCCTCATCGGCGAGCGGGGCCGGGAGGTGAAGGAGTTCATCGAGGAGATCCTCGGCGCCGAGGGGCGCGAGCGCGCCGTGGTGGTGGCGGCGCCGGCCGATGCCTCGCCGCTGATGCGGCTCAAGGGGTGCGAGACGGCGCTCGCCATCGCCGAGTATTTCCGCGAGCAGGGGCTCAACGTGCTGCTGCTGATGGACTCCCTCACCCGCTACGCCCAGGCTCAGCGCGAGATCGCCCTGGCGGTGGGGGAGCCGCCGGCCACCAAGGGCTACCCGCCCTCGGTGTTTGCCAAATTGCCGGCGCTGGTGGAGCGGGCCGGCAACGGCAGCGACGGCCAGGGCTCCATCACGGCCTTTTTCACCGTGCTGACGGAGGGGGACGACCTGCAGGATCCCATCGCCGACGCGGCGAGGGCCATCCTGGATGGCCACATAGTGCTGGCACGGGAGCTGGCGGATGCGGGCCACTACCCGGCCATCGACATCGAAAAGTCCATCAGCCGGGTCATGCCCATGGTGACCTCACCTGAGCACATGGAGCTGGCGCGCGCCTTCAAGCAGTTCTACTCCCTCTATCAGCAGAACCGGGATCTCATCACCATAGGCGCCTACAGCCAGGGATCGGATCCGCGCATCGACAGGGCCATCATTCAGAAACCCTATCTGGATCAGTTCTTGCAGCAGAAGATGCGCGAGGTCATTCACTACGACGAAGGCCTGCAATCCCTGCAGCTGGTGGCCATGCCGCTGATGCGTTAACCGGTGGAGAGCCCTTATGAGTAAAGGATTGACGTTGCTGGCGGGCCGGCTGCTGGAGGCCGAACAGCAGGCCGCCATGGCGCTGGCCAAGGCCCAGCAGGATCTCAAGCTGTTCATGGATCAGCAAAACGCCCTCAACCAGTACCGCCAGATCTATCACCAGCAGTGGACGGATCGCGGCCTGCAGGGGATCACGCCCCAGCAGAACAGCCAGTATCACGCCTTCATCAACAAGCTGGAAAATGCGGCGACCCAGCAGTACCAAGGGGTGCTGCAGGTGCGCGAGGCGCTGGCCCAGTGCCGTACCCAGTGGCTCGAAGCCCAGCAGCGGCGCAAGGCCGTCGAACTGCTGCTCGAGAAGCAGGCGGGACGAGCGCAGCTGAAGGCCCAGCGTCAGGAGCAGAAGATGCTGGACGATTACGCCATACTGCGACGCTATCATCATTCTGGCCTGTAACTTGCTTTCTATTGCCAACACAGGCTAAGACGCCGCCTCCGTCCCTGGATGTGCGGTCATCACAGGATTGTCGTCAGGGATCCCAGCATGATACAGACCCAGTTAAACCTAGCGCCCAGTCAGGCAGTCCCTGCCGACGGCGCCCTGTCGCCCTCGCTCCTCGCCGGGGGGGAAGGAAAGGATCTGTCGCTGGCGGACGGCAAGGCCGCATTTGCCGATGCCATGGCCAGGGCCCAGCTGGTGGGCCAGGAGCCATCGGCCAGTCAAGGGGGTGACGACGCCCAGGTAGTGACCACCCCGGATGCCAAATCTTTGGCGTCTGCCGAGGCAACGGGCAGTCAGGAGGGGGCCAGCAAGGCGCCCTCTGAGGAGACCGAGCTTCCCCCCGAGGATTTTCTGCAGCAGCTGCAGGCCTCCCTCAGGCAGGATGTCAGCCTGGTGGTGCCCCCTGCCTTGCCCCCCCAGGAGGTGACGGCGACCGTAGACGGCAATGACTTGCCGCCCGAGTCGCATCCCGTGGCACAGGCTGCAGGGCCTGTGATGGCGGGGGCGGCGCCTGCTTTGCCGGTGGCGGTTGATGGGCAGGGCGCAGAGGCGCTCCCCCTTGAAAATGAAGAGAGCGGGCTCGCCGCTGACAAGGCACCCGTCGCCGCAGGCAAGGGCCAGCCCTCGGAGCCGCAGCAGAGCGAGCAGGCCACTGCCGAACACAGCACGGCGGCGCCCAAGGCCGGTCAGCCGGCGGCCGCGGTGGCGACTGAACCCTTGTCCGGCGAGGCGCGAGCGGCCCTGCTTGCCAAGGTGGTGGCCGGTGAGGCCGCCCCTGTGCAGGCGAACCAGGGCTCGGTGGTGGCCGGTGAGGCTGCCCCTGTGCAGGCGAGTCAGGGCTCGGTGGCGGGCGGGCAGCCATCCGGGCCAGTTTCCCATGACGAACAGATCACCGCGGCCTCCGCAACCACCGCCAGGGCCTTCGACGCCGGCGTGGTCAGGGTGGAACCCCAGGGCGCGGCCCAGGCCACGCCAGAACCTGGCACTGCCGGTGGCGAGGGCGACAAGGCGAGCTCGGCTGGTGACGCCCGGGAGGCCAAGCCAGGCGCGGCCCCCAGAGCCGAGACGGCGGCCAGTGGCACCACTCCCCAGCCCGCTCCATCCAGCCCGGACCCCGTGCTGACGGCGCCCCAGCAGACGCTGGCGCGTCACGAGTCCCAGGGGCCGCAAGCCTCGCTGACGGCGCTCTCGGCCGGCATCCAGCAGATGGAGGCCGAACCCGCTGTGGCCGTCGGAGCCGCCGTGGACCTCAAGCCGGCGGCGCAGAAATCCAGGCTCGATGAGCTGGGCAAGCAGCTCGGGCTGGAGGTCAAGGGCACCGAATCGAGCGAGGGAAGCCAGCCGCTGCAGCATGCTCAGAGCAGCGATGGCAAGCCGGCGGCCGAGGTGAGCGCGCGGCGGGAGCCCCAGAGCCTGCCGCACCTAAAGCTGGCCACCCCGGAGGCGCCAGCCCAGTTGCACCAGAAGGTGAACCTGATGCTGGCGGACAAGCTGCAACAGGCGGAGATCCAGCTAGACCCCCTGGGCCTTGGCAAGATGAAGATCCAGATCCAGCTGGATGCCTCCAGCCAGGCCAGCGTCCACTTCGTGGTGCAGCATGGCCAGACCCGGGAGATGCTGGAGCAGGCCATGCCCAGGCTGCGGGACATGCTGGCGGGGCAGGGGATCCAGCTCGGTCAGACTGTGGTGCAACAACAGGCACAGCAGCAGGGGCAACAGCAGCAGGGACAGCCGCCATCACAGGGCCAGTCTGGCTTCGGCGGTCAGGGTCAGCAAGGGGGAGGCTTTGCCGGTGGCGACCAGTCGGAGGGGGAGGGCAGGGCCCGTACCCTGAGTCTGCTGGTGGAATCGACAAACGATGCCGGAATTGATTTCTATGCTTGATGCCTGCCCGAGTAAGTTTATGATACCGAACAAGTTTGAGACTAGGGTGGACAAGGGATGGCAGACGATAACGAACTGACGCTGAAGGACCCGGCGGCGGCCAAGAAAAAGAAGCTGATCATGATAGTCGCCCTGGTCGTCATCCTCCTGGGTGGCGGCGGGGCCGGTGCCTGGTTCATGTTTGCCGGGTCGGACGAGCCGGCGGCCGACACCGCCGAGGCCAAGCCCGAAGCCAGTGCGCCCCAGCCCTCCCTCTATGTGGGCATGCCGCGCCCCTTCGTGTTCAACGTGGCGGGCGGGCAGCGGGATCGGCTGGTGCAGATCAAGATCCAGCTGATGGTGCGCGGGGCCGCTGACGAGACCCTGGCGAAACAGAACATTCCCCTGATCGAAGGGACCCTGCTGCGGGTCTTCAGCGCGGCCACCGCCGAGCAGCTGATGACCTTCGAGGGCAAGGAGAAGCTGCGTCAGGATTCATTGGAAGAGTGTCGCCGGGTCCTGAAGGATCTGGTCTCTTCCCCCGTAATAGAACAAGTGCTGTTTACCGGCTTTGTCATGCAATGAAAGGTGAAGCGTGAGCGATCTGTTAAGTCAGGACGAGATTGATGCCCTGCTGCACGGTGTCGATGATGTCGAAGAGGAAGAGCTAGGGGCGGCCGGGGATCCCGGTATCGCCCAGTTTGACTTCTCCTCCCAGGACCGCATCGTCCGTGGCCGCATGCCGACCCTGGAGCTGGTGAACGAGCGGTTCGCCCGTCACATGCGCATCAGCCTGTTCAACATGATGCGGCGCACCGCCGAGGTGTCGATCAACGGCGTGCAGATGCTCAAGTTCGGCGAGTACGTGCACACCCTGTTCGTGCCGACCAGCCTGAACATGGTGCGCTTCCGCCCCCTCAAGGGGACGGCGCTCATCACCATGGAGGCGCGTCTCGTCTTCATCCTGGTGGAGAACTTCTTCGGCGGCGACGGCCGCTATCACGCCAAGATAGAGGGGCGCGAGTTCACCCCCACGGAGCGGCGCATCATCCAGATGCTGCTCAAGCTGGTGTTCGAGGACTACAAGGATGCCTGGGCGCCCGTGATGGACGTCGGCTTCGAATACCTCGACTCGGAAGTGAACCCGGCCATGGCGAACATCGTCAGCCCCACCGAGGTCATCGTGGTAAGCTCCTTCCACATCGAGTTGGATGGCGGTGGCGGCGACTTCCACGTGGCCATGCCCTACTCCATGCTCGAACCCATCCGCGAGTTGCTGGATGCCGGGGTGCAGAGCGACAAGGGTGACACCGACGTGCGCTGGAGCAAGGCCCTGCGCGACGAGATCATGGACGTCAAGGTGGAGCTCAAGGCCAAGCTGCTGGAGACAGAGCTGACCCTGCGCGAGCTGATGGAGCTGCAACCTGGCGACATCATCCCGGTGGAGATGCCGGAGAACCTGCTGGTCTTCGTGGAGGACCTGCCCACCTTCCACGCCAAGATGGGGCGCACCAAGGAGAACGTGGCGCTCAAGATAGTGGACAAAATCAAGCGCCCTGACGGAGTCAAGACAGAGATGCATCTGGTGACCCGGGGGGGCGTGCGCATCGATGGCGAGGCCGAGCTGGAAGAGCTCGAGCGCAGCATCGCCGATAAACAGCCCTAACAGACCCGTCGCCAGCGACCTGGGTCAAGAAGCAGCATGAGGAAGTGAAGATGAGCGGAACCGATGACGAGCAGGATCTGATGGCTGACGCCTGGGCTGCCGCGCTGGAAGAGCAGGTGACGGCCGAGGCCAAGCCCGCCCCCCTGGAAGAGCTGAAGGACGACGCCCCCATCAGCGCCGAGGAGCGGCGCAAGCTGGACACCATTCTGGACATCCCGGTGACCATCGCCATGGAAGTGGGGCGCAGCCAGATCAGCATCCGCAACCTGTTGCAGCTGAACCAGGGCTCTGTCGTGGAGCTGGATCGGGTGGCGGGCGAGCCCCTGGACGTGCTGGTCAACGGCACCCTGATCGCCCACGGCGAGGTGGTGGTGGTGAACGACAAGTTCGGCATTCGCCTGACCGATGTCATCAGCCAGATAGAGCGCATTAAGAAACTCAAATGATCCGTGCTCTCGCTCTGATACTGTTTGCCGCCCCCGCACTGGCCAACCCTGGCAACCCGGGGGCGGGCGCCACTCCCCCCAGCATCACCTCCTGGCTGCTCTCCAGCCTGATGGTGATCGGCCTTATCCTGGTGCTGGGCTTCCTGCTCAAGAAGAGCAAGCTCACCCAGGTGATGGGGGGCGGTCAGATGAAGGTCATCGCCACCCTGCCGCTCGGCTACAAGGAGAAGCTGATGGTGGTCAAGGTGGGCGAGCAACAGCTGCTCATCGGGGTGACGCCGCAGCAGGTCAACTTCCTCTATCGCCTGGAAGAGCCCCTGGACGAGCGTCAGCCCCAGGCCTTCTCCCAGCAGCTCGGCAAATTGATGGGCAAGCATGAAAAAAGTTAACTGGATCGGGGGCCTGGGCCTGCTCTGCGTGCTGCTGTCGCCCCTGGCGATGGCCCAGGACGGTATGTCGGCGCTGACGGTCAAGACCATGGCGGATGGCAGTCAGGAGTACAGCCTGACCCTGCAGGTGCTGGCGCTGATGACCGCGCTCTCCTTCCTGCCGGCCATTGTCATCATGATGACCTCCTTCACCCGGATCATAGTGGTGCTCGGCATCCTCAGACAGGCCATAGGCCTGCAGCAGAGCCCGTCCAACCAGGTGCTGATCGGCATCGCCCTCTTCATGTCCTTCTTCATCATGTCCCCGGTGCTGGATCGCATCAACGAGGAGGCGCTGCAGCCCTATCTGGCGGAGACCATAGGGCCCAAGGAGGCGCTGGAGAAGGCCGAGCTGCCCATTCACCAGTTCATGCTGGCCCAGACCCGGGTCAAGGATCTCAACACCTTCATGGAGATAGCGAACGTGCAGGTGGAGAAACCTGCCGATGTGCCGCTGCGGGTGCTGATCCCGGCCTTCGTCACCAGCGAGCTCAAGACCGCCTTCCAGATAGGCTTTATGCTGTTTCTGCCCTTCCTGGTCATCGATCTGGTGGTGGCGAGCATACTGATGGCCATGGGGATGATGATGCTGTCCCCCATGCTGGTTTCCCTGCCGTTCAAGCTGATGCTGTTCGTCATGGTGGATGGCTGGAACCTGATCCTGGGGTCGCTCGCGACCAGCTTCGGGCTGGGGGCGGGGTGATGGTGCTGTCCTCCAATCCAGGTCTCCCTGCCGTTCAAGCTGATGCTGTTCGTCATGGTGGATGGCTGGAACCTGATCCTGGGGTCCCTGGCGACCAGCTTCGGGTTGGGGGCGGGGTGATGCCGTCCCTCAAGCTCATCCCGGTGTCCCTGGCCAGGCTGGCCGGGACGGGCGGTTAAGCCGCGCAAGGAGCACGAACATGAGTCCTGAAACCTTTGTCGACGTATTCCGCGAGGCGCTCTGGCTGGTGACCATCATGGTGTGCGCCGTGATCCTGCCGAGCCTGATGGTGGGGCTGGTGGTCGCCATCTTCCAGGCCGCCACCTCCATCAACGAACAGACCCTGAGCTTCCTGCCCCGTCTCGTGGTCACCCTGCTGGCCCTGGGGGCCGGTGCCCACTGGGGCTTGCAGAGCCTGATGGACTTCTTCCAGCTGATGGTGAGCCAGATCCCCGAGGTGGTCGGCTGATGCCAGTGTCGGCATTTGCGACCGTCAGGCTGCCGATGACGACCCGTCCCACGGCTTTCGGAGCGGCGGCGTGAGCTATACCACTGCGGTGATCATGGAGTGGCTGGCGTCCGTGCTCTGGCCGCTTGCCCGGGTGAGCAGCCTGCTGATGGTGATGGCGGTGTTCGGCAGCCGGCTGGCTCCTGCCAACGTTCGCATGGGGCTGGCGCTCGCCATCACCTTCATCATCGCCCCCCTGCTGCCCCCCATGCCCAAGGTGGAGCTGTTCTCCGTCGGCAGTTTCCTGGTGCTGGGGCAGCAGCTGCTCATCGGCATAGCGCTCGGCCTCATGACCCAGTTTCTGCTGGAAAGCTTCGTGATGGCGGGCCAGATCATCGCCATGCAGACCAGTCTGGGCTTCGCCACCCTGGTGGATCCCATGAACGGCCAGTCGGCCCCCGTGGTGGGCCAGTTCTACCTGATGCTGGCGACCCTGGTGTTCCTGGCGGTGGATGGCCATCTCCTGATGATCAGGATGGTGGTACTGAGCTTCGAAACCCTGCCGGTCTCGGACAGCGGGCTCAGCCTGCCCGCCATCCGCAGCCTGGTGAGCTTCCTCGGGGTCATGTACCAGGCCTCCCTGGTGATGGCCCTGTCGGCCATCATAGCCCTGCTGCTCATCAACTTCGCGTTCGGGGTCATGACCCGGGCAGCCCCCCAGCTCAACATCTTCAGCATCGGCTTTGCGGTCAGCATGATGTCGGGCCTCTTCATCCTCTGGCTCACCATAGGGGGTTTCATGGGGCACTTCGATTCCCTCTGGGAGCGGGTGCAGGAGACCAGCTGCGAGCTTATCAAGGTCCAGTGCCTGGGGGGGCAGAATGGTTGATACAGGTCTGCTCGACAGTTGCCAGCCAGTCGGGAGACTGCATCTCATTGATACCGATCGGGTCAATGGCACCGAACAACCAGGCCATGCTATCGGCTGGCTGACTTACAGCGGCCAGTCAGTCGGGGGACTGCATCTCATTGATACCGATCCGGTCAACGGCATCGAACAACCAGGCCATGCTATCGGCTGGCTGACTTACAGCGGCCAGTCAGTCGGGGGACTGCATGCCATTGATACCGATCGGGTCAACGGCACCGAACAACCAGGCCATGCCATCGGCTGGCTGATCGACAACGGCCAGTCAGTCGGGGGACTGCATCTCATTGATACCGATCGGGTCAATGGCACCGAACAACCAGGCCATGCTATCGGCTGGCTGATCGACAGCGGCCGGTCAGTCGGGGTTCAGCATGGCTGATACCGATCAGGAACGCACAGAACAACCCACGGGCAAACGACTGCAACAGGCCCGGGAAAAAGGGCAGATTGCACGCTCCAAGGAGCTGGGAACCGCCAGCGTCCTGCTGGCGACTGTGTTCGGCTTGCTGATGATCAAGGAGATCCTGGCGGGGGCCATGGTCAAGGTACTCACCATGGGCTTTACCCTGGACCGGGATCAGGCCTTCGATCCCAACGCCATGGGGGTCATGCTGCCCACCCTGCTGTGGGAGTTGCTGCAACCCCTCGGCCTGCTGTTCCTGCTGGTGACCATAGCCGCCTTCGTGGGCAACACATTGCTGGGGGGGATGAACTTCTCCTCCGAGGCCATGTTGCCCAAATGGAGCAAGTTGAGCCCCTTGAGTGGTTTGAAGAGGATGTTCGGGGTGCAATCCCTGGTGGAGCTCGTCAAGTCCATCGCCAAGGTGGTGTTCATCAGCCTGTTCGCCTGGTGGATGCTGTCGAGCCAGTTCAATCACCTGCTCAACCTCTCCCTGGAGGGGTTCCCCGGCGGCATCATAGACGCCCTGGATCTGCTGCTGTGGATGCTGATCATCCTCTGCTGCGCCCTGATCCCCATCGTCGCCATAGACGTGCCCTTCCAGACCTGGAACCACAATCGCCAGCTCAAGATGACCAAGCAGGAGATCAAGGACGAGTTCAAGGACAGCGAGGGCAAGCCCGAGGTCAAGGGGCGGATACGCCAGTTGCAGATGCAGATGGCGATGCGCCGCATGATGGGGGATGTGCCCAAGGCGGACGTCATCATCACCAACCCGACCCACTACTCGGTGGCCCTGAAGTACGACGCGGGCAAGCCGGGCGCAGCCCCCAAGGTGCTGGCCAAGGGGGTGGACGAGGTGGCGATGAAGATCCGGGAGATAGCGCGGGAATACGACATCCCCGTGATGTCCTCGCCGCCCCTGACCCGGGCCATCTACCATGCCACCGAGATTGGCCAGGAGATCCCCGAGGGGCTCTTTGCCGCCGTGGCCCAGGTGCTGGCCTACGTCTATCAGCTCAAGAAGTTCCGCCGTGGCCGTGGCCGCCGTCCGACCCCGGTCGCCAGGGATCTCCCCATTCCGCCGGAATATCGCAAGTAATCCCTATTTTGGGAGGCGCTGGTTGTCTCCATCCTTAAGGGTCTGTCCACTATGGCACCGGACTATCGCAGGTAGTCTGGTGTTCAGCGGAGGCTGGCTGCCCTGAGCGCCATGGATCAACCCACTGTGCCACCGAAATATTGCATCTAGCCTCGCTCCCGCCTCGTTTGCATGGATCGGCTCGCTATTCCCCACACTGATCATCATGGCGCTGCCCGTTCCAGCGGGATTTGCGGGCAACACCTCGCTACCCATCAAGCTACCCGAACGTGTCCTCCGACGGACTTCTGACAGCATCAAAATAAAATCCATATAGATCAAGCCATTGGGTAATTGGCTTGATATTTGCTTTAATTCGCCATCGGCAGTGGTAAATCGAGAAGAGCGATGGGATTCAAGGCTGGAGTGAGCCGTTTCAAAGAGTACAGATGGTTGCTCAGCAAGGGGATAGGGACCCCGTTGCTGGTGCTCGCCTCCCTCGGCATGGTGGTGCTCCCCATACCGCCCCTGATGCTGGATATCCTCTTCTCCTTCAACATCGCCCTCTCCATAGTGGTGCTGCTGGTGGCCGTCTATACCCGTCGGCCGCTGGAGTTTGCCGCCTTCCCCACAGTCCTGCTGATAGCGACCCTGCTGCGGCTCGCGCTCAACGTCGCCTCCACCCGGGTGGTGCTGCTGGAAGGGCACAACGGCAGCGCGGCGGCGGGCCATGTGATCGAGGCCTTCGGCAACGTGGTGATCGGCGGCAACTATGCGGTGGGCATCATCGTCTTCATGATCCTGGTGATCATCAACTTCGTGGTGGTCACCAAGGGTGCGGGCCGGATCTCCGAGGTGAGCGCCCGCTTCACCCTGGATGCCATGCCCGGCAAGCAGATGGCCATAGATGCGGACCTGAACGCCGGTCTCATCAACCAGGAAGAGGCCAAGAAGCGCCGTCAGGACGTGACCCAGGAAGCTGACTTCTACGGCTCCATGGACGGTGCCTCCAAATTCGTGAAGGGGGATGCCGTCGCCGGCATCATGATCCTCTTCATCAACATCATCGGTGGCTTCATCATCGGCATGATGCAGCACCAGCTCAGCTTCGGCGAAGCGGCCGAGATCTACACCCTGCTCGCCATAGGTGACGGCCTGGTGGCGCAGATCCCCTCCCTGCTGCTCTCCATCGCCGCCGCCATCATAGTCACCCGCCAGAATACCGATCAGGACATGGGCACGGCCGTGCTCGGCCAACTGTTCGAGAACCCCAAGGCGCTGGTGATCTCCGCCGGCATACTGCTGATGATGGGCAGCGTGCCCGGCATGCCGCACCTGGCCTTCCTGAGTCTGGGGGCCGTGGCGGCAGCAGGCGCCTGGTGGCTGCTGCGCCGGGAGAAACTGAACAAGGCGAGGGCGGCGAGCGGTGAACTCTTGCCGGCCCTGGGTGATGCCCCGGTGGAGCAGAAGGACCTGAGCTGGGACGACGTCATGCCGGTTGACATCATAGGCCTGGAGGTGGGCTATCAGCTCATCCCGCTGGTGGACAAGAACCAGGGGGGCGAGCTGCTCAACCGGATCAAGGGGGTGCGCAAGAAGCTCTCCCAGGAGTTCGGCTTCCTGGTGCCTGCGGTGCACATCCGCGACAACCTGGATCTCGCCCCCAACCAGTACCGCATCACCCTGATGGGGGTGAGCACAGGCGAGGCCACCGTCTATCACGACAAGGAGATGGCCATCAACCCGGGCCAGGTGTTCGGCCAGATCCAGGGCATAGCGACCCAGGATCCCGCGTTCGGGCTGGAAGCTGTCTGGGTCGCCAAGGAGCAGGTCTCCCAGGCCCAGACCCTTGGCTACACAGTGGTGGATGCGGCCACCGTGGTGGCCACTCACCTCAGCCAGATCCTCTCCAACCATGCCGCCCTGCTGCTGGGTCACGACGAGGTGCAGCAACTGCTGGACATGATAGGGAAGCATCAGAGCAAGCTGGTGGAAGGGCTGGTTCCCGAGGTGATCAGCATGGGCAACCTGGTCAAGGTATTGCAAAATCTCCTCAATGAAGGCGTGCCAATTCGCGATATGCGCACTATCCTGCAGACCCTCGTGGAATATGCGCCACGCAGTCCTGACCCGGAAGTGCTGACCGCCGCCTGCCGTATCGCCCTGCGCAGGCTGATCGTGCAGGAGATTGCCGGCCCCGAGCCCGAGCTGCCGGTGATCACCCTTTCACCAGAACTGGAACGCATATTGCATCAATCCCTGCAAGCAGGTGGGGGAGATGGCGCCGGTATAGAACCGGGACTGGCGGAGCGGATGCAGCGCTCCCTGGTGGAAGCCACTCAACGACAAGAACTGGAAGGCCAGCCGGCCGTGCTTCTGACATCGGGGATATTGCGCAATACCCTGGCGAAATTTGTCAAGAATGCCATTCCTGGATTACGCGTCCTGTCTTATCAGGAAGTGCCTGATGACAAGCAGATCCGCATCGTCAGTGCGGTGGGACAGGGCTAGTTAGCGGAGATGACGGGTGAAGATTAAGCGATTTTTTGCCAAAGACATGCGCACGGCGCTGGCCGAGGTCAAGGAGACTCTCGGGCCGGATGCCGTCATCATGTCCAACAAAAAGGTCACCGGTGGGGTGGAGATAGTCGCGGCCGTCGATTATCAATCCCAGGTGCCTGGACCTAAAGATGCGCCGGTTCGCCGTCAGTTGAACGATGAGAGCGTCAATATCTCGTCTGCGGGCAAGCAGATGACGCGCTCGGCTCCCCCCAAGGAGCAGAACGAATACTATGCCGATACCCTGGCGGCCCTGCTGGCGCGCCAGCAGAAGCTCAACCCGGCCAATCCGGCGGGCGGCAACGCCGCTCAGGGGTCATGGCCTGCGAATGGGGCGGGCAACGGCAATGCTGCGCCGGCCTCCTGGCCCGCCAATGGCGGCGCCGGCACCCAGTCCGCCGGGCTGGCGTCTGCCGCCAGCGCACCCAGAACCCTGGCCGAACAGGGCCAGTGGGGCGCGGCCCCCGAGCCCGCCAAGCCCAAGGCGCGCCCGGCCCCCGGCCCCCGTGCAGCGCAACCTGCCCCGCGGGATCAGGAGATGGAGGGGATGCGCAAGGAGATGGCCAGCATCCGCAAGCTGCTGGAGCACCAGATCTCCGGTCTGATGTGGCAGGAAGTAGAGCGCCGCGAGCCGATGCGGGCGCTGCTCATCAAGGAACTCAAGAAGATGGGGTTCGATGATGCCTTCGCCGATCAGCTGGCCGGGCTTATCCCGGAAGACATGCCCATCCATCAGGCCATGGCCCAGCTGGCCGAGGTACTGACGGCCCAGCTCAAGATCAGCGAAGACGACATCCTGCGCCAGGGCGGTGCCGTGGCGCTGCTCGGCCCGACCGGGGTGGGCAAGACCACCACCATCGCCAAGCTGGCGGCCCGCTTTGCCATGAAGTATGGCGCCGAGCAGGTGGCCCTCATCACCACGGACAACTACAGGATCGGGGCCCACGAACAGCTGCAGACCTATGGTCGCATCATGGGGTGCCCGGTGCGTCAGGTGCGCGATGCCGAGGAGCTGGCCAATGCGCTCTATCAGTTCCGTCACCGCCGGCTGGTGCTCATCGACACCGCCGGGGTAGGGCAGCGGGATATCCGCCTGACCGAGCAGCTCGACACCCTGGTCAAGAATGCCAAGGTGCGCATTCGCAGCTATCTGGTCATGTCGGCCACCTCCCAGCGCCGGGTGATGCAGGAGGCGGTGGATCACTTCCGGCGCATTCCGCTCTCCGGCTGCATCCTGACCAAGCTCGACGAGAGCCTGAATCTGGGTGAAGTGATTAACGTATGCATTCAGAACGCCCTGCCCATCAGCTACATCACGGATGGACAGCGGGTGCCGGAAGATATTCAAGTTGCCAATGCGGCGCTGCTGGTCGGCGCGGCCATGGGCTCGCTGGAGCGGGAAACAGAAGACCCTTACTTCTGGGGTTCAGGTTTTGGCGAGGCCGAAGATTCGGAGTTTTATGAGTAACATGTATATGGATCAGGCGAGTGGTCTGCGCAAAATGCGTCAAAACAATCGAGTGAAAGTGATCGCCGTGTCCGGAGGCAAGGGGGGCGTTGGCAAGACCAACGTGACCCTGAACGTGGCGGGAGCCATGGCCGCCCAGGGCAAGCGGGTGTTGGTGCTGGATGCCGACCTGGGTCTGGCCAACGTCGACGTCATGCTGGGGCTGCGGGTGCACCGCAACCTCTCCCATGTGCTGGCGGGGGAGTGCACCATAGACGACATCATCGTCGAGGGGCCCTACGGCATGATGATAGTGCCGGCCACCTCGGGCACCCAGTCCATGGTGGAGCTGTCGCCGGTACAACACGCCGAGCTCATCCGCGCCTTCAGCGAGATGAAGACCCAGGTGGACGTGCTGCTGGTGGACACGGCGGCGGGGATCTCCGACATGGTGCTGAGCTTCACCCGTGCGGCCCAGGACATCATGGTGGTGGTGTGCGACGAGCCCACCTCCATCACGGATGCCTATGCCCTCATCAAGATCCTCTCCAAGGATCACGGGGTGTTCCGCTTCAAGGTGGTGGCCAACATGGTCCGCTCCCTGCGCGAGGGGCAGGAGCTGTTCGCCAAGCTGACCCGGGTCACCGACCGCTTCCTGGACACCTCCCTGGAGCTGGTGGCCTGCGTGCCTTACGACACCAACCTGCGGGCCGCGGTGCGCAAGCAGAAGCTGATCGTCGAGGCGTTTCCCAAGTCCCCCGCCTCCCTGGCATTCCGTGCCCTGGCGAACAAGGCGGCGAGCTGGCCCATCCCGAACCAGCCGGGGGGACACCTCGAATTTTTCCTGGAAAACTTATTGCAAAAGCCGGTCATAGCACAGGAAGACTCCCGTGAATAAAGCCCAAGCATACTTGCGTCATCAGGATTCCTACGTGCTGGTCGAGCGTCATGCTCCGCTGGTCAAGCGGATTGCCCAGCATTTATTGGCTCGCCTGCCAAGCAGTGTCTTGCTGGATGACCTGATCCAGGCAGGTATGATTGGGCTGCTCGAAGCCTCCCGCAACTTTGACGGCAGCAAGGGCGCCAGCTTTGAAACCTATGCCGGCATCCGCATCCGCGGCGCCATGCTCGACGAGATCCGCCGCGGGGACTGGGTGCCCCGCTCGGTGCACCGCAACAGCCGTGCCATCGCAGAGGCGATCGAGAACGTGGAGCAGGCCCATGGCCGGGATGCCAGAGACACCGAGGTGGCCGCCAACATGGGGGTCTCCCTTGGCGAATACCATGCCATGCTGCAGGATGTCTCCTGCGGCAAGATCATCGGCATCGAGGATCTCGGGGTCAGCGAGGATGTGATAGGGCATCCCGATGACGCCAGCGGTCACGGCGGCTTCGACGATCTGGCGGCCGAGCGCTTTCAGGGCGCCCTGGCCGAACACATCGCACGCCTGCCCGAACGGGAAGCCCTGGTGCTGTCGCTGTATTACGACGAAGAGCTGAACTTGCGTGAAATCGGGGAAGTCCTGAGCGTGAGCGAGTCTCGGGTGAGCCAGATCCACAGCCAGGCCATGCACAGGCTGCGGGCCCGTTTGAGAGATTGGAATTTATAAGTGGTTGTACTGGCTACACTGGAACGCAACTCTAAGGCATAATCCGCACCATAAAACCTGCGATCTGCATCATGTAAGTGAGCCGTTTTGGCGGCTATTTAGGAGGGAATTTTGGACAAGAACATGAAAATCCTCATCGTCGACGATTTTTCAACGATGCGCCGGATTATCAAGAACTTGCTGCGTGACCTGGGATATAACAATACCCATGAAGCAGACGATGGCAACACGGCCCTGCCGATGTTGAAAAACGGCGATTATCAGTTCGTGGTCACCGACTGGAACATGCCCGGCATGCAGGGCATAGACCTGCTCAAGGCGATCCGTCTCGATGACAAGCTCAAGCACCTGCCGGTACTGATGGTGACTGCGGAAGCCAAGCGCGAGCAGATCATCGAAGCCGCCCAGGCCGGGGTCAATGGCTATATCGTCAAGCCGTTCACTGCCGCCACCCTCAAAGAGAAGCTCGACAAAATCTTTGAACGAATCGGCTAAGGAGCGGCAGGGATGAAGGCCAAAACGAGTGCCATGATCTCGCTTGAACAGGCAAGGATGCTGGTTGCCCACCTGGAGCGAGAAGAGTTTGAACAGGCCGATACCATCCTCGCCGATGTGTGCGCCCCCAATGCGGCGGCCCTGTTTGACAAGGTGGGGCAGCTGACCCGCCAGTTGCACAACTCACTGCAAGATTTTCGCCTGGATCCCAGGATCCCCGACCTGGCCACCCATGAGATCCCGGATGCCCGGGAGCGGCTCAGCTATGTCATCGACATGACGGACAAGGCGGCCAATCGCACCATGGATGCGGTCGAGGCCAGCCTTCCCATCGCCGATCGGCTCAATGACAACATTCAGCTGGTGATGCCCAATTGGAATGCCTTGATGAGCCGGGATCTTGAACTGGGCCAGTTCAAGGCACTCTGCCATCAACTGAATGATTTTATTAAGGCTTCGGAGACGGATGCCGATAAGTTACGACAACTGCTGACTGAAATCCTGATGGCTCAGGATTTCCAGGACTTGACCGGTCAGATGATCCGCAAGGTGATCAAGCTGGTGCAGGAAGTTGAAACAAAGTTGATAGAGATGCTGACCATGTTTGGTGAGGCCGTCATCGAGAATTCGGCGCGCAGCCTGCCAGTGAGCGGCATCGAGGCAGAAGGCCCCATCATGAACCCGCAGACAAGGTCCGATGTGGTCAATGGTCAAGATGATGTGGACGATCTGCTGTCTAGCCTGGGATTCTAATGGAGTGACGCATGGCCTTCGAAGTTGATGAAGACATACTGCAAGACTTTTTGGTCGAAGCATCAGAAATATTGGAACAGTTGTCTGAACAACTGGTCGACTTGGAAAAGCGGCCCGATGACAAGAATCTGTTGAATGCCATCTTTCGCGGCTTCCATACCGTCAAAGGGGGAGCGGGTTTCCTCTCCCTGACCGAGCTGGTGGACGTCTGCCACGGTGCCGAGAACCTGTTCGACATGCTGCGCAACGGCAAGCGAACCCTCAGTGCCGAGCTGATGGATGTCATTTTGCAGGCCCTTGATGCCATCAACGTCATGTTTGCCCAGGTGCAGAACCGGGAGCCGACCAGCCCGGCCTCTGCGGATCTGCTGCACGATCTGCACGAATTGTGCAAACCCGAAGGGCAGGAGCAGCTGCGTACCGCCAGTGTTGCCGCCCCGCAGCAGCCAGAACCTGAACCCGTCATCGTCGTCGAGAGCGCCCCTGTGGCCGTCAACGGTGGCGGCTCCATCGACGAGATCTCCGCCGACGAATTCGAGCGCCTGCTGGATGAACTGCACGGTGCCGGCAAGGCGCCGACGGTGTCTGCCGCCCCCGTGTTGAGCGGTTCGGGCGACATCACGGACGACGAGTTCGAGGCCCTGCTCGATCAGCTGCATGGCCAGGGCCAGCACGGCGGCGCCCCGGATCTCTCCCCACTGCAATCGGTACAAAAAGAGGTGGACGAGCTCATCGACGACGACGAGTTCGAACGCCTGCTGGATGAATTGCATGGCCGTGGCCAGGCGCCCCAGCACAGCATGGCGGCTGCACCGGCTCCCGAGCCCAAGGCTCCCGCCGCGCCCGTGACCCCCAAGGCGCCGGTCGCGGCCAGCGCGGCCCCCGCCAAACCCGCCCCTGCCCCGGCCAAACCGGCCCCGGCACCCGCCCCTGCCAAGCAGACGGCCCCCGCCGAGAGCAGTGCGGTGCAAAACGACACTACGGTGCGGGTGGATACCAAGACCCTGGACGTCATCATGAACATGGTGGGCGAGCTGGTGCTGGTGCGAAACCGCCTGGTGAGCCTCGGCATCGCCAGCAACGACGAAGAGATGTCCAAGGCGGTGGCCAACCTGGATGTGGTGACCGCCGATCTGCAGGGCGCGGTCATGAAGACCCGCATGCAACCTATCAAGAAAGTCTTCGGTCGCTTCCCCCGCGTTGTGCGCGATCTCGCCCGTACCCTCAAGAAAGAGATCGAGCTGGTGATGGTGGGTGAAGAGACGGATCTCGACAAGAACCTGGTGGAGGCCCTGGCCGATCCCCTGGTTCACCTGGTGCGCAACTCCTGCGACCACGGGGTCGAGATGCCGGACGTGCGGGAGAAGGCGGGCAAGCCCCGTCAGGGCACCATCACCCTGAGCGCCTCCCAGCAGGGAGACCATATCCTGCTCTGCATCGAGGATGACGGCGCCGGCATGGATCCGGAGAAGCTCAAAGCCATCGCCATCAGCCGTGGCGTGCTCGATGCCGACAGCGCGGCGCGCATGAGCGACAACGACGCCTACAACCTGATCTTCGCCCCCGGCTTCTCCACCAAGTCCGAGATCTCAGACATCTCGGGCCGTGGCGTCGGCATGGATGTGGTGAAGACCAGCATCGTCAGCCTCAATGGCTCGGTGCACATCGATTCGACCTGGGGCAAGGGCACCCGACTCGAGATCAAGGTCCCCCTGACCCTGGCCATACTGCCGACCCTGATGGTGGAAGTGGGTGAACAGACCTTCGCCCTGCCGCTTGGCTGCGTGAACGAAATTTTCCACCTGGATCTGAAGAAGGCCAACGTGGTGGACGGCCAGCTCACCATCATAGTCCGTGACAAGGCGATCCCGCTGTTCTACCTGCACAAGTGGCTGGTACGCGGTGCCGGCAGAACGGCGCGCCAGGACACAGGCCACGTGGTCATCGTCCAGATCGGCACCCAGCAGGTGGGCTTCGTGGTGGACAACCTCATCGGTCAGGAAGAGGTGGTGATCAAGCCCCTGGACAATCTGCTGCAAGGGACCCCCGGCATGGCCGGCGCCACCATCACCAGCGATGGCGGCATCGCCCTCATCCTGGACGTGCCCAGCCTGCTCAAGGCCTATGCCCGCCGCCACTGAGCGTCTGGCCCAAGGAGTTAAAAGAATAACAATGGCAGTCAAGGTATTAGTGGTCGACGATTCGAGTTTCTTCCGTCGTCGGGTCAGCGAGATCATCAATCAGGACCCCCTGATGACGGTGATCGACACGGCCCAGAACGGCCGGGAGGCGGTAGACAAGGCGCTGCAGTTGCGGCCTGATGTCATCACCATGGACATCGAAATGCCGGTGCTCGACGGCATCAGCGCCGTGCGCGAGATCATGGCCAAGTGTCCGACCCCCATACTGATGTTCTCCTCGCTGACCCACGAGGGGGCCAAGGCGACCCTGGATGCACTGGATGCCGGTGCCCTGGATTTCCTGCCCAAGAAGTTCGAAGACATAGCCCGGGACAAGGATGAGGCCGTCAAGCTGCTGCAACAGCGCGTCAGGGAGATTGCCCGCAAGCGCTTCCTGATGGCGGCCGCCAGACCCCGGACGCCGGAGCCTGCGGTGCGCCCCGCCCTCGGCGCTGCCTCGGCACGTCCTCTTGAGCGCCAGCCCGAGCCGGTTCGCGCCGCGGCGCCCGCCAGCTTCAAGCGCAGCGGCAAGAGCTATCAGCTGGTGGCCATCGGCACCTCCACCGGTGGCCCGGTGGCGCTGCAGAACGTGCTGACCAAGCTGCCGGGAGATTTCCCTCACCCCATATTGCTGATCCAACATATGCCGGCCACCTTCACCGCGGCCTTCGCCGCCCGTCTCAACGGCCTGTGCCAGATCGGGGTAAAGGAGGCTGAAGACGGTGACGTGCTAAGGCCGGGTCACGCCTATCTGGCCCCGGGTGGCAAGCAGATGCTGCTGGAAGGGCGCGGGCCAGGTGCTCGCCTTCGCATCATAGAGGGCAATGACAAGGTCAACTACAAGCCCTGCGTCGACATCACCTTCGCCTCCGCCGCCAAGATCTACGGCGACAAGGTGCTCGCCATCGTGCTGACCGGCATGGGCGCCGATGGCCGGGACGGGGCGCGTCTGCTCAAGGAGCAGGGCGCCACCATCTGGGCGCAGGATGAAGCCTCCTGCGTGGTCTACGGCATGCCCCAGGCGGTTGCCAAGGCGGGCATAGCCAGCGAATCCCTGCCGCTGGACAGGGTGGCCCAGCGCATCCTGGTCGAGTTGGGTCGCTGACCATGGGCATGTTCGGCCTGGTGCTGGCGCTGGTCGCCGTGGCCGTCGCCCAATGGTGGCACGGCGGCAGCCTGCTGACCCTGCTGGATGGCCCTGCCTTCGTCATCGTGGTCGGGGGCACCTGGGGCGCCGTCATCCTGCAGACGCCCCGCAAATACATGCTGTCCGCCCTCGCCCAAGCGCGCTGGATGCTGTTCCCGCCGCAACTGGATCTGGTGCAGCAGGCCGAGCGCCTGCAGGCCTGGGCCCAGTTTGCGCGCCAGCAGGGGTTGCTGGCGCTGGAGAACCAGGCCGAACAGGAGAGCGATCCCTTCACCCGCCAGGGGCTCACCATGATAGTGGACGGCGTCTCCATCGAGGATATCCGTCGCCTGCTGGAGGCGGACATCGACATCGAGCAGGAGCGCAACGAGCACGCGGCCAGGGTGTTCGAGGCCATGGGGGGCTACAGCCCGACCATCGGCATCATAGGGGCCGTGATAGGCCTCATCCAGGCCATGTTTCACCTGGAGGAGCCGGGCACCCTGGGCGCCGGCATCGCCATCGCCTTCGTCGCGACCATCTACGGGGTGGGCTTTGCCAACCTCCTCTATCTGCCGATAGCGAATCGCCTGCGGGCATTCCACTACCACTACGGTCTCTATCAGGAGATGACGCTGGAAGGGTTGCTGGCCATCGCCCACGGGGAGAACGGCCAGCAGGTTGAACGGCGGCTACGGGCTTATCTGAAAGGGGAATAGCCATGCGCAAGCGCTATCGTTTGCACCTGCAGGGGCGAGAACATCTCGATCGCTGGCTGGTCTCCTATGCCGATTACATGACGCTCATCTTCGCCCTCTTCGTGGTGCTCTACTCGGTGGCCATCGTCAACAAGGAGCAGTACCGCGCCGTCATCGAGGGCATGACCCAGGCCTTCAACCAGGTGCCGCGCAGCGATGGCCTGCTGGAAGGGCAGGGCAACTCCCTGCTCAACAACCCGGTGTCGGCCGCGCCTTCCCTGCTGGAGAGCCAGGCCTCACCGTCGCCTTCGCGCGCCCCCATCACGGGGACCCCGATCCAGCAAGACGGCACGGCCCTTGCGACCATAGACCTGCAGCTGCAGGAGGCCATGGGTGCCCTGGTGGATGCCGGCGTGGTCAAGCTGGCGAAGGATGACAACTGGCTGACGGTGGAGCTGAGTTCCGGCCTGCTGTTTCGCAGCGGCAGCGCCTTTCTGGGGAGCAATGCGGCCCCTGTGCTCGATACGCTTTCAGGTATTCTGAAACCGGTCGATAACTATGTCAGGGTGCGGGGTTACACGGATAACCAGCCGATCAACAACGAAATGTTTCGCTCCAACTGGACCCTGTCTGCCGCCCGCGCCGAGGCTGTGCTCGGTGCCCTGGTGGCCAAGGGGATAGCCCCCGAGCGGCTCGCCTACGAGGCCTATGGGGAGTTCTCCCCCTTCGCCGACAATGGCAGCGAGCAGGGGCGGTTACAGAATCGCAAGGTCGTGGTCGCCATATCCAGATTCGCCTGGGTGCCGCGACTCCCCGTCAACTCCCTGACGGTGACGCCGGCTCCGGCCGCGCCACAGAGCGTCGACAGCGAGAACGTCAGAGTGGTGACGCTGCCCGGTGGTGGCATACGCATAACAACAAGGCAGGATTGATACAGTGATTGTTTGGACGGTTGCCAATCAGAAGGGTGGAGTCGGTAAAACCACCACGGTCGTCTCCCTGGCGGGCATTCTGGCCCAGCGTGGCCAGCGGGTGCTGCTGATCGACACCGATCCCCACGCCTCCCTGACCTCGTATTTCGATTTTGACTCGGACCGGCTGGAAGGCACCCTCTACGAGCTGTTCCAGGCGGCCAAGCCCAGTGCCGAGCTGGTCAACCGCATGACCCTGAAGACCAAGTTCGAGAACATCCACCTGCTGCCCGCCTCCATCACGCTGGCGACCCTGGACAGGGTCATGGGCAACCGGGAAGGCATGGGACTGGTGCTCAAGCGTGCCCTGTTGCGGGTGCAGGATCAGTATGACTATGTGCTCATCGACTGCCCGCCCGTGCTGGGGGTGATGATGGTCAATGCGCTGGCGGCCTGCGATCGCATCCTGGTGCCGGTGCAGACCGAATTTTTGGCCTTGAAGGGGCTGGAGCGGATGATGAAGACCTTCGAGATCATGCAGCGATCCAAGCGGGACAAGTTCCGCTATACCGTGATCCCGACCATGTTCGACAAGCGTACCCGGGCCTCCCTGATGACGCTGCAGTCCATCAAGGAGCAGTATGGGGAGGCGGTGTGGAATGCGGTCATTCCCATCGACACCAAATTCCGGGATGCCAGCCTGCTGCACGTTCCGCCCTCCATCTATGCACCGGGCAGCCGTGGCACCTATGCCTACGAGACCCTGCTCAACAATCTCGATGCGCTTGAGCGTCAACGGACCCAGGAGGTGAAGCCATGAGAGAGACCACCCAGGTTCGGGCCATGGATGACTATTTCCACTCCCTGCTGCTCGATGATCTCCTGCTGCGGGACGATCCGGACGACGAGGCGCCGGCCCCTGTGCTGCAGTTGCAGCCTCAGCCCGCCCCCTTGCCCGAGGTGGCTGCGGCCCCCTATCTCGAAGCCGACAGCCGGCTGGCGCAACTGAGCGAGCTGCTCGCCCAGGTGAGCCAGGTGCAGGATGAGATGGATGTCCTGAGCCATGAAGAGCTGCATGTCGAGCCCTTCCAGCTCGAGGTCGAGGCAGAGCCCGAGCCAGTCGAGGTGGCCCTGGTGACGCCCGAGGTGATCCCGGTGATCGCCGAGCCCGTCGCCCTGGCACTGGCCGAACCCGTGCTGGCGGCGGAACCTGAGCCTGCTCCTGCGCCCTGGGAAAACCTGGATACCGGCAACGAGTTTCAGGCGCTCTTCTTCGACGTGGCCGGAGTGACCTTCGCCGTGCCCCTGACCGAGCTCGGCGGCATTCACCAGCTGGGGGAGGTGACTTCCCTGTTCGGCCAGCCGGGCTGGTACAAGGGGATCATGACCTCCCGGGAGCAGAAGATGAACGTGGTCGACACGGCCCAGTGGGTCATGCCGGGCCAGCATCTGGAGATAGACGAGTACAAATATCTGATTATGCTGGGGGAATCCCCCTGGGGGCTGGCCTGTCATCAGTTGAAGGGCACCGAACTGCTGCATCGGGATCAGGTGAAGTGGCGCCATCAGGAGGGGAAACGCCCCTGGCTGGCGGGCATGGTCAAGGAGAAGATGTGTGCCCTGCTGCACGTCAGGGAGCTCTTGGTGCTCCTTGGCCGAGGCGTGAACATCGAAGGCCGCTGACAACATCGGCACTGCCATGGTTTTATTGCTAATTTTACCCGTTGACGGGTTCATACAAGGATCAAGAAGATGACAGAGAAGCGCAATATTGCACAAAATCTGGCCGAGGACGAAGTGCTGCAGTGGGTGACCTTCCAGTTGGAAAACGAGACCTATGGCATCAACGTGATGCAGGTCCAGGAAGTGTTGCGCTACACCGAGATAGCCCCGGTACCGGGTGCGCCCGACTATGTGCTGGGCATCATCAACCTGCGTGGCAACGTGGTGACCGTCATCGACACCCGCTCCCGCTTCGGCCTGCCGGCCGGTGATGTGAGCGAGAATTCGCGCATCGTCATCATAGAGGCGGAGAAGCAGGTGATCGGCATCATGGTGGACAGCGTGGCCGAGGTGGTCTATCTGCGCTCCTCCGAGATCGACGCCGCCCCGGCAGTGGGCACCGAGGAGAGCGCCAAGTTCATCCAGGGTGTCAGCAACCGCGACGGTCAGCTGCTGATCCTGGTGGATCTCAACAAGCTGCTCTCCGACGAAGAGTGGGACGATATCGGCTCCCTGTAACGGCGCGTCAAAAAGTGATACAACAGCGGTCCCGGATCTGCCCGTGGCACCCTGATGCCGAGCGGGACCCTGTGATGAGGAAGGTGACAGTTTGATGATTGAATTCGCAGCCTTGGGGTTGTCCTTGTTGGCGCTGGTGATGGCCCTCTACGGTCTATTGGGTCACCGCCGCCGTCAGGGAGAGTCCGAGGCCAGGATGGAGACGCTGCAGGGGCAGCTCGAGAGTCTGCGTAAGCAGATGATGGAGCTGCATACCGGAGCCATCGGCATGGGTCAGCGCCTGCAATCCGCCGAAGGGGCCATGCAGAAGATCCAGGATAGCCAGCAGGAGTTGACCCTGCAGGATCCGGAGCGCCGCCTCTACAGCCGCGCCGCCAAGATGGTGGAGCTCGGCGCCGATCTCGACGAGGTGATGAGCGAATGCGAGTTGCCCCAGGCTGAAGCCGAGTTGCTGATCTCCCTGCGCAAGGGTCGCACCTGACCCCTGCTTCAGATCGATAGGGGAGGCATGTGCCACCCCTCTTTTCCCTGCCACATCTTCTTCTGCCGGTGCGCGATCTCCCCCACAAATCCTGTTGATTATTGGCATCTTTGAAAAGACGCCTCCGGATCCTGTGTTAAGATGCAGGCCGCCTCATTTTCAACGATTACACCCTCATGCTGCTTCAAGCCAACAATCTGAGCTGCGTGCGTGAAGATCGCACCCTGTTTGAACATCTCTCCTTCGCGGTGCGCTCGGGCGATCTGATGCAGATTGAAGGCCCCAACGGGGTGGGCAAGACCAGCCTGCTGCGGTTGCTGACCGGCCTCTCCCAACCCTTCGCGGGGGAGGTGTGCTGGAACGGGGAGAACATCCGCCACTGCCGGGATGAGTACCATGCCAGCCTGCTCTACCTGGGCCATCAGCCCGGCGTCAAGGCGACCCTGACCCCCCTGGAGAACCTCTCCTTCTATCAGAAGCTGCACGGCACGGCCGAGGCTTCCGTGGATCTCTGGCAGGTGCTGGCCCAGGTCGGCCTCGCCGGCTTCGAGGATTATCCCGCGGGCCAGCTCTCCGCCGGGCAGCAGCGGCGGGTGGCGCTGGCGAGGCTCTGGCTGTCTGAGCGCCCGGCGCTCTGGATCCTGGACGAGCCCTTCACCGCCATCGACAAGCAGGGGGTCAGGGTGCTGGAGCAACTGTTCCTCGCCCACGCGGATCGGGGGGGCATGGTGGTGCTCACCACCCACCAGGATCTGACCCTGATGCAGGGGCGGCTCAAGACCCTCTCCCTGACCTCGCTGTTGCAGGAGTAGCCATGCTGCGCGCCGTCATACACCTTATTCACCGCGAGTTGCTGATGGCCCTGCGCCAGCGCGCCGACATCTTCAACCCGCTCTGGTTCTTCCTCATCGTCATCACCCTCTTTCCGCTGGGCATCGGGCCCGAGCCCCAGCTGCTGGCCCGCATCGCCCCCGGCATCATCTGGGTGGCGGCCCTGCTGGCGGCCATGCTCTCCCTGGAGCGGCTGTTTCGCGATGACTTCAGCGACGGCGCCCTGGAGCAGATGATGCTGATGCCTCATCCCCTCGGGCTGCTGGCGCTGGCGAAAGTGATCGCTCACTGGTTGCTGACCGGCCTGCCGCTGCTGCTGATCTCCCCGCTGCTCGCCATCCTGCTCTCCCTGGACATGAAGAGCTATCTGGCCGTGGTGGCCACCCTGGCCCTCGGCACCCCTGTGCTGAGCCTGCTCGGGGCCGTCGGGGTGGCGCTGACGGCGGGACTGCGCAAGGGGGGTGTGCTGCTCAGCCTGCTGCTGCTGCCGCTCTATATCCCGGTGCTGATCTTCGCCACCTCCGCCATCGATGCGGCGAGCATGGGGTTGCCCTACGGGGGGCAGCTGGCGATCCTGGGGGCCATGCTGGTGGGGGCCCTGACCCTGACGCCCCTGGCCATCTCGGCGGCACTGCGGGTCAGCGTCAACTGATTAATTATCAAAAAAGCCTCTTTTGAGGCTGTTTTTTGAAAAATATAATTGAGATAGATCAAGGGGATGGCTGCTTATTGCTTTGGGGGGATATGATGTTTCCCGGCGGTGGGTATGGTAGGCCTCGCCACTTAAAAATTAATAACTGAAAGGTTCTGTGAGCTATGTGGAAATGGTTGCACCCTTATGCCAAACCCGAGCGCGCCTATGGGCTGGCCGGCACCCTGCTGCCCTGGTTTGTCGTGACAAGCCTGCTCGCCTTCATCATAGGCACCGTCTGGGGGCTGGCCTTTGCCCCCGCCGATTATCAGCAGGGAGACTCTTTCAGGATCATCTACATCCACGTGCCTGCCGCCATCCTCTCCATGGGGGCCTACTCCACCATGGCGGTGGCGGCCTTCATCGGCCTGGTGTGGCAACTGCGCATGGCGGACATGACGGTAGCGGCCATCGCCCCGGTGGGCGCCGTCTTCACCTTCATCGCCCTCTTCACCGGCGCCGCCTGGGGCAAGCCCATGTGGGGCACCTGGTGGGTGTGGGACGCGCGCCTCACCTCCGAGCTTATCCTGCTGTTTCTCTATCTTGGCGTCATCGCCCTCTACAACGCCTTCAGCGACAAGGTAGTGGCGGGGCGCGCCGCCGGCATACTGGCGCTGGTGGGGGTGATCAACCTGCCCATCATTCACTACTCGGTGGAGTGGTGGAACACCCTGCACCAGGGCGCCTCCATCACCAAGTTTGACAAGCCCTCCATCTCCCCCGAGATGCTGTGGCCGCTGCTCATCATGATACTGGCGTTTGCGACCTTCCTCGGGGCCCTGACCCTGATGCGGTTCAGGAACGAGCTGCTGATGCGGGAGTGGCACCGCCCCTGGGTTGCCGACATCGCCAGACAGGAGAAGTAAGCATGCACTTTGCCTCATTCAGCGACTTCATGGCCATGGGCGGTTACGCCTTCTACGTCTGGCTCTCCTTCGGCCTGACCGCGATCTGCCTGGTCGGCATCGTCATTTCCACCCGGTTGAAAACCCGTAGCCTGCTCGGCGAATTGCGCAACAAGCAGGCCCGCGAGGCCCGTCGCAAGGCGGCCCAGCAGATGGAGAACACCCTATGAACCCGAGACGCAAGAAACGCCTCACCATCATTCTGGCCATCAGCCTGGGCCTCGCCAGCGTGACTGGTCTGGTGCTCTATGCCCTCAGCCAGAACATCGATCTCTTCTATACCCCGAGCGAATTGGTGGAGGGCAAGGGGCCGGACAAGATCAAGCCGGAAGAGGGTCAGCGCCTGCGCATCGGCGGCCTGGTGGTGCCGGGCTCGGTGCAGCGGGATCCCCAGAGCCTCAAGGTGGCCTTCAAGCTGGTGGACAACGGCGGCCATCTGGTGACGGTAGAGTTTGACGGCATACTGCCGGATCTCTTCCGGGAAGGGCAGGGCATAGTCGCCCAGGGCACCCTCAAGGATGCGACCACGGTGGCTGCCTTCGAGGTGCTGGCCAAGCACGACGAGAACTACATGCCGCCGGAAGTGGCGGACGCCACCAATGGCATGCACTTCAAGCCCGAATATACCGAGGCGCAATTGCAGGGGGCCAAGCAATGACGCCGGCAGCCTTGACCTTGTGTTCACCTCGTTTCGCCGCCGGATCGGTATGTCTCACAGCGCCATCGAAAGGAAATAGTCAATGATCCCCGAAGTAGGGCAGTTCTCACCGTCTCATGCCTGTGCACCGGTTCTGGTCGCGGCGCAATTGAAAGGAAGCCAGCCATGATCCCTGAACTGGGGCAATTCGCACTGATCCTGGCCTTTGCCACCGCCCTGCTGCTGGGGAGCTACCCGCTGATCGGCGCCCGACTGGGGCGTCTCGGCATGATGTCGGCGGCCCGTCCGCTCGCCTACAGCCAGTTCCTGCTGCTGTTGCTCTCCTTCCTCTGCCTCACCTGGGCCTTCGTCGACAACGACTTCACCGTGCAGTACGTGGCCACCAACTCCAACAGCCTGTTGCCGTTGCAGTACCGCATCTCGGCGGTGTGGGGGGCCCACGAGGGTTCCCTGCTGCTCTGGGTGCTGACCCTGGGGGGCTGGACAGCGGCCGTGGCCCTGTTCAGCCGCAGCCTGCCGCTGGATGCGGTGGCGCGGGTGCTGGGGGTGCTCGGCCTCATCTCGGTGGGCTTCACCGCCTTCGTGCTGTTCACCTCTGACCCCTTCACCCGCACCCTGCCGTACTTCCCGGTGGATGGGCGTGACCTCAACCCCCTGCTGCAGGATCCGGGCCTCATCTTCCACCCGCCGATGCTCTATATGGGCTACGTGGGCTTCTCGGTGGCCTTCGCCTTTGCCATCGCCTCCCTGATGACGGGGCGCCTCGACGCCACCTGGGCGCGCTGGTCCCGTCCCTGGACCATGGCGGCCTGGGTCTTCCTGACCCTTGGCATAGTGCTCGGCTCCTGGTGGGCCTATTACGAGCTCGGCTGGGGCGGCTGGTGGTTCTGGGATCCGGTGGAAAACGCCTCCTTCATGCCCTGGCTGGCGGGCACGGCCCTGCTCCATTCCCTGGCGGTGAGCGAGAAGCGCGCCACCTTCAAGGCCTGGACTGTGCTGCTGGCGCTCTCGGCCTTCTCCCTGAGCCTGCTGGGGACCTTCCTGGTGCGCTCCGGCGTGCTGGTGTCGGTCCACGCCTTTGCCTCCGACCCGACCCGCGGCCTCTTCATCCTGGGCTTCCTGCTGGCGGTGATCGGCAGCTCCTTGCTGCTGTTCGCCTTCAAGGGCTCCCAGGTGAAGAGCCACGGCAAGCACGAGCTCTGGAGTCGCGAGACCCTGCTGCTTGGCAACAATATCCTCTTGGTGGCGGGCCTGCTGACGGTGCTGCTTGGCACCCTGCTGCCCCTGGTGCACAAGGAGCTGGGGCTTGGCAGCATCTCCATCGGCACCCCCTTCTTCAACCACATCTACAGCTGGCTGATCATCCCGTTCGCCCTGCTGCTGGGAGTGGGGCCGCTGTTCCGCTGGCGCCGTCAGGAGCTCGGTGAGCTCAAGGGCAAGGTGGTGCTGGCCCTGGGGCTGAGCCTGGCCGCCGCCCTGCTGCTGCCGCAGCTCTTCGCCGGGGAGTTCAAGCCCTGGGCCGCGCTCGGCATAGGCCTGGGCAGCTGGATCATCATCACCAGCATCCAGGAGACCTGGGTGCGCGCCACCCACAAGCACGGCTTTGCCACCGGGGTGCGCAAACTCGGCAACAGCCACTGGGCCATGATCCTCGGCCACGTGGGGCTCGCGGTCAGCATCATCGGCATCGCCTGCACCCAGAACTACAGCATCGAGAAGGACTTGCGGATGCAGGCCGGCGATCGGGTGCACTTCGCCGATTACGAATTCGTGTTTGCCGGCATCAGCGAAAAGAACGGCCCCAACTACGACGGCTTCAAGGGGGTGCTGGAGGTGCACAGGAACGGCAAGCAGGTGGCCCTGCTCAAGCCCGAGAAGCGGATGTACAAGGTCAGTCGCATGCCGATGACCGAAGCCGCCATCGATGCCGGCTTCACCCGGGATCTCTATGCGGCGCTTGGCGAGCAGCTCGACAACGGCGCCTGGGCGGTGCGGATCTACTACAAGCCCTTCGTGCGCTGGATCTGGTTCGGCGGCGTCTTCATGGCCATCGGCGGCGTGCTGGCCATGCTGGACAAGCGCTACCGGTTCGGCCGTCGTGATGAGGAGACCAAGGCATGAGCAAGAAGACCTGGCTGTTTCTGCTGCCCTTCATCATCTTCCTGATGGGAGCCGTGTTCCTGTTCAAGGGGCTCTACTCGGACCCCACCAAGCTGGAATCCGTGATGGTGGACAAGGAGGTGCCCGTGTTCACCCTGCAGGACATCTACGACCTCGACAAGCAGCATGACAGGAGCATCTTCAAGGGGCGTCCCATGCTGCTCAACGTCTGGGCCACCTGGTGCCCGACCTGCTATGGGGAGCACACCTACCTCAAGCAGCTGGCGGGGCAGGGAATTCCCATCGTCGGCATGAACTACAAGGATGAGCGGGACAAGGCCATCAAGTGGCTGGCGGAGCTCGGCAACCCCTATGAGGTCAACCTCTATGATCCGGACGGCATGCTGGGGCTGGATCTGGGGGTCTACGGCGCCCCCGAGACCTTCTTCATCGACAGCCAGGGCATCATCCGTTATCGCCACGTGGGGGACGTCAATCCCGAGGTCTGGGCCTCGACCCTCAAACCCATCTTCGAGGCCATGAAGTGAGGGCAACTCTGATGAAAACGCTTATTGCATCCCTGTTGCTGCTGGCAGGCCTGCTGGGTGCCGGCCAGGCTCGCGCCGCCATCGACGTCTACACCTTCGACAGCGATGCCCAGGAGCAGACCTTCCGCGAGCTGACCAAGGAGCTGCGCTGCCCCAAGTGCCAGAACCAGGACATCGCCGACTCCAATGCGGGGCTCGCCAAGGATCTGAGGGACAAGACCTACCAGATGGTGCGGGACGGCAAGGACAAGCAGGAGGTGGTGGATTACATGGTGGCCCGTTACGGCAACTTCATCCTCTATGATCCCCCCCTGATGGCCTCCACCCTGATCCTCTGGCTTGGCCCCCTGCTGGTCATCGTCATCGGTGCCGCCACTGTGGTGGTGCGCAGCCGCCGTGCCCCGGCGGCGACAAAACGAATGGATAACGCCCTGAGCGAAGAAGAGCGGTGCCGTCTGGCCGAGCTGCTCAAAGAGGAAGAGAAACAATGACCGCATTTTGGATAGTGATCGCGGCCCTGCTGGTGCTGGCGAGCCTGGCGCTGATCCTGCCGCTGTGGCGCGGCGAGGGTCGCCAGAGCATCAGCCGTTCGGCCCTCAACAAGCAGCTCTACCGTCAGCGTCTGCGGGAGATAGGCGAGGAGCGTGAGCAGGGGATACTGGCCGAGGAGTCCGAGTCTCTGGTGGAGCTGCAACGCAGCCTGCTGGACGACATCCCCGACGTGGAGCAGAGCGCCCGCGGCGGCAAGAGCCTGACCTGGATCCCGGGTGTGCTGGTGCTGGTGGTGGTGAGTCTGGGGCTTTATTACAAGCTGGGGGCCTGGCAGGAGGTGAGCCGTTGGCAGGATGCCAGCAGCCGTCTTGGTGAGCTGAGCAACCGCATCTTGGTGGAGCGGGATGCCGAGGTGACAGAGCAGGATCTGCTGGATTTCACCTTAGGCCTGCGTACCCGCCTCAAGGATGAACCGAACGACTACCGCGGTTGGCTGCTGCTGGGGCGTCTGACCCTGGATGGCAACGACCCCGAGATGGCCCGCGAGGCGCTGGAGCGGGCCTACTCCCTGGCCCCGCAGAAGGCCATGGTGGCGGTGCCCTATGCCCAGGCCCTGATGATGACGGGGGAGGAGGCCAGGGCGGATCAGCTGCTGCAGGCGGCCATCGCCCAGGATCCGGCCAACATAGAGGCGCGCTCGGTCCATGCCTTCATGGCGCTGCAGAAAGAGGACTTCCAGACCGCGCTGGTGCGCTGGCGAGCCATGTTGCCGCTGCTGGAGAAGGGCTCGACCCGTCACGCCATGGTGGAGCGCTCCATCGAGTATGCCGAGCAGCAACTGCGTCAGCGCGGCATCGCCGTGACAGCCGCACCCGCCGCCCAGGCCGAGCAGGGCAATGCCCAGGTAGTGGCGGTGAAGGAGGGAGAGTATCCCCTGCACATCACTCTGGCGCCGGGCATCCAGCTGCCGGAGGATGCCCACCTGTTCGTCTTTGCGGTGATCCCCAATGGCCCGCCCATGCCCATCGCGGTCAAGCGCATCCCGGGTCCGCAGTTGCCCCTCACCCTGTCACTGGGAGATGGGGATGCCATGATAGAGGGGAGCAAGCTGGCGGCCTATCCCGAGCTGCAGTTCAAGGCTCGCCTCTCCCGGGGCGGCAACGTCATGAACAAGGAAGGCGCCTTCGAGGGGGTCTCGGTCACAGTGCCGACCACCACCATCCCCACAGCGCCGATTGACATCCGCATCGATCACGCACTCTAATACCCCCTTGGCCCGACCCCGGGACGGGGCGGGCCTACCTATAATCCATAAAGATTCCCAAAAAAGCTTAGGACTTTCATATGTATCTGCGTTCAGGAGCATTGGCAGTGGCACTGCTGTTGGGGGGCTGTGCCGGTGGCCCTCCCAAGCCGGGCCCAGAGAGCCTGGATCTCAACGAAACCCCCAGCCGTCCCGAAGCGACCAGCACGGCCAGCGATCCCCGTGATCCCTTCCAGGGGGCGAACCGGGCCATGTGGGCCATCAACTACGACGTGCTGGAGCCCTATGTGGCCCGGCCCGTGGTCCATGGCTACGCCCGCTACGTGCCGCAGGGGATGAAGGACGGCATCGACAACCTGGTGGAGAATTTCGACGAGCCAAGCAGCATGATCAACCACCTGCTGGTCGGTGATCTGAAGGGGGCGGGGACCAACCTGGGCCGCTTCACCCTCAACACCACCATAGGTCTGCTGGGGATCTTCGACGTGGCCAAGCATGCCGGCCTCGAGCGCAACATGCTGGAGATGGATACTGTGCTCGGCAAGGCGGACATCGGGGATGGCGCCTACATCATGGTGCCCGTCTATGGCCCGACCACCACCCGCGAGCTGGTGGGGGATACCATCGATACCGTGTACTTCCCCTACGCCCTGCTGACCTTCCCGCTGCGGGTGGTGCACTGGGCGCTGGATGGCCTGGGCACGCGCTCCAAGCTGATCGATCAGGAGCGGATCATCGACAATGCGCTCGATCCCTATGCCCTGACCAAGGACTTCTACCTGCAGTACAACGACGGCAAGGTGACGGGTCGCCAGCCTGAGCTCAAGCAGCAGGGCCAGCAGGAGGATGACAGCAACCTGGACGAGTATCTGGACGAGATAGACCAGTAACGACCCATGGTTATCAGAAAGGCGCCCATGGCGCCTTTTTCGTTGCCTGTTCGCCATAAAAAAACGCCCCGCAGTGCGGGGCGCTTTGGCAAGAAAGAGGCTATCAGGCAGCCAGGTTCTTGGCCACGAATTCCCAGTTGACCAGGGCCCAGAAGGTTTCCATGTACTTCGGACGCAGGTTGCGGAAATCGATGTAGTAGGCGTGCTCCCACAGGTCGACGGTCAGCAGCGGGGTGGTCCCGGCTTCGGTCAGCGGGCAGCCGGCGTTGGAGGTGTTGACGATGGCCAGGGAGCCGTCGGCTTTTTTCACCAGCCAGGTCCAGCTGGAACCGAAGTTGCCGATGGCAGACTTGGTGAACGCATCCTTGAACTCGGCGAAGGAGCCGAACGCCTTGTTGATGGCATCGGCCAGGGCGCCGGTGGGCTCGCCACCGCCGTTCGGGGAGAGGCAGTGCCAGTAGAAGGTGTGGTTCCAGATCTGGGCGGCGTTGTTGAAGACACCGCCAGTGGAGGTCTTGATGATCTCTTCCAGAGACTTGCCTTCAAACTCGGTACCCGGCACCAGGTTGTTCAGGTTGACCACGTAGGTGTTGTGGTGCTTGCCGTGGTGATATTCCAGGGTTTCCTGGGAGATGTGCGGTTCCAGAGCATTGATTGCATAGGGCAGAGCGGGAAGTTCGAAAGCCATTTTCTACTCTCCATTGGCTGGGCCGTGCGAAGGCGACGGTTGCAAGACATTGCGTACTCTTTTCTATGTTGAAAAGAATTGTTCTTGAAATGATGGGGCCGGACGGCCCAAAGCCCGTCGATTGTAGCAGCATCAAAGATGGGCGAACAACTCTTGATTCTCGCCATGATCCGGATCAAGCTGCGGCGTATTGATTCATCACTTCTTGCATTCGGGACGGTTTGCCAGTTTGTGGTCTGCCCGGTTTGCAGTAGAATGGCCGCCGAAATCGCTCTAGTGAGGCATTTATGGAAACTATTGAAAAGATCAAACAGCAACTGGCTGAGAATCCCATCATCCTGTACATGAAGGGATCCCCCAAGCTACCCAGCTGCGGTTTCTCTGCCCAGGCCTCCCAGGCCCTGATGTCCTGTGGCGAGCCCTTTGCTTACGTCGACATCCTGCAAAACCCGGACATCCGTGCCGAGCTGCCGAAATTTGCCAACTGGCCGACCTTCCCGCAGCTGTGGGTGGAAGGTGAGCTGGTCGGTGGTTGCGACATCATGATCGAGATGTTCCAGGCTGGCGAGCTGCAGACCCTCATCAAGGAAGTCGCCGCCAAGCACAAGCAGGATGATGCCGCCGCCGAATAAGGTCGCATCCGCATCATGCAAAAAGGGGAGCCATTGGCTCCCCTTTTCTATGGGTGCGCAGGACCTTAGGCGATCCGTTCGATACGGGCCATGTAGAAACCGTCGAAGCCGGTCTCGGAGGGGCTGACGGTGTGGTCATCCCGCAGGCGATAGTTCTCGTTGGCCGCGAGGAACTTGTCCACCTGCTGGCGGTTCTCCTCTGGCAGGATGGAGCAGGTTGCATAGACCAGCAGGCCGCCCACCTTCACCATCTGGCTGTAACGCTGCAGTATCTCTTCTTGCAGGGCGACCAACACCGGCAGGCGCTCGGCGGTGTCGCGCCACTTGGCATCCGGATTGCGCTTGAGCACGCCAAGACCGGAGCAGGGCACGTCCAGCAGCACGCGATCGGCGCTCTCCTTGAGGCGCTTGACGGTCTTGCTGCTGGTGATGACCCGGGTCTCCACGTTGTGGGCACCGGCGCGGCGGGCGCGCTGCTTGAGGTTCTCCAGCTTCCACTCTTCCACGTCCATCGCCAGCAGGCGGCCCTTGCCTTCCATCATGGCGGCGATGTGCAGTGTCTTGCCACCGGCACCGGCGCAGGCGTCGATGACCCGCATGCCCGGGGTCACTTCCAAGGCGGCGGCGACCAGCTGGGAGCCGGCATCCTGCTGCTCGAAGCAGCCATCGGCAAAGGCCTTGGTGCGGAACAGGGCGGCGTCCGAGGTGACCTGCAGGGCAGTCTCCACCCCGTCAACCGGAATGGTGGTGACATGCTCTTTGGCCAGAATGGCCTGCAGCTCTTCCCGGGTGCACTTGAGGGTGTTGACCCGCAGGTAGCGCTTGGGCATCCAGGCCAGGGCGGCACGCTCGGCAGGCCAGGACTCCCCCAGCTGCTCGCTGCCCAGCTTCTCCAGCCAGCTCGGGCAACCATCCATCAGCACCGGGTTCTTTTTGGCCTCGGTCAGACGGCGACGGAATGCCTCTTCATTGAAGCGATCCAGGGTCGGGTTGTTGGGCTGGGCAATCTTGTGGAAGGCGTGCCAGCTGTGCAGCAGCGGCCAGACATTCTTTTCGGCCTGACGGACCTGGATGCCGGTCAGGAAGCAATAGAGGCTGAGACGACGCAGCAGGTCGCCGGTGACCAGGGCAATCCTTGCCTGTTCTTGCGGTTTGAGTTCGATGCCGGAGAAGTGACGGGCATAAGCGCGGTCCAGGGTGAGACCCTGACCGAGTACATCGTCAACAATGGCAACGACCAGATCCCCGAAACGGGGCAACAGTGGGGATTTGAGCATGAGATTAACCTTGGCCAAAAAAGGATGAACCGGCCCGTGACACAGGAGGGTTCTGAAACGGACAAATCCGCGCCATGATAGGGGCTAGACTGCATTGGTGCAACCGTCCCCATTCGGGGAATGTACAGAGGATGGGGCTGGACTTCTCACCCTGGCAGGAAAATGATGCTGAGGCAGTTCAGGCGAACGCATGGAAAAAGGAATTACAAAGATGCAGTTGATGAAATACTCTCCGCTGGCGTTGCTGGTGGCCGGTCTGATGAACGCCACCGGCCTGGCCGCCAGTGAGTGGAATACGGTGGCGGCGCGGGCCACCGCCGCCGATGGCTATGAGGTGCGGGCCAGCCAATATCGCATTGCCACTGTGCCGGCCGATCACTTCGCCGGTTTGCAGGGAGGGGAGCCCCGACTGACCCTGCCGCTGCCGGATGGCAAGGAGGTCACCTTCAACCTGCAGGCCTATGATCTGCTGCCATCGGATCTCGCCGCCAGGTATCCCGGCATTCTGGCATTCAAGGGGTATGACGAGTCCAACCCGATGGAGACGGGGCGCTTCGATCTCGGTCCCCAGGGGTTCCACGCCATGTTCAGCCACCAGGGCCGCATGGTGTTCGTGGACCCGCTCAGAAACGGTGAAGGCTACGCCATCTATTACCAGCAGGATGCCCACAGCCGGCTGGAGGAAGAGGCGGACAGGGTCATCGGCTCCCAGGCCAAGGCGCTGGCCCGTCAGGTCCTGGTGGATGGCAACGAGCGCAAGCGCTACGTCATCGCCATCTCGGCGGCGGGGGAGTACACCCAGTATCACGGCGGCACCGTAGAGGCGGGTCTCGGCGCCATCGCCACCCTGCTCAACCGGGTCAACGAGGTGTACCAGCGTGACGTCGCCGCCGAGTTCCAGCTCGCCAGTGGCAACGACACCATCATCTTCACCGACACTGCCACCGATCCCTTCAACAACGATGACGGTGACATAGATGCCAACGTCACGGTGCAGCAGCAGGCACAGAGCCAGGCAGGCACCAAGCTTGGCCCCTTCGACATAGGTCACGTGGTCAACACCGGGGGCGGCGGCCTGGCGGGGCTGGGGGTGCTCTGCACCGCGGAGAAATCGGCGGGCATGACGGGCTCCCCGGATCCGGTGGGGGATGCCTTCTTCATCGACTACGTGGCCCACGAGATCGGTCACCAGTTCGGCGCCGACCACACCTTCAACGGCACCACAGGCAGCTGTGGCGGCGGCAACCGGGAGGCCAGCCAGGCCTGGGAACCCGGCAGCGGCAGCTCCATCATGGCCTACGCGGGGATCTGCGGGGAGGAGAACCTGCAGGCCAACAGCCTGCCCTACTTCCACAGCAAGTCCATCGAGCAGATGCGGGCCCACATGGCCACGGTCGCGAGCTGCGGCACTCCCCAGCGCCTGACCAACAACGCGCCCCAGGTCGCCGCCGGCAACGACTATGTGATCCCGGCCAACACCCCCTTCGTGCTCAAGGGCGCCGGGGCGGATCTGGATCAGGATCCCCTGAGTTACACCTGGGAGCAGATCGATCTCGGCACCGAGTCCTTCAGCGTCGCCAGCATGGTTGACGACGGCAGTCGCCCGCTGTTTCGCTTCGTGGTGCCGACCGCGTTGCCGGAGCGCACCCTGCCAAGCCTGCCCTCCCTGCTCACCAACACCCTGGCGAAGGGGGAGGCCTGGCCTGCCACCAACCGGGATCTCAACTTCCGCCTAACGGTGCGGGATGGCGAGGGCGGTGTCGCCAGTGACGACATGAAGATCCAGGTGGTCAACACCGGCAAGGCCTTTGCTCTGACCAGCCCGCTGGTGACCCCGCTCGGAGCCGGCGCCAGCCAGACCATCAGCTGGGACGTGGCCGGCACCAACGCGGCCCCCATCAACTGCAGCAAGGTGGAGCTCTCCCTGACCCGGGACGAGGGGGTGAGCTGGACCCTGCTCGCCAGCGGCCAGCCCAACTCCGGCTCGGCCAGCGTCACCATACCCGCAGGCAACGACGGTACCGCCAGGCTGAAGGTGGCCTGCAGTGACAACCTCTTCTTCGCCATCAGCCCGCTCAAGCTGTCGGTGACCCAGCGTGGGGAAGAGGGTGGCGGTGGTGGCGGTGGCGCCCTCGGCGTCTGGACCCTGGCCCTGGCGCTGCTGGGCTGGCAACGGAGGCGGGCATGAGGCTGGCCGGCGTGCTGCTGCTCGCCCTGCTCGGCGGCTGTCAGGCCGATGCCGACACCCTGGATCAGGCGGTCAGTGCCAGCCTGGCCAGGCAGGACTACCGGCTGATAGTGCGGGCCGGTCGTGGCGAGGTGGCACCCGGCATCGCGGCGGATCAGCAGGCTGCGGCCAAGGCCCGCTGCGGCGTGCGCTATCTGGAGGGGCTCGGCGATGTCATCAAGCCGGATCAGAAGGAGGCCCACGCCAGGCTGAGCGCCTATGCGGCGGAATATAACCGGCAAATGCTGGCCCATTGCCCGCCGGTTGACGGCAAACCATAGGCAGGCGGCAAGCTGCCGGCAGAAAAAGGGAGGCACAGGCCTCCCTTTGTGTTGCTGGTGCCGGCATTTGGCCGCCCCCAGGCTTGTACCCATGGCGTGCTCGTCGCACAATGCCTGCACTCATAGCCGCACGGGCGGCAAAGAAAGAGAGAAGGAAAATCAAGATGATGGATGTGGCTGATCTGCGTCGTGAATACACCAGGGGCGGACTGCACCGGGCCGATCTGCCGGCCGAGCCTCTCGCCCTGTTCGAGAAGTGGCTGGCCCAGGCGTGCGAGGCCAGGCTGACTGACCCCACCGCCATGGTGGTGGGCACAGTGGATGCCGACGGCCAGCCCTGGCAGCGCACCGTGCTGCTCAAGCACTACGATGCCGAAGGCATGGTGTTCTACACCAACATGGGCAGCCGCAAGGCGCATCAGCTGGAGGGCAACCCCCGCATCAGCCTGCTCTTCCCCTGGCACCCCCTGGACCGCCAGGTGCACGTGACCGGCCGGGTGGAGAAGATGAGCACCTTCGAGGTGATGAAGTACTTCCACAGCCGTCCCAAGGATAGCCAGATAGCCGCCTGGGTCTCCAAGCAGTCGACCCGCATCTCGGCCCGCGGCGTGCTGGAGGCCAAGTTCCTGGAGCTCAAGCAGAAGTTTGCCAATGGCGAGGTGCCGCTGCCGAGCTTCTGGGGCGGTTTCCGGGTGCGCATCGACACCGTCGAGTTCTGGCAGGGGGGCGAGCATCGCCTGCACGATCGCTTCTACTACAGCCGCGAGGGGGATGGCTGGCACATAGAGCGACTGGCCCCCTGATGAACATAGCCAGGCTCAAGAACTTCACCGAGATAGTGAAGAACAACTTCAACATCTCGGCGACGGCAGAGAAGCTCTACACCTCCCAGCCGACCCTCAGCAAGCAGATGAAGATGCTGGAAGACGAGCTGGGGCTGGCGCTGTTCACCCGCAAGGGCAAGAACCTGGTGGGCCTGACCCCCATGGGGGAGCAGGTGATGGAGCTGGCCAAGGGGGTGGTGGCCCAGGTGGAGCAGATTGGCCAGCTCTCCCTTGGGGATCAGCTGGCCACCAGCGGGGTGCTGCGCATCGCCACCACCCACACCATGGCCCGCTACAAGTTGCCGTCGGTGATCACCGCCTTCTCCCGCCGCTACCCCGAGGTCAGCATACAGCTGCATCAGGGGGCGCCGGCACAGCTGGCGCAGATGGTGCAAAACGGGGATGTGGAGATGGCCATCGCCACCGAGTCCATGCACCTGTTCGACGAGCTGGCGACCGTGCCCTGTTACCGCTGGGGACGCGGCGTTGTGGTGCCCCACGGCCATCCGCTGCTCGACTGCCAGCCCCTGGCCATGGCGGATCTGGCCCGTTATCCCCTCATCACCTATGTGTTCGGCTTCACCGGTCGCTCCAAGATGGACAAGGCGTTCGGTCGTCATGGCCTCAGCCCCCGCATAGTGCTGACCGCCACCGACAGCGACATCATCAAGCACTATGTGCGCCTCGGCATGGGGGTGGGGGTGATCGCCACCTCGGCGTTCGACGAGGGGGACAGGGAGAGCCTGGTCTGCCTCAATATCGATCACCTGATTGCCTCGAGCGTGGCCCATGTCTGCCTGCGCAGGCACGCCCACCTGCGGGACTACATGTACGACTTCATCCACCTCTATGCCCCCCACGTGAGCCGGGAGACGGTGCAGCTGGCGCGGCTCAACCAGGGGACGCCAGCCCCGTCGACGACCCTGCCCTGGTTGTAGCGCCGAACCTGTGCCGCGGCCCTGAACGGCAGAGACAACTAGCCGGGGCTGCGATGCAGCGCGAGATGGCAGAGGTAAAAAAAGAGAGGCCATTGGCCTCTCTTCTGTTTATCGGTATGCAGGATTAATCGCGTCTGGCCGCCGATCAGCAGTCAGCCATCGTCCAGGTAGCAGGGGTTCCCATGCAGGTAGTTGCAGAGCCCCTGTTGCCCCTCAGGCTGCCCTGGTCGCCAGATTGACAAAGATCTGGGCTCCCACCAGCAGGCAGTCATCATCCAGGTAATAGGGATTGGCATGCAGGTAGTTGCAGATCCCCTTGGCCTGGCAGCCGCTGCCGAGGAAGAACATGGCCCCCTTGCGATCCGGGGTGGCGTTGATCATGTAGCTGAAGTCCTCGCTGCCGGTCATGGGCTGGCCCTGTGCATTGATGCCCTCGGCGGGCAGCACCTCGGCGGCGGCTTGCAGCAGGCGCTCGCAGGCCTCGGCATGGTTCTCCACCGCCGGGTAGCCGGCATGGACCATGGTGGTCTTGAAGCCGCGCAGCTCGCTCTGGGCGATGATGTCCCTGAAGCTGTTTTTCAGGATCTGGTCGGTTTCGGCGTCCATGGCGCGGATGGTGCCACGGGCCTGCACATGATCGGCGACGGCGTTGGGAATGGTGCCACCGTTGATCATGCCGCAGCCAAAGACCGCCGGGCTGAACGGGCTGGTGCGCTTGGCGACTATGTAGTCCATGTCCTCGATGATCCGCACCGCCTCGCGGATGGCATCCAGCCCCTTGTGGGGGGTGGAGCCGTGGGCGGAGATGCCGTGTACATCCAGGGTCCAGGCCGAGCCCCAGGAGGACATGACCCCCGGGTTGAACTTGATGGTGCCCGTCTCCATGGCGCCGTCGTTGTGCAGGGCATAGACCTCGTCCACCCCCTTCATGCAGCCGAGCTCCACCATCTTCTCGGCCCCGGGTACCCGCATGTCCTCCTCCGCCATCTGGAAGATGACGCGTACGTTGTAGCGCAGCCGCTCTTTGTGCCCTGCCAGGAATTTTGCCGTGGTCAGGGCGATCGCCATGTGGGAGTCGTGGCCGCAGTTGTGGGCCATCCCCTCATGGGTGGACTTGAACGCCACCTCGCTCATGTCGTGCATCTCCAGGCCATCCATGTCGGCCCGAAACGCTATGGTGGGCAGCGCAGGGTCTATGTGCAGATCCCCGTGAAAACCGGTGAAGCCGGGATACAGGGTGATCTGGTAGCCGAACTCTTCCATCAATCCCCGGCAGTAGGCGGAGGTCTTGAACTCGGCCCCGGAGTATTCCGGGATGCGGTGCAGGTGGTGGCGCACCTCGTGGCTGAAGTCGCGCAGGGCAAGCAGGTCAGGTTCGATATGGTAGTGGTTCATCAGATGATCCCTTGAATGGAGAAACCGAGCTGGGCAACCAGGGAGGCGCCGAAGAAGCAGCAGGTGGAGACGATCATGAAGATGAGGATCACCTTCCACGACATCTTCTTGAGCTCCTCGAGCTGACCGCCCACCGAGAGACCGGCAAAGGCCAGCAGGGGCACGCAGCAGGAGAGGAAGGAGATCCTGGCCACGGCGTCGATGAAGAGGCCGCGCACCGGGGTCTCGGGCAGGCAGATGAGGATGCCGATGATGGTGGCATAGGCAAAGGCCGGCAAGGACGAGGGCAGATAGCGCTTGGCCACCAGGGAGGCGAACACCACCAGGGACATGGCGACGAAGCTGTCACCCATGAGCCAGAGCGGGGTGCCCGTGGTCAGGGTCTGGGTGAACATGGCCAGCAGGATCGCCAGGAAGACGAAGCGCATATCCATCACGATGCTTTTCATGCTTTCTCTCCTTTGGTAGAGATGGCGAAGATCTTCTCGGCAAGCGGCAGCCCCAGATAGGTGAGGGAGAGCGCGCCCAAGGCGGAGGAGAGCAGGTTGGAGGCGGCGGCTATGCTCAGCACCTGCTGGGCCATCGCCTCGTCGAGGCCGTTGATGAGGGCGCCGGAGGCGGCACTCAGCATGGAGCCGGAGCCGACCCCGGAGCCGGCGGCCAGCGCCAGCGGGTGCAGACCTGTGAGGGGGGCTATGCTGCCGAGCACGCTGAACCAGAGGGTGCCGATGACGGAGCCGCACAGGTAGATGGCGAGCACACCTATGTACTCCTGGGAGCCGGTACCGAACCTGCCCTGGATCACCGCGACCGAGGGCTCGCGGCTGATGGAGGAGCAGGCCCCGATGGCGCGGCGACCGAAGCCGAACTTCACCGCCAGCGGAATGGCGATGAGGATGGGCAGCAGGTTGCCTATCTCCTGCAGGAAGAGCGGCACGCCGACGCTCAGGATCATCTTGAGGTTGGGGATGATCATGCCCGCATACTGGGTGCCCAGGATCAGCAGGCTGAAGCCCACCATCTTGCCGCAGAAGCCCTCTTCCTTCTCGCCAAAGAGGCGCTTCCAGCCGGGGATGCGATCCTTGACGGGCTTGGCGGAGACTATCATGCCGATGATGACGGCAAAGAGCATGGGCAGTATGGGGATGATGGCGATGCCTATTCTGATCTCCTGTTTCCCGATGAGGTACTGGGCCACGAAGATCAGCAGGGCGGTCGCCAGGGTACTGACTAACACCGTTTTGAGTGGGCTGGTTTGCTGCATAGTGTGTTCTCTTGTTATGCGTTGTCATTCACGAGCGGCGCCGGCCGCAGCGAGATGGGGGCATGATAGGAAGGGCAGGGGGGCATTAATGTGACCGCCATCAAGCTGGCCATATGGCATTTTTTCATGGGGTATGCCGTTTAACCACGCTAAAGATATGGGTTAACAAACCATTAGCAGCCGGTTATGCTGCGCCGTTCGGCGGTCGCAGGGGGAAGCATGGAACTGTTGATAGAAGAGGCGCTCTGGCAGCCTCGCTGGCAGGGGGCGCTGCAGGGGTGGCAGGGGCAGGGCAACCGTTGGCAGTTGCTGCGCGGCAGGGGCGGCGAGCAAGGGGCAGTGACCCCTGCGCCCTGGGCCAGCTGCCCGCCCGACGGCATCCTCTCGGCCAGCGGCTTGCTCGCCGCCTGGCTGGGGGAGGATGAGTCGCCCCTCATGACGGCGGATCCTAGCCGCCAGATCCTGATCTCGGCCTCCAGCGTCCTCCTGACCCTGGCCAAGGAGAGTGGCCTGCTCACCCTGGGGCCCAATGGGGCGGACATGCGCCTCGGCGCCGATGGGGATCTGGCCGCCGCACTGCAACGCCTGCTGGCCCGGCGGCTGATGACCCCCGTGTTGTGCGAGTCTGGCGAACAGGGGACAGCGACCCTGGTACTGCGGCCGCTGCAAGCCGCCGACGAGCCAGCCGTCCTGCGCTACTGCTCGGATGAGGCGCTCGCCCGCTACACCCTCAATATTCCTCACCCCTATCCAGCGGAGGCGGCCCGCGACTGGCTCGCCATGAGCGGGCGCAAGGCCGCCCTCGGGCTGGGGCGGACCTGGGCCCTGACATTTCCCATGGGTGATGAGCCGGCCCCCCTGCTCGGGGTCATCTCCCTGCACTGGCACGGCGAGCTGGCCTGGTGGGTGGGGGTCCCTTGGCAAAACCGCGGGCTGGCCACCCGGGCGGCGCGGCTGGTCAGGGCCTTTGCCTTCGAGCAACTGCGTCTGCCCGCCCTGACCGCCCGCCATATGCCGGGCAACCTGGCTTCCGGCCGGGTGATGGCCAAACTCGGCATGCACCATTGCGGTCGGCGGCCCGGGTCGGCGCGCCAACCCGCTGAACTGGATCACTGGCGGCTGGATCGCCCGCCTCACCTGCCGGACGGCCTCAAGGGGGCGCTGGCCCCCTGGCTCGAAGACGATCGGGTGGCGGTGGCCATCCTTCATGAGGACGAGATCGGGGGGCAGGAGGTGGCGCTCTTCATGGAAGGGGCCGGGGTGGGTGGCGAGCGGCGCCTCCCCGCAGGGCTGACGGTCAGGTGCCATCCACTCGCCTTGCTGGCGCCTGAGGCTCCCGGAGTGCAGGCCCATGGTGGCGGCGTCCTGCTCAAGGACAGGGGCGAGCTTGGCCTCGGGTATCTGCTGCGATTGCTGGGGGAGCCTGGTGCTTGATGCTGGCGAAGCCGGTGGGAGGAAGGTGCATTGCGAGGCTTTGTGCACGAATGGCCATTCGTTTTCCTGAGTCAGCCCTCCCATTTTCGGATAAAGGCACTCAAGTCAGGGGCCACTTCTGTGAAATAATGGCCGCCCTGCTGTACGAGGAGTAACCCTGTATGTTGAGAACCGAGCGTCCCGGCGATATGCTGCCAGTCTACGAGCTGGTGAGCGCCGCCTTTGGTCGTCCCGACGAGGCCGAACTGGTCAATCGCCTGCGCGAGTGTGGGGCCGCCGTGGTCACCATGGTCGAGGAGGAAGAGTACGAGTTCATGGGGCACCTGATGCTGAGCCCGATCACCATTGACGGCCAGGAAGGTCCCTGGCTCGGGCTGGCGCCGGTGGCCGTCCATCCGGACTGGCAGGGGCAGGGCATAGGCTCGGATCTGGTGCGGGAAGGGCTGGATACGGCGCTGGAGATGGACTGGAAGGCGGTGGTGGTGCTCGGCGATCCGGCTTACTATGGCCGCTTCGGCTTCAGGCCCGCCAGCGACTTCGGCCTGCACTGCATCTACGAGGTGCCCGCCGACTGCTTCATGGCGATGGAGCTGCAGCCCGGGGGACTGGCCGGCCTGCGGGGCGAGGTGCTCTACCACCCCCTGTTCGACGAAGAGCCGGTGGAATAACCGCCTGAATGCCATAGAAAAAGGACCCGTACAGGGTCCTTTTTCATTTCAATCCCCCTCACTGGGCCAGGGATTTCAACTGCTGTTTGCCCGGGGGGTTGTTCCAGTCGATGGGGCCGTGGGTGAAGCGATACTGCAACCTTGGCAGACTGAGCTCCAGCCACTCCTCCCTGAAGTAGGCATAGCCCAGGTCCCAATCCGGGTCATTGGCCCAGCCGGTTTGCAGGAAATAGAGCCGGGTGCCCTGACCTTCGGGCACGAAGCGCAGGCTGACCTGGGTCTTCTGCTGGCGGATATGGGGAAACTGGGGCGGGAAATTCCAGCTGAAGCTGAGCAAGTCATGGGGCATGACCGCCATCACCCGGCACCCTTCACTGCCGCGCTCCCCCAGCGGGGCTTCTGGCCTGAAATAGATTTCGAAAGGACCGTTGGGTTCCGGCACCATCAGACACTCCGGCGCCAGGAAGCTGCGCAGACCGCTCTCCGTGGTCCAGGCCCGCCAAACATCGTCGATATGGGCGGGTACCAGAATGCTGCCTTCTATTTGCTTGTTATCCATAAATCAGTGAACCTCAAACCAGTCATGGACGGGACCCAGGCAGTATAGCCCCTAAGGCGATAAAATAGGCAGCCCTGCGTCACAGCATCACGTATTCAAGAGGGTCCATATTGTCGATTTGACAGCGCGGCGGGATCCATCGAGAGTGGGAGGCAGTGAGCAGGCAAATCAAGGATGTCTTCATGATCAGAATGATGCGAGATGCAGATGAACCCATGCTGGCGCAACTGTTCCTCAAGGGGAGGCGGCAGGCCTTTCATTGGGTCGAGCCCTCTCTGTTTAGGCTGGAGGATTTTGCCGAGCAGACCCGGGGTGAGCAGATCTGGGTGGCGGAGAAGGGCGGTACCCCCTGCGGATTTGTCTCCATCTGGGGTCAAGACAGTTTCGTGCATCACCTCTATGTGGTGGCCGACTGGCATGGGCAGGGAATGGGGCGGGCCTTGCTGGCCGCCGGGCTGGCCGGACACAAGCCCCCGGCATCCCTCAAGGTGGCCACCCGCAACACCACGGCGCTGGCGTTCTATCACCGGCTGGGTTGGGAAAATACCGATGAAACGGGGCACTGTGACATCACGGGCCCCTGGCGCAGACTGGTCCTGACATCCGGCGACTAGTCTCCCTCGCGAGACCCGCCCTTTGCCGTGGCAGAGGGCGGCATCAGGGCCATTTCACCCTCCACAGCCCCCGGACAGGCCGCCAGCGCCGGCTCAGACATGACCGCAATCCATAAAAAAAGGCCACTTCCTGCGAAGTGGCCTTTTCCAAACGTTTGGGCTGGGAGATGTTGAATCTAGAGGTTATTTAATTGATTTAAAAGTGAAATTACCAATTCAGAAAATTTGTATATGCCTAAATGTATGCCTAACATCAGAACTGCTGCAGAAAAGTGCTTATTTGGGCTGGAATGGCCCGTAGTGACTAGCTGGCGGTGGAGGTTTTTTCAACCCCTACCTTCTAAAGGTAACCAACCCTTACTAGAGGCGATGGTCTCTGTTGTATCAGTTCCTCGTTTGGAAAAAAATTTCCCGTCCAAAATTAGTCTTCTGGCAAGCACTGATTAGGTCGAACGGTAATCCCCTGGTCTTCAGTGCAGCCCATGCACATCAACTACATCCCGACGACAAAAACAGTACTGGTGGAATACTTCGGGGTCGATGGCTCTGACCGTTGTAGGGGCACAGACTGATTTTCCCTGTCATCAAGTGCTTGAAGCGAAACATCGCTGTCCGGCCCATGTTCCCGGACTTTCTACTCACCTTCACCAAACATCTTGAGGCCGGTGGAGCCGATAACCAAACCGGTGATGTCTCATTATTTCAGCCAGTTCATGACAGCACATCGGTTCACTTAAGCTTGAAACGGCATCCTTGCTCAATCAACTCGGTCCGGTTGGCCAGCACCAGGGGGTGTTGCAGGGGCTGATCACGATGTTCGCCGTCATAGCTCACCTGTAATCGCTCCAGGGCATAATGCAACAGAGGTATACGCTGGGTGATTAACAGCTTGCCTTCCACCATGGCGTAATCGCTGGCGATGATGGCTTGCTGAGTGGTGCTGAGCTCGGGGTTGGGCACAACTACTGCAGTGACCTGAGTATTCCATTCCCGATCTTGTTTGCGGCCATGTTCCGACCCATTGAGTAGTTCGGGAGTCCCCCGGAAACGGCTCATCACAAAGTCCAGATAGTCCCTTTTTTTCTCGCAATAGGCCCGCACATGCCAGCGGATGCCGTCATAGACCAAGGTGTGCGGCACAATATTGCGCCCGCTCTGCTCAGCCGAACTCAGCGACACATAGTCCACATCTACCCGAAGTTGATGGCGGGCTGCTTGCACCAAACCCCGCACGATGACGGGGTCGATATGGCGGTTAGGCACATCCAGGATCTCGATATGGCCGTAACGCAGATCCATCAGCGGGAGGGTCAATACCCCGGCCTCGTGTTGGCGCTGATGCTGTTTCTCCCGGTGCAGCAACATCAGGTACTCATCCACCGTGCCCTCGCTAAAGCGGGGCACGAACTGGGCGGTAGGCTTATATCCTTTCAAACTTTTGTCATACACCAGCCCCTCTGGCGAATAGTCGTTGAGGTAGAGGTTGATGTCCCTCGATGCCTGCTGGCGGCCGATGTTGAAGGCGGTGCAGAGGTGATTGGTGGTCAGCCGTCCCTCCCACTGCAACACGATTTCCAGCAGGCGAAAGCGCAGGGTCTGATCCCAGGTGAGATCCTTGAGTGTCATGTGTGCTCCAAAATGCGACATGTGTATGTACCCAGTATCGGCATGAGTATACAAGCTACATATACTGCTCGCATCTGAAGTCCGTGCCAAAGGAGCCTGCTTATGAGCCGCTATCAGGATACTGACGATGACCATTCCGTATTGTGCCAGATGCAGCAACTGGCCTTGGTCGCTGAGGCAAACCTTCAGGAGAGACCCCTGGTCAAAGGACTTTTTTGCCTGGCATCTGCCGAGCAAGCTCACGAGCTAATCGCTGTGGTCGTTAGGGAAGGTGCTATGCCGGTAACCTGTTTGCCCAAGATGGCGCATGTCAGAGCAGAGTCTGAAGTGTACAGGTTGGCACGGTTGGCTATGCATATCGAGCAAAACCGGCTGGATCGCACAGACCTGCCTGTCTACCAGGGGAGAGAGCAACTGATGTCCGGTGCTGCCGCCCTACTGGAGGAGGATGCCAGCCTCGAATGCCAAGATGCCATGCGATGGCTGGCGCTGCTGCTCGACAAACTGCTGCGGGGAAACCATGGTAGCCAGCAGGCCAAGCTGGGTGGTCTCACTATGACGGCAATGGAGATCCGCGCCCTGGCGCCTGAGTCCCTCAATACGGGCGCCGTGATGCGAGGCAGTTGGCGGCGCAAGGCGCGCAATCAACTCGGTCACGCCAATTGGCTCGATGTGGTAGAAGCCGCGCTCTGGTGTTTTTGGCACAGCGATGATCTGGATGATCTGAAAGGTGGGGAGGCTCTGTTAGGTGTGTTGCTGGGGTCAGATAGCCGGGTGCGCTTGGTCTACGGTATGCTGTACGGGGCCTTCTATCATGCAGATACGGCAATCATTTCTGCGAACCCCTCATCTTCTATTTAATTCATCTGCCTGAAAACACGACATGTGAAAAACCACAGTATCGAGATGGTCAGGCGGGATGGGTATAGTCAGCCTAAAGAAATCGGCAGTCTAACTGCCAACGGTCAGGGGGGAGATATGACCTATAGCACTCAAAATACTAGCTGTGATAGCGAAGGTCCTAAGCGTTATCGCATCAAGGCCGCCCGTTCCCCATCCTGTACCTTAGTGGCTTTTTTGATGCTTGGGTTATTGTTTCAAACAGTGCAGGCCACCGACTGCACCTACCGCAAAGACAGCCTCGGCAATACCCGCTACCAATGTGACGATGGCAGGAGCGGCACCCTGCGCAAAGACAGCCTCGGTAACGTCAGGGACTCACAGAGCGGCACCACCTGGCGCAAAGACTCCCTCGGCAATGTTCGCAGCAGCGAAGGCACCACCTACCGCAAAGACAGTCTGGGCAATGTGCGCGTCAGCAATCCCGGTACCGGCGATACGGTCACCTGGCGTAAGGATAGCCTCGGGAACCGGCGCGCTTCTGATGGATCTGTCTGTCACACAGACTCGCTGGGTAGGCTGTGTTGTGATGGCAATAGCACTCCGCCTACCGTACTACAGGCCAAGTGACTCCAGCCTAGAACATTAGTAATGATGTGACTCAAGGCATAGAACCAGTGGGAGTGACAGTGTAAACTGGCCCGTATTAAAATTTCATAGCGTATATCATATATTTTTCATGTTTATCAAGAAGAAAGAATACAACTGCCATCTAGAACAATTTAGGCGAATTATGTATTGGAATAAGTATCCCGCGTATAAATCACAATCAGGCCTTTATACAACGCAGGTGATAAATATGCGTGGTGGAGATTAGTTGTACAAAAAACAATGCACGCAACATAATGCTCTCCCGCCGCAAAAATTTTACAGCAGCGGCAAGTCATAGATAAATGTGGTTGATACATATGCTTACGATTGGTTCATTAGTTCGCTCTGAAAGTTTTTACGGTGTTGGCAAGGTTGTCAGTACTGACTTTGATAAATACTCTGCAACAGTTGCTTTCTTTGAATCACCAGCAAATCCATATGCACGTCAGATTGAAATTAACGTTGATACGCTGGTGATTACGGCCCTGCATGAGGAAACAGTCATTTACTGTCAACATCCCCAAAATACTCGGTGGACAAGAGCTCGTTTTGGTGGGGCGCGACCTAATGGGGATTTCTTAGTCATTTTCCGGGATGATGAGCATGCGACTATTCCAATCAATCATATTCATGTTTTGAATAAAAATCCCATTGAGCCGTTAAACCCTGCACATTTCCTAGCCTATCAGGCTAACGATGCGCCATTTTTCTTTCCCCGCAGGCAAGATTTCATTGACTCATATATTCAGCAGCGTGCCGCATGCCTAGGTATTGCATCACTTTCAAGTAGTGCTGTAGAACTTGAGCCTCATCAATTAGCCGTCGTAAAACGTGTCTTACAAGATGATATACCCAAATACATCCTTGCTGATGAAGTTGGCTTGGGGAAAACAATTGAAGCTGGAATGATTATTCGTGAACATGCTTTAGAGAAAGAAGGACACGCGAGTATGCTCGTTGCAGTACCTTCATCACTGGTTGAACAGTGGACCAAGGAACTAGGTGAACGCTTCCAGTTAAAACAAATAATTACCTCTGTTACCGCAGCGTTTGAATCAATTATTAAAAATAAATGTGCTGAGGGAATTGTTATTTGTAGTTACGATGAGGCTTGCTTCCTTTTAGATAAAGGATTTAAGCCCTCATTAGTAACAATTGATGAAGTTCACCAAATTGCTTCATGGCCTTGGTCTGACGATACCGATGAAGTTAGTAATTTTCATTTGATTTCAGATGCGTGTAAGTTTTCCACCTACGTGTTGCTACTAACTGGTACACCTTTACACGGCCATGAACGAAATTTCTTGTCGATGCTTCACTGTATCAATCCGGATGCATACCAGGTTGACGAAACACATTTGCTGGCGTTTACCGAACTGGTGAAAAACCGCGAAAGTCTTGGAGGAGTGTTCTCAGCCTTGGTTCCCTCCGTTTCCAACATCAGCCTTCGTCGCAATCTTGATGAACTGCTTGCGCTATTTCCAGATGACTGCGATTTATCAGTTCTGTGTCAAAACCTGTTTCCCCTAATTGGCCGCTTTACTCCGCCCTCGCCTGAACGTGAGGCAGGCATTCGGTCTATTCGATTGCATCTAGGCGAACGCTACCGTATCCACCATCGCTTACTAAGAAACCGTCGTCAGGTTTCCCTGAGTCAGGACGAAAGTAAAAACCTCAACCTGGACCTTCTCTTTCCCGGCCTGAACGGTGTGATCGAGTGCCATTGGCACACTGAAGGGTTGACGCTGGATGAACTACTGGAAGAATATCGTGCCCTTGCTTCACTGCCGCAGAATAAACACTGGTTGCTGAAAGAAGCGAACTATATCACCTGGATTGACGATCTTTTTTCCAGCCCCCTTTGCGTAATGCAGCATGCCAAAGCCTTGCTCACCTCTAGTTCACCGACTCCCGATGAACAGGCTTTACTGGAGCACATCGTTGCGACGGCCAAAAACGAACTGCGGGTCATCGACAACACGCTAGTTACAGCCCTCAATGACTGGTTGCAGAAGTTCCCGGAGGGCAAAGCAATTGTGTTCTGCGACCGCCCGGAACTTGCGCAGCACCTTTTGGTCAAGCTGAGCATCATGCTGGATCACCCGATTGAGTGCTACCAGCCTGGCCAGCCATTGCAATTTACCCAACAGCAAAACCCTGTGCGGGTTCTTTTGTGCGATAAAAGCGGCGAGGATGGTCTGAATCTTCACGGCGGGCGTCGCCTGGCCGTTCACTATGGCTTACCGCGTTCCTGCAGTCGCATCGAGCAACGTCTTGGCCGGCTGAATCGCTATAGCGCCAACCTACGGGGCATCAAGCCCATTCAAAGCCTGATCCTGAAAAACAATGCGACTCATGGATTACGTAATCGCTGGGCTGAGATTCTGGTGCAGAGCATCGGCGTCTTTAACAACACCATTGCCAGCCTACAATTCGTGCTGGATGAGTATATTGGGGGCGCTTGGGGCCGACTGTATCAGGAAGGGCCGCAGGTTCTGGAGAACCTTGCTGCCGAACTGCCCGGTGAGCACGGCGTGCTGACCAGAGAAGCCAATAAAATCAACATGCAGGAAAAGCTGCTAGCCATGGATGAGGAGGTTGCACAAGCTGCACTCTTTGCTCAGCGTCTAAGTAATGAAGACCTTCTCGCCGTAGAGCAGTGTAAGGCGCTGACACCTTGGATTACTCAAGGATTGCGTTTTCGCCATGTGGGGAATGCTGAAGAGGGGATGCGGTTCCGTTTTGAACTCGGCGAGCGTAACTCGGGCACCTTGGTGGACTTTAAAACTTTCCTGACAACCTGCATGCTCAGTTTCGATAAGGATGGAGGTAACCCGCCATCAACGTATCTGATGAGCGCGGGGCGCATCCCTGCGATCAACGGAACAACAGTTTATCCGTTGCGTTACGGCCAACCTTTTGTTGATTCCATATGGAGTCTATTGAATCAGGACGCGCGAGGCAGTTCAATGGCCATCCTGCGCGTTGTTCCCGCTTCACTGAATGAGCCTCGCTATTTCTTCCAACTGAGTTGGTTGGTCACCCATTGCAATCCACTCAGCGATTACGCACAAATCCGAAAAGGTGATGAGAATCATCCGCCCTACATTTTGCAGGAGTGGTTGACGATTGATGGAACCGTAGTTACCAATTCACAGATTATTGAGTTGCTTAACAAAGAATACAGTAACAACGAATCGCCTCAAAAAAATTATGTCGACCTCAATCTACGGCCTAGCTTGTGGCAAGAAATTGAGGAATTGGTCTCCCCGGATAACTGGAAGGAAATGGTAGAACGGGTATACGGGAAATCGTTGGAAAAACTTCGGGAACAAACTGGCAGCGAAAGCTTCCTGCAATTAATGGCGATGAAAAGCGTTATCGTTTGTAGCAGAAATATTTTAGCCGGAGTTGCTTGATGGAAGAACAATGGTCGCGCCTGCAGCAGGCATTAGCAACATGTTTTACTGACGATGTCACTTTCAAGGATGGCATTGAGAATCCCTTTTTGTTGCGGTTAATGAATATCGTTACCGACGCCTCAGCAAAGACAAGTGATATTTTTGCTGGTTATGCCGATGCTCTCCGCACGGCACAGGCAAGCGGCATCGACAACCCTTGGCTTCCCTCTCCCCCTTCATTGACGGAGCAGCCAGATTCGCGCTGGGGGCTGGAAAAAACCGCCGTGGGGCAGACGCTGTCACTCTCTGTTGAAGCTGACTTGACGAGTACCAAAGCTACCTACCAGCTCAGAACTCGACGTAATTTATTGCAGCCGGAAATGGATCCTGCCCTCAAGAACCTGCTGGTCGACACGCCCCATACGCACTATCGTGGCTTCGGACAGCAGGCGGCGATCCGCACGCTGCTCACCTCAGACATCAACAGCACCCTGGTGGTTAATCTTCCCACCAGTTGCGGCAAGAGTCTTATCACGCAAATCCAGGCTATCAGTGCACCGTTCGGTTCGTTAACGCTGGTGATTGTCCCAACGGTCGCTCTCGCAATTGAACAGGCGGATTTTATGCGAGATATGCTACGTCAGGCCGAGCAGGATCACGGCGGGAGCTACGCATGGGTAGGCGGCCAGGATCAGACAACGCGCCAGACGCTGAAGGAACGGTTGAAAAACGGCTCACAGCGGGTTCTGTTTTGCTCACCTGAGGCAGCAAAATCGTCGTTGGTTCCGGTGCTGTTTGAGTTAGCGAAAAATAACCTGATTGGTGCAGTCGTTATCGACGAAGCGCATCTTATCGACCAATGGGGCGCTGAATTCCGCCCTGATTTTCAGCTGATCGCGCCACTTATTCGCTCATTGAAAGCACAATCCGGATGCCGTTTTCGCACCCTACTGCTCTCTGCCACCTGGAGCCAGAACACCCGTGATGTGATCGTTGAGCAGTTCCGCGTAGATGACAGCGAGCTCATTGAGATTACGGCGAACTTCCTGCGTCCCGAACCCGAATATTTCGTTCATGCCGAACCCAATCCAACTGCACACCAGCAGCGCGTTGAGCGGTTGCTGATGACGCTCCCACGTCCGCTCATTCTCTATTGCACCACTCAGGAAGAAGCGGAAAACTGGCATCACCGACTTCAGCAACAGCATTATCAGCGTGTTGGTCTGTTCCATGGCGACACGGAAACCCTAGTTCGCAAAAAACTGATTTCACAATGGGCAAGCGATCAACTGGACATCATGATTGCCACCTCGGCATTTGGTGTAGGCATGAACAAGAGCAACGTCCGCACGGTCATTCATGCTGCCATTCCGGAAAATATTGATCGCTATTATCAGGAGTGCGGGCGTGCCGGGCGCGATGGCAAAGCCTGTCAGGCGCATCTGGTCTGGCACAGCGCACAAATGGAGACAGCAGAAAGCCTCTCAGTCGAAAAACTGATCAGTGTCGAAAAAGGCTACCAGCGTTGGAAGGCGATGTTTGAGCAACACCAACCCAGCGACATCGCCAGTTACTGTATCTCGCTGGATACCAAACCTGATCATATCGACTATCAGGGCGATCGAAACCAGGCCTGGAATCGCAGAACGCTGTTGCTGATGCAGCGCACAGGGCTGATCGAACTGGTGTTTGCAGCACCTGAAATGCCGGAAAGCCTCCGGAAAGGTGAAGAAGAAAACGATCAGGCAATTCGCGACTGGTTTGCCAACTTCTACAGCAAGGTGCACATCCGCCACTGTAACGATTCTCACCACTCTGAAGAGTACTGGAACACCTTTGTTGATAAGGCTCGCCGGGAAGAACTGACTAAGCGCCGTGCTGCATTTACCCTGCTGAAAACATGGATCCTCGATCCTCGCCCATCTTTGTGCCAGATATTAAGAGAATTCTATATTTATCAACACCATGCGCCAGAGCTGACCTGCGGCGGATGCCCGGGCTGCCGGGAACAGGGTAAAGGCTCATTCTCCCCCACCGTCGGGGCCGATGTGGAAATTTTACGAGCGACGCCGAAGAAACGAGCACGCTTCGTTGGCGCTGAAAAGAAAGTGTATTACAGAGAAGAGCTGGATATTAGGGCTCTGCTGTCTGAACTTCGCGTGCCGCTTCGTCAACTGATCGGTTCCGGCGAATACGAGACTATCCGGGCAGAAAAAGCCGATTTTCACCATCTGGAACGCGCTCTGGCTTCCGTTTCGCGCTTCTGGAGCGTGCAAAAGCTGTCCGCGCCCACTACAGACGGTGCAGAAATTGTAATTGTGGCTAACACCGCTACGGCGCTACCGGTATTACCAGCATCACGCTATGAGCGCATTATCATCGCCCCACAGAACCTGGTGGACCCGCAGCATCCTTACAGAACATGGTGGGACAGCGCAGGAAACGCGCACCCCCTCGACACTTTTATCAGGCAACTACAGCATGTCAATCATCAATAACGCCAACCCTGGAAGCAGCCTGGTGCTGATCCCCCTGTTTGATCGCATAGTACAAAACGCCTCTGCACCGCTTTCCCAGGAGGCAGTTGTGACTCGCTATCGTCCCAATAGCCTGCCCGCTAACGATAACGCCTGGGGGAAAATCAGAGAGAACCTAGCTTTCTGGTGCCGCCAGAGACTTTGGCCGATGGAAGAGGGAATGCTCATGCCGCAACCGGAGGAGTCTCGCCCCCTCTATCAACGCGTGCTGCAATGCACCATTGCCGCCTGCAAAGAAAAAGGCATCGCCGAAGGCAAGGAGTGCGAACCCTTGTGGCGGGTGCTGGCCTGTCTGATGAATCTTCAGCAGCATTCGTTAGGCGGCAAGGAGCCGCTGGCACCGAATATCATCACAGAAAAACTGCAGATATGGCTTCCGACCGAAACCATTAACACCAATACCGAAAAGCTGGTCAGGGAGTATGGGCGCTATCTCGGCTTTCTAGAGTTGGCCCCGGACCAAAACTATTACACCGATCCAACCAGGGCGATTCAGTGCTTTTTGCCGCAGATTTTTGGAGAGCAGAAAGTTCTGCCCATCAAAACCTTTATGGCTAATATGGCCGAAGTCATGCCGATGATGGACGGCGGTGAATTCAGAGTGAAAGTTCAAGAGATGATGGCAGAACAGGGATGGTCCGCACCGGAGGGCAAAAATCTCAGCACCAGCACGTCACTGGCGCTACGTCGACTTGAAGTCAGCCAGCAGATTCAACTGATCACCGGAAGTGATGATGCTGCATCCTTATCGCTGCAACTACCCGGTGGTGAAATCCGCCCAGTCAGCCAGGTCAGCCTAAGGGAGAGCGCACAATGAGCATCATGAATTACTGGCCGTCCTTAGAGAACATCGTGCACTGCATCCGTAACGAAGCCGAAGAGCTACAGGATGATGTGCTGCTGGCGGTGCATGAGCCGATGGTTCTTACCCGTCGCGACGTCAATAACAATCAAGCTATCCTCCGCGATGAAGACCTGTTTACGCAACTGCTCACCACCGAACGCGCAATCCCGCTGATTGGCCGTTCTGGAATGGGGAAATCACACCTGGTGCGCTGGCTGGACTGTCGTCTCAAAAGCCACCTTCAAGCAAAAGGCGAGTTTGAACAATGGGAAATTGTTCGTATTCCGAAAAACGCCAGCCTGCGTCAGGTTCTGATGCTGATCCTGAAAAACCTGCACGGCGGCTTTTTTGATGAGGTGCGTAAAAACGTTGACGACGTGGCTGAGAAGCACTCCGCTAAAGATCTCGCCGATCTGATGCTGACGATGATGTCACATCAGTTGGAAAGCATGTACAACGAGGCGATGGTACTTGGCAGAGAATACGAATCACAAGGGAAGGAGATTCCAACAGAGATCGGCAACCGTCTCGATGCGATTATCGAAGAAGTTAGCAATGGCATTAGCAAACTCATTACCGATCCGAAATTCAAAGAGGACATACTTCAACCTGAGCATTGCATCTACAAACGTGCCAGCCGTATGAGCGATGGGCTTAAGGACGGCGATGAGGATCACGATAACTACGAACTGGTACCAGGCGATCTCTTCTTCCAGAAAAACATCGACGATCTGTCATCACCCGCCCGTGAATACATTCGCCATTCGCGTATTGATGAAGAGGGGAATGAGAGAGCCCGCGTTCAGGCAGTAGGTGTTCTGAATGAAGCAATGCATTCCACACTTAAATCACTGTTTTCAAAGTTATTTAACCTCAATGGCGGAAATTTCCAGGAGTTGTTTCAGCAGATCCGCCGAGAGTTGCTGAGACAAGATCGCCGCCTGGTGATCCTGGTGGAAGACATGGCAGCTATTTCTGCGATTGAAGACGTGTTGATCGACAGCCTGATCGAAGAAGGTATGCGCGATGGAGTGAAAACACTCTGCCCAGTGCATTCCGTCATCGCAGTCACCGATAACTATCCGGGCTATAAACGCCGTCAGGAAACACTGATGACGCGCGCGGGCTATGAATGGATCATTGAAAGCACTGACAGAGAAAACAACGAAGAGCGGATTGTCTCACTGTGCGGTCGTTACCTTAATGCGGCGCGCCATGGCGTAGCGGCCCTGAAACAGTCAAGGGCACAGGGTTTAGCCGACTGGCCGCCGGTATGGCTGGATGAAGAAACGCCGGAATGGCTGGCCGATTTTGGCATTACACCTAAACAAAGCGTTCCACTGTTCCCGTTTAACCGCAATGCTATCCGGGCGCTGGTAAATAAAAACTGTCGTGACAGCAGCGGCCAACTCACTTTTAACCCGCGAATGGTGATTAACCGTATCTTGTTGGATATTCTGCGTGATTGTCGTGTTGAAGCAGAGCGTGGGTTATTCCCGCCGCCAAACCTTGCCGGGATAACTGCTGACGCTGAAGTTCAAAACAAAATCAGCCAGTTAACCACAGTTCGAATTTCCAGTGCGGCGTCGCTAGCGGCACTATGGGGCTATGGCTGCTACTCCTGGGATGAAGTCAGCAAGCAATTGCCATCGGGCGTCGCCAAAGCCTTCGGTTTGAATGAATTAGCTGAGTGCCTGAACGACAAGATTCCTGAATCCTCTGCCGGAGGTAATGGGGCCAATAGGACCACAACTCAAGATTCTGTAACGCCTGTATCTCCAGTATCTCCTCCACCTTCTCCCGTGCAAAACCCAGGGCTGCCTTTTGTCAGACACCTCAAAGCCTGGGTCAACGACAAAGTCGTTTTACCTCAGGACGTTGCCCGCAATCTTCGCGCCGGGCTTAACAATTGTTATGAACTCTATGCTCAGGCGGAGTTTTTCGGCATGGTTGACAGACCGTCGCTGCTCGAGCGCATCCCGTTGATCAGTCTTCCGCTGTCTGCGTCAGATCCTTCGAACGCCATTGTGAAGTTCTACGATCGTAAAGACCTAGACGATCCGTTGCGCAGGATCGAAATTTTCAACGTGTCCCTTGCAGTACTACGGATTCAGCATTACACCGGCCTCGAGGAGGGGTTGAGTTACCCTGAGGCGATAGAAGACTACGCCCACTATGAAAACTTTGTCAGTTGGTGGGTGCCGCAGGCCACAGAGATTGCGGTTAACCATGCGCGTGCGCGGAAACTGAAGCCTGCGCTGCGCAATCATTACCAAAAAGCGCTGCTGCTGGGCTTATTAACGGGAAAAGAAAATCCGGCGGAGTTAGTTGATGCGCTTTGCCTCACCCTGAAAGGGGTCGGCAGAACCGAGGGGAAAAACCGTGGACGTACCGCAGACACCAACCCTTCAGATCTCTGTTTCTACGGGCTCAAAGCCCATCAGAAACCGCACACCAGTATGAAAGTGGCTGAGGCGCGGCAAATGGCCCTTCAGGGCTGGGACGAAGCACGTGACGCGTGGCTCTCTCAGGTTGCAGTAACGGAGTTGAAATTCGGTTTACCTTCCACCCGCGCCCTGGAAGCAGATGATGTCACCCTCGCATTGAAAGAGATCCAGAAAGAGCCGCTTGGCGCGGAAGTGCAGCGCGCAGCCGAGACGGCCCGCAAAGAAATTGCATCGACGATCGAAAATGCACAACTCTTTGAAAATGTGAAAAATCAGGATGAATTCATTGCCCTGCTCGATGACTGGCAAGCATTTATCGAAGCGGTTCGTACCCAATATTATCCAGCGGAAACCGACCAGAACAGAAACTCAACCTGGCTGTTAGGTGAAATTGAAGCCTTGAAAGTGGATGCCGAAGCCAGTCTGAACACCCTGCTAACGCTCAATTCCCTTGTCAGACAGAAAAATACCTACATGTTGTGGCATGACATCTCCCATTTGGATGGTGATTACGTCAGCCGTATCGGCAACCTTCTTGCACAATGGCAGAGTATTCAATCGAAAATCAGTTTTACGCTGCAGCAGATAAACAGTAAGGGCGACGTGCCAAAACTGGAGAATGCCCGTAAGCAGGTTGAAGAGCGACTGAAAAATCTGGCGGCTGATATCAGCGCCTGTGGAGTCAATGAATGAGTACGTTACGCCAACAGCTTGCAGAGATGCAACAGCAACTGGATCTGAGCGTTCAGGCGAGAAAGGCCACGCTGATTATTGAGAAATGTGCCGTGGTACTATCGAAAACTGACACGATAGCTACGCATTATGCTCGCCTGAAATCCCAGTATCCGGCGCTACAATGCTTGCCGCAGGAACTGAGGGTCAATTGGAGTCATGAACAACGTAATGAACTCAAAAACGCGGCAAACAGCGTCAATAACCTGCTGCCCCAGTGGGGTCGTTGGCTGAGTAATCAGACCCAGTCCGCTATCGTCATCGATGCACAAAATCCTGATGAACCCTTGGGTGAAGAAGTGTCAGTACTGGAGCCCACAGCGTATGACATCATTCAGAATGACTCCTTGACTCACTGCGTGAGCCTGTCACTGAGTCTGTATCGTGCGCTTAGTGCTCAGTTGAGCAGCGCGTGGGAAGAGTGGTTACAGGTGATGCATCAACAGATTCATGTTGATAGCAAAACCCTCGATGCTCAGCAAAAGGTCGACAAATACAAAGCCATTGCCGATGAGTATTCAGCCTTACGCAGCAAGTACGACCTGCTGATTCAATCCTTACCCGAAAGCGGTGAACGCATTCTGCAAATCACTGCCATGTCAGATCAACTGCATTCTCTACGTGAAACAATGAATACCGATGACTGGCCAGAGGCGGTGAAACTTTTCTTTGACCGTATTAACGGCCCGCTGCACGGCAAACCAACTCTCAGCGCGCTGACGCCGGAAGTGCTGAATTGGCTGCATGATGAAGATATGTTGGAAGACTTTGTTATCACAAGGAAATAGTGGCATGACTGCAGAGGATTTAACCCGTCTACATGCGGCGCTGGACGTACTCGAAGGGCGAGAAGCCGAACTACTGGTCTGGGGAGACACGGAAGGCGCCTTTACGGATGCAGATATTCTGTCCCTGTTCGCCCACCATTTTCCCGATGAGAATGGCAAAGTGCTGATGCAGGATCTACAAGACGCCGCGATGTTGTTTAACATCCCCAATACTCAGGGAACGAGGCTTTATCGCACGCGTATGGCGGAATCCGTCCATCTGTTTCGCCATCAGCGCCAGTGGTTTCGCGGCCAGCAACTGAGTCGCACCCGGACGCTGGTGGCCGACTATCGCTTTATCCGCCGCCCGCGCAGCTATCCCGCAAGGATACATCCGGCTGAAGAGGTGCTGAACCAGTGGTCCGACGTTGAGTGGATGAACGACATCAAGCGTCAGGCCGTACGGGCGCTGATAGGTGATTTCTCCATCGCAGGTTTTCAGTCCCGGGCGACTGCTCGCATCCTGCGCGCGTGGGATTATCACAGCGGCCATACGCACATCAAAGAACCTACGGCCACCATCGTTTGTGCAGGCACAGGCAGCGGTAAAACGCTGGCATTTTATCTGCCAGCGCTGACTTCACTCATCAATGACCTGCAGCGCGATCGCTCGACGCGAGTCCGCACGCTGGCTCTGTATCCCCGTAATGAACTGCTCAAAGATCAGTTTATGGAGACTTGGGGAAAATGCCGTGAAGTGGACAATCAGGCGGTTAAACTTTCCGGGCGTAAAATCCGCATTGGAGCTTACTTTGGCGATACGCCTTACAGTGCTCAAAAAGTGGCTACCGATAAAAAAGATCAGGATCTTCCTTTCGGCTTTCTGCGCTGTAACACGCCCAAATGCCAAGGCGAAATGCGCTGGAAAGCCGAGGATATCCGCCATGGCAAAGAGATACTGCGCTGTACGCACTGTACACACAGCGTGGGTGAAGATGAGGTGGCTCTCACTAGAGTCTCTCTGATGAGCAGTCCGCCAGATATTTTGTTCACCACCACTGAAATGCTTAACCAGCACCTCGGCAACAACAAAGCCAACCACCTGTTTGGCGTAGGCATAAATGTGATTGCGCCGCCAGTGGTGCTGCTCGATGAGGTTCATACTTACTCTGGCAATAGCGGAGCACAAACTGCCTATCTGTTGCGACGCTGGATGCAACTGGCGCGCTGTCGCCCGCACTTTGTCGGCCTATCTGCAACCCTTAGTGATGCAGAACGTTTCTTCGCAGATCTTGTGGGTGCCAGCAAAAAACATGTCATGCTGATTGAGCCCGCTTTCCAAGAGATGGTGGATGAAGGGGCTGAGTACCTGCTGGCACTGCGTGGCGATCCTGTTTCGCAAACGGCGCTGCTTTCTACCACTATCCAGACCAGCATGCTGGCACGTCGGATCATGGATACCCGTAAAGCCAGATCGCAGGGTACCTGGGGACGCAAAACATTTGTCTTTACCGACGATCTGGATATCAATAACCGCCTGTATCATCAACTTTGCGACGCCGAGGGGTGGCGTACACGCGGGCATCAGTTGGTGTCTAATGAAACCCCTTTGGCAGCGCAGCGTAACGAAAGCAATGGGGTTGCCGATGAGCTAACTCTCGCTGGTCAAAACTGGCGAATGCCTATCGATATTGGGCACCCTCTTGATAATCTCGATAGAGCCATTGTGGCGAGAACTTCAAGCCAGGATGCTGGGGTGAATCCCAAAGCCGAAGTGGTCGTCGCTACAGCCTCGCTGGAAGTCGGTTTTAACGATCCCTCCGTCGGCGTTGTCATTCAGCACAAAGCACCGCGCAATGTCGCCTCTTATCTTCAGCGCAAAGGCCGCGCCGGTCGTTCCAGAACGATGCGCCCCTGGATGATCGTGGTACTGTCGGAATTCGGTCGTGACCGCGTGGTGTATCAGCGCTATGAAGAATTGGTGGCGCCAGAAATAAAGAGCCAGTCGCTGCCACTTGGCAATATCCATATTCAGAAAATGCAGGCGGCAATGGCGACGCTGGACTGGCTGAGCATCAAGATCGCCAAAAGTAATATCTGGTCACTGCTGAACAATCCGCCCAAAAGCGCAGCGCAGCACGGGCAACTGGAACGCATGCTCAACCTGATTTCCGCCGTGCTGGAACAAAATACTTGGCAACAAGAGTTGGAGCAGTACTTATTCTACGCGCTCAAAATCACCGAGTCGCAACTTCAGCGCGTCATGTGGTCGCCGCCGCGTTCCATTATGATGGAATTGCTACCGACTCTGAAACGCCAATTGACGACCCAGTGGTCGCTGATGGGCATCCCCGGTGCAGACAGAACAGCGGGTCGCTCTCCGCTACCTTCATTTATTCCGGCAGCCCTCTTCAGTGAACTGAACTTACCTGAGTTGGGCATCCAGCTCGAGCGTCGTTTTACAAAACATGAATACTTACCGTTCATTCAGGGATTGAAGGAGTTTGCTCCGGGCCGTATCTCCAAACGCTACGCCACTTATTCCGATCTGGAAGCCGACTGGCTGGTGCCGAAAAATTTTGTTCCATTGATGGACGAGGTATCGGAAGTCGATTTCGACATCAATGAAGCATTTGGCGAAACCTGGCAACCAGAGTGTCTGATTGGACGGCCGGATGCACCACCGCTGAGGGTGATTCGGCCTTTACAGGTTCACACCCGAGCTCTTGATTTCAAACAAAATCTGACCGAGAAAAGCAACTCGCAGTTGCAATGGCACACCCACTTTGCCGCTGACGCCCAGGCTGAAGCGATGGCGATTCCCTCCGGGCCATGGGCGTCAGCGTTGCAGTCAGTGACTTTTTATACCCACCAGCATATGACGCCGCTTGAGTTAACGCGTTATACCACCACAGCAAGCGCTTCGCTTCGCAGTAAAAGAAAACAAAGAGCATGGGTGAACTTCAGATGGGTTGATAATGGTCAGCATGTGGGCGTGGGCGCTCGCCAGTGGGTCGATGGCATGAAACTGTGCTTCACACTGTCTGAAATGTTGAATAAAGAGGCGATGAGAGATGCTCGGTTATCAGGCTCACTGAGGACGCTATATTTTCACCACTGTATTCGTCGTGAGGCAAAATTCGAAAACGACAGTTTCACCGCTGACTGGGTCTTTGAATGCTATCTGGCAGCGTTGACGAAAGAGATTGCCAACCACCACACAGTATCAGACGCACTTCAGGCGCTGCAAACACATGAGGGTAGAGAGTCGCTGGCGAGCATTGCTGATTCGCTGTTTCAGGCGGAGAACATTTTTGAAAATAATGATGAATGTGACAACAATGCAGAGCGCCAAGAGTTGCAGCAGCAACTGATAAGCTTGTTTAAAGAGCCAAAACTGATAGGGATGCTTGATAGGCATAGCGCAGTTTTCACCGACGAACTCAGCGAAAATCCCCATTTTTGTCAGTGGTTGCAGACACTGCTGATCAATACTTTATCCGGCGCAGTCAAACACACCAGCCAACTGCTGCTTCCTGACGTGGACGAGCGGGGACTACTCGTCGATGCCGTGCTCCACGGAGAGCAACTCGAGGTCTGGCTGACCGAATCTGAGCCTGGTGGTTGCGGGATCATCACTCGCTTCGAAGAGGCATTCCATAACGATCCGGTCGCCGTACTGAATCTGTTCATCCGCAGTTTTGCGGCCAGTGACTATGAACAGATTGATGACGATCTCTTCGAGTTGCTTTCACAACTTCCATCAAACGAAGTTCTACGACTGGCGCTGAGTGACTTGCGCAATGCTGGCAGTCATCAGGCGCGCAGGGCGGCAAACGGGCAATTGCGTGCGCAACTTAAAAAGCAAGGGTTTGCCCTTTCCCATAGCTTTATGTCCGTGCTACACACCCGAATCCTACGACCAGGAAGCCAGGCGTCTCATGACGAACAACTGCTCGAGCATCTTCGCAAATGGCGGGAACTGGAGGCGAAAGCAGGCTATGAAATCAGCCTCAATATCTTCGCTCATACGCAGGCCACACAGGAGTTGCCTAGCGCAAACGTCACCAAAATATTTAACCGTTTTTGCCAGATTCAGGGCAGGCTCTGGCAACGGGGTAATACGCTTCGCCAGTCAATACTCAGCTACTACAATCCGTTCGATAATGGACCGAAACTGACGGAAAGGCTGCTGCTCAGCACGCTTTTCCAGCAGTCAGCGACTCAAATTAAGGTGACCGACAGCGATTGGTTGCAGCAAATCCACGCAACGATAGCCCGCGAAGGATTCGCTGAACTGCTGATCCCTCGAGAAGGCCGCCATCAAATTGTACAGACTATCTCTACGCTACAGACGAACCCGGTGGAGTATTTCGGCCTGCATCTTTATCCACGACTTGGATCGATTGACTATCAGAGCGGCAATATCGTCTTGCGAATTGAACTTGCGGAAGCCCTGCAGTAAGGAGCATATGGAATGGAAGAACAACGACAAATATTTCTCCATGGGCCTCTCGGACAACGGCAACTACGTGAGGTTCTGAGCGCGCAGTTTTGTGGGCTTATTTTGTATCCAGAAATTATCTGGTTGATTTCACCATGGATGAGCGATTTCGATGTCATTGATAATCGGGGGGGGCAATGGAACTTTCTTGACCCTTCTTGGGGGGCTAGGATGATCAGTTTTCAGGAGGTTCTAGCCACCGCAGTAAATAATGGTTGCCCACTGCGGATTGTCACTCGTCCTGATAACATAAGCAAAGTATTCATAGAGCGTATGCGGGCACGACTCTCACCAGATCACGATATGCAGTACAAATATCATGAAAACTTGCATGCTAAAGGCATGCTGACGGCAAATTTCTTCCTGAAAGGTTCAATGAACTACACCTGGAGTGGCGCGAACCTCAATGACGAGCATTTACTGTTTACGATAAATAAGGCAGCGATATCTGATGCTTTGATTGAATTCAGCGGGAATTATGCCTTTGGAGATACCAATGATTAACGTTCCTCACTGGTTAACGATGTTCTTTGGCGCTGGAAACCTTCTTTGCATAGATAAATTGTTGGGCGAGAATGAAAATTCTTATCCTGATGATCTAAAGATTGTTTTACTTCCACTACTTGAGAGTGCCCTGGACGGTCAGTGGCCGATAATCCTCCCGTGGTGTGATAAACAGCATTGGGTCTTCTTCGCTGCAAGTGAGAATGAACGCGCTATGCTGGAACTAAGTAATGTGCTCAAAGCCAGGTTTGGATCTGCTGATGTCATACCAGACCAGCGAGTTGTGCTTGCTCCAAGCGAGGGGCCGACAGCTGAAGCAGAGGCCGTAATGCTAAAGCATTGCCCTGCTGGAATGATCCGTATTGAGTTATTACCGGAAAAACGTACAGATAAATCAGCCAAAAGACGTGTATTTGATGCCCTGAAAGAGGTTATAGATCTTTTTCGCTTGCGCCCGTCGCTTGTTAGAACGATTAAACGGCCGTTTGGCCGTATCCTCAGTGACTTTATTCTTGCTAATAAAGATAGGGATGAAATTGCAAGTAACGGTTACCTACAGGAACTCAGGGACTCTGGAGGTCTTTCCCAGCGTAATATTGTGCTGCTGGAACTTCAGCAAGCCGGTAAACTGCGGAAATGGGATATCCTACTCAACCATGAAAAATTACCTGATCTTATCCGCGGACGTATCACTTCATCGCTAGTCAAAATGCTGCTTAATGCTTATCAGCAATGCTATTTTAATGCGAATAGCAGTAATTATACCCAATACACACCAACACAATTGCGCGCTCCCTGTCTTTCCCTTTATCCACTATTTACGCAAGTACCCTTGCTCCTCAATGATGAGTCATGCTTGCGTTACTGGAAAACTTGGGCAATTGGTACAGTTTTAGTTGGTGAGGTTAGCCTACTGGACGCTGTTCCTGAAAGTCTCAAGACCAACTACATCCCTGCATTGCTTTCATGGGGGGGGAGATTTTCTACTGCAATGCAGAGGAATTCGACTCTCTTACCTGTGGCACCCCCGAACTCATTACAGATACTCGCAGAACAATTGAAGTATTCTCTGACTGCTACGCAAGAGGAACTTCCGCGCTATGAAGCGATGCTAAATTCACTAGACGCATCATTGCTCGAGCGAGCATATAGAGTGCCATTGTTGAAAAATCTGATTGATGGAATATACCAACTTTCTGCTCCACAAATTGTAGGTTGGGATATGTGGTTTGTTCAATTTTGCCAACCAAATGCTGATATCAACAGTTTGGTGCAATTGGTCGCTCTTGAGAGTGAACATTGGCCAACCCAAACTTTTTATGAAAAGACATTAATCCGTGTGCTGTCAGTTGACCTACCGGAAGGGGCATGCTCAGTATTACGTAATATAATGCCTTCATTCGTTGAATGGCTCGAGTTGCATCAAATTGTATTAAATAGTAGTACATGGCTGAAATGGATTGATGTCCTTGCTATGGAGCAAAGCGTCAGTCAGTCTGATATTAAACTTGTAGTGATAGCGTCAAATTATTTTCTACAGAGTTCATTTAATCAATTAGAATACGAAAATTTTATTGCTACGCTACAATTAATAATTGAGCGATCAAGTTCACTCAAAAATTTACCTTCACTTTCTGAGTTGATGGAGATTTTTCTTGATGGTCCCTGTCTTTCAATTTCTATGCGCAAAGCATTGTGGATGGATATTCAGACAATCGTAGGAACCCTTTGGTTGAGGTTAGATTACCAGACCAGAATGTTAATGCGAAACCTTGCGAAAGACGTGATGGGGGAAGGCGCAGAACAGGTATTTCCTGGTGAGATGCAAAACATCTAGTATTGAAAACATAGAAAATACGTCAAGCTTGGTAGGTAAATTGGTAGCAATATACACATTAACAGAAGGTGTTGCGAGGCGAACCAAAATTATGTTGGAAGAACTCTTTAACGGAGTGAAGGTTGAAATAAATAATGACCGTACGAGTACGAACCGTCTTGTACACTTAGCAGAGAAAGCTGATTATTTCATTTTTCCTCTGCAAGTGCAAAACACCAAGCTTTTTATGCAGTTACTAGTCGACGAAAAAAATAATTTATCCATTGGGGAAGGGGTCTGCATCACTGGTGCATGCATTTATAGACACTATAAATAGTAGCGCCTAAAAATGATCACATTAATTAATATTAAAGGTCTAGGAATGGCTGGACTACTCTCCCCTATATGTACATCTAGCTGTGCAAGTCTCTTTTACAATGACTGCACTTAAAGAGGGTAAGATAGGTTTGAGTTTATGCCAGATCCAGCCAGACAAAACCTCGCTGGTTGGGTTTTCTAAACCTGGGATCTCATTAAGGTAATGATGGTCAAGTTGTTCTAGTATTGGTTTAAAAATGGCCTTTATATCAGCGAAATCCATCACCCATCCTGAATGGCAACCAACCTCACCTGTAATTTCTAATCCCACAATAAAAGAATGACCATGCAGTCTGCCACACTTATGCCCTTGAGGTACATAAGGTAGTCGATGTGCACTTTCAAATGAAAATTCTTTATAAATAGTTGCATTCATTTTTCGGCGAGCTCAGTTTCAGGTATCGAAAGTAGGACGTTACGCTGATAAAAATTGACAGTCAATCCTTTATGGATTATAAAAAATTCACATTTACATTCTGCAATGTTTAGCTAATTGGCTTGATAATTAACATTATTAGTGTTCTACTATTTTTTAAATGCTTGATTTTCAAGGAGGGATGGGTGGATTCTTTAGAGTCTGATTTGTTCAAGATAATAGAGACCAGTCATGGAACATTTGATTGTGCCACACTGGTTCATGCATATTTAGTCAAGGTGAATCACAGAGGGGATTATTTAGAGTTACATTCAAGGGTCACAACTTGCTGCGAAGAGTTTTATGATGCTGGCAAGTTAGAAAAAATTGGTAAAAACATGTATTTATATAAGTCAAAATAAGTTCGTGGCGGCTTATCAACCGCCACGAACATGACATATCAGGCCTTATCATAAGCACTTATGAGATAGTCACTGACAAGTACTATATCTTTTTGTACATTTTGCAACTGATTCCATTTTCTGGTAATTGCTATACCATCAGAGTCCATTCCGAATTCCCATAATCCATGACTCCAGTGACAACTATGTTTAATAAAATCTAGTTGCTCTATATAGAAATCAATTGTTGGAATAGGTTCCCATCCTTTTTCAATTGTTTTGAACAGCATATGCTGTTCATCAATATGATCCATAAAGCTGCCAAGTGAAAGGATGCCAACACCATGTAATAACCTGGAATGTCGTGGTTTCTTATCCCAATCTTCATTAAAAACAATTTTAACAGCAGCCCAGAAATTATTTAACAGTGACAGCATCATTTCGGGATTACCAGTACCATTTTGATGATCACGGAATCTATACAATGCACCCTCTTTTAAACTGGCATCTATCATTTTAATGATGGATGTGTCTGCAATTGTACCGCTAGGATTAGTTGCCGTCTTTATCCGACCATTTAAAGGACCATCTTCAAAATTCATACACAAAGTCAGATAGGATGCAAATTTTTTAGCTTGTAACTCTGAAGGAAGTCGACCATTTGTATATGGGGATAATTCATTTAGTAATGATTTTGGCAGCGGCTTTGTCGAATTTACTAGCATAAATTGTTCACGCTGTTCTTCATCTGTTTTTGTTATAAACGCGGATACAGGCATAACAAAACCATCCACATCCGCTTCTCTCAGAGCTGCAGTTCTCTGTTGCCCGTCGACAATAAAGCCTGGCTTTAAACCTTCAATATTTAATGGGATATGTAGATACCCAAAGCAGTCTGAATCATCCGTTGCTTCAAATCTAACACTATCATTAAATGCGATAATGATTGGATTAGGAATTAATGGATTGTTGCTTTCAATATATCGTTGAATTTCTTTAATATGAGATTGAACTTCTGGTCGTTGATAGCCTTTTAGTTCATTGTTATTACGGCTAATCCGTGAAATGCTTGCCACTTCAGGAATTAATTTGCCATTAATAGCAAGACTGTACAGGTATCTGTTGTTACCTTGCTTAATTTTCAGAGCAGGAACTCGAAGTGCAGTCTTTTTGGTCATTTTAAAGCCTTAAATTAGTCCAAAACAGATATTAGTTTTTCGTAAAAAACTTGAATATTGTGAAAGCCTCTGCGTCTATTTCTCTCGGCCCCACGAAATATCACAACATTAATCCCAATTTCGCGACAGATTTCACATGAGCAACTTTCCCAGGGTCTATCTGCCAGCGTTTTTTCGTAATCATCTTTTATTGATATTGCATTTTTTTCACCAGAGTGAAGGCGTTCATATGCTAACAATATGTCTAAGGTGTAATTTAATGTGACTCTTTTTTCGCTATATTCAAAAAGTGCTTTAAGGGTCGCTTTCTCCAACTCTCGAGCTACATCTTGATTAATGGCTCCGGATTTTATTTTTCTTCCAAGAGATACATTCCCATCCAACTGGGGGACTCTTATGGCGACATAATTTTTGCCAGATATTGTATGATAATTGTTTTTTCTATCCTTGAAAGCCTGTTGCAACGGGGTCGTGGAGTCGATGCTTACAACCCCTAAATTTGAAAACCGTGCTAACTCTTGAGGTCTTGCGATGCCCAATAAATGGAGTTTTGTATTACTTTTTCTTACCAGGCTGACTTCTTCTAAAGTTTCAATTATTTGCTCAGTCTTTAGGGGAACCATGCCTCCCATCGTAATGTATTCATAACCCATTGAAATTAATTGCTTGACTGAGTCGGCATAAGAAACCTTATCCCATCCATGAGCAACACCAAATGGAATGAATTTTGAATTTTTAGATTTAATTAAAAATTCATCCGCTAAGGAAAGTGTAAGCTCTTTTCGCCGATTGAATTCAAAAAGTTCTGCTTCAGAAAAACTACGACCTACTTTTTCGTAGCCAAAAACAATGTGGTCTAGTGATACGCCATAGTCAAACTGAGATGCATCATAAAAATTAATTACATCTTCAACTCTATATGGAGGCTCATATTGAGTCACATAAGTAAATGCACCACAATCCCCCATACTCTCCATGTTTTCTGGTAGCCTAAAGAACCGCGACATTCCTTCTCTGAAGAATCGTAAACGCTGGGGTCTTGAGTATTTTGACTCACCAGTACCAAGCCCATCAACAACTGCCTTAGAGACAAGCATGCCATCATACGGCCGAGAGAAGACTTCGTGTGGATACAAGTCATCACGCTGTCTAATTCGATGTTCGTTCCTGGTTTCTTTAAAGAAATTAAAGCTAGGATCAATGAAGTCTTGGCTATCAGGGAAGAAGTACTTAAGTCGTGGCAATTGGACCTCCAACAATTATCAGTTGACAGCTGGCAATTATATCATGCAACAGTTTGCTTGTAACTGTTTTTTATATCCAAAAAAACTTTCCTGAACCTGCGCTCTTCCGCACATCGCCCACTATTTCTTAATTTAACAAGACATTTCGTGGCGCTAATATTAGAGTTACATTTTAATTCATTTAGTATATAAATACGCAAATGCTCATCTGTGCATTTTATTTTATCTGCTTTGGCGGTGACGGGAATCGCATTATGCATCTCATTGATCAATTGTTTTGTGGAGCAATAGTCAAATTCATGCTCCTTTAATAATTCAATAAACTTATTGGCTAAAGAGATATTTAATGATGTAGCATTGCATTGAAGCCAAGGCAGCATTAATTTACTGCTTGAAAGAAAACAATCCGTTATTATGTTGTTTTCATTAAGCAACTCTGCTGAGGAAGTAATAATAACTAATTGTTTTTGTGGGTTTGATAGAAAATTTGCACCTTTAATAAGATCATCTAAAATTGCATTGATATATATATTTGATCCAGCAATGATGAAAAATTCATTGTTTTTACTTTCCATCAATGATGCAATTGATTTGCATCTTGAATAGTTATTTTTAATATTACAAAGATAAGACCACCACAATCTAGAAGATTCTTTATTTGTCATTCCATACGCGGGGATGGAATCATCACTGTCAGGTGTAAATGTGGCCTGATAGTTGATTGCATTGTCATTAGCGTTGAGAAGGCCTAGACCAGCAGAGACAACCCACAAATCGACATATTTATTATTTTTTGCCTTTAAGGCATTGGCCCAATGACTACCTTTATATAAATTGATGGCATCAATTGGCTCATTATTTTGCATGCATTCTGTTATACGCTTTGACCATGAAAGCGCAAGTTCATGTAAATTATCATATTTATGCTTGATGCAATGAAGCCTTAGAGTGCTATTGGTTTTTCCCTTGGAATTGGAGCATGTTGTAATCAGGTTGATGCGCTGCATATATATAAATTCTGTAGGCTAGTGGCGCAGAAGCTACTGGAATCAAGTAGTTTTTACAAGTATTTTTTGGTACGCTCTCTTACTCTATCGATGACTTATGGGGTCTCAATGGAGGCTGCATGGTTTGGTTGTCGATTCCATTCAACACCCACCGCTAGTGATAGAGATTACAGAGATGGTTAACCACATTTGCAGCACAGCATTTAGGCACGCAAACATTTGCTCATGCGACCTTTGTCGGCTCGTTTTCTTGAGATAGGGGGGGGGATTTAGATGAGAGTTGCCGTTGTTGTATTCAGTGGTGGTCAGGATAGTACTACTTGCCTGATACAGGCCCAGCAAGTTTATGATGAAGTTCATGCTATCACCTTCAACTATGGTCAACGTCACTTGGCCGAGATCGAGGTCGCCCGTACTTTGGCTGCACAACTGGGAGTTAAGGCCCATAAGGTCATGGATGTAGGCCTGCTCGGGGAGTTGGCTCTCTCCTCCTTGACCCGGGATGAGATCCCAGTCAGTCGTGAACTGCAGCATAACGGCTTGCCCAATACCTTCGTGCCAGGGCGTAACATCCTGTTTCTCACCCTTTCAGCCATCTACGCCTATCAGGTGGGGGCCGAAGCGGTCATCACCGGCGTGTGCGAAACTGATTTTTCTGGTTACCCCGATTGCCGTAATGAGTTTGTTAAGGCGCTCAACCAAGCCGTGGTGTTGGGAATGGATAGGCCGGTGCGCTTCGAAACGCCACTGATGTGGCTAGACAAGGCAGAGACCTGGGCGCTGGCCGACCGCTGCGGCCACCTTGAGACGGTTCGTCGTCACACATTGACCTGCTATAACGGCATTCAAGGGGACGGTTGCGGCGAGTGCCCCGCCTGCCTACTGCGAGCAAAGGGTCTCGAAGAGTACATGGCGCAGGGGCCGGCAGTTCGTATCCGCCTCGCGGCCAAATTGGTATCGGCTTCCTGAGTCGGTCATTTTCACCCTTTCAGACAGACATTGATGATTCATTACCCGATTAACGAAATCTTCCAGACTATACAGGGAGAGGGGGTTCATACTGGACTTCCCGCTATCTTCGTGCGCCTGCAGGGCTGTCCGGTGGGCTGCTCCTGGTGCGATACCCGTCATACTTGGGTGGTTGATCCCGAGCGTCGAGTGCCGAGTTGTCAGATACTCGATCTCTCCAGCGAGTCGGATGCCTGGAGTTCCATGTGTGCAGTCGAGATCCGTGAGAGCCTCAAACGTCTCGGCTACTCGGCTCGCCACGTGGTCATCACAGGTGGTGAACCTTGCCTGTATGATCTGAGCGAACTTTCTACCCTGCTACTAGCCGAGGGTTTCAGTGTGCAAGTCGAAACCAGTGGTACTCTGGAGGTGCGGGTTCATGAAGAGGCCTGGGTGACCGTTTCCCCTAAGATCGGAATGAAGGGTGGGCTTACCGTTTTGCCCCAGGCCTTGTCACGAGCCAACGAGATAAAGCATCCGGTTGCAACTGAGCACCACATCGAGGAGCTTGATACTTTACTGCAATTTGCTGATCTGCGCCCGGACGTACAAATTGCTCTACAACCAATCAGTCAAAAAAAACTAGCGACAGAACTGGCTATAAGTGTGTGTATCGAACGTAACTGGAGGCTTTCAGTACAAGTACACAAATATATTCATATCGATTAATTGTAGTGGTCAACCAGTACCGCCTGGTGAATCGTGGCTGTTGTGGTTTGTCGTCAACCAAGAAAATAAGTCTCAGGTAGAGGGTGAGCTACATGCTCACCCTCTGTGTCGGTTTATGCCTTCGTGCCTTGAACACTAAACTTGCCGGTAGACATCCAGATAGAGGTAACCATAGCTGGCCCTTGGATTGGCCAGGCAGACCCAATCCCCCTGCCTCAACGTCACCAATTTATCTTGGTCGCTCAGCAGTTCTCCTTGTTGAAAGAGCTTGCTAAGACGCTCAATAAACCCCGGTAAAACGGTGTCGATATCGGTAAGCCACTGCTCGTCAGCATTGCCATAGACGCCGCTGCGATCCCATAGCAGTGAGACCCCGCAGCGCTCGACAATGGCACGTGCGCCAAAACGTGGTTGAACTTGGGTATGTAATCCCCAACTGCCTATGGTTCCCATTTTCTGTGTACTCCTAATGATGGTAAGTCGTCGTAGAGCTCACTGCTGGCCATGCCTTCTTCCTCCATGAACGGGCCTCTTGACCGGCGTGGCAGTTACAAATTCCCTCGTTCTGCCAGCGACACCACTCCCTCAGTACCGACGACCAGATGATCCAAAATCCGGATATCCACCAGTGCCAGGGCATCCTGTAGGCGCAGGGTGATCTCGATATCTGCCCGGCTGGGTTCCGGGTATCCCGACGGGTGGTTATGCACCAGCATCAGGGCGGCAACATTGTGGTGCAGTGCCCGCTTGACGACATCGCGGGGGTAGACGGTCGCAGCGGATAGGGTGCCAAGGAACAACTCCTCGTAGGCCAGGATCCGGTGTTGGTTATCGAGGAACAGTGCCGCAAAAACTTCACGATCCCGTGTTTGCAGCAGCCCTTGCAGGGCCTGATGGGCCAAGTGTTTATCGGTAATAGCTTCTCCCTTGGCCATTTTCTGCCGGGCAACAGCTTGGGCGATGGTGAGCAGGTCATCGTCAGTGACAAGGTCAGTCACCCGGTAGGTGCCGGGTTGCTCCCCGGCGGTGAGTTTTTGATGCAACATGATTAGGCTCCATACACCATCGTCCCACCGCGTTGGATGCGGCAGGGTAGGCGAGGTAGTTGGTTAATGGGTTACTGAATGGGGTGTGACAGCAGGATTGGCTGGCGGTGTTCAGGCCGCCAGGGTGTGCGGGGTGTAGTCGTGCAGCGGAATGTGGTAACTGGTGGCGAGCAAGTTACCTACCCGTGTTAGCCAGTAGTGATCCGGGTGATCGCACAGCCATTGCGCCAGTGCGTCACCCCGTTCGTTTTCATAGCGTAGGTAGAGGGCATAACCGTCCACCGGCTGGCCTTGGTCATGCACTGCTTCAACCTGGCCATTACGTTCAAGGTAAGCCTCCAGCTCGATGGCGAGCACAGCATTAATCATTTTCAATCTCCTTGTCGGGGATGGGGTCACTCGCCACGGCATAGCCGCGATGGATGCAGATGCGCTGCAGGTCGCTCAGAAAGTTGGCCAGCACGCGGGGTTGCTCGTTGAGCGGGACTGGTCCTGCTTGGCAGTGCCAAAAACAACGGCGCTTGGGGTCGATGCAGATCTCATCCACCGGCTGGCTCATGGTGTGCCAGTCCTCGGCATTGGTGAGGGAGATCAGTTGCCATAGCGACCCAGACCAGCGCACTTGTAAGGTGACTGTGCGGGCTTTTGGGTTATCCGGGGTCAGGTGCAGCAGCCAACGCTGACCACTGTGGGTGGGGGTTGGCTTGGCGTTGGCGGCGACTTGTCCCAGCCACTGACGTGAGTAGTGGGAGAGCGCTAATTCTTGGCTCATCGTGTCCTCCTAATCTCCTGCGACCGTGACGCTGAAGCATTCCAACCGGCAGTAGGCAATAAAGTTGCTCTGCCAGATGTCGAACAACTCCCGCGCTTCGGCCAGCCGCAGCGGTCCCCAGCCCAACATGGTGTGTTCCCCATCGAGGAAGTTGAAATCGAGCTCCTTGCAGAGATCAGCATCATGGCCCAGCCCCTGGTAGCTGAAATCGGTGACGTAATCGAATAGCCAGCCATCGAGCGCACGGATCAGGCGGATCTCGACCGGGTGCACGCCGCCTTGCTCGGCACTGTAGCCGGGGTTGCGAAAGTTGAAGGTCAGTTGGGTTAAGCGCTCAAGATTGAGCTCAGTTTTAGTGACTTCCTGGTCGAGCAGAACCAGCAATGCTTGGTCAACGGGCAGGGCAAAGCCGTCCCGAAAAAAGGGAATGGTCATGGTGTACTCCTTGTGGGGGTTAATCTTGGCCGAACAACTCGCGCATTTTTCTGGCCACACGGGCACGGATCTGTTCATCGATAAAGGCGGTAATGCTGGCGAGCGCCGCACTGAGTACCGCGATGTCATCGGTGAGTCCCATCGGCAACACGTCTGGGATCGCATCGATCGGTGAGATAAAGTAAGCCAGCGCACTGTAGATCAGCAGTTTGGCCCAAAGCGGCAGATCATCCTTCTGGCTGGTGTAGTAGAGCAAAAGGCAGGTCTCAATAAAGGGCCGACCGGCCCGTTTGGCAAAGGCCCAAAGTTTGTGCCAAAAGCCTGTGTGATCGAACGGCTCGCATTCAGGGGGAATGCAGGGTGGCATAGTGCGTCTCCTTCACGGGTGGGTGAATTGCAGAAATAAAAAGAGGAGGTAAATGCCTCCTCTTGGATGGGAATGGATGTGAGCTATTCGTCCCACATCAAGCAGTCAAACTCAGGGGTATTAGTGGCGGGCAGTACAGATGCGACCTCTTTGGTTGGCAGTGCGAGTTGCTTGCCGTCAGCCGTTAAAATGCTGATCGACTTGGCCTTGCGCAGCTTGCCCCACATGTCGAAGAAATTGTTCTCACCGACACGGGACTCGGTCTCATAGGGCGCATCGTATTGGCTGCCATCGACGATGATGGAGAAAGCCTGCCCAGCATAAGAGCCATACTCCTTGCCCTGCACGGTGGCCGTCATGCTGACTTTGCGGGTGTCATTACAGGCGATATAGAGATGGTTCTGTTCGTCGACCACCGCCGTGTATTCGCTGGTGCCCTGACCCCAGCCACTGCTCCAGCGTCCAGCCTCGCCATAGGCCAGGGCGTTGTTGCATAGCAGGATGGCTGTCAACGTGATCCAACATTTGTTCATGGTTAACTCTCCTTATCCAACGTAGTAACCCAACACATTTTGTAAAAAGCCACCTGCCGCGATGTAGCCCACCACGCCCCCGATGAGCTGGGGACCAACTTTCCAAAACAGCTTCTTCTTGAACATCTCCTGTGCGCCGTCAGCAAACAGCATGTCTGGCTGGGTAAAGCGGCGGAACAATTCCCCTCCCATCAGGCCAAGTGAGGTAAACAGCGAGCCAAAGACAAAGTGCCAGATATGGCCCCAGAACCCGAGCTGTGGGGAGCTACCGGTCCAGAGTGAATAAATGGTGACGACGAGAAAAAAGAGGGAGGCAATAACGGGATAACGAGCCATGTACTTTTCCTTATGTAACAGAGCAATAGTAACAATGGCAGTCGCCCAAACCGCTCGCGTAAAAGCGCTTTACCCGAGATGGGAGGGGATGCCACAAACGAGGATTGATGTTCGTTGTCGGTGAGTCGGTCAGCGTAGCGATCGTCGATTCACAACCGATTGCAACCAACTAGGTCGATACTCACCTTTTTGAGTCCTTGCCGTCAATGGGTCTATGGTCAACCATACGGGTTGACTGGAGGAACCATGACAGACATCAACCTTAAGCTGTTAGCCAAGAGCGTCGGCAAGGCGATTAGCCACAAGCGCACCCAAGCCGGATTCACGCAAGAGCTGGTGGCTGAACACCTCAATATCGGGATGGAAGCCGTCTCTCGAATGGAGCGGGGAATTGTGGTGCCGACCGTGGTGCGGCTGGCGGAGCTCGCTCAGCTGTTTGACTGTGAGCTGGCGGATTTTCTGCGCGAGACCAGTAACCGCCCGACCGAACAGGGCATTGTGCTGAGCCAGCAACTGGCCCGGCTCGATGATGCCGACCGAACCCTGTTGCTGGAAACGGTAGAACGGTTGGTGGAGAGGTTGTCTCGTCCCCGCTGATCACCCGCCATTCACTGGGGAGGGGATGGGTTCCCTTTCCCCAATTTGTTGGTGAGCGGACTCCTTCTTGGTTGTGGCCTCTGCGGCATTCTGGTTGCTTGGCTTTGCGGTGCGTTATGCGAGGCAACCTCCACTGCCCCTACGTTTCCATTCGCCGTATCGTCGCTGTTTGCTTCGGGATAGAACTCCTCCAGCAGCATCGGTACCTCTTCATCGATATCCTCAAACTGGCCGTTACGCAGCAACTCACGAGCGGCCTGCTCCATCTGCTCGATAGCCAAGCCTGCCTCTTGGTCACGCTGGGCCGCCTCCTGTGCGAGCCTGACTGCCTCGGTCAGGTTGGTTTCCTCCCGCAAGGTTAAATCCACGTAGTAGACCGGTGTGCGGTAGGACTGGGTAGTGCTCTTGGCCCGCAACCGCAGGGTGAGCGGCAGATAGCGGGTATTGCCCCCGCTCACTGCCTCCAGGTACTTCAGTCGCGCCGCCAGGGTGCGTACCGAGTTGTAGCCGGTGGTGCGGAAGATAAAGCTGCCCAGCTCATCCCCTTGTCCTTCCACAAACAGGTTCAGTCGCCCGTACAGCTTGCAACCCTGTTGCCCGGCAAAGGCGCAGCGCTCTGGTCCAGGGCAACTGACCTCTTCCATGCCTTGCGCCCCCACGCGTCTTGCCACTTCCCCATTACCGACACAGAGCGGCCTGCCGGTTTGTCGGTCAAAGGCGCTGTATTCCGCCCGCAGATTCAAGTCGCTATCGTTGAACAGCACCCGCACCGGAATGGCGCGGATCTTGGTTTGCTCTTGCCCTTGGGCACTCTTTTGCGATGAGTAGTGTTGATGCAGGGGATGGAGCAACCATCCCCCTTTTTGTTGTACCTGGGTGGTGAGGGTGAAGCTGTCGTCCTTCTCCGGTACCCACTTATCCTGTTTTTGCACCAGCTTGCCGATGCAGATCCGCCCGATCACGGGTGGGGTTATTGCCAGTCCTTTGATCATGATGTTTGCCTCAAGGGTTGAATGGTGAAACGGCGCACGCCGGGCACCGGTTTGACGTAGCGGGTGAGCAGGTCGGGATGATCCTGACCGAGCTTATCCAGATCCGGTGCCAGCCGGTCTTTACTGCGCTTCCAGGTGATCTTGCCATCGGCAAATAGCCCGGCTGTCGCTTCACCCAAAGTGGCTTGCAGCCGCTGCTTGAGTTGTGACTCTTGCAGCTCGACAGCTTCCTTTTGCTGACGCACTTGCAATAGCTCGCCAAACAGCTTGTTGAACTCGGGAGAATCGGAGAGATCCACCGTCTGGCCATCGTCACGGGGGAAGAGCCAGCTCAGGGCATTGGCGGCATCACTGGAGCCGTCAGGCTCGGGCTGCTGGTCTTGTTGCACCATCTGCCAGAACAGCGCTTCCCGTTCGGTGAGCTCCTGGATCTTCTCCTCATCGCGCTCGATGCGGTAAATCCGAAAATCCTGGCCGCCGATCAGCACAGCCACCTCAGCCCAGGCATGACCGGTGACGGCCAGTTGATGCAGAACCTGACACTGGTAAGCCACCGGCACCCCTTCCTCCCACTGGGGGGCGCTGTGATAGCTGGCGGTCTTGATCTCCAGAATGCCCGGCCCATCGGGATGCCCGACCACCTCCCGGTCGAGGTTGGCGAGCATGAAGGGTTGTTCGGGGTGTTGCAGCACCGCATTGACCCGGCGCACCTTGTAGCCGGTGCGTTTGGCATAGACCTGTGCCAGCACAGGTTCGAGCTCGATGCCCCACAGTACCGCTTCCTTGTGTGAGATATCCTCCGGCTCCTTGCGGCCGGTCTTCTCCAGCCAAAGGCTGAGCGGGCATTTGTAGGGGGAGAGCCCCACTGCCACGGCGGCATCGGAGGAGCCAATGCCGAGTTTGCGGATAGCGAGCCACTGCTCGCGGGTTAATTGGGTAGTGGAGGCCAGCCGCAGGGCTTGGCCGTATTTGGCTTTTGCTTTCATGACGACTCCTTGTTGACGGCATAAATGGCAACGCCCGGATTGGCTTGCGCCAGTCCGGGTGAGGTCGTTATGCGGTTTAGAGAGGGAAGAGGAATTACTGCAGCAGAGTGAGTGCCTGATTCAGGGCTTGGGATTTGAGTTGGGCGCCCTGACCAAACCAGGCGGAATCGAGCCGGTGATCTTGGCTGCGGGCACGGCGGTGGTGATCCACGTATTCCGTTACCGCATTGACCAGCCCCCAGGCGGTATTGCGGGAACTGGCAAGTTCTGAGCCCATGCCTGCGCCCATATACAGCTCGTGCAGTTTTTGGGCGGGACGGCTGAGAATAATATTCTCATCATTGCCAGCCGGATCATTGAGTCGCTCACCGAAGAAATTAAGGGCTTCCACGGGTGATACCGGACGATTGCTCAACGATGTCATCTCTTGTTGGAAACGATCCCAATTTGCCATACCAAGGCCCAATGCCTCTTTGACGGCAGCAGCATTAAATTGGGTTGAGTGGGGAACCTTGATCGCCCCATTATTATCCCGTAGTGCTATTTTCAAGGTGTTATTGCAGACAACTCGTAGCGAGGTAAATTGTGCTGTGGTGCACAGCGTACCATCACAACTGGTGGCAAGCAGCAGGTATGATTTTACCCTGTCGCCACCTTTCAGTTTCATATCTTGACCTGTTTTAGCCAGCGCCCATAATTTGCGGCCGCCCTTGAGCGAACCTGCAGTTTCCAACTCAAAGCCGCCCACTTCTACCAGATCTTGATAAAAGTGCAGCACCTCATGAGGCTGTACCACATTATATCGGCGAGAGACGACGGATAGAGGCTCCAGATTATCAGAGCGGTACAAAACTTTGCTGTCTGAATAAGGGCGAATATGGAGTGCATCGGAGGCAATGTTAAACATTACGTCACTCTGCTCGATAGTCCAATTCATCCCGGCAGCCTGTAGCCAGATATCCAAAGATTGCCGTGGCGGCAATATATTGCCAAGGCCATGCCAAGGGGTTTGGCCGGTGTAAGCCATTGTGTCAATTAAGTGAGCCATATTTTCATCCTATATTGTATCGATTCAATAAGGGAATATAGGTGTGAGAAGTTTTGGAGTTGACCATACAGGGGGAGGGCTTTCACTCACATGAACGAAAAAAAAGTCAATGCATTTGATATGCGATAATTCCCGCTACAATTGCTACTAGTAGCGGGATAGCAGAAAATCATGCCAGTTCGTGTATTGAATCTTTTGCATATTGCTCAGGGTTGAGTGCCAGCAGTAAATCTTTTCTGTACTCTATATCCTGACGAACTCGATGAGTGTAAGGGTGATTTTCAGCCGAAATTGGTAGGTAGAAGAGAAAACCATCCAATTCTCTCACACAGTGATACAAAGTAGAGTTGGACAGGTAGGTGATGAATGATTTTTCTTTGTCCGCTTTTGTGAAAAGTGACTTCATAACATCTGCTCTCTCCTCAGTGGGCACATCAATTAAATTGACGTGTGTTTTTTCTAACCAGGCTTCCACGCCATCCCATGTGTCAACAATCGATAAACGAGAGCGGTTTTGGTGCGACCCCAGGTTAGTTGATATAATTGAGTTGTATGCTTTTATGCTGCGAAGGATTGTGTGAGTGTAACTGTCAGAAAAAAATGATTCAAACTCCATGTCAAGCAGGTATGCTGAATCGATCCGAATGTCAGCATATAGTGCCTGTGTGTCGAGAATGATTTTTATTAATTCATTAAGGTTTCCATTTTTCAGTTTAAGAGGATTTGTTTTTATTTTTAAACCAAGATATAAAACAGCGGCATAATAAGATGGGAAGCCTATCAAACCATCAAGTAAAGATGTGCCTTCACTTTCTAATAAATCCAGTGCTTCTTGCACTCGCTCATTTTTTATGTGGTATAGCACCTGTAGCATCACCGCGTACGGCTTGAGATAGCACATTTTTTCTTGTGTCACGACACGGTCAAAAAATTTTTCTGATTTTTTGTGGTCTGTTATTATTCCTATTGAAGAACTTGGTTTTCCTAGTAAGTAAAATATTGTGTTGATGTTTTGTGTTGTGTACAGGTTCGTTATCAGTGGAACGCCTTTTACAGCAGTTTCCCATAATTTATCGAGATGCACTTTGGTTTCTTTTGGTAGTGCGCTATCGATATGTTGTTTGGTCGCAATGAATGTTATTATGCTACTGCTTAATGAACTAACACGGATGTCAGAAATCGCCATTTTTTCAGTTAATGAAATTTTATGCAGATTGGCGAGATGGCAACCCAATCCAGTCTTAATGTCAAAATAAATTGCTGCCATGCATGCTGTATACGCTTCCTGAAGCGTTGTAAGTCGTATCACGCTTTTTTGCTTTTCTTCTGGCTTGTCGATGCCATTGCAAGTGGTTTTGGCTAAGCGAATTTTTTGCTCGATGGTCGCACGTCGTTGTGTCCTATCTGGCCGGATATCCCGGATAAACTCCGTCAACTCTTCACGATAATGTTCGCATTCCGGAGTCGCGAGGATAGACAGCAACATCTTGCGAGCAGCGAAGGCAACTCCCTTCTCATTTGTTGATGACAGCAGAGCATCTAGATGCCGCATGAACGGAGACTCATCATGAAACTCACTGAAGATTTCCATATAGGCGACCAGTAGTGGGCACAAGATGTGCTTGGCATAGCGCTGGTTTATCTGTTCTTTACTTAAGGGCGCAATGACGGGCTTCGAGAGTATATAGGAGGCGGCCACCTCACTAAAATCCAACAAACCATTAACGAGTATGGTGGTGCTTTCGCCTTGGGTGCAAAGGGCCTGCATGAGCTTCTCGTGAAGTTCATCAATGTAGATATCTTGTTTGCTGGTGTAGCTTCGCTTCTCCTTCAACCGAGCATTTCTATCGCCATCGTACAGATCTAACGCCCATAGCAAATGATCCACAAAAAAAATCATAACCTATTGTTTTTACTTCCTTTAAAGACATAGCTCCCTTGCCTCTGCAAAATTGCCGTCATTAATTTGATAATGATTTTATACATTGTGCCGCTCAACCCCCAGCGACTGGAGTCACAGATGCGCAATGTAATGAACAAATCAGAAGTAATTTCCCATGCCGAGCTTATTGACCGGATTTTGCGAATGAAGGAATTGAGCAAGACCACCGGTGTGAGCCCATCTACCCTCTACGACTGGATGAACGTGAAGTCGCCTCGTTATGACCCCAGCTTCCCTCGAGCAATCCGATTGGGCGCAGCCTCGGTTGGCTGGAGCTCGCGCGCGGTTCAGGCCTGGATTGATTCTCGCCCCCAAGCTAATCCGATGTCGGCACAGGAGGACCAAGCATGATGAGTAATCAGCTGTCTTTTAAACCCATAGCGCTAGGGCCCATTACGCCGCAAATTGCCCCTCTGAAGATACCTCAGCAGATAGTTGAGGCAAAGCCACTGCGCTTGCCTTTACTCACTTTCCCTGTCTACGTACTGCCTAACGAGTTACGCGAGGTCATTGCTTATCTGCAACAGGAGACACAAGCATCGCCGGATTTGCTTGCTTCCTCGTTGCTCGGTGGGATGGCACTGTGCTGTCAGGACTTGTTTGACATCTCACCTAAGGCCCCCCTGCGCTTTCCCATATCCCTGTATCAGGTTGTGCTGGCGGAATCCGGGGAGCGTAAGTCCACGGTCGATAAGCTGCTCATGAAGCCTATTCGTGACCTCGAAGCTGAGTTGGAGTTGCAGTACCAAGAGGAAAAAAAGCAGTACAATGTGGCGCAGCGTCTCTGGCAAAGTGAACAGAAGGCATTGGAGAAAGCCTTCCAACAGGCCGTGACCAAAGGAGAGCCTTCGAAGTTGGCTAAACAGCAATTGGAAAATTGCCTGCTTCAGCAACCGCTCCCACCGCAGCGTAAGCGTCTGTTAGTGAGTGATGTCACCAGAGCAGCAGTCAAGCAGGCTTTGGGGAAGAGCAATCCGTCTCTTGTTTTGCTCTCGGACGAGGCTGGCAGCATCCTCAATGGTGAGCTACTCCATGATACGCCTTTGTTGAACTCTCTATGGAGCGCTCAACCAATCGAGGTAGATCGTGCGAACGGGGAGATGTTCCGCATCACCGATGCACGTTTTGGCACGATGCTAATGGTACAACCTGCGCTGTTCAAAGAATATGTCGCCCGTCAGGGGCTGCGAGCACGGGCCTCCGGTTTTTTTGCCAGAACACTGTTGTGTCAGCCGAGTTCCACTATCGGTTTGCGGTTTGAACGTGGGGCGATAACGAAAACGGCGACCAGCGATCCTTTAGTCTGGTTCCATACACGGGTAATGACGCGTTTGAACGAAAGCATTCAACGTCGTGATAAAAATGCTGAACGAGTTTGCCTGACGCTTTCTCCAGAGGCTGCCCACAGATGGGCACTTGAATACAACCGCATTGAATCGATGAGTGGTCCATCTGGCGCTTTGTATGAATATCGTGATTACGCATCCAAGCAACTTGAGCACGTGGCGAGGATCGCGGGAGTGCTGGAGGCGTTTGTAACGGGTAATGTAGTCATATCTGAGCACACTATGCACGCGGCGATTCAGTTGGCTAGCTACTATCTGGATTCATTTATTCACCTGATGGCTGATGACGCTTTGCCAGAAGAGATGGAAGATGAAGTGAAATTGGAAACCTGGCTGCAAGCAAACCATCGCCGCTTTAATTATCTCGATATCCCTAAGAATTATATTCGCCAGCATGGCCCGAATCGACTCCGTGATAGTCAGCGTCTGACTCGAACGCTGGAGCGCTTGCAGATGAAGGGGAAGGTACAAGTTTATAAAGTCAAAAGAACTTGGTTCGTCCACATCAGCCAGAATAACGGCATCGTGACCGGGATTTAAGCTTAAAATAAGGGTCTAGCTCTAGCTATATCTATCACGGTCACTTTGCAATAATCTGCGTGGTTTTATGATGGCAACCAGAAATTAGAGGGCAAGCTAAGTTCAGAGTAATTTTCTTGCCTTAATAACCGGTATTACTGGGGTTTTATTTAAAATAATCACGTGTTCCCCGGTGATTTAGGCGGTCGCTAAGTTCGGTAATAGTAATATATACACCAAGGTGTATAACAAGGTAGAGGGTGTAGGAGATATATCGAGGGAGAGAGTGATACACCGTCAGAGTGTATCACAGGGTATACCAACGAGAGCATGTGATATACACACGAAGTGTATGCCAATCAGATACACATCGGGCTTGTACGTCAGATACAAGCAATTAGCCGTATACATCGACATAGCGCAGCATATGCAAAGCACAGAGTGCTAAATGCAGGTTGGTATATCAACCTAGTGGTTTGATAAGAGAGCAAGGTATCAGTTGACCGTAAAGTTTTACGCAGCGGTCCTCATTAATGACGATGAGTACTGTCACCTGAGCATCTAACCAATTGGTATGGGTGTTCCATGTAAATCATAGGGCCGTATATGAAATCAAATGGCGGATATTATTTAATAGGCAACGAGCTAGACAACTTGCGAGTTGTGGCTGAGGCCAAGTATGGTGAAATATCCTTTGAGCAGTTGAAAACATCCGTGGAGGTGATTGCCGGCTTTTTGAGTAAACATCCGCGAGTGTTTGCTGTACGCGTTGATCTACGTTTCCCTCATATACCAGTTATGGATGATCCGGACATGCCGACAGGCTTTCCACCGGAGGTAGAAGAGGAAGAGGTTATTACGCGCTTTTTTGCTTCACTAAAAAGCCAGATACAGGCGTTACGTCACCGTAAGGGTCAGACTGGTAAACGATTCTTCTTGGGTTATATCTGGGTAAAGGAGCAAGTAACAAGCCAGTACCCTCATTATCACGTGGTGCTACTATTTAACCGAGATGACTACGGTTATCTTGGTGATTACTCTAATTTTGATGCGGATAACATGGCAACGCGTATCCGTAAAGCTTGGTGCAGAGCATTGAGGCTTGCATACCCTGATTATGCGTCTTTGGTGCATTTCCCTGCTGACGCAGAGTATCGATTTGATCGCCGAGATGCTGACCTGCACAATGAGAAATTTTATAAATTCTTGGAGAGGATCGGGTATTTATTTAAATTACGCTCGAAAGTAGAAGGTGAACGTAATTTCGGGCGTAGTAACCTGATAGGAAATGTTCACAATTAATTCTTTTTCTTTAGGTTAGAGCCAAAGGGCAGTAATTTCAGGACACACCCGCGCAATTGGGCGGTGAGGACTTCCTGCGAGACCTCACCGAATTATGCTCAACCTGCTTTTGTGGATGGCAACCAGGTCAGTGCAGAGCCAGTTTTCGCTGCTGCATCAATATGCTCTGACCACCAGATCATCATTTCCCTACGTCGTTCCAGATAATCCGTACGGTTATATGCGCTACGCACCTCATCTTTGTCAGAGTGCGCCAAAGCGGCTTCGATAACGTCTCGATCAAATCCTCTCTCGTTAAGGGTAGTGCTGCCCAAGGCTCGCAGGCCGTGAGCGACCAAGGTCCCTTCATACCCCATTCGTTTCAAGGCCGCATTGGCTGTTTGTTCGTTGGTGTGTGTTTTAGGATTACGGATACCAGGGAAGATAAATTCACGATGGCCGCTGATGGGGCGCATGAGCTCCAGGTAGGAAAGTGTCTGTGGCGTCAAGGGCACGTCATGACCCCTGCGCTTCTTCATTCGCTCTGGTGGGATCCGCCAGAGTTTCTTTTCTATATCGATCTCTGCCCACCTTGCTCCGGCCGCCTCGCTGGGGCGAGCCAAGGTGTGCAGGCTCCATTCGATTAGGCAGCGGGTCTGCAAATTGATGCTGGCCTTGGAAAGTCGGTTCATCAGCTCTGGTAACTGGTTGGGGTTAATACTGGGCATGTGCTGTTTGGCTGGCCGTTGAAACACCTTGCTGATCCCCGAGCAAGGGTTGGCATCGATCAGGCCGGAGTTAACGGCAAAGGTCATGATCTCGTTCATCCGCTGGGTGAGGCGACGCACTGTTTCAAGTTTTCCAGCAGCAGCGATTGGCTCGATGATCTTGATAGCTCTCTGCGCCTTTATCTCCATCACGGGTACAGTGCCGATCTCGGGGAACAGATACATTTCGAGCGAACGCCAGAGATCTTCGGCATAGGCTGGGGTGACGGAAGGGCGTTTGACATCAAACCAGCGCTTGGCGACAGCCTCAAAAGTATGCTCGCTCAGCGATAACGCGGCGGATGCCTGCTCGTCACGATGGTGTTGGGGATCGATGTTTTGTTGCAGCAACGTTTTAGCTTCGGAGCGCTTCTCTCTCGCGTCAGCCAACGACATCTCCGGCCAGGAGCCAAAGCTGATCATGTTTCGCTGTTTAGTTAGGGGACGGTAGTAACGCAGGCGCCACAACTTGGAGCCATTGGGCTTGATGACGAGCTCCAGACCAGCCCCGTCACAGAGGGTGTATTCCTTCTCTTTGGGCTTGGCTGCTTTGATCTCGGTTGGGGACAATGGGCGGGTGATACGAGGCATAGGCATACGCTCCGGAAGGCATACAAAACGATATGCCTAACGATATGCCTAAAATGGCTGGATGGCAACGCACCCCATTGGACAGCATAAGACAACAAAAAACCCGCAAAGCCTTATGCTATGCGGGTTTCTTGGACTTCGTTGGTCACTGTTGGACCGGTATTTGGTGGAGCTGGGGGGATTTGAACCCCCGTCCAAAATTACTACATCCTCGGTACTACATGCTTAGTCACTCTTTACATTCGCCAACACGCTGCGGAGAGACACGCCACGCATTGACTAGCTCGATTGGTTTTAATGCTTCCGCCCCGAGCAGGACTTCCACACGATCCTGTGAAGGATGACCTTCCAATTCCCTAGGACACAGGCAAGCTAGGGGAGAAGGGCTCAGCGCAGGTTATTAAGCTGCGAGTGCGTAGTTTTCGTCGTTTGCGACTATTTTTTTGCGGTTTGTTAACGAGGCCTACCGCACCTCGGCATGCACCTTGGGTTTCGTGAATCTTGTCGAATCCAGAATCAGCCCCAAGTTGTCAAAAGCGATTGTACGCAAAAATCCTGCCATGGCAAGGCGTTGATGGCAATCGACCGGCACGGGCCGGTCGATTGCTGGTTTATTGGTCGCCGCACGGGGGCTGGCGGCGCACAATCAACCGCGGTTCTTGTTCTTCATGATGCGGGCCTTCTCCCGGTCCCATTCCCGGGCCTTGGTGTCTTCCCGCTTGTCGTGCTCTTTCTTGCCCTTCACCAGGCCGATCTCGACCTTGACCCAGCACTCTTTCCAGTAGAGCGCCAGCGGCACTATGGTGTAGCCCTGGCGGGCAACCAGGCTCTCGAGCTTGTCGAGCTCACGGCGGCTCAGCAGCAGCTTGCGGGTGCGGGTCGGGTCACACACCACGTGGCTGGAGGCGGCGTTCAGCGGCAGGAAGCTGGAGCCGAACAGGAAGGCTTCGCCCTGCAGGAAGATGACATAGGCTTCGCTGATGTTGGCCTTGCCCGCCCGCAGGGATTTGACTTCCCACCCTTGCAGGGACAGACCGGCTTCCACGCGCTCTTCGATGAAGTACTCGTGGCGGGCGGTTCTGTTGAGTGCAATGGTGCTGGACCCGGCTTTGTTTTTACTGTTCTTTTTGCTCATGACGGGGGCCTTCGGCAATGTTTAGGAAGGCGCATTATACGTGGGTGGCGGCGGCTGTAAAACGCGCAACCACTCGAGTGGCGGCTTTGTGAGCAGTTCGGTGATGTTTTTGGCTGGCAAGGTGGTGTAAAGCTGGTCATCAGGGGCGGCAATTGGGCGCGTGGCGGCCAGGTGAGCAGTTTCGGCGGTGATTTTGGCTGGCAAGGTGATAAAATCGGCCTGATTGGATGAGGAAAGCCCATGCCCCGTATTACTCGCAGTGCCCTGGTGATGTTCAGCGCGGAACAGATGTTCCGTCTGGTCAATGATGTTCACGCTTATCCCGAGTTTCTGCCCGGTTGTGTCGGCAGCCGCGTTCACGAGACGGGTGAGGACTACATGACGGCCTCGGTGGATGTGGCCAAGGCGGGCATCGCCAAGACTTTTACCACCCGCAACCTGCTCGATGCCAACCGCGCCATCAAGATGGAACTGGTGGAAGGCCCCTTCAGCAAGCTGGCGGGCTGGTGGACCTTCACGCCGCTGGATGTGGATGCCTGCAAGGTGGAATTCGATCTCGACTTTGAATTTACCTCCAAGCTGATCGAGCTGGCCTTTGGCCAGATCTTCCGTGACCTGGTGAGTTCCATGGTGCTCGCCTTCTCCAACCGCGCCAAGGTGGTCTACGGTGTCTGATCTGCTCAATATCGAAGTCGCCTATGCGCTGCCCGAGCGACAAACCGTGCTGTGCATCCGGGTTGCCCCGGGCACCAGCGTGCTGGCTGCCATCGAACAGTCCGGCATAGTGCAGAAGCACCCGGATATCGATCTCTCGGTCAACAAGTTCGGCATCTACAGCCGTCCGGTCAAGGGGAGCGAGCCGGTGCAGGACGGGGATCGCATCGAGATCTACCGCCCCCTCATCGCCGATCCCAAGGAGATGCGCAAGAAGCGGGCCGAGAAGGCCAAGGAAGAGGGTCGGGCCGATGTGGTCACCGGCGGGCGCCCCGACGTGCACCGCAAGCGGGACGACGGCGAATCGACCTGATGCGGGGAAGACGAGCAATGAAAAGAGGCGCCATGGCGCCTCTTTTCTATTGGATGTTTTACCACAGGGGCTGCACTGGCCTGGGCCTTACAGGGTGAGCAGTCGCTCGTTCTGCACTATCTCTACCCCCTGAGCCTGGTTGGCGAGCACCGTCATGGCATGGGCCACCTGGCTCGCCTCTATGGCACGCCAGCGCCTGAGGGGCCCCTGCAGCAGGGGCTTTATGCAGGGATAGATGGCCTGAACTAGCTGCTCGGAGCGGCGCGAAGGCTGGCGATGGCCGAGCAGCATGGCGGGGCGCAGTATGACGAGTCGCTGCCACGCCTGCGCCAGCAAGGCCTGCTCCATCTCGCCCTTGGTGCGGGGATAGAGGGCGGGAGAGCGCGGATTGGCCCCCAGGCTGGAGACGACCAGCAGGCGCCGGCAGCCGTGGCGGCGGGCGAGGGCGGCAAAGGCCAGCACATAGTCGAGATCGACCCGGCGAAAGGCCTCATCAGAGCCGGCGTCCTTGCGGGTGGTGCCGAGGCAGCAGAAGGCCATCTCGACGGGGCCGGGCAGCGCCACCTCGTCGAGGTGTTCGAAGTTCACCGGCAGCCAGTGCCGGTTGGGGGCGGCCTCGCCCGGCTGGCGGCAGAGCAGGGTCAGCTGGTGCTCGGGGCCGAGCTGGCGGATGAGGGCCTGGCCGACCAGGCCGGTTGCCCCGGCGATCAGGATCTGGCTCATGTGATCTCCTTTAGGGGATGATGAGGGGCGTTGACGTCCTTGATCATGGTTCAGGGAGCGCCCCTGCGAAACCCGATCGGAGGCCAGACAAGAGAAAACCGGCCTTGGCCGGTTTTATGATGCTGTCAGAGCGGGGTGGTGAAGGCGGCGGGGAGGGGGAAGTCACCCGTGGCGGTGGCGAGTCTGTCGCCCACGAAGTTCAGGGTCAGCTCCTTGCGCTCCTTGTCACCACGACCTGGCTGGAACTCATAGAGATAGTACCAGGTGTTGGGGTCAAAGCCGTCGCGCAGCATGGGAGAACCCAGCACGAACTCGACCTGCTCGCGGGTCATGCCCTGGCGCAGCTTGTCGACCTGCTTTTGTTCCACATAGTTGCCCTGAGGAATATCGATGCGATAGACCAGGCTGCAACCGGACAGGGTGAGGGCGGTCAGGGCCGCGGCAATCAGGTGTTTCATCCGCATATCGGGTTCAGATCATCCATACAGTCTTTTTTAGCTCGGCAAATCATACCCACTCCCCGTGCGGAAGTAAAAAGCCATTGATCCTCCTGCCAATAAAAAGGGCCGCGTGACGGCCCTGACACACAACGGCGCGTCTCACATGGCGGTGCGGAAGATGGCGACTATCTCCTCGTGGCTTGCCTGCCTGGGGTTGGTGAAGCCGCAGGCATCTTTCAGGGCGTTGCTGGCCAGCACGTCGAAGTCATCGGCCCTGACCCCGAGCTGCTCCAGCCCGGCCGGGATCTTCACATCCAGCGCCAGCTGCTTGATGGCAGTAATCGCCGCCTCGGCCCCCTGCGCGTCGCTCATGGCGCTCACGTCCACCCCCATGTGGCGGGCCACCTCCTTGAGGCGAGCGGCGCTCACCCGGGCGTTGTAGGCCTGCACATGGGGCAGCAGCACGGCGTTGCAGACCCCGTGGGGCAGATCATAGAAACCGCCGAGCTGGTGGGCCATGGCGTGTACATAGCCGAGGCTGGCGTTGTTGAACGCCATGCCGGCCAGGAACTGGGCGTAGGCCATCTGCTCGCGGGCCTGCAGGTCGTCCCCCTGGTTGACGGCAGTGCGCAGGTGTCTGGCAATCAGCTCGATGGCCATCACGGCGCTGGCATCGGTGACCGGGGTGGCGGCGGTGGAGACATAGGCCTCGATGGCGTGGGTCAGGGCATCCATGCCGGTGGCGGCGGTGAGACCGGCGGGTTTGGCCAGCATCAGCTCGGGATCGTTGACCGACATCAGTGGGGTGACGTGCTTGTCGATGATGGCCATCTTCACCTGACGGGTCTCGTCGGTGATGATGCAGAAGCGGGTCATCTCGGAGGCGGTACCGGCCGTGGTGTTGATGGCGATGAGCGGCAGCTGTGGCCTGGTGGAGCAGTCCACCCCTTCGTAATCCTGGATGCTGCCCCCGTTGGTGGCCACCAGGGCGATGCCCTTGGCGCAGTCATGGGGGGAGCCGCCACCCAGCGAGATGACGCAGTCGCAGCCATGGGCCTTGATCATGGCCAGACCCGATTCCACGTTGCTCATGGTGGGGTTCGGCCTGGTGTCGTCGAAAACAGCGCTCTCAATGCCATGTTCTGCCAGCAGGCTGGTGAGCCTGGCGACCACCCCTATCTGGCTCAGGATCTTGTCGGTGACGATCAGCTGTAACCGACCACTGAGAATGAAAAAACCGGGAGCAGCCGAAAGTAAGTGGGATCTCGTGGGACAAACTCAAGGCTGACAAGGCTCAGAGGGGGATCGGGAGGTGCCAGGTGCGGGCGGCGCCAAAATGAAAGTCAGCGCACCCAATCAGGAATGAATGCGCCAAGAATGAAAGATCAGATTGGCCTCTTCAGAACGGAATCCTAGATGTTTAATGGCGGGTTAAACAGCCATCACAATGGCTGTTAGAAAATGGGGTTAGGATGTTCCTGGTTAAAAAAAATCGTGCCCCAGCCAGACTACCTTGCCGATGATGCTCAATGACTCCAGCTCATTGGGGAGCACGGAAAGCGTCTCATACCCGGCCTTGTTATCGCTGATGATGTTTACCCCACCATCGACCCGCTTCTGCAGCCGCTTGGCATAGAGCTCATCCCCCAGGCGCAGCACGAACAGGCCACCATCCTGGATCTGGTTGCGGCTTAGGTCTACCAGGATGGAATCGCCGGAATGAATCGTTGGCTCCATGCTGTCACCCTTGGCGAAGACGACTGCCAGGTTGTCCGGGTTCAACTGGCGGAACTTGAGCCACTTGCGTCGAAAGGCCAGCTTGCGTTTAACCTCATGCTGGTCATTGAACGCTCCGTGCCCCGCACTGACTGCGATGTGGTAGCCGTCGATTAGCGCATATTCCTCTTCGAACAGAGCCTTATCCAACCCATCAGGGTTAAGGCTCTCATCTTGTACATCTTCCTTTGGGCCACGGCCAGTTGCGAGCCAATCAATTCTCACCCCTGCGGTGTCTGCGATCTTGATGAGCTGACTCATGTTTGGCTCAGAACGACCATTCAGATACTGGCGCAAAGTGGTATCAGCCATCCCTGCCCTTAACGCAAATGAGCGCGCGCTTTCCGTCCCGATAATCGATTCAAGTCTGTTCTTGAATTCACTTTCCATAAAATCCCTCAAGAAGGAAAGCGTGCTTTCTTTTGGTATGAGCACTTTCCATTGTTTAACTCATTGATAAATGAGACAAAAATAAAATCACCTCAAATGAGTGAATGTGGGAAAAGAAAAGAGTGAATCTTTCCATTGCAAGAGTTTTTGAGTTGATCAATACTCTCAATTGTTCGCGCAATGCGCGAAAGATTTCTCAAATTGTATCACGGTGACCCCATGAGCATAAGTACAGCCAACCACATCTACGGAGAGCTTAGGAAGCGTGGTTACTCCGTAAGGAACTGGGCCATTGAACGTGGTTTCAGCCCCCGCACCGTACAGGAGTGTATTCACACTTATGCCCCTTGCAAGCACCGGCAGCCAGCCGATGGCACTGTCTCATCGAGGATCATGGCGGGATTGAGTGAAACCCTTGGCGTAGCTCTGTATGGAGATGGCAAATGAAAGAGTGGTTCACATCTATGGAACTTGTCAGTTTGCCGGGCATGCCTACTACGGTACAGGGAGTTCGATACCGCGCAAGATCTGAGCAGTTCAATTCGCGCAAATGTTCGGATGGCAAAGGCAGCGAGTACCACATCAGCTCATTACCCGCAGAAACCCGGCGCTACCTGGCAGAGCAGGCTGTTGCCCTGCAGGGACAAGCGGTGACTGATCATGCGGCCGGCGGCAAGGCGATGGCCAAGCTGCTTGCTCGTGAAGTGCCAGTGAAGCCGGATGCGGGCCGCAAATTGCTGACCCTGGGCGCTGCCGCCCGCAAGAAGGTAGATGCCCGGCTGTTGATCCTGCAGGCCGCCGATCTCTTCCTGGCTCCTTATCAAGCATGCCAGCAAGGGGAGGTGGGGCGCCGCGCTTTTATCGAGGCATACCGCACCCGCAGCCTGTCACTACCTGTGAGCGTCTATGAGCAACAAAAGCCGTTCAGCCTGATCACCTTGCGGCGCTGGCAAGGCACCCTGGCCGATGCCGGCCCGGCGGCACTGGCAGGCAACTACCAGCGGGAGCGGCCATCCAGCGTCGAGCAAAGCCCGGATCTGGCCCGGTTCCTCACGGCATTAATCACCGCCAAACCGCACTTGGCCAACAAGTGGGGGGCGCTGCATGAGTTGGCGACCCAGTACAGCGAGATGAACCAGCTTGGCTGGCAGATCCCCAGCCAGTCCTCCTTGCGCCGTTGGCTGGTCAAGTGGCTGAGCGACAACAAGGTGGCCTTCACTTATGCCACCAACCCCGATGCCTACAACAACAAGTACCGCACCGCCATCGAGGAGATGTACCCCTGGATGGGCCAGCCCAACGACGTCTGGGAGTTCGACAGTACCCCTGTCGATGCCATGTTGGTGGAAGGCCGCCACAGCATTATCGCGGTGATCGATGTGTTCACCCGTCGGGTGCGGTTGCTGGTGGCCAAGACCTCATCGAGCGAGGGGATCTGCCTGCTGCTGCGCAAGACCCTGCTGACCTGGGGCACTCTCAACGACAACGGGGTGATGCGTACCGACAACGGTTCCGATTACGTGAGCCAGCGGGTCATGTCCATCTGCACCCTGCTCGGCATGAACGTCAGCCGATCCAACGCCTATTCGGGATGGGAGAAGCCGCATATCGAGCGCTTCTTCCGCACTCTTTCCCACGGTCTGATCGAGTTGCTGCCCGCCTATATCGGGCACTGTGTGGCCGATCGCCAAGTGATCGAGGCTCGCAAGAGCTTTGCCCAGCGGCTGGAGGAGAAGCGCAAGCCGGATGCGGAAAAAGAGATCTACGAACTTGCCATGACAGCCGGCCAGTTACAGACCCTGCTCGATGACTGGCTCGATGCCCGTTATCACAACCGCAAACACAGTTCGCTCGGGATGACCCCCAACGAGAAGTACCAAAGCGCCCGCTATCAGCGCCGCGCCATCGTCGATGAGTCGGCGCTGGATCTGCTGCTCAACCATATCGGTGAGGCCACTGTCTCCAAGGGCTTCATCAAGGCCGGCGGCCTCAAGTACAGCGCCCCGGAGTTACTGGAGAACAGTTGGAAGAGCCAGCGGGTCAGCGTGTTCCTCGACCCGAGCGATGTGGGCCGGGCCATCTTGTATCGCACTGGCGACTGGAACGAGCGGATCGAGGCCGTGAACCTCGACCTGCTGGGGAACGGGGTGAGCCCGGATGCCTTCCGCGCCGCCAAGCGTGCCGATGCCAAGGCGCTGGCGAGTTTTCGCCGTGAGATGCGCAGCCTCGCCAAGACCTTCGGCATCAACGAACTGCATCAGGATGTGGTGCGCCACTTCGTTGACCAGGCGCGTGATGTTGCCCAGTTCCAACGCAGTGATATAGGGCTCGATAACCCGGCATTGGCGGCGCTCTCAGGCATTGCCGCACCCAGTGAACCGGCCCAATTCAGCGCGGCAGAGCTGGCTGCGATAGAAGCCCGCCGCGAAGAGAAAGCAGCCCGTGCCCAGGCGACTGCCGGGCAGGAATCCAGGGCGCTCAAGACCGAGTACGAACAGGCCATGTATCTGGCCGAGAAGGAGTTGGATACCCCGCTCGGCGAGCGGGAGAAGGAGTGGCTGACCAAGTACCTCTACAGCCACAAGCTGATGGCGAAACGGATTATCCGCCATCTGGAAAGTATCAGGGCCACTCGTAGCACCCACGCAAAAGGTTAACGAGCGGCCCTGTAGAACCATGAACATAAGGACAAGAAGACTATGAAACACAAGATCGTCGAAGTCAAAAACATGATCAAGACCGAGCAGTTGCTCGACAACCTGCTCAACCGTTCCAGCATCGTGCCGGGCATCGGGTTGATCCACGGTCCTTCCGGCTTTGGCAAGACCACCGCCGTGGAGTGGCTGTTCAACCAGGACGAGGTGAACGGCATCTATGTGCGCTGCTACAAGGCCGACACCGTGACCAGCTTGCTGGAGCAGATCGCCAAGGAGATCGGCATTCCCCAGCGCCACAACCTGCGGGCCCAGGTCGATAGCATCGTCGAAGCGGTGCGGGCCGAGGAGCTGGCCATCTTCGTGGACGAGGCGGATTACGTGGTCGGGAATGCCCGCATCATGGAGACCCTGCGCGATATCTATGACGCCACCGAACAGCCGCTGATCCTGGTGGGGATGGAGGAGATTGCCCGTCGCATCAGCCAGCGCAAGCAGCTGTTTAACCGCATCTCTCAGTGGATCGAATTCAAACCCGCCGACCTGGAAGACGTCTCCCTCATCGCCAACGAAATGCTGGAGGTGGACGTGGAGATTGACGACGCCCTGCTGGACCTCATTCGCAAACGCTCCAACGGGGTGGTGCGCACCATCGTCTCGGCCCTGGACAAGATAGAGAAGATGGCCATGGCCTCTGATGCCCGGATTATCCGGCTGGAGGACGTGGACGCCAGCGAACTGCTGCATGACGTGCGCCGCAGCCGGTAGCCGCGAGGACTAGCAAATAACAACAAAGCACGGGAGGGATACCAGTGGTTGATATCAACGATAAGTCCAAGACGGAAGAGGCTTGGTTGTGGATGTGTAAACAGGACTCGTTCGATATGAGTGAGTTACTCGCAGCGACAGACGTTAAGCAAGCAAATTTATATGCGCTGATGCGTCGTTGGTTAGCGAGCGGTCATCTCAGTTGCGTTGTAGAAGGGCCATTGCGCCAAAGAGAGGTGTTTGGCTGCAATCGGTATCAAGTTTCGGATGTGAATGAACCACCCAAATTTGGCACCAATCAAGGAACTTGCATCTCTCGGAAGAAACGGAAAAGCCGGCGCAAGACCAGCCAACAAAAGATGTGGAACACCATGAAAATCAGTCGGGTGTTCACGTTGACGGAATTAGCGATGACCTCGAATTCAACCAGTAACCATGCAGGCGTCTATGCAAAGGCGTTGGCTAAGGCTGGTTACGTAAAAGTTCAGGCCAAAGCCATGCCACATCGTGGAGAGGTCGCCAAGTACCAGTTGCTGAGAGATACAGGTCGCTTTGCCCCCATTGTCCGCCAAAACGGTTGCTGGGATCAGAATCAGCAGCGGCTCTATCCGTTCCTAGTTGAGGAGGAGAAACATGGACACGTGGCTTGAGGTATTGCAAGCCGAGGTCGGGGCCAGCTCGTTGTCCGTGGTGGCCGAGAAGCTCGGTCTGTCCCGCACCACGATAAGCCAGGTCTGCAACGAGAAGTACCCAGGAGATCTGGCCCGGGTGCAGAAGCTGGTGGAAGGCAACCTGATGGGACACAAGGTGACCTGTCCCATTTTGGGGGAGATCCCGGTGCATCAGTGCCTGGCGTTTCAGCGCCGAAGAGCGGATGAGGTCGGGACCAGACCGATGGACATCAAGCTCTGGAAAGCCTGTCACAGCGGCTGCCCCCATAGCCAGCTCAGTGAGGATCAGCAACTGCGTCGGCCGATGCGGCTGGCCGTCGAACAGGTTGGCAGAGGCGTGGAGAAGGGCGCCCGCTATGACGCCGAGGCCACCCTCTCCAGGTTGCGCCGCCAAGCGAAAAGCGATGGCGAAAACGCCAGCAGCAGCTTGCGCATCTTGGCTGAGCTGCTGGCCGAGGAGCTCAAGATCCTGGGCATCAAATACAACCGGCTGCTCGACAAGGTTGAGAAGCACGGCCAGTAAACCAGCGGGCTCGGGGTGTGCAGTGGGCCCAGTGATTGACATCACAAGGAGAACGGGATGAACAGAAATCTGCAGAAGACCGCCGAGCAGTTGCGGATCTGGCTGACGGCGAAGGGGTGCAAAGTGAGTACCAGCCGGGTGTGCCACACCCCCTTGCTGGCGGTGACTGGCCCCTTGCCTGAAGCGATGACCAAGCGGGCTGTGTGGGGGCGGGAGTGCCTCGCGGGTGTGGTGCGGGATGTCGCCATAGTGCGTTTCGGTGGCTGCCTGCTGCACTGGCGTCAGTAAGCGACCACCTAACCACAACGGGATAAATCAAGGAGAGCCTTATGCAAGAAGCACAGACCAAAGAGACGACGCCGATGCGGCAGAACGCCCAGGGGCACTGGGTACCGGAAACCTTAATCACCCCAGCGGACAAGCTGCGCGATGAGGTGGTGATGGGCATCATCGCGGCAGCCAAGGAAGAGCGCTCCCGCCTGGCCGCCTTCAAGATCGGCGCCATGCAGCAGATCGCCGACTTTGTGGACCTCTCGGCTGAGCAGTACGGGGTGGCCTGGGGTGGCACCAAGGGCAACGTCACCCTGCTCAGCTTCGACGGCCGCTACAAGCTCATTCGAGCGGTGGGGGAACACCGCAAATTTGATGAACGGATCCAGGCGGCCAAGGTGCTGATCGATAGCTGCATCGAGCGCTGGAGCGACGGTGCCGACGCCAAGTTGCGGGCCTTAGTGGACCACGCCTTTCGGGTTTCCAAGGCCGGTCATATCGACGTCAACCAGGTGCTCTCCCTGCGTCAGCTCAACATCGAAGACGCCGACTGGGAGCAGGCCATGCAGGCGATCGCCGATGCCATCCAGGTGACCGGCACCAGCCAATACCTGCGGCTCTACGAGCGTGACGGTCAGGGCCGTTACGTCCAGATGAGCCTGGATCTAGCCAAGTTGTAAGGAGAGATGCGAGATGGAAAACGTAAAGGCTCTATTGAACACCAGCGTGGCCGATGCCAAGAGCTCCCTAGAGTGCCAGCTGCGCAGTAATCCGCGCCTTGCCCTGAGCGATGCGCAGCTCGCTCTGGATTTTATGGATTCGCAAGAAGTCACCGGGGCGGTGCACAAGTCTCGCCGCGCCATGCTGCGCACCATCGTCAGCAAGGCGAGAAAAGCACTATCCCACTAAGCGAAACGGGGGCTTGCCCCCGTCTATCCAGCGTGGTGGCTGGATACTGATGAGCAGCCGACCTGGGCCCAGGTCTTCACCGCCTCGAATAAGGAGCACGGCGATGACCAAAACAGAGATGGATATTCGGCTTACCAAGATATTCAGCGCGGCCGCCATTGCACAGGCGACCCCTGATAAACGGGCTGTGTGCAGACAGCTCAAGCAGTTTGATAGAGAAGCTCGTGCCCAAGGGCTGTTTGCCCTGGCAGGGGAGGCCAGCCAGATGCGCTGGCAACTCGTGGCAGAGCTGCAGCAAGCCAGAGCAGCAGAGGTCAGTCATGGCGGAGTCTAATTGGCAGGGCCTGCTGGCCTATGTGATGAAGTTCGGCCCATTGAGCCAGCAAGGGGCCGAGCAGTGGCTCGATCGTCATTGTCCGCAATGGCGTAGTGGGAGCGACGTGGCCGCCAGCCAGATCTGGGTGACAAAAGTGGGGAGAAATCATGACAGCAATCAATGAGCGTACCCGCTTGATCCGGTTGGTACAGGTGGGCCGCCGCTCCCTGGGGCTGGATGACGAAACCTATCGGGAGCTGCTAGCCCAGCAGAGTGGCAAGCGCTCGGCGGCAGAACTGACGCTCCAGGAGTTGGACAAAGTGCTGCTGGCCATGAAGGGAGCAGGGTTTAAACCGACCCTTAAACGTCCTGTACAGGGGGGTAAACAGAAGCGTTTAAGCCCGGTCAGCGGTACCCCGGTTCGGACCGCCGAGATAGGCGTGATCCGGGCTATCTGGATCACCATGCACCGCCATGGCCTGCTGCGTGATGGCAGCGAAACGGCGCTCAATCACTATGTGGAGCGTCAGACGGTGCGGATCAACAACGGGGTTGGTGTGGCCGAGGTGGCCTGGCTTAGCGAGGCGCTGGTTTATCCGGTGCTGGAGCCCCTCAAGAACTGGCATAAGCGGGAGATGGTCAAGGCGTTGCAGGCGGCCAAGAAAACTATCCCCATTAATGAGAAGACCGGGCGGGTGGCAGGCTATCAGGCCGTTCTCGGGGCCTTTGAGCAGATGCAAGCGGAGATGCCACATGGATAAGAACCTCGACTTGTTTGCCGACGATCATGAGTCGCTGGGGCAGTTGGTGGACCGATTGGATCAGATCCCGGCGGCCGAGCTGACTGCCAAATGGCCCAAAGCACTGGCCGAGCTGGTCGATGTGCTGGCTTGCGAGCTGGGCCGAGGTGGTATGGTGCCCGAGTTGGCCCGTGCCCAAGCCCGTAAGCTGGCGCTGGTGCAGGCTCACTATATGGGTGGGCGGGCCTACTACATACCGACCGGGGAGCACCTTAAGGCAGCCTTGCGTGACCGGGCCATCTGGGATGAGTTCAACGGCCGTAATATCGACCAGCTGGCCCGCAAGCACGGTCTGTCGGTGCCCCAGACCTATGCGGTGGTAGCTGAACAGCGGGTGTTGACGAGGCGCCGGAATCAGCCTGACCTGTTTGGATACTGAAAAAGGTAAAAGTCTTGCTTAAAAAAGATGAACTAGCCTATAGTCGGTAACAGAGGACGAGGACCTTTTGGCTTATGTACCTCACCCCAAAACCCCGCCCTAGCGGGGTTTGTTGTATCTAATAATTAACAAACCACAACATATAGTGCCCTGTTGTCTTTTATTTGGCATATATAGTGTTGATGCAAGGAGAGGAGTTATGACGCCGCATGATCTCTATCAAACTTTTGCCATCAAGCACCAAGAACTTCCAAAAGGTGTAACCCCCGAGCAGTACGCGAAGGTTGTGACCTTTGATATCGTGACTCTGCATGCGCCTGCTAAAGCGAGATACTCATATTCAACTGGTCAAGACTTAGAGCAGGCTCGACTGGCCACTGGCCAGCAAACTTCCCTATATACCTACTAAAAGCTGTGGCGAAAAGACTATGCCAAACTGGAATGCTGTCTTAGCTGAAATTGATCAAGAAACTCGTCGCGCTCCAATTGACCAGATTCGTAGGAACTATTTGAATCAGTTGCATGAACATACTGGTAGGAACGTAATTGCCTATTATTCTGGTTTTATGCAGAAGAAATCACCAGAAGCAGCCGCCTTGGGTGCTGTTAATGATGATGATAAGAATGGTTTTATGAGTGTGATTCACGAGATGAACCCCGATCTTGGGTTAGATCTCATTCTGCACACTCCTGGAGGTGACATTGCTGCTGCGGAGTCAATAGTTGCTTATTTAAGAGCAAAATTTGGCACCAACATAAGAGCAATTGTCCCTCTATCAGCTATGTCAGCAGGAACAATGATTGCCTGCTCTTGCAAAGAAATAATCATGGGCAAGCAGTCTAATCTTGGTCCGTTTGACCCCCAGTTTGGCGGTATCCCTGCATATGGTGTGCTTGAGGAGTTCGAAAAAGCCAAGGCTGAGATTCTGGCTGATCCTCGAGCCGCCAACTATTGGCAATTCATTATTTCTAAGTACCACCCAACCTTTATCGGGCAATGCGAGAAGGCGATCCAGTGGGCAGGCCAGATTGTTCAGGCTTGGCTGGAGTCTGGAATGTTTGCTGCAGAGGAAAACCCAAGTGCTGCGGCCGCAAGGGTTGTTGCTGAGCTAAACAACCATACGGATACTTTTGCCCACGCTAGGCATATCCATATGGATAAAGCCCTCGAGTTGGGGTTAAAAATTGTGCGTTTGGAAGATGACCAAATTTTGCAGGATTTAGTTTTGACAGTGCACCATGCATATATGCATGCGATTGGTAGCTCTAATGTTGTTAAGTCCATAGAGAATCACTCTGGGCGTGGGATGTTTTGGAACGTAGCTTGAGTCACCCTCTGATTTTATAACTAACCCACCATAAACCCCCGCCCATAAGGCCCCTCGGTACGCTGCGATAACGCAGTTAATCGAGGGGCCTTTTATGTTGCCTGATACCTTTCCTATTGCACTCGCCTGGTTGCTTCGTCCCGATGTGGAAGGGGGCGAAGTCAACCATCCGGCCGACCGGGGCGGCCATACCAAGTTCGGTATGGCTGATGCTGCCGACGGCAATAAAGACGGCATGCTCGATCTCGATCGCGATGGCCGGCCGGATATTGCCGTCGGCGATGCGACCCCTGCCCACGCCAAGCTGTTTTACCGCGCGAACTACTGGCTGCCCGCCCGTTGCGACCGGGTCGATAGCGTCTGCCCGCTGATGGCCATCGCCCTGTTCGACGGCGCCGTGCATCACGGACCTGGCCGCTCGGTACGCCAGTTGCAGCAGGCGCTCGGCGTCATGGCCGATGGGGTACTCGGCTCCCAGACCCTGCGGGTGCTGGCCGCCAAGACGGGGCAAGACGGTGGCCGCGCCCTGTTGCTTGCGCTGCTGGAGATCCGCGCCGGCTTCATGCTCGGCATAGTGCGCAAAGACCCGAGCCAGTGGGCCAATGCCCATGGCTGGAGCAACCGCCTGCTGCGCCTGCAGAGCTACCTGCTCTCTACCCGGTTCAGGGAGGGGGCTGCATGAGCAAACCTAGCCTTATCAACAAGCGTCGTCAGGCGTTGCAAGGGATCCAGGCCGCTGGCTATTTCGGCATCCCCGAACTCAAGAACCCCCGTTACCTCGCCTGTTTCAAGGATGGGCGCCGCGCCCATCTGAAGGCCTATCTGACCGAACCCGCCCCCACGGACCTGGAGACGATCCCGCTCTATAGCCATCACGCCACTCGCCAATCCCTGTACGAGCAGGGCTGGCGGTCGGTAGGGGAGCTGGATCGCCTGCGGGCCCGTGCCCGTCTTACCCCATCTCAACAGAAGGAAGCCCATCATGCCTGATTCCCTGTTACCCCAAGCAAAGCCTGCGCTCAGGAGCCGCGCCGTCATCGGGGGCGTCATCGCCGTGGGGGCCGGTATCGCCGGCCTGTTCGGCGTGCCGGTCGATGCCGGTACCCAAGCCAGCCTGGCCACCATCATCGTGGATCTGGCCAGTGCCATCGGTGGCCTGCTGGCCATCTGGGGGCGTCTCAAGGCGACCCATGTCATCAAGTAGGCCAGGAGACTCCCTTGAGCGACCCCATAGACCGCGCCCAGCAGCTCGATGCCGAGCGAACCGGGCGCCTTATTCAGTCCCATCAAACAAGGGCAAGGCCCCATGGGGATGGCATCTGCTGCGATTGCGATGACGCCATCCCGCCCTTGCGCCTTGCAGCAGAACCTGGTGCCGAGCGCTGCATCGAGTGCCAGACCCTATTCGAGCGCAAGGAGGCTGTCCGTGTGGGAATTCATCGTTAAGAACTGGGGCCCGCTTTATGCGTTGGCCAGCCTAGTGGGCCTGGTGGTCATCATTCTGCTCTCCAAGACCTACGCCAAACGCGAAGACCTCACCGGTCTGACAGAGCGGGTGCAGCGGGTGGAGCAGGTGCTGACCGATCTGCCGAGCGAGCGGGAGCTGCACAAACTGCAGCTGGAGATCAGCGAACTTCGCGGCGAGCTGCGGGAGATGAAGCCGGACCTGCGGCAAAACCGTCGCCTTGCCGAGCTGCTGCTGGAAAATGAACTCAAGGAGAAGGCATGAGCATTCAAGGGATATTGGACGCCCAGCAACGCCTGGTGATCCTGCGCTCGCTGCTCGATATCGGTGGGGCGGCCAACGAGTCGATCCTCAACGATTGCCTCGATCAGTTGGGCACCGGCCGGGTGTCCCGGGACAAGGTCAAGACCCTGCTGGCCTGGCTGGAAGAGCAGGGGCTGGTGCGCATCGAACGCCTCGCCCAGGTGCAGGTGGCCCATCTCACCGGTCGGGGTCAAGATGTGGCCGAGGGGCGGTCCAGCGTGCCCGGCGTCAAGAAGCCCAGGGCGGAGGATTGACCATGGCCGAGAAACCGACCCGGGGCCGCCCCAACAAGATCTGGCTGCTGCCCGAGACTATCCGCGATGCCCTCAACGCCATGCTGCGGGATCGGGCCAACAGCCAGGCCGCCATCCTGGACGAGATCAACGGCCTTATCGAGGGGGCGGGGTTACCCGATGACCTCAAGATCTCCCGCTCGGGCTTGAGTCGCCACGCCAGCCAGGTGGAGCAGGTGGGCCAGCACCTGCGGGACTTGCGGGAGACTACAGCGGCACTGACCTCCCAGCTTGGTGACAAGCCGATGGGGGAGACCACCAAGCTCATCCTGGAACTGGGCCGCTCCCAGTTGTTCAAGGCGATGCTGGCCCAGGTGCAGAACCCGGAGGAGGCGGTGGATATCGACATGCTGAAAAACGCCATGCTGGCGGCGCAGCGCCTTGAATCCACGGCCATGCAGAGCCACAAGCGGGAGAAGGAGATCCGCCAGGCGTTTGCCGAGGAGGTGGCTGCCAAGACCGAGGCCATCGTCACCCAGGCCGGGCTGAGTGGCGAAGCTGCCGCCGCTATCCGCCGTGAAATCCTAGGGATCGCCTGATGAGCACGATCGCCCAACAGTTGGCCCAGACACTCGGTATCGAATACAGCCCCGACGAGGTGCTGCTGCCGTATCAGAAGATTTGGATTGCCGACGAGAGGCCACTCAAAATCGCCGAGAAGAGCCGCCGAACCGGTATCACCTGGGCGGAGGCGGCCGACGCTACCCTGACGGCCTCCAAGGCCAAGGCGGCTGGCGGTGGCCATCACTTCTATGTGGGCAGCAACAAGGAGATGGCCCGCGAGTTTATCGACGCCGTAGCCATGTGGGCCAAGGCGTTCAATAAGGCTGCCGGTGAGATCCAGGAGGAGGTGTTCACCGACGACGAGGACAAGGCGATCCTCACCTTCGTGGTCTATTTCGCCTCGGGCTTCAAGGTGCAGGCGCTCTCCAGCAACCCCTCCAACCTGCGGGGGATGCAGGGTAATGTGACCATCGACGAGGCCGCCTTCCACGACCGATTGGCCGAGGTGCTGAAAGCGGCGCTGGCGCTGACCATGTGGGGCGCCAAGGTGCGCCTTATCAGCACCCATAACGGCGTCGATAACCTGTTTAACCAGCTCATCAACGACAGCCGGGCGGGCAAGAAACGCTACTCCATCCACACCATCACACTCGATGACGCCTGCCGCCAAGGGCTCTATCGCCGCATTTGCCAGGTCAAAGGTATGTCCTGGTCCCAAGAGGCAGAGGATGCTTGGAAGGCGGGCTTGCTCAAGGACACAGCCACCGAAGAGGACGCACTGGAAGAGTATTTCTGCGTACCCAAGCAAAGCAGCGGCGTCTACATCAAGCGCACCCTGATAGAGCGGGCCATGCAGCCGGATATCCCCATCTTGCGCTTCACGGCGCCCAAGGACTTCGAGCTGCAAAGCGAGGAGACCCGCAAGGCGGTGGCGGAGCTCTGGTGCGAGGAGAATCTCAAGCCCTGCCTGGAGGCACTCGATCACACCTGCCGCCATGTACTGGGGGAGGACTTCGCCCGCAAGGGGGATCTCTCGGTGTTTGTCCCGCTTTCCATCGCGACCAGCCTGCGCAAGACCGTGCCCTTCGTGGTTGAGCTGGTCAATGCCCCCTATGAGACCCAGCGCCAGATCCTGTTCTACCTGCTGCAGGGGCTACACCGCTTCACGGCGGCGGCCTTCGATGCCACCGGCAACGGCGGCTATCTGGCTGAAGCTGCCCGGCTGCGCTGGGGCGCCAGCATGATCGAGTGCGTGATGCTGAGCGACCCTTGGTACCGGGAGTGGATGCCCAAGCTCAAGGCCGAGTTCGAGGACGACAACCTGGTGATCCCGCGCCATGCGGACGTGCAGGACGACCTCGGCAAGATCCAGGTCATCAACGGGGTGCCCAAGATCGACAAGGGCAAGAACACCGGCCAAGGCGGCCAGCAGCGCCACGGCGACTTTGCGGTGGCGTTGGCCATGGCCGTGCGAGCCAGTTGGATGGAGGGGGGCGCCATCGAGTTCACCCCCTTACCAGGTAAACACGGGCGCGACCGCAACGACGACTATCACCGATATGAGAGAGGGGGTTGGTAATGACCGGACTCATCGACATTCATGGCAACTCGCTGCGCCTGCAGAAGGAGCCGCAGACCGAGAACGACGCCAAGCTGGCCCAACTGCGTCGTCACTACAGCGAGCACCCCACGGTGGGGCTCACTCCGGGCAAGGCTGCAGCAGCGCTGAAAGAGGCGGAGGAGGGGAGCCTCATCGCCCAGTGCGAGCTGGCCGAAGACATGGAGGAGAAGGACGCCCACCTGCAGAGCGAGCTCGGCAAACGGCGCCGGTCCCTGCTCGGGGTGAGCTGGACCATAGAGCCGCCCCGCAATGCGACCCCCGCCGAGCAGCGCGACTGCGAGATGATCCGCGAGCTGCTGGAGGACTTCACCTGGTTGGATGATGCCATCTTTGACGCCACCGATGCGGTGCTCAAGGGGTTCAGTGCCCAGGAGTTCAGCGGCTGGGAAATGGTGGAGGGGCTGCAGCTCCCCAAGGGCATCGTCTGGCGCGATCCCGCCTGGTTCCAGACCCACCCGGATGACTGGAACCAGTTACGGCTGCGGGACGGCAGCAAGGAGGGGGCTGCCCTCAATCCGTTCGGCTGGATCATGCACAAGGCCAAGTCGAAATCCGGCTATCTGGCCCGCACCGGCCTTATCCGCACCCTGGTCTGGCCCTTCCTGTTCAAGAACTACAGCGTGCGGGATTTGGCCGAGTTCCTGGAGATCTATGGCTTGCCGGTGCGTCTGGGCAAATACCCGGAAGGGGCCACCGAGAAGGAGAAGGCGACCCTGCTGCAGGCGGTGCTCTCCATCGGCCACAATGCGGGCGGCATCATCCCCCGGGGGATGGAGATCGAGTTCCAGAACGCGGCCAATGGCCAGGCCGATCCCTTTGTTGTGATGATGGACTGGTGCGAGCGCTCCATGAGCAAAGCCATCCTGGGGGGCACCTTGACCAGCCAGGCCGACGGCAAGAGCTCGACCAATGCGCTCGGCAACGTGCATAACGAGGTGCGCCAGGAGGTGCGGGATGCGGACCTTCGCCAGCTCGCCGCGACCCTGACCCGGGATCTGGTCTATCCGCTGTTTGCCTTGAACGGCAAGAGCTTCCAGGGGCCGCACCGCTGCCCGCGCCTGGAGTTTGACGTGACCGAGCCAGAGGACATGCGCGATCTGGCCTATCCGCTGCGGGCCCTGGTGGGCATGGGGATGCAGATCCCGGCGCAGTGGGTGCGGGACAAACTGCAGATCCCTGCGCCCAAGGAAGGGGAAGAGGTGCTGGTCATCGTCGATAAGCAGGCAGGGGCCGGGGAGGCGGCTCTCAGGGCGCAAGGGTTGGCGGCGCTGGCGGCAAAGTCCCCTGTCCAGGGTGATAACAACGACGCCCAGCTTGCCCGCCTGCAAGCGGAGGTTGCCCCGTTGCTTGCCAGCATGACAGATGCCGTCCAGGCACTGGTGATGCAGGCCACCACCCTGGAGGAGATCCGGGATGGCTTGCTGGCGCTGGAACCCAACCTCAGTCATGACGAGCTGGGGGCCCTGCTGGCCCAGGCCATCGCCGCCAGCGAACTGCTCGGCATGCTGGAGATGGAGGAGGGCAACTGATGCCCGTTCGTTACGGCAGTCTGCCGTTCAAGGAGGCGATCGCCTTCTTCCGCCAGAAGCTCGATATGCCGAGTGAGCGCTGGGCCGATGTGTGGCGGGATGCCCATAACCGCGCCTTTATGGTGGCGGGGGCGACCAAGACGGACTTGCTGGCGGACCTGCGCGGCGCGGTGGACAAGGCGATCAGCGAGGGGCAATCCCTCGGTGCGTTTCAGAAGGCGTTCAAGGAGATCGTGGCTCGCCACGGTTGGGAGCACACCGGCCCAGCCTCCTGGCGCTCTCGCGTCATCTTCGAGACCAACCTGCGCCAGAGCTACAACGCCGGGCGTGATGACCAGATTGAGCGCATCAAGCACAAGCGCCCCTATGCGCTCTATCGCCACGGCGACTCCGAGCACCCCAGGGAACTGCACCTCAAGTGGAACAACCTGGTGCTGCCGGTGGACCATCCCTGGTGGGATACTCACAGCCCCAGCAACGGCTATGGCTGCAAGTGCAAGAAGTTCCTGCTCTCCGAGGCGGATCTCAAGCGTCGGGGGTTGATGGTGGGCCAGGCACCGGATGACGGCGATTATGAGTGGGTGGACAAGGCGACCGGGGAGATACACAGGATCCCCCGTGGCATCGACCCCGGTTTTGACTACCGGCCGAAGACCCCGGCCGCCCTGACCGAGGCCGTGGCCAAGCGGGAGGCGGCGAAACCCGCGCTGGCCGAGCGCCTGCCGGAACGGATGGTGGAGAGCGCGTTTTCGACGGCCAAGGGGGTGACGGCGCAGGGGGTCAGCGATCTGCTGGCCCAGCTACCCGCACCCCAGCGCGAGCCCTTGGCGGCCTTCCTCAAGGCGCACCCGGTCAAGACCCTGTTTATCAAGCAAACCGAGATGGGGAAGGGGGCTGCGGGGCTCAAGGTCGCGCCGGCCATTGCCGAGTACCTGGGCGCAGACCCTTACCTGGTGCGGGCCTTCTATCACTCGCGCCGTGCCAGCGCGACCAATGGCTTTACGGCTAAAAACTGGGGCCATCTGGTTATCAAGGTCAAGGCGGGTGATACACTCAAAGCGGTGAATATGCAGGCGGTGCAAGCGGCGGCGGCCGAGGTGGTGACCGATGCCCATGCCAACACCGGGCCCCGTCAGTGGCAGCCAAGGGGCACCAGCGGCGAGTCACTGCGCCGTCACTGGAGCATCTCCGCCAACGTCGGCGGCCAGCAGGGAGAATCAGCCCAGCGGCTCTCAACCTGGTTGCACGAACTCGGTCACCAGGTTCACTTCTGGGCCGGGGAGCCTGACCTGACGGGAGTGGGGCTGCTGACGGAGTATGCCGGCAAGACCAGGATGGAAGCCGCCGCCGAGGCGTTTGCCGCCTGGGTCTTGGCGAGGGATGCCATGGTGGCGCATTTCCCCGAACTGGCCAAACGGGTGGAGGCCATGCTGGCCCAGGCCACGACCGCCAGCCGCAAAGGAGAGAAAGGATGACCCTGTTGGAGCAAGCCAGCGCCCTGCTGGCAGAAGATGGCCCCTTTACCCTGGCACAGGCCAAGGCGCTGGATGCTTTGTGCGAACAAGCCCGGGGCGAAGAGGCGGATATGTTGGGGGATCTCTGGGAGGCCGCTATGTTGTCGGCCGATGAGGAGGCCCTGCACTTTATGACCACCTTTGAGGATGAGATCTGATGGCGGGCAGCTTTATCGCCATCAGCCACCACGGGGTGGCCGATGCCCATGAGCTGCTGGTCCGGCTCTATCAGCGCACCGGCGACTTGAGCGAGCCCCTGGCGGATATAGGTGAGGGGCTGGCGCTCTCCCACCGGGATCGCTGGGATGCGCAGGAGACCCCGGAAGGGGAGCCCTGGGCCCCCCTCTCGGACAAGTACCGCGCCCGCAAGCCACGCCATGCCGACGAGGTGCTGCGCCTCAACGACGATCTGCGCGACACCCTCAACTATCAGGCCGATCCCCAGACCCTCTACTTCGGCACCCCGCTAGAATACGGTGCCGCCCACCAGTTTGGCCGTCCCGAGATCAATCTGCCCGAGCGCCCCTATCTGGGGCTGTCAGAAGCAGACCAGCAGAGCGTGCTGGAGACGCTGGAAGGCTATCTGACGGCGGACGCGCCCTAAGCCTCTGAGTGCGTTTACGGGGATAGGGCCGGTGCGATGACATGGCCCGTCCACTCTTCGCACAGCAACACGGTGTTTAAACACCATTAAACAGTACCGGCACCCCCTGCTGTTGCAGTAACCCACCATAAACCCCACCCCTCGCTCTCCTCCCTGACACTGGCACCAGTGATTTTTGCTGTGTCCAGCCGGAGTGAGAGTGATGCCCCCATCTGCTATTGCCGTGGCCATCTTGAATGCCAGACCCACCACCCTGGGATTGGCCGTGCTCGATGCGCAGCTGACCCAGCAAGAGGATGGCTGGTATCAACTGCTGCCGGTCGGCCCCTTCAAGGCCCGTGATGGCCGCCCCTTCGATGTGCCTGGTGGCCACTGGCAGCTCGACAAGACCATCGCCACCACCCTGATCAACCGGGCCAAGGCGCTCGGTCAAGACATCCTGATCGACTACGACCACCAGACCCTCAATGTCGAAAAGACGGGCAAGGAAGCCCCGGCGGCCGGTTGGTACAACGGCGACGAAATTGAGTGGCGCGAGGGCCAAGGCCTCTTTATCAAGCCTCGCTGGACCGAGCGGGCCGCTGCCCTGGTCGCTGCCAAAGAGTATCGCTTCCTGTCTGCCGTCTTCCCCTATGACGCTCAGGGCCGCCCCCTGGAGCTGCGCATGACTGCCATCACCAACGACCCCGGGGTGGTGGGTATGCAGGCGCTGGCGGCCTTGAGTGCCCAACTGATTCAACCCGGCCAGCCGGCCACCCCCGCCCATGCGGTACACAAGGAGACTCCCATGAATGAACTGCTGAAAAAGCTGCTGGCCAAGCTCGGTATCGAGCTGACCGGTGACCCGACCGACGAGCAACTGCAGAAGGCGCTCACCGAGCTCGACAGCCTGCAGGCCAGTGCCAAGAAGGCGCCGGAGCTGGAGGCTGCGCTCTCGGCTGAAAAGGCCTCGCTGGCCGCGCTCAAGGCGCAGCCGGGTGGCCAGGTTGACCTGGCGCAATTCGTGCCGGTGGCGACCTATAACGCCCTGGTCACCCAGGTGGCGGCATTGACCGCCCAGGTGGACACCACCGACGCCGCGACCCTCATCAAGGAGGCCCGCACCGCGGGCAAGGTGGTGGCGGCCGAAGAGGAGTACCTGACCGCCTACGCCGCTCAGAAGGGGGTGGCCGCCCTCAAGGCGCTGCTGGAGCCGCGCCCGGCCATCGCCGCGCTCACGGCGAGCCAGACCGCCGCCGTCACCCTGCCGGCTCGATCAGGCGAGGCCGTGCTCTCGGCCGAGGACAAGTACGCCGCCGACCAGCTCGGCATCAGCCACGAGGACTTTGCCAAGGCCAAGGACTGAGCAAGCCCCCCGTTTCACGCGAAGGTAGTTCCATTTAACCAGAGAAGGAATAGACCATGGCCATTGTTACACCCGCACTGCTGACGGCCCTCTTCACCGGCTTCAAGAAGAACTTTGAAGACGCCAAGAGCGAGGCGCCGAGTCAGTACACCAAGATCGCCACCGTGATCAAATCAACCACCAAGTCCAACACCTATGGCTGGCTCGGCAAGTTCCCGTCCCTGCGCAAGTGGATAGGGGATCGGGTGATCGAGTCGATGAAGGCGCACGGTTACCAGATCGTCAACGAAGACTTCGAAGCCACCGTGGGGGTCGATCGCAACGATATCGAGGACGACGAGCTGGGCATCTACGCCCCACTGTTTGCCGAGATGGGGCGTTCGGCCGGGGTACATCCTGACGAGCTTTGTTTCGGCCTGCTCGGCGCTGGCTTCACGACCCCTTGCTACGACGCCCAGTATTTCTTCGATACCGATCACCCGGTCTACCCCAAGGTCGATGGCACTGGCTCCCCGGCGCTGGTGGCCAACCTGGTGGTGGATGCTGGCTACAGTGGCGAGCCCTGGTTCCTGCTCGACACCAGCCGCGCCCTCAAGCCTGTGATTTTCCAGGATCGCAAGGCCCCGCAGCTGATCGCCATGACCAAGATCGACGACGAGGCGGTGTTCACCCGCAAGGAGTTCCGCTACGGGGTGGACTGCCGCGATGCCGCAGGCTTCGGCTTCTGGCAACTGGCCTTTGCCAACAAGCGGGCGCTGACCCCTGACAACTTGTGGGATGCCTTCTCCAGGATGCGTGCCTTCGAGGCGGATGGCGGCCGTAAGCTCGGCATCAAGCCGACCCTGCTGGTGGTGCCGGCGTCGCTTGAGAAGCTAGCGACCCAGATGCTGGAGCGCGAGCTCTCCGAGAGCTCCAGCAACGAGCTCAAGGGCAAGCTGGAACTGGTGGTGGCTGACTACCTGTAAGCGACACCGAGCTGTTTAACGGCGAGGTTAAACGAGCGCAGTGTGGGCGTTTAACCCCCGTTTAAACCGGATCCTGGATTGAACGAGACAGAGGGAAACATGAGATGGAACACGAGATGGAACAGGCTATTCGAGTTGGCATCACATCAACGGTTCGTCAGGTCTATTTTCGCGCGGGCCTGGCGATTGCACCTGGCAAGTCTGAGCTGGATGTGTCGTCTGTGCAGTGCGAGACCCTGGAGGCCGATCCGCGCCTGGTGGTCACTCGCCTGCTGCTTGAAGGCGTCGCCCTCGCGCCGGCTGATACACCGCAGACGGACCGGGATCTGGACGCAGCAGTGGGCGGCCTGAGCCCGGCCCCTGATGCGGCAGAGCCTGCGGTAGCACCCGTCAGCAGCAAGGGCAAAGGCAAATGAGCTACGCCAGCGTCAACGACATGGTGATCCGCTTTGGCGAGGCGGAGCTGTTGCGCCTGGCCATGAACCCGGCCGGCGAGCTGGATAGCGCGGCCATCACCATCGCACTGCAGGACGCCGGCGCCTTGATCGACGGCTACCTGGCGGGGCGCTACCCGTTGCCGCTGGCCCATGTCCCGAGCGCCCTGGTGCCCATCTGCGCCGATATCGCCCGTCACCGCCTCTATGGCGAACAGGCGCCGGAGCAGATAGCCAAGCGCAATGAGGCGGCCCTGGCCTTCCTCAAGTCGGTGGGCAAGGGGGAGCTGGCGCTGGGGCTGGCGGCTGACGGGGAGCAGGTGGAGAGCCAGAACCTGGCCCAACTGCAGTCCGATGGCCGGGTCTTTGGCCGGGGCAGTGGGGGCTTCCTATGAACGGGCCCACGCCTGAACTTGACTACCTGGCGGCGGGGGAGCGGCTGCGCGAGCTGCTGCTGCCCTTGAAAGCCCAGGGGCTCAAGGAGGTGTTTGTGGCCACCGATCTGGAGGCGATGGCCAACCTGGGGCAGCACACCCCGGCCATTCATGTGATTTACCAGGGGGAACGAGAGAACGAGACCACCCAAAGCGGGCGGCAAAGCGCGTTCGATCAGGTTTGGCTGCTGGTGTTGGTGCACCGTGCCACCCCCAAGGAGGTCAGCGCCGGGGTGTGGTTGGGGCGCATGTTGCAGGCTGTGGCCGGTCGGGCCTGCGGTGACAGTACCTTTCGGCGTGAAAGCGCACCGGTCAAGCCGAGTTACAAGGGTGGGGTGGTCTATCTGCCCCTTGCCTTCAAGACGACAGTGAAATTCAAGGGAGAACGGTCATGAGCGAAACACTGCACCTGGAAGGGGATCTCTATATCGAGACCTTCACCAACAACGTCTCGAACGGGGTGATTGGCCCGGTGGACGTCAACAGCCTGGAGGTCAAACCGGACAGCGATAAGATCAGCATCCCGAGCAAGCGCAAAGGCAAGCTGGGTCAGGCGCGGGAGACCTATTTCGTGCCCAAGCCGGCCACGGTCACCATCAAGACCAGCGAGATCCCGCCGGTGCTGCTGGCCGCCGCCTTTATGGGGCTGGAGAGCCCCATCAACCAGGGGGCTGGGACGCTGACCGAGGTGCCGCTGACCCTGCCCGCCCATCCGAAATGGTTGTCGCTCGGCAAGACCAACCTCTCGGCCACCGGCCTGGTGGTGAAGGAAGGTGCCACCTCCTTGGTGCTCGGTACCGACTTCGAGATCAACTATGCCCTGGGGCTGCTGCGGGCCACCAAGACAGGTGCGGTGGCCGATGGCGGCCCCGTGACCGTCAGCGCCAGCTATAACGCCGTCACCGGTTCGCGCATTGCCGGCAACGTGCAGCCGGAGGTGAAGGCGAAACTCACCCTGGATGGACGCAGCGTGATCGGTGGGGAGTCCATCATCCTGACGGTGCCCCGCGCCTCGCTGGCCCCCAAGAAGGCGGTGGACTTCCTCAGCGACAAGCCCATCGAGATCGAGCTGGAAGGGGAGCTGCTTGCCCTGGATGGTGAGACTGCGCCTTTCTATGTGGATCGACCGGAGACGGTGTGATGATGGGGAAATAGAAACGGCGGGGAAACCCGCCGTTTTCATAATATTCGTGAGTTATTAGTATTGCTTCTGTTGATAATTTAGGGGGGTGTTAACAATTGAGAGTTTTCTCTTAGATAGAGAGATACACGCATTATAGTATCTGCTAATAGAGCGTGCGTGTTCGGTATAATTGGGGCATAGCCATGAAATATTAGCTCTGAAGGCTGATAGAAAACACAGGAAATCTATGGCCGAGATTGCTTTGTAAAAGTTTATAGGTTTCCCGTAGTCAACATCAGAAAAGGCACCATGAAGAATTCCATGTCTATTTGTGTTGTCCGACAATGGGTATTTGTCTGAGCTGATGTATAAATGGTTTTTTGCAAAGTCAGAAAAAGAATCTATCATCGAAACAACCTCACCAACGGCCCCAAGGTTATTTCTAATAGCATCAGTTTTGCAATCGTCAGCAAGTCCAATGAAAACGTTGACGCTTGACTTGTTCCAAGGCACGCCTCTACTCTTGGCAAGTTTTTTTCCTGCACCTTCGATAACGGGCATCAACCCTGATACAGCCACATGATCCAATCCAAGAAAATGTGCCTCAACAGCTTGGGCAATGATCCCCTGATATTCATTGATATAAGGTGTTACTGAGTAGCGTTCAGAAACCATTGCTGCAAGGTGGTCTGGTGAATAGACTTGCGACAACCAAGCTTCTAAGTCACCTTGAGTAAAATTGCTACCTTTTACCGAAATGTCATTAGCAAGGCGACCAAGAAAACCTAGCATTACATATGGAGGAATAAACCATCCCACGGAATTAAATGATGCTTTAAAGTGATCTAGCGTGTGCATATTCCCCCCTGTAGTTGTAACTCATCATAAACCCACCTATTTTGCCATCCCTTTACCATGGGGCATATCTGAATCTCTCAGGAATGCCTCATGTCCACCTCTTCCACCCTCAAACTTGCCCTAGAGCTGGCGGCCAAGGTCACCGGCCGCGAGGACCTGGCTGCGCTGGCGGGTGAGGTGCAGGAGCTGGGCCCTATCTCAGACGAGACGGCCGCCGAGACCGAGCGGCTGGCGCAGACGCTGGAAACCCTGAGCCAGCAGCAAGAACTGATCGCGCAGTTCAACCAATCCGCCGAGGCCCTGACTCAGCTTGAGCAGGCCAGCGTACTGTCCCGCGACAAGCTGGCACAATTACGGGCCGAGCAGCAGACCAGTGCTGGTCAGGCCCGTGTGCTCACCGACCAGGAACGGCTGCTGGCATCCGAGGTCAAGCAGCTGGAGCGCCAGCTGATTTCCCAATCCGCCGCCCATACCCGCCTGCACGTCGGGCTCACCCAAGCCGGGCTCGATACCCGCAACCTTGCCCAGGAACAGCAACGCCTGCAGCGGGAGCTGCGCGAGAGTGCGGCCCAGACCGAACGGCTGGGGCGTTCCCTGGTGCAGGGAGCGCAAGGCGCTGGCGGCTTCCAGGGGGCCATCGGTAGCCTGACCGGCCGCCTGGTGGCCATGGCCGGTACCTGGTTCGGGATCCAGACCCTTACCACCCAGCTGATGGCCATGTTCCAGACCGGCGATCAGGCCGAACGCCTCAGCGTTCAGCTCAAGGCGGTGATGGGCTCCATTGAAGGAGGCCAGCAGGCCAGCGCCTGGATCCAGGACTTTGCCAAGAACACCCCGCTGCAGCTTGACGAGGTGACCCAGGTCTTCGTGCGTCTGAAAGCCTTTGGCATCGACCCCATGAATGGTGCCATGCAGGGCATCGTCGATCAGGCGTTCAAACTGGGCGGCGGATTTGAGGAGGTGCAGGGTATCTCCCTGGCCCTCGGCCAGGCCTGGGCCAAGCAGAAACTGCAGGGGGAGGAGATCCTGCAGCTTATCGAGCGCGGGGTGCCGGTGTGGCAACTGCTGGAGCAAGTCACCGGCAAGAACACCGCCGAGCTGCAGAAGCTCTCGGAAGCCGGCAAGCTTGGCCGTGACACCATCCAGGCCCTGATGAACGAGATCGCGGCCCAGTCGAGCGGGGCGGCCGCCAACAACATGAGCCTGCTCTCGGGGCTTATCTCCAACGCCCAGGACAACCTGGCCAAGTTCTACCGCATGGTGGCGGAGAACGGGGCGCTGACCTGGCTCAAGAACCAGCTGGCCCAGCTCAACGCCGAGTTTGACGCGATGGCCAAGGATGGCCGCCTGCAGGCGTGGGCCAAGCGCCTCTCCGATGGCATCGTCGGGCTTGGGGAGTCCATCAAGGCCTTTATCCAGACCGTCTATGCCTGGCGGGATGCCCTGCTGGTGATGGCACAGGCCTGGTATGGCCTGAAAATCGCGGGCTGGATTGCCGATCTGCGCGGCCTCTATGGCCAGTTTGTCGCGCTGCCAGTGGCCACGGCGACCGCTGCTGGCGGCATGACCACAGCAGGTACGGCGGCGGCCGGTGCTGCCATCGGAGTGCGGGCGCTGGGCATGGCCCTCAAGGCTGTGCTGGCCGCAGTGACGGTGGAATCCATCATCCAGATCACCCAGTTCGCCAACGCCCTGCGTCAATTGGTGCAAGCCGAGCTAGCCCTTAGAGAGGCGCAGGGCTTGCGCTCGCAAACCCAGGCCCAGCTCAATGGCCAGTTGGCAGCCCTCTCTGCCGAACTGGGTGTGGCCATTACCAGCATGGCGGATCTCGACCGCCTGGTCGCCGAGGGCAAGGTGCATTACGACGAGGCGACCGGTAGCTGGCGAGCTGGGGCCGCCGCCGTCAAGGAGATCGGTACCGAGGCCAAGCAGACCCGCGATTACATGGATGAAATCAATGTCGTGGCCAGGAAAACGGCGGCAGAGATCCCCGCCACCCTTGGCAAGGCAGCCGAGACCCTGGGGCTGGACTTCGAGCGGGCCAATGGCCGTATCGGCGAGAGTTTCAAGGAGACCTTGGGGGCGCTCGACACCCTGGTGCAGCACAGCGGATCCAGCTCGGCGGCCTGTGAAGAGTACCTGGCGGCCGCATTCAACCAGGCAAAGAACAAGGCCGAGATCGATGCGGTGATCGAGCGGATGCAGGCGATGACCAAGCAGGGCCAGCTTACCGGGGACGGTATCACCCGCTCCATGGCTATCGCCGCTGCTGCCATGGACAAGGTGAAGGGGGGCAGCGGTGATGCCAAGACCGCAGTGGCGGCGATCGGCGATGGCTTCGACACGGCGGCCGCCAAGGCCAAGAGTGCCACCGATGCCATGCGCTCGGGCCTTCGTGGCGTACAGGATGAGGCGCAGCAGACCGGCAACGCCGTAGCATCAGCAGGAGGCGGGGGCGGTGCCGGCAGTGGCCGGGGAGAGGTGACCCGCAGCGTGGGTGGCGGCTCTTTCTTTTACAAGACAGTGGACATCAACAACTTGCGTGGCAATGCCGATGCCCTGGCCAACACTCTCGCTGGCGTGGAGGAAGAACTGGCCCGCTACAGCCAGAAGGTCAAAGACATTCCGGCCTATAGCGAGTGGAGCAAGTATTACGGTGAGAAGTTCCAGAAAGAGATGGAGGCCATGCGCACCAAGCTCCAGCAGGAGCTGAACAAGGCCCAGGCGAAAGAGGCAGAGAAGGCGCAAGCCCCCGCATCGACCTCAAGCCAAGTCGAACCATCCAGCCTCCCTCAAACCTCGTTCAACCCGGGGCAACCCCAGCGGATCATCATCGAGCTGCGTACACCGAACGGTGCCAAGGCCGAGGTGCAGGCCGATGAGGCCAATGCCGCCGCCTTTATCAACCTCCTTAAACAGCAGGGACTGCGCTCATGAACGTCACCTTAAACGGGCTGCACCTGCCCGATGATCTCATCTGGCGCGACGAGTTCGACTGGGCCCCCGTCGAGCAAGTGGTCACGCCAACCCTCACGGGGGCCCTCCTGGTCGAGGAGACGCCCAAACCGGAGGGACGCCCCATCACCCTGGTGGGTCATTGCCCCCGCGCCACCGTGCTCGCACTCAAGGCGCTGGAGGCCCAGGTGGCCCAACTCCTGACGCTGACCTTGCTGGATGGGCTGCAGCGGGAGGTGTTCTGGCGCCGGCCCGGCGTGGTAGCCACCCCGTTGATCGAGATGGCCGACCCCGAGGCGGGTGAGCCCTATGCCTTGACCCTTAACTTCACCGAGGTGATCCGATGACCATTCTTTCCGGCGACATCAAGCTGCTGGCCAGCCAACGGCTGACGGATACCCCCGATGGCGGCGGCCGGGTCACCGGCCACGAGATCGTCAGCGGCGAGCACAACAGTCTGTTTCCCGATGTCAGCGATCTCGACCGCGCCTATGGGGTGGTCAACCTGCGCAAGGCCTTTCTGGCGGTGCAGACCGACGACACCGACACCTATTACGGTGCCAACACCACAGTGCTGCTGCCGCCGAGCGACCCCAACGTGGGCCTGTGCCTGATGAGCACCAAAGACCACCACGATACCCGGGACGCTGCCCGCGATGTGCTGGAGCGCTACCTGGCCCGTGGGCCCAAGTGGCGCGGCTTTCTGTACGACACCCAGCTGGAAGGGCAGCGGGCGATCCGCTTCTTCCAGCGGGTCGAGGTGCGCCTGCCGGAAGTGGGGGAGACCCTGGTGCTGGTCGGCAACGAGGGCAAGGCGGGGGAGTTCGAGCAGTATGTGCGGGTGCTGGAAGTGACCCAGCAACTGGCCAAGTTCCAGATCCCCGGGGTGGCCGAGTTCACCCGCAACGTGGTGACCTGCAAACTGGCGGATCCGCTGCGCTACACCTTCGAGGGGGAGCAGCCGACCCCCTATGACGTGGTGACCAACGCCAAGACCGCCCTGCGCGAGACAGTGGTGGCCGATGCCGCCAACTACTTCGCCACCACCAAGCTGGCGGAAAATGCGGCCTTTGGGGCCATGCAGGTGAAGGCCAAGACCATCTTCACCCAGCTGGTGCCAGCGGCCAGGAGCGAAACCCCGGCGGTGGATCTGACGGCGGCCGGTGAGCTGGCCAGCCTGGTGGATTCCGGCCAGGGTCTGGTCAGCTTCTCGACCGTGGCCAGCATCGCCCCGAGCCGGGGCCTGTTCCTCGGCAGCGGCGCCAAGCCGGGCAGCCTGACCATCGTCATCGGGGCCGCCACCATCACCGACAAGGGGGGCGAGTTGGTGGTGGCGGGGTCGGTCATCGGCTCCATCGACTATGGCCGTGGCCAGCTGGAGTTCAACGCCCAGTGCCCGAACTACGGCGGCGCCAGCAAAAGCGTCAGTTTCTGGCCGGCGGCCCGCCCGTCGCGCATCGCCGACACGGCCCAGATCGAGATCAAGGCCAACAACCGGGGCTATGCCTACACCATCACCCTGATGCCGACCCCGGCGCCGGGCACCCTGACGGTGTCGTTCATGGCGCAAGGGAAATGGTACGACTTGAAGGACAACGGCAAGGGCGAGTTGTTCGGGGCGGACAGATCCTATGGGTCCGGTGTGGTCAATCTGGCCACCGGCTCGGTCATGCTGACCCTGGGGGCGCTGCCTGACGTGGACACCTCCATCCTGTTCAGCTGGGCCACCCCGGTCAACTACACCAACCGCAGCAACCAGCCCATCAGCATCAGCAAGAGCGCCTGGCAACTGCCCCACACCGGCATCACCCCCAAGAGCCTGATCCTGACCTGGGGCGCGGGCCTGACCGCCAACGATGCGGTGGGGGATGGGCGGATCCGGGGCGACATCACCGGCACCATCAATTACGCCGAGGGCATCATCGACCTGGAGCACATCACCCTGCCGGCACTGGGCCAGGAGTACGTGGCCCAGTACCAGTACGGGGAGCCGGTGACCGAGCGCCACGTTGAGCCGGGGCGCCTTTCCACCCCTGGTCAGGTGGGGCACCTCTCCATCACCCTGGATGGGGCGGGGGGCGGGGCCACCAACCTCACCCCGGGCTCGGTGCACGTCAAGTTCAACGCGCTCTACCACAAGTTTGATGTGGACGATCAACAGCTGGTGATCGAGACCCGCGACCCCATCATCACCCTGCGCGATGACGGTCAGGGCCAGCTTATCGACGCCAGCGGCAACGTCTTGGGGGCCATCGACTACAGCGCCGGCACCCTGCACTTCATGCCAGACGGCAGCGCGCCCTTGCCCAAGCCGACCTACGCCTGGGTGACCGTGGGCACCCGCTGGGAGGGCAGCAACCAGATCGCGGTGCAGCGCTGGACCATGACCGGGATCCACTACCACAACACCGCCTACACCTTCCCCGATGGCGAGGGGGGCTGGGTCGATGTGACCTACCGCAACAACAACTCGGCCCAGGCGCAAAACGCGACCCTGACTGCCCAGGCGCTGCGTATCGACGTGACCCCCGGGTTTGCCGAGGCGATCCTGGAGGGCTCGATGCGCTTCACCCTGGGCGGTTCGACCTACGTGGACCGCCAAGGGCTGCTCTACCGCAACCCGGACCCGGAGACGGGCGCCGGCATTCAGGCGGGCACCATCGACTACAGCAACGGGCTGGCGGTGCTGGCCGACTGGGCAGCGGGACAGGCTGCCCAGCCGGCGCTGCAGTCCCTGGCCACTTCGTTCAGCGCCCAGTCGGTGGATGCGGTCACCTTCCGCACCCCGGGCGCCCCGGTGGCCCCGGGCAGCCTCTATCTCGCGGCCAACACCGCGAGCGGGCGCCGCATCGAGGCGACGGCGGACGGCGACGGCTATTTCACCACCACCGACATGGACGGCCGGGTGAACTACCAGACCGGGGTGGTGTGGGTGCGCTTTGGCCGCAAGGTCACGGCCGCCGGCAACGAGGGGCAGCCCTGGTATGACGCTGAGGCAGTGGGGGAGGATGGCAAGATCTGGCGCCCGCTCAGCGTGGTGGCCGACACCATCCGCTTTAACTGCGTGGTGTTCAGCTATCTGCCGCTCGATGCCGACATCATAGGGCTGGATCCGGTGCGGCTGCCGTCCGATGGCCGGGTGCCGTTCATTCGCACCGGCAACATAGTGGTGGTGCACAGCACCCGCAAGTCCGCTTTCCCCCTGGGGGTCAGTGCCGGGCAGCAGCTCAACACCGGCCGCGAACGGCTGGCCCATGCCCATGTGGAGGACAAGGACGGCAAGCAGCTCGCCCAGGCGCTCTACAGCGTCAACTTGGACAGCGGCGTGGTCACCTTGGCCAGCCCCCTGAACCTGACCGGTTACGCCGAACCCCTCTACGTGGTGCACCGCATCGAGGACATGAGCCTGGTCAGCGACGTGGAGATCTCGGGCAGGCTCACCCTGGCCAGACCGCTGTCTCACGCCTATGACGCCGCTGACACCTATGTGTCCAGCGCGCTCATCATCGGCGACTTGTGGGCGCGCTATACCGGGCTGTTCGATCAGAAGAGTTGGACCAATGTCTGGTCTGATTACCTCATCGGCGACCAGTCCACGGCGCAGTACAACGACACCGACTACCCGATCCAGGTCACCAACCGCGCCAGCATGCAGGAGCGCTGGGCCATCATCTTCAACTCCAGCACCAACTTTGTGCTGGTCGGGGAGCATGTGGGCCAGATTGCGGTGGGGGACGTGAACACCGATCTGGCCCCCATCAACCCCAACAACGGCCAGCCCTATTTCCGGCTGGATCACCGGGGCTGGGGGGCGGGCTGGTCGAGCGGCAACGTGCTGCGCTTCACCACCCAGGCGGCGGCCTATCCGCTCTGGGTGATCCGCACCATCCTGCAGTCGGTGGCGGCGCAAGAGACTGACAAGTTCGAGCTGCAGCTGCGCGGCAACGTCAACCGTTAACAGGGCGGGGCAATCTGCCCCGCCAAAACCAATCAGGAGAACACCATGGCTTTTCCGGTGAAATGGTATAGCAATGCGATGCAGGGTGCGCCCAGTCTGGGGGATACCAGCGCCGGGGCGTTGGCGGCCCTGCTCAAGGCGGTGCTGGTGACCGGGTTCGGCACCCTCACCATCAACAGCCTGGTGTGGGATGCCACCGAGGGGGCCGCCAAGGCCACCATCGCGGGCGGCCATGCCTACCTGCAGGATTCCGTGGTCGAGGTGGGCGGCGCCAGCCCTGCGGCCTACAACGGCGAGCACAGGGTCAAGAAGGTGAGCAGCACCGAGGTCTGGTTCATGCTGGATGGCGGCAATCCTGGCGGTGCCGCCAGCGGCACCATGAGCATGAAGGTGGCCCCCCTCGGCTGGACCCAGACCTTTGAGAGCGGTGACGGCATGGTGGCCATCTATCGGCCTGCCAACGTCAGCGAGTCGGGGAACGTTTCCTTACGCATCGACAACACCGCATACAGCGGTTGGGCGGGAGCCAGCAATTTCGGCTACCTCGCCAAGATGCAACTGGTCGAGGATGTGGTGGACATCAACACCTACACCTTGATTTCGGATGTGCGCTGGCCAGCTACCGGCCGTTATAGCGACAAGCGCTGGGATCTGATCGGTGATCCTCAGTTGTTCTATTTTCTGCCTGCCTATGCAGCCTCCAATTATCAGTCGATGTTTGCCTTTGGCTATATCAAGTCAGTGCGCCCGGGGGATCGCTACCATGCGATCATGATGAATTACAGTTCGAACAGTGCAGATGACGCATCCCGCCGTTGGTCTCTCACCGCTGGTCAAACCAACACCAGCTATGGCACCTTCGCCCTATCGTTCGATGACACCAGCTATCGTCATCTAGCTCGGCCTCATAGCCAGCTGTTTGGAACATCAGGGTGCTGGTTTAAGGGGTTGTTCAGCCGTTTTGGCACCGGAATGAGCGTGCCTAATGCTGCCGACAACGCATTCTATATGAGTGCTGACCCCATCATGGTGATGGAGACAGGGAACCACTTGCGTGGTTTCCTGCCAGGGATAATTTGTCCTTTCGCCAGTGTCAGCGCCTGGTATCGTAAGAATTTTTCCAATCTCCCCGCCTTGCCAGACAAGATCGTGCGTTTTGTCTCTGCTACTTACGTGGAGAGTAGTGTTAATGGTGGCCCCACCATGTTGGGATTCGATCTGACCGGACCCTGGAGGTAGATCATGGCGACATTTCTTCCGGGTCACGGCTTTCTGGTTCAGGTGTTGGCCCTGACCCCTAGTTATTACAATCAGGACTTAGATGTAACCGCAAACGGACCAAAGTGGTTTGAAAATTTTGGGGTCACCAGCGATCTTGGCCTGTTTTACCATGTAATGAACCCGGGCGGGGTGTTTACCACCCCGCTGTTGTCCAAGACGATCACCTTGAACCAGCTCAAGGATTTCGTAATCAAGGTCAGCTGTTACAACAACAACTGGACCCCCGATTACTGTGACTTTGACCTGGAGTTTCTGGACGCCGGAGGCGCCGTGCTCGGGGCTATCCGCAACCGTTATTCCAAGTCACTGAGCCAGGGTTTATCCTATGGCCCCAGCTTGACCAGCCTAACCCTGACCAGTTCGGTCGGAACCTACCCGCAGACCCAGGGCACCCTGAGTTTTACCGCTGGCGCCATCGTCTATACCTCTGACACTTGGGATGGGGCAGTGGTTGGCCGCAACAACTCATTCAGCATCCCCTGTAATACGGCCAACATCGCCAGCCTGCGGTTTACCAATGTGCGGGCACAAAGCAACTACACCAACAACAACAGCTCAGGTGCGAAAGTTCAGTTCAGCATCCTGAGTGCCCCACCCGGTTTTAGTGGTGACTTTGCCGCCCTGACGGCCGCGCAGTACACAGCCCTCAACCCAGACCTTTACCTGCCAAGCGGTGCTGCCATTGGTCACCAAGAGGGGGTTGGCTTGACAGCCTCGGGCACGGCGCCCAGCTATGTGTTGAGTCGCGGGGTTTTGCCGGGGCAGACCGGGGTATTGTTAGACAGCAACAACCAGGTGATGGCGCGCCTTAGCTACCTTGGCGGCATCGCCAGCCTGACCGTGGATGGCGTCACCACAAGTGCCCCCAGCACCTCAGCTGCTCTCTGCCTGACAGCTATCAACGGCCAAGTCATTGCCTACGACATCCAAGGTGTGGTGGTTAAATCCGAGCGGTTTACTGCAACAGGTTGGATTACGATGGCGACTCTTCGCCCATGGATTGAAGTGCAGCCGGGGGAGAGTTTGGCCACCATCTGGGCACAGATATACCCGCTGGATGCGCAATTGGCTTATGGGTACAAACGGCAACCCATCAAGCCCATCCCCGCTAACCAAGAGCCCAGAGCCCTATTTGAGCCGCAGGACGTGGCCTGGCGTGGCAGTCCGCCATTGTTTGCCGGGCCAGTGCAGGCTCCGAAACTGACCCCGTTCCCGATGATAAAAGGGCGGGACTATTTCTGGCTGCGGGATGGGGTGCGCAATGTGGAGCAGGGCTACATCGAGAGCACGGTGACCATCGACGGTGAGGGTGTGGCCCGCCGGGTGCTCTGCTTCACCCAGGATGGTGACCTGGTGGCCGAGACCTACAGCCGGGCCAGTGACGGCAAGTACCGGTTCGATCTGCTCTGGCTCAACCGCCGTTACATGCTGGTCGCCCAGGACGATCCCGCCTTCGGCCCCGCCGATTACAACGCCGTGGCGGCTGACTACCAGCTCCCCACCCCCTACGCCCCCGGTGAGGGGGTCGGCCTGGTCTGACCGGGCTGCATGACCTGCGGAGGTTGATATGCTCGTTTTCTCTGATGCCCTGCGCACCAGCCGCGCCCAGCTGCTGGCGGCTGCCATCGACGATGGCAGCGAGGGCGCCGCGACCCTCAAGATCTACACCGGCCCCAGACCCGCCCCCGGGGCGGCCATCACCACCCAGGTGCTATTGGTGGCGCTGCAGTTCCCTCACCCCTGCGCCCAGAGCGTGACGGGTGGGGTGCTGACCCTCAAGCCCCTGGCCGAGCAGATGGCGACCGCCAGCGGGATCCATGCCTGGGGGCGCATCGCTAACCGGGACGGCGACTTTGTGGCGGATCTGGAGGTGGGGCCGCCTGGCCTCGGTGCAGACATCGAGATCCCCGCCACCGAGCTGTTTACCGGCGCCATGGTGCGCATCAACAGCGCCACTATCACAGAACCATAAGCACCGAACCCTAACCGCTCCTCCTGAGCCCCGAGGTCAGCATGGCCAGAACAGATGCCCGGCTTGAACTGCGCAAGGCCCGCAAGGCCACCGCCGCCCTGGAGCTGAACCCGCTCCTTGTGGTGCGCTATGAGGCCGTATTGCAGGGCACCAGCCAGCCGCCCAGCCTGGCCTGTTCGCCTGGGCTGGTGTTGCCCGCCCTGCTGCAAGGGCAGAGCGCCGTGCCGGTGCTGGCTACCTCTGCCGGGCTGGTTCATCCCGGTCACCTGAGCGCCGAACTGGCGGCGCCGGTGGCCGTCGTCAGCGCCACCGTGGTCATCGAGGCCACCCTGGCCAGCACCACCAGGGCGGTGCTGCACGACATCGAGGCCGGTTATGACATCAACGTGTACAGGGGGCCGAGCCACACCAGCGCCGGGGATTGGGACAGGGCCGCTCTGGTGACCACGGCGGTGGCCAGCGACTGGCAACGCCCGGCCCTGACCCCCGCGACCTGCCAGGGTGACTGGCAGGAGGCCGGTGCCTTGATGGCGGTGGTGGTGGATCTCAGTGAGCAGCTGCCCCGCCACCATGAGCCGGTGCGGGGGCTGTTTGACGAGGCCCTGCCGCTTAACGCGAGCCATGGCCAGGGGTTCGACAGCCTGCCGCCAGGTCATGCCGTCACCCGCTCGCTCTGGGTAGAGGGAGCGCCGGTCAGCCGATGGCAGGTGAGCGGGTATCGCAACCCGCCGCGCCAGGACAAGGTGTGGCAGGCCGACCGCTGGCAGCAGGGCGCCCCGCAAGGGACCACCCTGAGCGGCCAGCAGTGGCAGCTGGGTCTGCCCCTGCACAAGGGCTGGCTGGAGCGGTGGGAGGAGGCGATGCAGCCCCCCTGGGGGACCAGCCCGCCACCCAAGCCGCCCATCAAGCCGGAGCGACCGGACAAGCGCACCAAGGCGCTGGTGTTTGGCCGGCACCGGGGGGATGCCTCCCTGGAGTTTGTCTGGTTCGGGCAGGCCCATATCGTTATTCCAACCCGGAGGGTTTACCTGGTGAGCAACGCAGCAAGCATTGTGCGGGTCAGGGACGGGATCGACATTCCGGCCACCTCGCTGAGCATCGAGCTCGATACCGACTCCTGGGCTTGGCAGTTCACGGCCCAGATCCCGCGCATCGCGGCGGCCGAAATGACGGACGAGGAGGAGGTGAGCATCCATGTCAACGGCCAGCAGTGGGACTGTGTGTGCGATGGCTGGCAGTCGAGCCAGAGCTTCGCCCGCGAGTCGGCCACCCTCACCGGGCGCTCTCGCACCGCCTACCTGTCGCCAACCCATGTATTGGCGCAATCGGTGAGCGAGAGCTCGGCGGCCACCATGGCCCAGTTGGCGCAGGCCCTGCTGCCGTTCGGCTGGACCCTGGACTGGCAGGCGCCGGATTGGCTGGTACCTGGCGGCTTTTTCAGCCTGGACAGTCAGACCCCCATCGAGGCGATCAAGTACCTGGCCGAGGCGGCGGGCGGGTTCGTGCTGCCGCACCAGCGCGATCGGCACCTGGTCATCAAGCCGCGCTATCCGACCGTGCCCTGGCAGCTCGACGGAGCGCTAGCCGACGTGGCCATCCCCCGCGCCATCATCACGACGCTGGGCAGCGACTTCCAGCCGGGGCAGGCGGCGAACGGCATCTATGTCAGCGGTGGTCATCAGGGCATCAGTGCCCGGGTGCTGCGCCAAGGCACAGCAGGGGAGCGACAGGCACCGGCCATCACCCACCCGTTGGTGTGTGATGTGGTGGCGGCCCATGCCCAGGGTGTGGTGGGGCTGGCCAAGACCATGCCGAGGCGCACCCAGACCATCCAACTGCCGTTGTCTGCCGATACGGGTCTCATCCTGCCCGGGGCGTTGCTCGCGGTGGATGGCTGGAAAGGGTTTAACCGAGGCGTCAGGGTCGCGGTTGAATTGCAGGGCCGGGCCATGACGGTACGCCAGCAACTGAGTGTGGAGCGATTTGTATGAACCTGTTCAAGCAGTTCCAGGCGCTGATCCCCGGTGCCGACCCGCTGCTGGTCGGTACCGTCACCGCAACGACGGGCACCAGTACCACGCTGGAAACCCCGGGCGGGGGCGTAGTGATTGTGCGAGGGGGAGGGGTGGCCATCGGCCAGAAGGCGTTCTATCAGGGGGGCGCCATCATTGGGTCTGCACCTGATTTACCGACCTATGAAATCGAGGTTTAAGCCTCTGTTAATCGCCGGTGTTTTCTGGCGTTATGGAAATCAGTGATTAGGCTGTATTTGAACACGGAGGGCATTGCCATGATTGATAATGTGAAAGGATTCACATTGCTTGAGCTGATGATTGCGGTCAGTTTGGGTGTCATTTTACTCGGCATTGGAGCGCCAGCAATGTCGAGCTTACTCAGTGAGAACGCCCTGCGATTTGAGTCTCGTAACATACTAAAAAATCTGCGGTTTGCTCGTAATCAGGCAATTGATAATCAGGTTCCAGTGACAGTATGCCTGGCTGATGCCAACGATAATTGTGTAACAGTGGACCCCTCACATTTCTTGGTGTTCATTGACGACAATACAAATGACGTTCTGAACAATGGGGAGCAGGTCTTGTTAAAAAGTTCAGATTTTCCAAGTTCACTGACTGCCGTTAACAGCATTACCTCTAGCACTTTCAGCCCAGATGGCACTCGAAATCTAGACGACGAAGATGACCATATCATCAGTCTCTGCACTCCAGGCAATGCACAGGTCAACCTCGTGATACCTCCCGGCGGTCGTACACGTCAAGAAACCCAAGCACTCATCTGCCAATAGCATCTTTCATTCTCGGCGGAATCTGCATCGCCGAGAATGATAAATCCCATGTTCCAGTCGATGGTCATTTTCCCCGCAAGAATTTTTCATTTTTCGCGGCGGGCTACATCAGCGCCTTGCGAAAGCCATGACCCTGGATGTCGGCCGCCGCTTCTTGCAGGCAGCCCGCCCCCATCAGGTTGACCGCGGGAATGTAGAACTTGAATGTCGCCATGGTGGACTCCGTTTGATTAGCCATTAAGTGGTATATGGGCGTCAACATAACAGCGTCAGAGGGGATGAAAAGGGGTCAATGGTATCTGATTGGCAACTTTATGGACTCGATCACGGACCGAAAAACCGGGGCCAGACGGGGATTGACAAGGGCGCTTGCCTCTTGTTCGATGTAAAAACGTTTTTCAAGAAATTCATCAAGTTAGCAAACGTTTTGCCGGTTTTTTAGCGCCTCGGATGCGCGGAAGTGTGAAGCGCGTCAAGGAATTGGAAAGCGCTTTCGACCATAGTTGGCGCCTTCCCCGATGGAGGGAAACAGGCTCGAAAATACCATAAAGAATCACCTTAACTGCGCTCGGCTGCGAGGCGGCGGGATGCAACCAGGAGTCCACTATGTCTGATGTATTTCACTTGGGTTTGAAGAAAGCGGATCTGCAAGGCGCCACCCTGGCGATCGTTCCCGGTGACCCCGAGCGCGTGAAGCGCATCGCAGAGCTGTTGGACAACCCTGTGCACCTGGCCAGCCATCGTGAGTTCACTACCTGGCGCGGCGAGATGGACGGCAAGGCCGTGATCATCTGCTCCACCGGCATCGGCGGCCCGTCCACCTCCATCGCGGTGGAAGAGCTGGCCCAGCTGGGTATCCGCACCTTCCTGCGCATCGGCACCACAGGCGCCATCCAGCCGCACCTGAACGTGGGCGACGTCATCGTCACCACAGGCTCGGTGCGCCTCGACGGTGCCAGCCTGCACTTTGCACCCATGGAGTTCCCGGCCGTGGCCGACTTCGACTGCACCACTGCGCTGGTCAACACCGCCAAGGAGCTGGGCTCCACCCTGCACGTGGGTGTGACTGCCTCTTCCGATACCTTCTATCCGGGTCAGGAGCGTTACGACACCGTATCCGGCCGCGTAGTGAGCCGTTTCCAGGGTTCCATGAAAGAGTGGCAAGCCATGGGCGTGCTGAACTACGAGATGGAGTCCGCCACCCTGCTGACCATGTGCTCCAGCCAGGGCCTGCGCGCCGGCATGGTAGCCGGTGTCATCGTGAACCGTACCCAGCAGGAAATCCCGAACGCCGAAACCATGGCGAGAACCGAATCTGATGCCATCAAGATCGTGCTGGGCGCCGCCCGCAAGCTGATCTGATAGCACCACCACGAGTGGGGGGTGGGGGCCGTTGCGAAAGCGCGGCCCCTATCTTTATCCGCCGTTTGCCCTGTTCCCCTTTGCCTCTCTGTTTTTACTCCCAATGCGTTTGATGTCGGCCAACGTCCCTAGAAGGGGGCGGCACACTTGACGGCCATCGGCTCGCCGCTCACCGGATGCACGAAATCCAGCGCGCTGGCATGCAGCATCAGCCGTGGTGCCTGCTCGCAACCCGGCAGCACCAGACCGCCGTAGAGATCGCAGCCGAGTATGGGGTGACCCAGCCACTGGCTGTGGATGCGCAGCTGATGGGTGCGGCCTGTCTCCGGCACCAGGCTGACCCGGGTCAATGGCAAGGGCTCGCCCCTCGCGCCCTCGCGCACCAGTCGTTCCACCACCCGATAGTGGGAGCGGGCGGGCTTGCCGCTGGCGCAGATCTTCATCAGCGGGAAGATCGCCGGATCCTTGGCGATGGGGGCGTCGATCACCCCTTCCTCTTTGGCCAGGTGACCGCACAGCAGGGCGCTGTAGGCCTTGCTCACGGTGCGCTGGCTGAACTGCTGGCAGAGCATCCCGTTGATGCCCTTGTCTCTGGCCACCACCATGAGACCCGAGGTGCCAAAGTCGAGGCGGTGCACCAGGGTGCAGCCGGGGTAATCCTGCACCAGCCGATAATGCACCGAGTCGAGGTTCTGCGGGTTCTTGCCCGAGAGGCTGAGCAGGCCGCTCGGCTTGTTGATGAGCAGCAGGTGTTCATCCTCGAACAGGACCTCTATTTGGGCATTGCAAGGGGGGGCGATAAAGGTATCGACGATAACAGACATGGGGCGCACGGGCTGGAAACGGGGGGCGATCATACTCCAAGCGGTGGCGCGGGGCGAATCGGCGTGAGCTGGCCAGGTCCTGCCTGGGGTGTCTGGTGGCAAGTGATTGATAATGCAGGACGATGCCGTTTTGTGACCCCTTCCCGAGTTCATTCGGCGCTGGCTTGCTAAGGTATGGCTCCCTGTCATGTCGTAAGGAGCCTCTCCATGGCGTTGCCCGTTATTCTCGATTGCGATCCCGGCCACGATGATGCCATCGCCCTCATCCTGGCGCTGGCGAGCCCAGAACTCAAGGTGCTGGCGGTGACCACCAGCGCGGGCAACCAGACCCCGGACAAGACCCTCAACAACGCCCTGCGCATCCTCACCCTGCTCGGTCGCCACGACATTCCGGTGGCGGCGGGGGCGCCCAAGCCGCTGATGCGCGAGCTTATCATCGCCGATAACGTGCACGGGGAGTCGGGCCTCGACGGCCCCACACTGCCGGATCCCGCCTTTGCGCCCCAGGCCATGACGGGTCTCGAGCTGATGGCCAAGTGCCTGCGCGAGAGCCCGGAGCCTGTCACCCTGGTGCCGACCGGTCCCCTCACCAATATCGCCCTGCTGCTGGCGGCCCACCCCGAGTTGAAATCCAGGATTGGCCGCATCGTCTTGATGGGCGGCGCGGCGGGGGCGGGCAACTGGACCCCGGCGGCGGAATTCAATATTTATGTGGACCCGGAAGCCGCCGATATGGTGTTCAGCGCCGGCATTCCCATCACCCTGTGCGGGCTGGATGTGACCCACGAGGCCCAGGTGATGGACGAGGATATAGCGCGGGTGCGTGCCATCCCCAACCCGGTGGCCCAGTGCGTGGCGGACCTGCTCGACTTCTTCATGATCTACCATCGGGATCCCAAGTGGGGATTTGCTGGCGCGCCGCTCCATGACCCCTGTACCATCGCCTGGTTGCTGGCGCCGTCGCTGTTCCATGGGCAGGATTGCTGGGTCGGCATAGAGACCCAGGGCAGGCATACTGTGGGGATGACGGTGGTGGATCGCTACGGGCTCACCGGCAAACCGGCCAATGCGCGGGTGCTGCTGGGGCTGGACAGGGTCGGCTTCATCGATCTGCTGGTGGGGCGCCTAAGGGCATTTGACTAAGTTCTTCGACATCGGATAAGGGGTTGGGCATGTGGAAAGGGACGTTGGCACTGCTGACATGTATGCAATTGACGGCCTGTGCCACCCCCTTCGAGAGGATGTGGCAGGGACTGGCGACCTGCGATCTGGACGATCTCCATCTCGACAGCGAGAGCGGTGAGCCGTCCCACCCGCTGCTCAAGAGCTTCACCCCCGACAAGACGTCAGACGGCTTTGCCTGGTACAAGACCCACCAGGAGCTTCATGGCCTGCCCATCACGGGCTTTCTGATCCCTGCCTCGACCTTCGAGGTGCACGCCCTGTTTGTGGATACCCCCATCGCCAATGCGCGCAGGCTGACCCACAACGCCTACGGCAGCGAGTTTGCCGACGAGCAGAAGCACGACAGGGGGGAGGCCCCCCTGCTGCTGCGCGATCCGGGCAATCCCAAGCGCTCCATCATCGACTGCACCCGGGGAGAGTCGGCGGAGCCGCTGCCGGAAGAGTCCTTCCCGGAGTAGGGAAGGACATTCTGATGACCATGAGAGAGGGGAGCCTGGGCTCCCCTCTCTTTTTATCTGTTGCCGGCTAGCCCTCAGGGATAACCCAGGGTCTGCTTGATGACAGCCAACTGGGCGGCAATCCACACCGGATTGGTTGATCCCCTGGTCGCTGAGGGGGTATCCCTGTTCAGGGATATCCCAACGTCCCCTTGATGACCGGCAATTGGGCCTTGATCCAGTCAGGATTGATGGGCCCCCAGTCGCTGATGCGGTAGTGACCCTGCAGGTGGCGAGCCCCCTCGGTCTGCTCGAAGGCGCAGCTGATATCGAGTTCGGCCAGGGCGCTCAGGGTATCCTGGGCGGTGCGCCTGGGCATGCCGGTGGCGGCCATGATGGCGGGCACCGTATCCGTGCCCTGGCTGATGAGGTGAGCCACGTAGAGGCGGCGATAGAAGCTGGTGCGGGTCTTGCTCGGTTCACTCATTGCCCGTCTCCGCCTGATGCCGGTGTGCTCCTCATATCTCGTCCTCGAGACGGTCGAAGTAGCGCCAGGTGGCGATGGCGGCCTTGCCCATCACCAGCGCCCAGACGCCGAACCAGAACCAGCGGAAGAAGCTCCAGGTGGAGGCATCGGGCTGGGTGCTCTCTATCTTGGTGACGTTGGGGAAGAGGGAGAACATGTTCACCCGCCAGCCGTAGGAGGTGATGATGGCCAGGCGCTTCTCGAACTCCATGGATTTGGCCTTGGCCTGGACGTCGGCGGCATTGAACTTGAAGTAGAAGGGCCAGCCCCAGCCGGTATCTTCATTGCGGAACACCCGGATCTTCTCGCCGGGACGCTCGGTGTAGATGTAATAGACGTCGGTGATGGGGCCGTCGGCCGGGTTCTTCTGGCTGATGGGACCATCCTTGTCGGTTCGCTTCACCTCGACCCCCGTGATGGTGGCTATGGTGTGTTCCGGCAGATAGAAATCGAGCCAGAGCGCGGAGAGCAGGGCGACGAGGCCCAGCGTGATAAAAGCGGGTTTCTTGAACTTCAGGCTCATGGTGTTCTCTGGGTGAGGGGGAATGACGTGCCTCTACCATACCCATATTTGCGGATGCAGCCCAGCCCCTAATGGCGCCTTGTGGGCAAAAAGCCGTTTTAAACACGAGGGGACAGACCCCGGGACGGGGCCCGGAGTCTGTCAACGAGAGGGGAGTATTACAGCTGGAACTGGGCGAGCTGCCTGCGCTGCTGCTCGGCGAGCTGTGACAGTTCGTGACTGGCGGCGGCGCTCTGGCTGATGCCGGCCACGTTCTGGTTCACTATCTCGTGGATGTTGGTGATGTTGCGGCTGATGTCGGCGGTGACACAGGATTGCTCCTCGGCGGCGGTGGCCACCTGGGCATTGGCGCCATTGATCTGGTTGACCGCCTCCGTGATGCCCCCCAGCAGCGCCTGCACCTCGGCGGAGAGACGCTGGTTGTGGCCGAGGATCTCCAGGGTCTCCTGCACGCCGCTGTTGGCGGAGAGGGACTGGCTCTGCAACTGCTCTATGATGACCTGGATCTCCTTGGTGGAGTCCTGGGTCCGCGCCGCCAGCAGGCGCACCTCGTCGGCCACCACAGCAAAGCCTCGGCCGGTTTCACCGGCGCGGGCGGCCTCGATGGCGGCGTTGAGCGCCAGCAGGTTGGTCTGCTCCGAGATGCTCTGGATCACCTCTATCACCTTGCCGATCTGCTCGGACTGGGACTTGAGCCGCGCGACCACGGTGGCGGCGTTCTCCAGGCTGCCCGTCATGCGACCGTTGGCCTGGATGCTCTCGGCAAACAGCGCCAGTCCCTGCTCGACCCGGCGGTTGGCGTCCCGCGCCAGCTCATCGGCCAGGGCGGCATTGTGGTTGACATTGTTCGCTGTGCTGGCCAGCTCGGTGACGGCGGAGGCCACCTGCTCGGTCTCGCTGCGCTGCTGCTGGGCGTTGGCCTCGGACTGGGTCATGACGGCGGCCAGCTCGGTGGCGGCGGAGGCCACGTTGCCGCTGATGCCGGTCAGGGCATGGATAGTGCTGCCAAGCTGGCTCAGGGTCTGGTTGATGTCCTTGGCCAGCTGGCCCAGCTCGTTGTTGCCTTCGGCCTTGGCGCGCACGTTGAAGCGACCGAGGGCGACGGCGTGCATCACCTCCTGCAATTGGCCTATGGGCTGGACGATGCGACCGGAGAGCCACCAGCCGCCGCAGAGCGCCGCGATCAGGGTGGCCCCCATCAGCAGCAGGGTCTGCAGCAGGGTGGCATGGTAGTGGGCCTGCTCCTGGGCTATCTCCTGCTGGATCAGCTGATTGATGTGGGCAGAGAGGGTGTCAATCTGCTTGATGAGCTGCTCCCCCAGCTCGCGAAAGCGCAGCCGGGACTGCTCATAGCCGGCGGGCTCGCCACTGCCTGCGTGCTTGGCGGCCAGCAGCGGCAGCATGTTGCTGCGGGTATGGCCGAGATAGGCCTGCAGGGCCGCGGCCACCTGGCCGTTGTCCTGCTCGGCCCCCGGGATCACCAGCCGCGACAATATGGTGGCTATCTCCTGCTCGGCGGCGGAGAGCTGGCTCGGCAACTGGGCGAAGCGCGCCTGATCGTAGAGGCCGTAGATGGCGTTGGTGCGCAGCCGGTAGGTGGCGTGGATCAGGGCGGCGATGTCGTCCTTGTGGCGGGTGACGCTGGCGGTGGTGTCGTTCATGTCCTTGATGGCACCGTCTATCTCCTGCTTGCTGATCACGGCCATGAGCAGCATCAGCAGGCTGGCGAGCAGTAGTGGAATGAGAACTTGCAGACGAATGGACAGATTATTCAAAGACATGAAAGATCCTAACCCAAAAGAGGAGTGAGGCGGCATCTTACACAGGCGCGACAACTCTTGTCACAGGGTTTTTAATGCTGAATTCTTGCTGAACGAAAAGGTTTTTCTTGTGTTAAAAGAGTGTGATAGGCAAGATCGACTGCTTGTTACCTGGAGGTGTAGTGTGTCTCACTGGATTGATCCCGCCATCTTGGCGCTCTTTATTCCCACGTTTTTCTTTGTCTCCGTGACCCCCGGCATGTGCATGACGCTGGCGATGACCCTGGGCATGAGTCTGGGGGTGCGCCGCACCCTGCACATGATGTGGGGGGAGCTCATCGGCGTCGGCCTGGTCTCCGTGCTCTCTGTGGTCGGGGTGGCGGCCGTCATGCTCAACTATCCGGCCCTGTTCTCGGCCTTCAAGTACGTGGGCGGCGCCTATCTGGTCTGGCTCGGCATCCAGATGTGGCAGGCCAAGGGCAAGATGGCGATTCCGGCGGATCTCTCGGCCGGCCAGGAGACCAAGCCGTTCGGGTTGGCGCTGCAGGGTTTTGTCACCGCCATCGCCAATCCCAAGGGGTGGGCCTTCATGGTCTCCCTGCTGCCCCCCTTCATCAATGCGGCCAAGCCGATGGCCCCCCAGATCAGCGCCCTGGTGGTGCTCATCCTGGTCATCGAGTTCTCCTGCCTGCTGCTCTATGCGAGCGGTGGCCGCACCCTGCGCCACTTCCTCGCCAAGAGCGGCAACGTCACCCTGATGAACCGCATCGCCGGCTCGCTCATGCTGTTTGTCGGCGTCTGGCTGGCCTTCGGCTGAGGGGATCGGAATGAAAAGGCCACCTCCCTGCCGGGGAGGTGGCCTTTTTTGTGGGCGGCTGACGGCCGGGGTCAGTCGGTGAGGCAGTCGGGATCGAACACGTATTCGCCGTCCAGCCAGCGCAGGATCTCGGCGACGCAGCCCTGATCCTGGAATGGCAGGTAGCGGGCCTTGAGGTGGGTCACCTGCTCAGGTGTCAGCTGGGCCAGCCCTATGTCCTGAAACAGTGGCAGGTCGGCCTCTATCATGGCGGAGATCTGCGGCCCGCAGGTGGCGTTGAGGGAGGCGTGCAGCGCCTGATCCGGATCGTACTGGCGGCCGAGCCGGTAACTCATGGGCAGGGTGGCGAGCGGCAGCACAGAGAGCGCCGCCTGCTTCATGGGATTGACCGCGTGACCGGCGGTGAGATCCGCGAGCTCTGCCGGGCGGTGCTCGAAGGCGCGCAGGTGCAGGAAGCTGCTCGCCTTGCTGCCGTCATTGACCGGGTAGTTGTCCCACAGGAACGGCTTGCGGTGCAGCCAGTCGGCGGCCTGCCTGAGGTGGGCCGCCGGGTACTCGGTGGAGCAGACCCTGGGGCCGGTCCAGAAGATGTCGAAGCGCTTGTCCAGCCCCTGACCCAGATCCGTCAGATAGTGGGGGGGCATGGCGCCGAACACCTTCTCCAGCACGGGATCCGTCGAGTAGTAGCTGGGGCAGAAGATGAGACGGCTGGCACTGGTGTGGGCCGCGATGTCGTGGGCTATGGTGAGCTGCCAGTGGGCGAGATCCGGGGTATCCCCCTTCATGTCGTCAAACAGCACCGCCAATATGTCGGGCTGGAGCGCCTCCTCGATGAGGCGCACCTTCTCGAGCAGGGCCGAGCGCTTGTGGGCGTAGTCGTGATGGGCGCCCATGGGGCTCAACCCCACACCGAAGGCGAGGCCGTTCTCCCGGCACTGCCGGGCTAGCTGGCGCAGGTGGTCGAGCTGCTCCCTCGGCCAGGGCTCGGCCCAGTGCTTGCGCAGGTAGCCGTCTTCCTTGGGGGCATAGAGGTAGAAGCCGTAGCCATGGCGGGGCAGCCACTGGGCGTAGCGGGCGCGGGCCTCCCAGCTCCAGCCCTTGCCGAAGAAGCCCTCGATCAGCCCCAGCCGGGGGGAGGGAGGATAGAGACCAGACAACTGGGTTTGATAAGGCATGGGTCACTCCCTTCTCGCCGGGCGCCGGTTCACCGTCTTGGCGGGAACGGGCGCCGAGTATGTGTATTGAACAGGGTCCGGCTTGCGTCCTAGACCGGATCTTCTTCCAGGAAGCGTACCCCTATCTTGCGAGGCTCACCCTCTTCCATCTCCGCCACCGTCCAGAGCAGGCCCTGCCAGGCGACGTGGTCACCCACTACCAGATTATCGCCCAACTGATGGGCAATGAAATCGCCCAGAGTCTGATCCGCCACCTCGCTCACATCCAGCCCGTAGAGCGGGGCGAGATCCACCAGCCTGGCGGTCGCCTCCAGCAGGAAGTCACCGAAGAAGCGCGGGCCCAGATCCTGCTCAGGCGCCTGGCTGAACAGCTGGCCGAGGGCGGGCAGATCGCGCTCGTGGCCGATGACGCAGAGGATGTCGTCCGACTGCAGGCAGGTACTGCCCGAGGGGTGCAGCAGCTCCTGACCGCGGAACAGGGCGCAGATGCGGGTGCCCTGGGGCATGCGCAGCTCCCGCAGGGGCGAGCCGATGCACCACTTCTCGGCGCTCAGGCGATAGACGAAGGTCTCCCACTGGCTGTCGAGATCGATCTCGAGCCCGGAGCGGTTGATGGGGGACGGCGGCGCCGGCACCTCCACCCGCGCCAGCCTGGAGGCCAGCGGCAGCGAGCTGCCCTGCAGGATGAGGGAGACCAGCACCACGAAGAAGGCGACATTGAAGTAGAGCTGGGCGTTGGGCAGCCCCGCCATCATGGGGAAGACCGCCAGTATAATGGGCACGGCGCCACGCAGGCCGACCCAGGAGATGAACCAGCGCTCCCGGGGGGCGAAGTTCTTGAACGGCAGCAGGCCTATCCAGACCGATACCGGGCGGGCAAAGAGTATCATCCACATGGCCAGCGCCAGCGCCGGCACGGCGATGGGCAGCAGATTGCTCGGGGTGGCGAGCAGCCCCAGCACCAGGAACATGCCGATCTGGCTGAGCCAGGTCAGGCCGTCCAGCACCGACAAGGTGGTGCTGCGGCTGCGCAGGGAGAGGTTGCCGAGCAACAGGCCGGTGAGGTAGATGGCGAGGATGCCGCTGCCCCCCACGGCCGTGGTGAGGGCGAAGATGAGCAGGCCGCCGCTGACGGTGAGCAGCGGATAGAGCCCGGGGGCCAGGCGGGCCGTGTTGATGAGCCGCCACAGCAGCCAGCCCCCGGCTAGGCCTATGCCGGCGCCCAGGCCAAACTGCTTGATGAGTTGCAGCAGCAGGAAGCCGGCGTCCAGCCCCTGCTGGGCGGTGGCCAGCACCTCTATCAGGGTGACGGTGAGAAAGACCGCCATGGGATCGTTGCTGCCGGACTCTATCTCCAGGGTGGCGCTGACCCGCTCGTTGAGGCTGCGCCCGCCGAGCAGGGAGAACACAGCCGCCGCATCGGTGGAGCCGACGATGGCGCCGATCAGCATCCCCTGCATCAGGTTCAGATCAAACAGCCAGGCGGCGGCCAGCCCGGTCAGGCCGGTAGTGATGGCCACCCCGACGGTGGCGAGCGACAGGGCGGGCCAGAGTGCGACCCGAAAGGAGGAGACCCGGGTGCGCATGCCGCCATCCAGCAATATGATGGCGAGCGCCAGGTTGCCCACCAGGTAGGCGACAGAGTAGTCGGCGAAGTGGATGCCACCGGGGCCATCCTCACCGGCCAGCATGCCGACGGCGAGGAAGATGACCAGGATGGGGATGCCGACCCGGGACGAGAGCGCACTTAACAGGACACTGGCTCCCACCAACAAGGCACCGATAAAAAAGAAACTGTTGATGGTGGTGGCATCCAATGGCGAACTCCTTATAGCGGACGGCAAAACAGGCACATTATATGCAGATTGCACCCCTTTGTGTGGCTTAATTGTGCATCGATTTGCAGTTTTTTACGGTTGTTGTGCTGTTTTTAAGCAGCAGGCGCGAGGCTAAAGAGGGGCGAGAAAGAGGGGGGCGGGAGTGGCAATCGGTGCCCATTTTCAGGGGCTGGGGCCGGGGTGGCTGCTGGCTGGCATCGAGCCCGGCAAGGGGGAGCAGGAGCGCCATCGGGCTCCTGCGGGGGAGGTCAGTCGTCCTCGTCGTCCTTGACTTCCCGGATCTTGTCCCTGTATTTCGGCAACTGCTTTTCGAGCTGTTTCATGTCCTTGATGGCATTGAGAAACAGGCCGAGCAGAAACAGCAGCGGCAGGCCTATCCATAACCACAGACTCATCAGATTCTCCTTTCGGTGTGACCGGCAGTGACATAACGGGCCAGGATCTCGTCGAGATGGGACAGTATGCACGCCTTGCCTTCAATATCCGCCTGTTGCAGGCAAAGCGCCAGCGCATCCGGATCCAGCCGCTGTTCAGCGGACTCCAGGGCGAAGCTGATGTGCCAGGGCTCGTAGGCGACCCCCTGAGCCGCCTCCAGTGGTTTGGCATAGGGCAGGAAGAAGCCGAAGTCGTTCATGTGATCCCCGAGCCACTCGCCGAGATCGGCAAACCAGCCGCCCGCCTCGTACTCCCAGGGCTCCAGCGCCAGCCTGGTACCTGCGGGCAGGCAGTCGGGATCATAGATGTCGAGATCCGTGCCCCAGTGGTGGCGGCTGGTGCCCGGCAGGGCGCTCCAGCGCAGTATGGCGTGCAACCGTTCGGTCTCGCCCAGTTGCAGCGCATCCAGAGGCTGGTTGTTCGCATCCAGCAGGGGCCGCTCCCCGCGCCACTTGCCATTCCAGATGGCGAGCTGGCGCTCGAAGCTGCGCCAGCTGGAGGCGGCCTGCAGGTTGAACCCCTCATGGGCGGCCGCCACCTGCATGTCGTTGAAGGCCGCCGCGGTGGCGGCGGTCAGACGGTGGGGCCCGCGCCCCACCAGGATGAGGTGGCTCTCGTCGAGCCCAAGCAGTTGATCCTGGGTCATGCCAGCAAGTGCTCCAGCACCCCTTGGTACATGTCCGCCAGCAGATCCAGATCCTCCGCCTTCACGCACTCGTTCACCTTGTGGATGGTGGCGTTGACCGGGCCCAGCTCGATCACCTCGGCCCCGGTGGGGGCGATAAAGCGCCCATCGGACGTTCCCCCCGTGGTGAGCAGGGCCGGTTGCTGACCGTTGACCGCCGCCACGGCGGCGACTGTGGCCTCCAGCAGGGCGCCGGTGTCGGTCAGGAAGGGCTGGCCTGAGAGGGTCCACTTCAGCTCGAAGTCCAGACCGTGACGGGTCAGCAGCGCCTCGACCCGCTCGCGGATGTCGAGATCGGTGAGCTCTGTGCTGAAACGGAAGTTGAACTGCACCTGCAGCTCGCCCGGAATGACGTTGGAGGCACCGGTGCCGGCCTGGATGTTGGCTATCTGGAAGCTGGTGGGGGGGAAGTAGGCGTTGCCCTCGTCCCAGACGGTGGCGGCGAGTTCCGCCAGGGCCGGCGCCGCCTTGTGGATGGGGTTGTCCGCCAGGTGAGGGTAAGCCACGTGACCCTGTACCCCGCGCACCAGCAGATCGCCAGTGATGGAGCCGCGGCGGCCGTTCTTCACCACGTCCCCCACCAGGTTGGTGGAGGAGGGCTCGCCGACGATGCACCAGCGGATCTTCTCGTGGCGGGCCTCCAGGGTGTCGATGACGCGCACCGTGCCGTTGATGAAGGGACCCTCTTCATCCGAGGTGATGAGGAAGGCGATGGAGCCCTTGTGGTCCGGATGCTGGGCCACGAAGCGCTCGGTGGCCACCACCATGGCGGCGAGGGACCCCTTCATGTCGGCGGCGCCGCGGCCATGGAGCATGCCGTCCTTGATGGTCGGCTCGAATGGCGGCGTGTGCCACTTCTCCAGCGGGCCGGCGGGCACCACGTCGGTGTGGCCAGCGAAGCAGAACAGCGGCCCCTCGCTGCCACGGCGAGCCCAGAGGTTGGTGGTGTCTTCGAACACCATGGGCTCGATGACGAACCCGAGGCGCGCGAGGCGCTCCGCCATCAGGGTCTGGCACCCTTCGTCCAGCGGGGTAACTGAGGGGCGGCGGATCAGATCCTTGGCCAGTGCGATGACATCCGACATCGGCGTTCCTTAACAGAAATGTTTAACGAGAGAAGAGGGATTGGTAGTGGTCTGCCTTGAACCCCAGGGTCAGCTCGCCATCGCGGTCCAGCAACGGGCGCTTGATCATGGCGGGGTGCTCCAGCAGCAGGGCGCGGGCTTTGGCGCCGTCCAGCCCTTGCTTGGCCTCCTCCGGCAGGGCGCGGAAGGTGGTGCCTCGGGTGTTGAGCAGGGCTTCCCAGCCCAGCTGGGCCAGCCAGCCGTCCAGCCGGGCAGGCTCGAGGCCGTCGGCCCTGTGATCGTGAAAGCGATAGTCGATGCCAGCCTCGTCCAGCCACTTGCGGGCCTTCTTGATGGTGTCGCAGTTCTTGATGCCATAGAGGGTGGTGGCCATGGGAGATCCTATGTCTGCGGGCCCGGGGCCCTGAAATCCGAACGTGAAATCATGCAAGGGCCCGATTCTGGCATTGTGGCCCAGCCATGGCAACGCTCATGGCCGGGCTGGCTGGTTTTACCAGCGGGGAGGGGGAGAAAAAGCGAGGGGCCAGATAGCCAAAACGCGCCTGGGGCGCGTCTTGGGGGAAGGGGGCTATCAGTGCAGGGTGGTCCATTCGTGGTCGAAGACCCGGGCCCGCTCCCAGGGCGCATCCGGCAGGCTGGAGGAGAGGCCGGTGTATTTGCCCACGTCGTCCACCACGATGGCGGAGAGGATCGGCAGGTTGTTTTCGGTGCAGTACATGCGGATGCGTTGCAGCAGGGTGCGCAGCTCATCCTGGCACTGTTCCAGCCCGGCCTGCCTGGCCAGCTTGGAATAACGAATGGTGGTGCGTTCCTTTGCAGACTCGACGAGGATGTCCCACAGCTTGTAGTCGCAGGTAGAGACACCTGCGGTGGCTTGGCTTGTCATAACTCTCTCCGGTGCGAAATGGTCGCTCTGTATCGACGGGCATCTTGGCCAGTTCACCCCTGACGGGCGTTGATCCAACGCAAAAAAAGTGGAGGTTGTTGGCCAGGATCTCATGCAGGGCATTCTAGTGCGTCGGGACTGGATTGATGTACCAATTTTATTTGATTTATCAAAATTTAATGCTGCTTTTTGTCATTCAAGCCACTTTTATTGATAGGGATCAAGGGGAAAGGAGGGGCTCGCCACTAGATTTCGATCCTCGATAATCTTATCAGGAGCGCACTTTGGAACTCTTATTCGTCTTGCTCGTGCTGATGGCCGTGGTCTACGGCATCGTCAAGGATTACAACCCGCAGGCGGTGCTGGCGCTGGCAGGCATGGCCATCTTCGCGGTGGCCTACTGGCTGGGGTTGCACCCCATTCTGCCTGCCGACAAGAGCACGGGGTTCGCCCTGTTCGACCTGTTCGAGGTGTTCAAGGGGATCTTCTCCTACCGGGCGGCGGGGCTCGGCCTCACCATCATGGCGGTGGCGGGCTTTGCCACCTACATGTCCCATATCGGCGCCTCCCAGTCCCTGGTGCGGGTGGCGGTCAAGCCGGTGGCGGGCATCCGGTCCAGCTACCTGATGCTGGCCATCTGCTACCTGGTGGCGGTGTTCGTGTCGCTGTTCGTCACCTCCGCCACCGGCCTCGGCCTGCTCTTGATGGTCACCATGTACCCTGTGATGCGCAACCTCGGCATCAGCCCGGCGTCGGCCTGCGGCGTCATCGCCACCTCCCAGGCGTTTGAGATCGGTCCGACCCAGACCAACGCCATCTTCTCCGCCGGTCAGTCCGGCATGGATCCCACCAGCTACTTCGTCGACTACCAGATCTGGCTGGTGGCCCCCATGCTGCTGGTGACCATGGTGCTGCACTTCTTCTGGCAGCGTCACTGCGATCGCCAGGATGGCTGGGATCCCGCCCTGCACCGGGGCGATCCGGCCGAGCTGGACGAGCAGGGGAAGGAGGAGGTGCCGGCGCCGACCTGGTATGCCCTGCTGCCCATCATCCCCTTCGTGCTGATGATGACCTTCTCCAAGCTCCTGGTGACCACCATCAGCGTCAGCGTGGAGGTGGCCATGCTGCTGTCGGTCTTCATCGGCATGCTGTGCGAGCTGCTGCGTACCCGCTCGGTGCGCACCGCCATGGCCGGGCTGTCGAGCTTCCTCGACGGCATGGGCAAGGTGTTTGGCCCGGTGGTGGCGCTCATCGTCTGTGCCGAGCTGTTTGCCGAGTCCCTCAAGGCCATAGGCGCCATCGACACCCTGCTGCACTCTGCCAGCAATGCCGGGATCGGCAGCGGTCTGATGACGCTGGTGATGGTGGGGCTCATCATGGTGGCGGCCGTCATCATGGGCTCCGGCAACGCGGCCTTCCTGAGCTTCTCCACCCTGGCCCCCGCGGTGGCGGCCAAGTTCGGCGTGCCGGCGGTGACCATGCTGCTGCCGATGCAGCTCGCCTCCAGCATAGGTCGCACCGTCTCCCCCATAGCGGCTGTGCTCATCGCCTGCGCGGGGATCGCCAAGGTCTCCCCCTTCGTGGTGGTCAAGCGCACCTGCGTACCCATGGCAGGTGCCCTGGTGACGGCGCTGCTGCTCAACTATCTGCTGTTTATGTAATGGCGGGGCGGGTGGCCAGGCTGCCCGCTCCATTCACTCTGCGCAAGGGCGAGGCCCGACCTTTTGCCCTTTGGAGACGATGATGACAGATCCTCGCAACGCTTTTTCCCTGGACGCCTATCTGGCGGATCTGGCCCCCCTCATCAACCTGGATTGCGGCACCCGTACCCCGGCCGGGGTGGCTCGGGTGGCCGACATCATGGCCGAAAAATACGAGGCCATCGGCTGGCAGGTGAGCCGCCACCAGTTTGCCGCCGAGTGCGGCCCCTGCCTCGAGGCAACCAATGCCCCGGGGGCGGATCACTACGACGTCATGCTGGTGGGCCACATGGACACCGTCTTCCCCGAGGGGACGGCGGCCAAACGCCCGCTGACAGTCGAAGGCAATCAGGCCTTCGGCCCCGGCGTCTCTGACATGAAGAGCGGCCTGCTCTCCACCTGGTATGCCTTGAAGGGGATGGACCCGGCCGTGCTGGCCAAGCTCAAGGTGCTGGTCTGCTGCAACTGCGACGAGGAGATTGGCTCCCCCTGGTCGAAGGATTGGCTGGTCGAGCGAGCTAAGCAGAGTGGCTGCGTGCTGGTGGCCGAGGCGGCCCGTCCGAGCGGGGATCTCATCAGCGCCCGCAAGGGCAACGCCAAGTACCGCATCCGCTTCCACGGCAAGGCCTCCCACGCGGGCTCGGCCCTGGCCGAGGGTATCTCCGCCATTACCGAGCTCGCCCATTGGGTGCTGGCCATCAACGAGCAGGTGAACCTGGAGACGGGCACCACCATGAACGTGGGGGTGGTGCAGGGGGGCACCGGCGTCAACGTGGTGCCGGACTTCGCCGAGGCCATCGTCGACCTGCGCTTCTGGAGTAACGAGGAGGCGCAGGCGGTGCACAACCGGCTCAGCTTCATGGCCAAGAATCCTTTCCTTGCCGGTTGCCGGGTCGAGGTGGATCGCCAGAGCTTCAAGCCGGCGATGCGCCCGAGTGAGGACACCCGGGGCCTGATGGCGCTGGTGGAGGCGGCCGCAGCGCAGGAGGGGATCCCCTTCAACTGGCTGGAGGCGGGGGGCGGCTCCGACGCCAACTTCACCGCCGCCGCCGGCGTGCCGTCCCTGGATGGCTTCGGCCCCATGGGGGGCGGCTTCCACTCGGAGGCCGAATTCCTGATGCTCGACAGCATCGAACCGCGCATCCGCCTGCTGCAGCGGGTGCTGGGCAAGCTGGCCAGATAGGTCGGTGTGAAAGGCAAGCAAAACGGGAGGCCATCGCCTCCCGTTTTTTATGTGCCGCCTTAGTGAGGCGTCACCCCTCGTCCTCCAGCAGATAGGCCAGATGATCCTGGTGCGCCACCTGCCAGCCATCGAGGCGCAGCGGGGCGGCAAAGCCTGGGCCGTCGGTCACCATGGTGTGGTACTCCCCCTGCTCGCCGCAGGCATCGAAGCCCTCACGCTCGGCCAGTTGCTGCAACTCGGTCAGGGTGGCGGCATCCAGGATACGTCCGGCCCAATCCGGCGCCAGCACCCGGGTATCGACGCAGGAGAGGTGGGCGACTATGCCACGGGCCAGCATATCCGCCAGCAGCGCCTCGCGAGATTGCTGCCAGAGCGGGGTGTGGACGGCGAGCCCGAGCGGCTGGCTGCGCTCGCGGATCCAGTTCGGTGCGCCCCCCACGCTGTCGATATCGCCGGTCACTACTCCGTCGAGTTTCCACTCCTGCCGCAGGCGGCTCAGCGCCGTCTCATAGCTCTGCTCGAACGGCGCCTCTATGGTGACCAGCAGATGGGGCAGCCCGAGAGCCGCCGCCTGACGGCGCACCAGCGGCAAGGGGTGAGCGAGAAAGCGGGGCTCTGGGGGCGCGAAGGTGGCCAGGGCCACCACCTGATGACCCGCATCGCGGGCATGACAGAGAGCCAGCATGGCATCTTTGCCACCGCTCCAGAGCAGGATGACGCGAGACATGGGGTTGATTCCAATCATGAAAGATGAGGCATGCTACCGAGCCGGCGGGCGCTTGGCAAAGCGGGAGGGCGGGAAAGGCAACGGGCCCGCGAAGGGGCCCGTTGGGGATGACGCGGCGAACGCCGTCTGGATCACAGCAAGATGGTGGTCAGCACATACCCCAGGGCGCAGGAGCTGCTGACCCCGATCAGCCCAGGAATGATGAAGCTGTGGTTGATGATGAACTTGCCGATGCGGGTGGTGCCGGAGCGGTCGAAACCGATACAGGCCAGATCGCTCGGGTAGGTCGGCAGCACGAAGTAGCCGTAGCTCGCCGGCAGGAAGGCGATCAGCAGTTTCGGCTCCACCCCGAGCGCCAGACCCATGGGGGCGATGGCGGTGAGCGCGGCGGCCTGGCTGTTCACCAGCTTGGAGATGAGGAAGAGCACCAGGGCATAGGTCCAGGGCTGGGCCTGTACCACGTGGGCCAGGGTCTCTTTGAGCAGCGGCATGTGGGCCTGGAAGAAGGTCTCGCTCATCCAGGCAACCCCGAACACGGAGAAGATGGCGACCATGCCCGCCTTGAACACGGCACCGTTGGAGATGTCGCCCGGCTTGACCTTGCAGCGCATCAGGATGATGGCGCCGGCGATCAGCATCATCATCTGGATCACCAGGTTCATGGAGAGGGGGCCCGTCTTGTCCTTGATGGTGAACACAGGACGCAGACCTTCGTTGGCACCGAGCAAGACCACGGCGGCGATGGCGGCGAAGAAGATCCAGGTAGACCAGTAGGCCTCTTTCGGGAACTTGGTGTTGAGCAGGGTTTCACCGCCGCCGTAGACGAAGGCGCGCTGCTCCGGATCCTGGATCTTGGCCTGGAACTCCTCGTCCTTGTCCAGATCCTTGCCGCGGCGCAGGCTCCACAGGGCCGCCATGATCACACCCGTGAGAGAGGAGGGGATGGCGATCATCAGGATGTCGAGCAGGCCGTAAGCCTGACCTATACCGTGACCGGCCGCCAGAATGGAGACCATGGAGACCACGGCAACGGAGACCGGGGAGGCGCAGATCGCCATCTGGGAGGCAACGGATGCCACCGCCATCGGGCGCTCGGGACGGATGTTCTTCTGCAGTGCTATGTCGGCGATGATGGGGAACATGGTGTAGACCACGTGGCCGGTACCGCACAGGAAGGTGAGGGTCCAGGTGGTGAGCGGCGCCAGTATGGTGATGTATTGCGGGTGACGGCGCAGCAGGCGCTCGGCCACCTGCATCATCAGGTTGAGGCCACCGGCGGTCTGCAGGGTGGCGGCGCAGCCGATCACCGCCAGTATGGTCAGCATCACCTGCACCGGCGGCTCCCCTGGCACCAGGCCGAACACGAAGGTCAGCAGGAACAGACCTATGCCACTGATGAGACCCAGTCCCATGCCCCCAAAGCGGGTACCCAGCAGCAAGCAGCCGAGCACCACCAAAAATTCCATCAAGATCATTCCATTACCTCGTGTGATTGAATCCATGTCCGCACTGGCCCTGGGGCCCGGGAGCATCTGTTGTGGTTATTTGCCCCTAAAGGGTTAGTGGGTATTCTGGCACCCCTAAAGGGGTAAAAAATTGAGGTGGTTCAATAACAGACCCTTTTCCGATTTAAGTGCATAAAAACTATGGATATGCCCTTGAACAGGGGGGATCGGGGAATGACAGGCAGGGGAAGGGGGGGATTTATTCGAGGATCAGGATGAGAGGAGGAGATCATCCCTGCCGGGAGAGCAGGAAATAAAAAAGCCGACCCAAGGGTCGGCTTTTTGCGATTCGCGTGCTGTCCGCGATTAGAACTCGGCGGTGCGAGGGGTGCGCGGGAAGGGGATGACGTCGCGCACGTTGCCCATGCCGGTCACATAGACCACCAGGCGCTCGAAGCCCAGGCCGAAGCCGGAGTGCGGCACTGTGCCGTAGCGACGCAGGTCGCGATACCACCAGTAATCTTCCTTGTTCAGACCCATCTCGGCCAGACGGGCATCCAGCACCTCGAGACGCTCCTCACGCTGGGAGCCACCGATGATCTCGCCGATCCCCGGGGCCAGCACGTCCATGGCGGCGACAGTCTTGCCGTCGTCGTTGAGGCGCATGTAGAAGGCCTTGATGTCTTTCGGGTAGTTCTTCACCACCACAGGGGACTTGAAGTGCTCTTCGGCCAGATAGCGCTCGTGCTCGGAGGAGAGATCGATACCCCAGGAGACCGGGAACTCGAACTTCTTGCCGCAGTTCTTCAGCACTTCGATGGCGTCGGTGTAGTCAATCTGGGCGAAGTCGGAGGCGACGAAGCGCTCCAGACGGTCGATGGCATCCTTGTCGATGTGCTGGGCGAAGAACTCCAGATCGTCGCGGCGCTCGGTCAGCACGGCGTTGAAGACGTACTTCAGCATGGCTTCGGCTAGGGCGGCGTTGTCTTCCAGGTTGGCGAAGGCCACTTCCGGCTCCACCATCCAGAACTCGGCAAGATGGCGGCTGGTGTTGGAGTTTTCGGCGCGGAAGGTCGGGCCGAAGGTGTAGACCTTGGACAGCGCGCAGGCATAGGTCTCGACGTTGAGCTGGCCGGAGACGGTCAGGAAGGTCTCCTTGCCGAAGAAGTCCTTGTCGTAATCCACCTTGCCTTCGGGGGTGCGCGGCAGGTTTTCCATGTCCAGGGTGGAGACGCGGAACATCTCGCCAGCCCCTTCGGTGTCGGAGGCGGTGATGAGCGGCGCGGCAATCCACAGATAACCCTCTTCATGGAAGAAGCGGTGAATGGCCTGGGCCAGGCAGTTGCGCACCCGGGTCACGGCGCCGACCACGTTGGTACGGGCACGCAGGTGACCCTGCTCGCGCAGGTATTCGATGCTGTGGCGCTTGGCAGACATGGGGTAGGTGTCCGGGTCTTCGACCCAGCCCACGACCTTGACGTCGGAGGCCTGCAGCTCGTAGGCCTGGCCGCTGCCCTGGGAAGCCACGACCACACCGGTCACTTCCACTGAGCAGGCGGTGGTCAGACGCAGCACTTCATTCTCGTAATTGGCCAGGGTATTGGGAACGACGGCCTGTACCGGATGGAAACAGGAGCCATCGGATATGGCCAAAAATGAGATCCCCGCCTTGGAATCGCGGCGGGTCCGGATCCACCCTTTCACTGTCTGGGTGGTGCCAACCGCATACTTACCGGTCAGCACATCTACTACGGATGCGTGCGTCATCGAAATATTGTCTCCAGCTTGTTCTTGCAGCGCTATTTGCAACACTTGGGGTCTGGCCCGGGCATGAGTGGCCCACCATGGCAGACTAAGCCGTTAATCTTACCCGCGCGGGTTTGATAAACAAGCAAAAATGTCGGACCCTTGCGGGGTTTTCCCCATGAATCTTGCATGGATCCGGTCGGTTGGGCAGGGGGTGAGAGTGAAGGAACGCAGGCGGGGGCCGGATGGCTGGATACGGGTTCTCCAGGGGCTGGTGATCCTCTGCTGGAGCGGCTTTATCGTCCTGCTCTCCCTTTACCACTTCGCCAGGCCGCAGACGGCCTACGGTTTTCTGGTCTATGGCGGGGTCAAGGTACGCCAGGAGTGGGATCCCGCCCTCACCCCCTGGCTGGTGCACGGACTCTGGGGTTGCTGCCTGCTGACCCTGGTGGTCTTGGCGCTGGAGCACAGGCGCAGCCGACGGCAAGAGGATGCCCTGCACGTCAATCTATTCATCCTGCTGCTGATCCTGGCCGTCAGCCTGCTGTTTTACTACCTGGCGTGATCCGCCGGCTTCTCCTCCTGGGACGAGCGCGCTGGAGCGCTGGCGCAGCCGACCGCAAGAGGATGGGCTGCAGTCAATCTATTCATCCTGCTGCTGATCCTGGCCGCCAGCCTGCTGTTTTACTACCTGGCGTGATCCGCCGGCTTCTCCTCCTGGGACGAGAGCGCTGGAGCACAGGCGCAGCCGACGGCAAGAGGATGCCCTGCACGTCAATCTGTTCCTTCTGCTGCTGATCCTGGCCGCCAGCCTGCTGTTTTATTACCTGGCGTGATCCGCCGGCTTCTCGTCCTGGGACGAGGGGGCAGGGCGCTTGCCGAGCTGGCGCTCCACGCTGTCGAGCATCTGGTTGTAGGCGAGGGCCACCCGGCCTATCTCGTCCCCTTCATCGCCCTCCAGCCGGTGGCCGAAGTCGTGCAGATCGGTGGCCTCCTCCATGGAGCGGGTCAGCTGGTTGAGGGGGCGGACTATCCAGGTACGGATGACCCAGAGGGTGAGCAGCAGCCCCAGCCCGAAGATGAGGGTGAGGCTCAGGGCCGAGGTGAGTATGTTCTGCTCGACCCGGGTAAAGAGGGTGTCGAGGGAGTAGTCAAAGCGCACCGCCCCCAGCACAGTGTTCTCCGGCACCTGGTGACAGCTGGTGCAGTCGGTGCCGCGAAAATCCTTCTTGGCCAGCAGGGGGCGAGTCACCACCAGCTTGCTGTGGGTGCCGTCGTGCACCACCTCCAGGCTCCCCTTGCCCGCCAGGGCCAGGGCATCGAATCTGTCCTTGGGGGCCTCGCTGTCGCGGCTAGGCCCATACTGCTTGTTGACCGGCGCCCCGCGCACTATGCGGGCATCTTCCACGTGGGCGTGATCGAGAAACTTGGCACGCAGGGTGTCGCGGGCCTCCATCTTGCCGGTCAGCATCAGCATGTTGAGGCCGTCGAAATAGGCCTCGGTCTGCTCGCGGCTCTGCTCCTTGATGAGGGTCAGGATGAGGTCGCGCTCGCGCACCGCCTGATAGGCCGCGGAAAACACCAATACCATGGAGAAGATGAAGAGCAGGAAGAAATTGATCTTGGCAGTGATGGAGAGGCGCATGGGAAAGGTACATCTGTTGGGTAAAACCCGCGCAGTCTACTCCCCTCGCCTGGCGGGTTCTGGTGTCTCGCTCACATTCTGATGAAAAAGAGCCAAAAGGCCCTGCGTTCTCATGCAGGGCCTATTCATCGAGACTCAGAATTCGCCGCTGGTGATGGCCTCATGGATGGCGCGGGTCAGCACCCGCAGCTCCTCGGGGCTGATGACGAAGGGGGGCATCAGGTAGATGAGCTTGCCGAACGGGCGGATCCAGGCCCCCAGCGACACGAACTTGCGCTGGATGCGCGCCACGTCCACCCGCTCCTTCATCTCCACCACACCGATGGCGCCGAGTACCCGCACGTCGGCCACCGCCGGATGCAGGGTCAGCTGTACCAGTTCGGTGCGCAGCTGGTGTTCGATGGCCCGCACCCGTTCCTGCCAGGGTGAGGCCAGCAGCAGTTCGATGGAGGCGTTGGCCACCGCGCAGGCCAGCGGATTGCCCATAAAGGTGGGGCCGTGCATAAAGACGCCGGCCTTGCCGTCACAGATGGTGCGGGCGACCTGCTCGGTAGTCAGGGTGGCCGACAGCGTCAGGTAGCCGCCGGTGAGCGCCTTGCCAAGGCACATGATGTCGGGGCTGATCCCCGCCCAGTCGCAGGCAAACAGCTGGCCGGTGCGGCCAAAGCCGGTGGCGATCTCGTCGGCGATCAGCAGCAAACCGAACTCGTCGCACAGGGCGCGTACCCACTGCAGGTAGCGGGGGTGATAGAAGCGCATGCCACCCGCCCCCTGCACTATGGGCTCCAGCACGATGGCAGCGATTTCCTCATGGTGGTCCGCCACCAGGGTTGCCAGCTCCACCACGCAGCTCTCGTCCCACTCGGCGTGGAAGCGGCAGCTGGGGGCGGTCACGAAATGGTGCTCCGGCAGGAAGCCCTTGTAGAGCTCGTGCATGCCGCCGTCCGGGTCGCAGACGCTCATGGCGCCGAAGGTGTCCCCGTGATAGCCGCCCCGCAAGGAGACGAACCTGGCGCGGGGCGTTCCCCTGGCGTGCCAGTACTGCTGGGCCATCTTGAGCGCCACCTCCACCGCCACCGAGCCGGAATCCGCCAGAAAGACCCGATCCAGACCGGCCGGGGTGATCTCCACCAGCTTGCGGCACAGCGCCACCGCAGGGGCGTGGGTCAGGCCGCCAAACATCACGTGGGACATCTTGCCGAGTTGGGCGGTGGCGGCCGCGTCGAGCTCCGGCACCTGATAACCGTGGACGCAGGCCCACCAGGAGCTCATGCCATCCACCAGCTCGCGGCCGTCGCTGAGGGTGAGGGTCACCCCCCTGGCGCTGGCCACTTCATAGCAGGGCAGGGGATGGGTGAGGGAGGTATAGGGGTGCCAGATGTGGTGCAGGTCGAATTCTTGGTTGGTCATTTTGTGTTCTGTTGTCAATTGGTTTGATCTGGTCGGTGTTGACAGTCTACGCGCGCTCTCTACACTAGCCAACAATTTCAGCCACTTGGCGCCAGTCCTCACAGCGAGTAGGTCGGCCGGTGGCGGCTTTTGCGGTCCTTCATCCCAGGATGGCGGCGCAGGATCCCACTTATAACAACTGGAAGCCATGTATGAATGCTCTCACCCTGGGCGGCCACGCCCTTCGTCACGACTGGACCCTCGCCGAGGTCCAGGCCCTGTTTGCCCTGCCATTCAACGATCTGCTGTTCCAGGCCCAGACGGTACACCGTGCCCATTTCGACCCGAACGAGGTGCAGGTGAGCACCCTGCTCTCCATCAAGACCGGCGCCTGCCCGGAGGATTGCAAATACTGCCCCCAGAGCGCCCGCTACCACACCGGGCTCGAGACCGAGCGGCTGATGGAGGTGGAAAAGGTGCTGGAGCGGGCCCGCGAGGCCAAGGCCAACGGCTCGTCGCGCTTCTGCATGGGGGCCGCCTGGCGCAATCCCAAAGAGAGGGACATGCCCTATATCCTGCGCATGGTCGAGGAGGTGCGCGGGCTGGGGATGGAGACCTGCATGACGCTAGGGATGCTGACCGCCGATCAGGCGGCGCGCCTGGGGGCCGCCGGGCTTGATTACTACAACCACAACCTCGACACCTCGCCGGAGTTCTACGGCGACATCATCACCACCCGCACCTATCAGGACCGCCTGGACACCCTGGAGCACGTGCGCGGCGCTGGCATGAAGGTCTGCTCCGGCGGCATCGTCGGCATGGGGGAGCAGGCAAAGGATCGGGCGGGCCTCCTGATGGCGCTGGCCAACCTGCCCCGCCACCCGGAGAGCGTGCCCATCAACATGCTGGTCAAGGTGAAGGGGACGCCCATGGAAAACCAGGAGAATCTGGACCCGTTCGAATTTATCCGCACCATAGCCGTGGCGCGCATCATGATGCCCGCCTCCCACGTGCGTCTCTCCGCCGGGCGGGAGAAGATGAACGAGCAGATGCAGGCCATGTGCTTTATGGCGGGTGCCAACTCCATCTTCTACGGCTGCAAGCTGCTGACCACCCCGAACCCGGACGAGAACAGCGACATGCAGCTGTTCAAGCGCCTCGGCATCCGCCCCGCCCAGCGGGCCCAGAAGCCGGATCAGGTGCAGGAAGAGGAGCTGCTGGCCGAGGTGAGCCGCCAGAGCGAGCCGAGCGAGCTCTTCTACGATGCCACCCGTTCCCGCGCAGGTGCCGTCCGTCCATGACTTCCCCTGTTGTCACCAGCCCCTTTGCGCTGGGTGAGGCCCTGGCCGAACGTGAGCAGGCGGCCCTGCTGCGCCGACGCACCCCTGTGGATGTGGCGAGTGGCGGGCGGCTCAGGGTGGCGGGACGCGACTACCTCAACCTCTCTGCCAACGACTACCTGGGGCTCGCCGATCATCCCGCCATCAAGGGCGCCTTCTGCGAGGGGATCGACCGCTATGGCGCTGGTGCCGGCGCCTCGCCCCTGGTGACAGGCTACAGCCGTGCCCACCAAGAGCTGGAAGAGACCCTGGCAGAGTGGCTCGGGGTGGAGGCCGTGCTGCTGTTCAACTGCGGTTTTTCTGCCAATCAGGCGGTGCTCAAGGCCCTGCTCGGCAAGGAGCACCTGCTGTGGCAGGACAGGCTCAACCACGCCTCCCTGCAGGAGATGGGCAGCCAGCTGCCCTGCAGGATGAAGCGCTTTGGCCACAACGACATGGCCGCGCTCGCGTCTCAACTTGAGCCAAAACGGGGCCTGATCGTCTCGGAGGGGGTGTTCAGCATGGACGGGGATCAGGCGCCCTGGGCTGAACTTGCTGCCCTGGCAGCCCAGAGCGGCAACTGGCTGATGATCGACGATGCCCACGGCCTCGGGGTGCTGGGGCCACAAGGGCGCGGGACCCTGGCGGCGCAGGGGGTTGCCCCCGCCAGCGTGCATATCCAGATGGGCACCTTTGGCAAGGCGCTCGGGGTGGCCGGGGCCTTCGTGGGGGGCAGCCGCGAGCTGGTGGACTACCTGGTCAACTTTGCCCGCCACTATGTCTACAGCACCCATATGCCGGCCGCCCAGGCGTGCGCGGTGAGCCAGAGTATCGAGCTGGTGCGCGCCGCCGACGAGGCCCGTGCCCATCTTGGTCAGCTGATCACCCGGTTCCGGCAGGGGGCACAGGCGCTCGGCTGGACGCTGGGTGCAAGCGAGACCCCGATCCAGCCCCTGCTGGTGGGGGAGAGCAGTGCCGCCCTGCAACTGGCCGAGCGGCTGCGGGAGCGCGGTGTCTGGGTGAGCGCCATTCGCCCGCCCACTGTGCCGGTCGGCACGGCGCGCCTTCGCATCACCCTCTGTGCCGCCCACCGCGAGCAGGATGTGGATCGCCTGCTCGAGGCCCTGGGTCCCTGCCCATCCAGTGATCAGAGAGGAGGCGCCCATGCTGCATGAGCGTTTCCAGCAGGTCGACAAGGCCCAGCTCGCCCGTCGCTTCGGGGCCGCCGCCCGTCACTACGACGCCCACGCCCGCTTCCAGCAGGAGGTGGGGCAGGCGCTGCTGGCGCGCATGGGCGAAGGGAGTATGACAGAGATGCGCCCGGGGGCCGGGCTGGATCTGGGCTGCGGCACCGGCTTCTTCCTGCCCGCGCTGGCGGGTCGTTGCCAGCAGTTGCACGGGCTGGATCTCGCCCCCGGCATGCTGGCGCAGGCCGCCCTGCGTGGCAGCGGCGCCCGGCTGGTGTGCGGCGATGCGGAGGCGCTGCCCTTCGCGGATCAGAGCCTGGACTGGGTCTTCTCCAGCCTGGCCCTGCAGTGGTGCGAGCGCCCGGCCCAGGCGTTTGCCGAGATCCACCGGGTGCTCAAGCCCGGCGGTCAGATCTTCTTCTCGACCCTGCTGGCCGGGTCGCTTTGGCAGTTGCGCGAGGCCTGGGGCGCCGTCGACGGGCATGCCCACGTCAACCGCTTCCTCGCCCTGCCCCAGTTGCAGCAGGCCATTGGCGCCGCGGGTTTTCAGGCGCCTGAGCTGACCTCTGTCACCTGGTCCCTCGCCTATCTGGAGCTCAACGACTTGCTGCGGGATCTCAAGGGCATAGGGGCCAGCCAGGTCAATGACGACAGGGCCGCGGGGCTGGGCAACCGCCAGCGCCTGAGGCGTCTCGGGGAAGCCTATGAGCGCCACCGCCAGCCCGACGGCCTGCTGGCCGCCAGCTATGAGGTCTGTCTCGGGCGCCTTGTCCGCCGCTGACCGGCTGCGGGAACACGCGTTTTTGCCTTGGGCCGGGCGAGGTTAGCCGCCCGGCACAAGCCCATCATTGATACCCAGGTGGTGCCATAGCGCCACCTTGAACTGCGCTGAGGAATCATCATGGTCAGATCCTATTTCATCACGGGCACCGACACCGACGTGGGCAAGACCCTGGTCGCCCGTACCCTGCTGCAGGCGTTCGCCGCCCGGGGCATCCCCTGCGCCGGCTACAAGCCGATCTCCGCCGGCTGTGCCCGCACCCCGGAGGGGCTTCGCAACCTCGATGCCCAGCAGCTGCAAGCGGCCGCCAGCCTCCCGCTGCCCATCGACTCGGTCAACCCCTACGCCTTCGAACCCCCCATAGCCCCCCACATAGCCGCCCGGGAGGTGGGGGCGAGCATTCCCCTGGCGGGCCTGTCTGCCGGGTTGCGGGAGATTGAGCGGGCGGGGGCCGAACGGGTGATCGTCGAGGGGGCGGGGGGCTGGTTTTTGCCGCTGGATCACCAGCATCTGCTCTCCGACTGGGTTGCCCTTGAGCGCCTGCCGGTGATCCTGGTGGTGGGGGCCAAGCTGGGTTGCCTCAATCATGCCCTGCTCACCTGCGCCGCCATCCGCCATCAGGGGCTGACCCTGGCAGGCTGGGTAGTCAATCGGGTGGATCCGTACATGAGTCGCTACCAAGAGAACCTGGCCACCTTGAAAGCCATGTTGCCGGCCCCATTTCTGGGGGAGATCCCCTTCGTAGACCAGCCGCTCGAGGCGGATCTGCGCGATTGTCTCGACATCTCGTCCCTGCTCTGAGGCCCAACATTCAGCAAACATTCATCGAGTCTGTCTATGATCGGGGGCAGGTGTGGTATCGGGTCGATTGTGAATTGGCCCGAACCATGCATCTATATCTCACAAGGAGTCAATATGAAGCGAATTATGCTATTCCTGGTGACCAACCTGGCCGTCATGCTGGTGCTGGGGGTGGTACTCAATATCCTGTTCTCGGTTCTGGGGATCAACAAGTCCAGCATTTCCGGTCTGTTGGTGTTCTGTGCCGTGTTCGGTTTTGGGGGTTCCTTTATCTCCTTGCTGATGTCCAAGTGGATGGCCAAGCGCAGCTATGGCGTCCAGGTCATCGAGCAGCCCCGCAACGAGACAGAGCACTGGCTGGTGAGCACAGTCGCCCGTCAGGCCCGTGAGGCTGGCATCAAGATGCCGGAAGTGGGGATCTACGACTCCCCCGAGATGAACGCCTTCGCCACCGGCGCCCGCCGCGACGACTCCCTCGTTGCCGTGTCGTCCGGCCTGCTCTACAGCATGAGCCGCGACGAGGCGGAAGCCGTGCTGGCCCACGAGGTGAGCCACGTGGCCAACGGCGACATGGTGACCCTGACCCTGATCCAGGGGGTGGTGAACACCTTCGTGATGTTCTTCGCCCGCATCGTGGCCGGCGTCATCAGCAACTTCTTCAGCTCCAACAACGACGAGGAGAGCAGCAGCTCGGGTGGGTTTGCCTACATGATCACCGTGTTCGTGCTGGAGATGCTGTTCGGCGTGCTGGCCTCCATGATCGTCATGTGGTTCAGCCGTCAGCGTGAGTTCCGCGCCGATGCCGGTGCCGCCAAGCTGGCCGGTCGCGACAAGATGATAGCCGCGCTGCAGCGCCTCTCCCGTGGCGCCGAGCCGCAGATGGAAGGCACCATGATGGCCTTCGGCATCAACGGCAAGCGCTCCATGAGCGAGCTGTTCATGAGCCACCCGCCCATCGAGCAGCGCATCGCCGCCCTGCGTGGCTGATTGCCAGACACGATAAGAAAACGGCTGCCTCAGGGCAGCCGTTTTGCTTTGCGATGATGGCGCCGACCCGTGGCGGCGCCATCATCCTATTTGATCACCAGATCGGAGAGGGGCACGGCGCAGCAGGTGAGGATCTTGCCCGCGGCTCGCTCGGCGGCTGTGATGGCCGGGGCATCGGGGTGATCCACCTCGCCCGCGAGCAGGGTCTGCTTGCAGCTGCCGCAGATGCCGGCGCGGCAGCTCCAGGGCAGCTCCACCCCTTGCTTGTGGGCCTGATCCAGCACGGTGCCCTGATTGTTGCCGGCAAAACTCTGCTTGCCGATGCGCAGTTGCACCGCCTTGTGGGGGCGCGCCACCGAGAGGATGGCGCCGCCAAAGCTCTCCTGGCGGATCCGCTCGACGGGCACGCCAAGGGCGGTCAGTCTGGTGACCGCATCGGCCATAAAGCCGTGAGGGCCGCAGATAAACACCTCCCGTTCGGCAAGCTGCTTGACCTGTTTGAGGTGCTCATCGCCGAGCCGTCCCTTGAGCCCCTGCCAGTGCGTATCGGGCTGGCTCAGGATCAGGGTGAGGGTCATCCCCTGCTGCGCCAGGGCGTGCAGTTCGCTGGCGGCGGGAATGTCCGCCTCGCTGCGGCACAGGTGCATAAAGTGAACATCTTCCAGCTCCCCGCGCAAGGCCAGAGTGCGGGCAATGGACAGCATGGGGGTGACGCCTGAGCCCGCCGAGAGCAGCAGCAGCTTGCGCTCTGTGCCTAAGTGAAACTCGCCGGCCGGGGGGGCGGCCAGCAGGTGATCGCCCACGCGCAGCTCATGGTGAAGCCAGGGGGAGATGCGGCCATCGGCCAGCTTCTTGACGCTGATGCTGTAACGCTCGGGCCTCTCCGGGGTGGAGCTCAGGGTGTAGCGGCGCTGTTGCCGTTCCCCCTTGATGTCGAGGCTGATGGGCAGGTGCTGACCCGGCAGGTAGTCGGGCAGGGGCTCGCCGTCGGCTGCCTCGAACCAGAAGGTCTCCAGATCCCGTGCCAGGGGCTCGCGGGCGACGCAGACCAGCTCCCGCTTCTTCGGCGCCGCATTGGGGTAGACGGGGGGACGGGCGGTTTCCAGCACCTGGATCTCGCTCCCTGCCTCAATCCAGCCTTCGTTCAGCGCCACCAGATTCTGGCCGAAATAGACATCCCCATCCTCGCCACGACGGTAGCGGGTGAGGGTGGCGAGCGGCTCTTTCAGCGCGTTGAAGCGATCCGTGCCCGCCTCCACCGTGGTCATGATGCAGCGGCTGCACGGCTTGGCCACCAGAAACTCCACCTCGCCGATGCGGATCCGCTTCCAGCCATCCTCCTCGAAGGGGCGGGTGCCGCTCGCCACCAGGTTGGTGCGAAACTGGCTCATCTGGTGCAGGGCATCGGATCTCAGGTTGAGGTCATCCAGCGAACTCTGGCTGATCAGCAGCAGGGGATAACCGTCGGCAAAGCTGACCCGGGTGCCGGTCTTCTCCCGAAAGCGGTCAGAGGTTTCGCCGAGCCAGAGCAGGCGAACCGGCTCCCCCGCCACCCGGCTCAGCCACTCATCGGCCTGGGACTGGGTGTGCAGGGCATGGAAGCTGTCGCCCCAGACGCCTGTGGCCTGGGGGGCGCGGCTGAAGTCCGCTTCCTGCAGCCTGAGCTGTGCCATTCCGGGGTAACGCAGTTGCAGGCCGCCCTCCACCGGGGTGGCCGTCACCAGTTGCAGCTGGGGATGGGTGCGGGCTGTGATGAAGCTGCCGTCCGGCTTGACCACCATGTAGCGGCGATCCCCCAGCAGCCCCTCCTCGGTCACCCGGGCACGGGTCAGCGGCATGCCCGCCGTCGATTTGATGGGGTAGAGATGTATGCTGGCGAGGCTGGGCATGTCAGGGTCCTTGTGCTGTGGCGATTCCAGTGAAGAGGGCAAGATAACGATTCCTGCCCCGTGCGGCAATCCTCTCTTGCCCCCCATCATGGGGGGCAGGCGAGGAGGCGCCTGATCGGTGCAGGCCAACGGCGCCATGTGATCGGGGTCGTATCCCGGGGGAAACACCCCATAAAGCGCAACATTTATTGATCCTGATCCACCATGTCGTACAAAAAACGGCCCATCATCGAGCCAGCTTCCAGTTTCTGACGCTTTCGCTTCTTCCCTCTCCGGCCACCGTCTGCCCAGGCTACACGGTATCAAGCGCCATCGGAGCGGGCCTGTTACCCAACAAGAAGAAAGCAATGTATGAGCAAACAACTGGATATGACCCCACAGCCGGATCTCTCCCAGAAGACGGGAACAGGCCCGGTCCGCACCCGGCTGCCCGTCTGGCAGCCGGCCCTGCCACCTTGCAACCACGCCTGCCCGGCCGGCGAGAACATCCAGGCCTGGCTTGCCCTGGCCGAAGCGGGCCGCTTCGAGGCGGCCTGGCAGCGACTCATCGAAGAAAATCCCCTGCCCGCCGTCCACGGCCGGGTCTGCTATCACCCCTGCGAGAGCGCCTGCAACCGGGCCCAGGTGGACGAGGCCGTCTCCATCCACGCCATCGAACGCTTCCTCGGTGACGAGGCGCTGGCCCGTGGCTGGCAGCCTGCGCCACCTGCGCCCGCCAGCGGCAAGAAGGTGCTGGTGATCGGCGCCGGGCCCTCCGGCCTCTCTTGCGCCTGGCACCTCAACCGGCTCGGCCATCGGGTGGAGATCCGCGAGGCGGGGCCACTGGCGGGCGGCATGCTGCGCTTCGGTATTCCCGCCTACCGTCTGCCCCGCGACGTGCTGGATCGGGAGGTGGCCCGCATCCTGGCGGCCGGGGTGACGCTGACTCTCAACCACAAGGTGGAGGATGTGCTGCGCGAGCGTGACGAGGGGGGCTTTGACGCCGTCTTTATGGCCATCGGCGCCCATCTGGCCAAGCGGGTCGATATTCCGGCCCGGGAGGCGGGCAAGATCCTCGATGCGGTGAGTTTTCTCGAGCAGGCGAGCCTCGCCGAAGAGCAGGGCCTGCCGCCCCCCAGACTGGGACGGCGGGTGGCCATCTACGGCGGCGGCAACACCGCCATGGACGCGGCTCGCACCGCCCGCCGCCTCGGTGTGGAAGAGGCGATGATCATCTACCGCCGCGACCGGGACCATATGCCCGCCCACGCCTTCGAAGCCCTTGAAGCCGAGGAGGAGGGGATCAAGATCAACTGGCTGCGCAGCATCCGCCAGCTCGACAACACCAGCATCGAAGTGGAGGTGATGGCGCTGGATGCAGAGGGCAAGCCGGTGCCCACCGGCCAGTTTGAAACCCTTGAAGCGGACTCCCTCATCCTGGCGCTCGGTCAGGAGGTCGACCTCTCGGTGCTGGAGAGCATTCCCGGCGTGCGGGTCAACAAGGAGGGGGTGGTGCAGGTTGGCGAAAACCTGATGACGGATGTACCGGGTCTGTTTGCCGGTGGCGACATGGTGCCCTCCGAGCGCACAGTCACCATAGCCACCGGCCATGGCAAGAAGGCGGCGCGCCATATGGATGCCTGGCTGCGCGGGCGTCACTACCACAAACCGATCTCCTACCCGCTGGTGGGGCCACAGCAGTTGCAACTCTGGTTCCAGACCCACGCCCCGGCCAGCAGTCAGCCGGTCAAACCGGCGTGGGCGCGGGATGACTTTGGCGAGATCATAGGTGGGCTGGATGAGGTGGCCGCCCGCTACGAGGCGGCGCGCTGCTACTCCTGCGGCAACTGCTTCGAGTGCGACGGCTGCTATGGCAGTTGCCCCGAGCAGGCCATCGCCAAGCTGGGGCCGGGTCTGGGGTATCAGGTGGATGCAGAGCGCTGCACCGGCTGCGGTGCCTGCCACGACCAGTGCCCCTGCCACGCCATCCTGCTGCGCCAACCGGAGGTGTCCCAATGAAACATGAACTGATCATGGTCGATGGCAACGAAGCCGCGGCCCGGGTGGCGTACCAGCTGAGCGAAGTCTGTGCCATCTACCCCATCACCCCGAGCTCGACCATGGCGGAGCTGGCCGACGCCTGGGCGGCACTGGGGCTGACCAACCTGTGGGGCAATATCCCCACAGTGGTGGAGATGCAGAGCGAAGGGGGGGCGGCCGGTACTGTACACGGCGCCCTGCAGGCGGGGGCGCTCGCCACCACCTTCACCGCCAGTCAGGGGCTGATGCTGATGCTGCCCAACATGTACAAGATCGCCGGGGAATTGACCGCTGCGGTGTTCCATGTGGCGGCCCGTTCGCTGGCGGCCCAGGGGCTGTCGATTTTTGGCGACCATCAGGACGTGATGGCGGCGCGCAGCACCGGCTTTGCCATGCTCGCCTCCGGCTCGGTGCAGGAGGCGCAGGACTTGGCCTTGGTCGCCCACAGCGTCACCCTGCAGTGCCGGGTGCCCTTTATCCACTTCTTCGACGGCTTTCGCACCTCCCATGAGGTGAACAAGATCACCGCCCTGCATAGGGACGAGATCCGCGCTCTTATCGACAACGACTGGGTGCGGGCTCACCGTGCGCGGGCGCTCAACCCGGATCACCCCGTGATGCGTGGCACCGCCCAGAACCCGGATACCTATTTCCAGTCCCGCGAGAGCGTCAACCCCTTCTACGAAGCGGTGCCGGCGCGGGTGCAGCAGTGCATGGAGAGCCTCGGCAAGCTGACCGGTCGCCACTACCAGCTGGTGGAGTACCACGGCGCGCCCGATGCCACCGATGTCATCGTGCTGATGGGCTCGGGAGCGGCCACTGCCCGCGCCACGGTCGATTGGCTCAACCGGCAGGATCGCAAGACAGGGGTGCTGGTGGTGCGCCTCTATCGCCCCTTCCCGGTACAGGCGCTGCTCGATGCGCTTCCCGCGAGCGTGCGGCGCATGGCGGTGCTGGATCGCACCAAGGAGCCGGGGGCGGGCGGCGAGCCGCTGCTGCTGGATGTGCAGAGTGCGCTGATCGACGGCTTGCAGCGCGGTCTTATCAAGCGCCTGCCCTGGCTCAGTGGCGGTCGCTACGGTCTCTCCTCCAAGGAGTTCACCCCCGCCATGTGCGCCGCCGTGTTTGAGGAGCTCTCATCCGATGCGCCGCGCCCGCGCTTTACCATAGGGATTGTTGATGACGTGTCGGGCCTCAGTCTGGCATGGCACCCCATCGGCGATCTGGAGCCTCCTAGCCGGGTGCGGGCGCTGTTCTTCGGCCTGGGTGCAGACGGCACGGTGGGCGCCAATAAGAACAGCATCAAGATCATCGGCGAGCTGGAGGGGTTCCACGCCCAGGGCTACTTCGTCTACGACTCCAAGAAGTCGGGCTCGCGCACCGTCTCCCACCTGCGCTTTGGCCCCGAGCCCATAGACGCCCCCTGGCTTATCGAGCAGGCGAGCTTTATCGGCTGTCACCAGTGGGGCTTTGCCCTATCGGTCGATCTGCTGGAGCACGCCGCGGAAGGGGCGACCCTGTTGCTCAATGCCCCCTATGAAGCAGACAAGGTGTGGGACCAGCTGCCCGAGCGGCTGCGCGCCCGCATCCGCGCCCTCGATATCCAGCTCTACTGCATCGACGGCGATCGGGTGGCCGTGCAAAACGGCATGGGCAATCGCATCAACACCATTATGCAGACCTGCTTCTTCGCGCTGGCCGGGGTGTTGCCACGGGATGAGGCGATCGCGCTGATCAAGGAGAGCATCGAGAAGAGTTATGCCCGCAAGGGGCCCGAGGTGGTGGCGCGCAACTTCGCGGCGGTGGACGATACCCTGGCTCACCTCTGCAAGGTGGCGATCCCGGCCGGTGACGAGCAGATCAGCGACTATCCGCTGCCATTGGCGCCGGGCGGCAGCGAGTTTGTCCAGCGGGTCACTGGCGAGATGCTGGCAGGGCGCGGCGATTTGATCCCTGTCTCCATGCTGCCGGTGGATGGCACTTACCCCACCGCCACCAGCCGCTTCGAGAAGCGGGATATCGCCCGCGAGATCCCGATTTGGCACTCCGATATCTGCATCCAGTGCGGCAACTGCGTCTTCGTCTGCCCCCACGCGGCGCTGCGGGCCAAGTTCTACCATCAGGACTGGCTGGCGACCGCCCCCGAGGCGGCCCAGTCGGTGCCCGTCACCGCCAAGGGCTTCCCCGACAGCCGCTACACCTTGCAACTCTATCCGGAGGATTGCACCGGCTGCGGCCAGTGCGTGCAGGCCTGTCCGGTGCGGGCCGGGGCTGATGAGGAACACGAGGGCGAGCGCGCCATCGCCATGATGGACAAGGCACCGCACCTGGCTGGCCAGAAACAGGCGCTGCGCTGGTTCGAGAGCCTGCCCTGGCCGGCCCGCGAGCGGGTGGATTTCTCCACCGTGCGCGGTGCCCAGTTCCTCGAACCCCTGTTCGAGTTCTCCGGTGCCTGCGCCGGCTGTGGCGAGACCCCCTACCTCAAGCTGCTGACCCAGCTGTTTGGCGATCGCATGCTGGTGGCCAACGCCACCGGCTGCTCCTCCATCTATGGCGGCAACCTGCCGACCACCCCCTGGGCCAAGAACGGCGAAGGGAAGGGGCCGGCCTGGTCCAACTCCTTGTTCGAGGACAACGCCGAGTTCGGCTTTGGTTTTCGTCTCACCGCCGATCAGCATCACGGTCAGGCGGTGGCGGCCCTCGAAGCGATGAAGGGGGAGCTGGGGGAGGCGCTGGTCGATACCCTGATCAATGCTCCGCAGCGGCTGGAGTCGGAGATCCGCGCCCAGCGCACCCGGGTGGCACAAGTGCGCGAGCGGTTGGAAGAGGTGAAATCCGGCAAGGCTCGCGAGCTGTTGTCACTCATCGATCAGCTGGTGCGCCGCTCGGTCTGGATCATCGGCGGCGATGGCTGGGCCTATGACATCGGCTCGGCGGGGCTCGATCACGTGCTCGCCTCCGGGCGCGATGTGAACGTGCTGGTGATGGATACCGAGGTCTACTCCAACACCGGCGGCCAGATGTCGAAATCGACGCCGCTCGGTGCCGTTGCCAAGTTTGCGGCGGGGGGCAAGACGTTGGCCAAGAAGGATGTGGCCTTGCAGGCCATCTCCTACGGCAACGTCTATGTTGCCCGCATCGCCTTTGGTGCCAACCCGCAGCAGGCGCTGCAAGCGTTACGTGAGGCTGAGGCCTATCCGGGGCCATCGCTTATCATCGCCTACAGCCACTGTATCGCCCACGGCATCGATATGGAGTTTGGGCTGACCCAGCAGAAACGGGCGGTGGCCTCCGGTCACTGGCCGCTGATGCGCTACAACCCGGTACTGCGCAGTGCGGGGCAGAACCCCTTCAGCCTCGACAGCCTGCGCCCCTCCATTCCCCTTGCGACATACCGCCAAGAGGAGAACCGCTACCAGGTGCTGGCTCAGAGTCATCCCGAGGAGGCGGAGCGGCTGATGCAGGTGGCGCAGCAGGTGGTCTGGCAGAGGTGGAGCACCTACGAGGAGATGGCGACCCGCGAGGCCAGCCATTTCCATCCGCCGGTGTGATCATGGGATGAAACAGGTAAGACAAAGCGGGCCATTGGCCCGCTTCTCTGTTTAGGTATGTATAGAAGGGGAATCCTATATTTAAGAAAATTAACATGCAGATTTATTCAGCAAGGGCAAGTGAAAAACAGATGCCTTTTCATATTAAATTTGGCGTGATATATAGGATGTGATATTTTTTATTGTGAGTGTTTTCATGGGGCTCTAATGTGCTATTTATATGTTGAGGTGAAAATTGAATAATGAGGCTTGGTTCAGATTAATAAAGCAATGGAAGGACAGTGGCAGAGGTCATTATGGTCTGACTTTTCCATTTCTAGTCGGGGCGCTAGCGAAGTTAAAAGCTCAAGAACCTACAAGGGAGTTTGTAGGGAGTTTATTCTTGTCAATTATGGAAAATCCAATCCCTGGGTATTATGGGGAGGTTAGATGGTGTGGGGATATCAATGAGCCTGTGATTTCTGTAAATCCAATTGATAGGTTGGATAGTGTATCTATTAAAGATGATTTCAAAGTTGGCAAGAACACATCTTTAGCATTTACTACTGACCTTATGAGTATGTTTCATCTGAACTGTGAAAATGCCGAGGAGTGTCTAGAAAAGCTTATAGAACGTACTCATGAAATTACTAAGGATGCACTTTTTTCTAAAAACAATGGAGCATTCACAGGTTTCACTGAAGATGATTTACATTTTATTGCTGAGGTTTTAAATGTGAAAGTGAAATAAAATAGATTTATATTATTTTTTCGAGGTGTTTCTTTATCGACGACTTATTATTTTTAAGATGACTAGTAGATAATCCAGTGTTTTTTAACAACTTTTGAACTAATGTATGCCACAGGAGATGAAGATGAGTTTGAAAGAAATATGGAAAGAGCAGTTAGATAGGGTGATGTCGAACATTGGTGCTTTCATAATTATTGGTTCTTTATCAGGTTTTATTATTGGTGCTAAAAGTACATTAGAAAGTTGTGAGTGGCTAAGCAGCTATCTCAAATTCGTCAACATCAATGTTGATTATAGTGATTTTGGTGGCAGTTTACTTTCGGAGCACTTAGCTCCAAATTCATTAACGCTAATCCTAGTTTTTTCATTTTTCTTATCAGCACTTCATAGAATTTTATTTGGAGTAATCGATAGTAGACCAGATAAAAATGGAATGATATATAGCCTTGTAAGTTTTGGATCATTGCTCGCAATCGCATGGCTTGGGTTAATGATAGGGATTTCTTTTCCGGCACTTATTTTTGATGGTTGGTCCATAGCATTGAAATATATAATTATATCAATATATCCGGCAATGTTTTTAATTGAGGTCGTATTTTGCCTAAAATATTTATATTGGGGAGGGCTAAATGAAAGGCCGGAGTATATCGAAGATATAAAAAAATGGAAAATGAAAACGCGTTTTGAAGGGGTAGGGGTGTTAGCACTGTCAATTCTATTTTTAACTTTTTACGGTCAATACAAAAATTTTATGGGTTTAATTATTAATTATTTAAAGTCTATATTGTGATGTGATTTCAAACAAGTTCTGTGCACGCAAGGAATTCTCTGTTTTTGTAAGGGGGTGTTATCCTTATCTTGGAATAATTAGTGTTTCATGAGTGAGGCATATAATTAAGTATTAAGTTCCTCTTAGCTAAAGTTTATTCCATCATGAGAAAGGTCAGTGATGTTTATTCTACTGGCGTACATATAGCATATGGTTAGATGTGTTAGGAAAAATAGAGTTAGGGAAAGTATGACTAATGAATGACAACGAAATAATGAAACGTGGATGGTAATTATCTATACAGTTTTCCAGAGTCATATCGATTTTAACCTGCGATTCGCAGGATCTATAGACTTCTACACTACATCGTCGTAAAAGCGCAATAAAAAGCCCGGCGTCGGGCCGGGCTGGCAGGATAAGTTGCTTATCCGGGTATTCGTCGAGGCGTCTAGTGTGGATGTTGTTTGAGGATGTCGTATATCTCCTCTTTCAGTTTAAGTTTCTGTTTTTTCAGATCCTTCACCTCGGAGCTGTAATCGCTGGCGTGATGTTTTTCCAGCTTCCTGATCTCCGCATCCAGGTCGTTGTGCAAGTCAAACTTCTTTTGGAAATGGACATCACTGCTCTTCAGTTTCGAGATGAGATCTCTGTACTCCGGGAACATGTAATGAAGCCTCCTTGGTGTCGTTTGATTGTGCCTTGACCTTCAAACTACCCCTTACCCCGGGAGATAAATGTGATCCCGATCCAATTTGGGGCAATGGGTTTGCTGCATCTGGCGGATGATTTTTAACTTATTGAATCACAAGCAGATAAGTGATTTATAAGGAGGGCAGAGAGGCGGGAATCGGGATCCCGTTCACAGTTGTGCCCCTTTGATGACGGCAGGCGGGCAGCAAGAAGGGGCGCAGGGCCCCTTCTTGGTAACAGGTGTGGCGTTTACTCTTTTTTCTTTTTCTTCTCGGGCAGGGGCTGACCGCCTCGGGCAATCACCTTGCCCACCTCGAAGCCTATCTGGGCCGCCAGCTCTTCCAGATCCGGGGCCTTGGCCTCGTTGCCGATGGCGTACTGGTAGTTGGCTATGGTGATCTTCTCGGCCACCGGGGTGCCCGGCACTATGGGCTCACGCCAGCCCTGGCCCACATGGGCCACCAGGGTACCGTTCATGATGAGTTCGCCGACTATCTCCTGGGTGGGGATGCCCTTGCCGTAGGTCAGGCCCTGGGCATGCTTCTTGCCGACCAGGGGTTCGGTGCTTGCGGGCACCAGCTTGGTGCGGATCAGCCACTTGGGATCCTTGTGCTTGCCCACCGCCTTGCCGGTCTGGTACTCGTTGATCTTGATGGTCTTGATCATCTGGGCCATGAAGTCCTTGGTCAGGGCCTTCTGCGCCTCGCTGGTCTGGTCGATGACGATGGGGGCCACGTACCAGGTCTGGGGGGCTTGCGCCTTGGGGGCCGCCGGAGCGGTTTGTGCCATGGCGAGCGGGCTGAGCAGGATGGCCGCCAACAAGAGTCCGATTTTCTTCATTGTGATTCCGCTTATGTTTCGACAAGAATTTTGTTTTGCCAGCGACGACTGCGCCAGCGCCAGAACATGGCCAGACCGCGAACCCACTCGTCGCAGGCCAGCGCCAACCAGATGCCTACCAGGCCATAGCCCTGCATGATACCAAGGAAATAGGCGAGGGGAACGGCAATGCCCCACATGGAGACGAGCGCCATGTAGAGCGGGAAACGGGCATCCCCGGTGGCGCGCAGGGCGTTGATCACCACCAGGTTGAAGGTGCGGCCGGGTTCGAGGATGAGGCTGATGAGGAACAGCTGCGCCACCTGGGTGATGATGTCGGCGTCGTCGGTGAATAGGCTGATGATGGCGCGTCCGTTCAGGGCCGCGGCGATGGCAATCAGGCTGGTGACGATGAGGCCGAGCTTGAGGCTCTTGATGAGCTGGCGATAGGCCTGCTCGAAGCGACGGGCCCCCGCCAGATGGCCGATGATGATCTCGTTGCCAAGGCCGATGGAGAGACCGAACAGCAGGATGAACAGGCAGATCTGGAAGAAGTAGGACTGGGTCGCCAGCGCCTTGTCGCCGAGCAGGCCGACGAAGGCGGTCACCACCATGAACTGCAGCATCCAGGAGAGGTTCTCCCCCGCCGCCGGCAGGCCGATGTGCAGCACCTTGTCCAGCATGGCGCGGCTTGGCCGGAGGATCTCCGGCAGCCGCAGCCGTATGCCGGTCTTGCGCGCCACCAGCCACACCAGCAGCACCACACCGACGATGCGCCCGGCAACAGTGCTGATGGCGACCCCGGCGACCCCGAGCTGGGGCAGGCCGAACCAGCCGTAAAGCAGCAGCAGGTTGCCGACGAAGGTGATGAGGTTGACGATGAGGGTCACGTACATGGCCTGACGGGTGTGGCCATGGGCGCGCAGGGTGGCGGCCAGGCAGAGCGCCGCCGCCTCCGGCAGCAGGCAGAGCCCGATGATCTGCAGGTAAAGGGTGGCATCCCCCATCAGGTGGGCGGGCAGGTTCATCAGCGCCAGCATGGTGCTGGCACCGGCCATGACCCCGACCGCGGCCACCAGCCCCACCAGCAGGTTGAAGCCGATGGCGGTGTGGATGACCACGCGCGCCTTCTCCCTATCCCCCGCCCCCAGATACTGGGTGATCACCACGCTGGTGCCTATGCTGACGAAGCTGAACAGGGTGATGGCGAGGTCGAACACCTGGTTGCCCACCGCCAGCGCCGCCACCCCCTGGTAGGAGACATGGCCCACCATGAAGGTGTTGAGGGCCCCGGTCAGGAAGTGCAGGGCGAGATCGATGAACAGTGGCCAGGTCAGGGCGAAGAGGGAGCCCGGGCCCGCGTGGGATTGAGTCTGCATGGGATGTCCAAATACTGGGGATGGCCCTCGTCAGCGCCATCTGGACGGGCATTTAACACCAAGCGGGTGCGGGGTGCAATCCTGCCCTGAGCAAAGAGGGGGGCGGGCCGGCCCGGCACCCTCTCGCTAGGCTGCGCCGTCAGACCGGGGTGGCGCCCGCTTCCTGCTCGCAGGGCCGGGTGAGGTGCGCCGAGTCCGGCAGCTCGTCGTCCTGGGGCCAGCGGGAGAGCAGGGTATCCGTGGTGCTCTCCACCACCTCGTCATCCTTGAACACCGGCTCCCGGTAGCAGCGGGTCATGCGCAGGGCCTGATACATGTCGGGACTGAGGATGACCCCCTCGTCCCCAATCCGGATCCCTGCCTGCTTGAGCCACTGGGTCATCTGGCCGTGGCGACCGGCCATCACCATGTGGATGCCACGGCGCCTGAGCTCCTTGTGCAGCTCCCCCACCATGCTCATCACGCTGATGTCCTGATGGGTGAAGCAGGCCACCGCATCCACCACCAGGCACTTGGGATTGTGGGGATCCTGTACCAGCAGCGCCAGCACCCGCCGCTTGAAGTAGGGGGCGTTGAAGTAGGTGAGCGGCGAGTTGAAGCGATAGACCAGGATGCCGGGAATCGCCTTGGCCTGCTCGTTGTCCCCCAGGGTGCGCACCACCCCCTCGTCGTCCATGCCGAGCAGCTGATCGGTGGGGCGCATCACGTTGCGCAGGAACTGGAACAGGCCCAGCAGGACCGCCAGGGTGATCCCCGGAATGACCCCCATGGTCAGCACGCTGATGAAGGTGATGAGGGCCAGCCAGAAGGCGGCGCGGTCCGAGTCGCGCAGGGCCCAGAGGCCGCGAAAATCGGTGAGCGACAGGGAGGCCATCACCAGCACCACCCCGAGGGCGGCGGTGGGGATGAATTTAAGCGGCGCCGTCAGGTAGAAGGTGATGAGGGCGATCACAGCGGCGGCGATGATGGAGACCAGCTGGCTCTTGCCGCCGTTGGCGTCGTTGACCGCGGTGCGTGAATCCGCCCCGCTGATGGCAAACCCCTGGGAGACCGCAGAGGCGAGGTTTGCCATGCCCAGCGCCCTGAACTCCTTGTCCGCATCGATCTCGTAGCCGTTCTTGGCGGCGAAGCTGCGGGCGGTGAGCATCATGGAGACGAAGCTCACCATGGCGAGGTTGAGCGCCGGCAGCACCAGCTCGCGCATCAGGCCGGGGGGGAATTCCGGCATCTGGAAGGCAGGCAGGCCCGAGCCCACGGCCCCCAGGGTGGCGATGTCGAACTGGCCGAGATTGAGGGCCCACACCAGGGCCGCCGTCACCACCATGGCCACCATGGAGGAGGGCCAGGATGGCTTGTAGCGCTTGGCCAGCAGCAGGGTGAGCAGGGCGGTCAGGCTCATGGCCAGGGTGGGCAGATGGGTCTGGGTAATGTAGTCGGTGCCATTCAGGATCCGCTCGATGAGATAGCGCTCGCTGAAGGTGAAGCCGAAGATCTTGGAGAGCTGACCCACCATGATGGTGATGGCCACCCCGTTGAGCAGCCCCATCAGAATGGGGCGGGAGAGAAAGTCCGCCAGCACCCCCAGCTTGAAGCGGCTGGCGATGAGGCACCAGAAGCCGGTCATGGCGGTCATGGTCATCACCAGTTGCCACTGGCGGGTGGGATCCCCGGCGGCGAGCGGCGTCACAACGGCGGCGATGACGGCGCAGGTGGCGGCGTCCGGGCCGACGATGAGCTGGCGGGAGGTGCCAAAGAGGGCGTAGACCACCATGGGCAGTATGCAGGAGTAGAGGCCGACGATGGCGCCCACGCCGGCGAGCTCCGCATAGGCGATGGCCACGGGCAGGGCCACGGCCGCCACCGAGAGTCCAGCGCGAAGATCCGGCATCAGCCAGGCCCGCTGATATTGCAGCAGGGCGGCGAGGCCCGGCAGCCAGCGTTCGAGTGAGAAGAAGTCGCGCATTATTTAACCCATTGAGTTACAAAAATCTTTTTCTTAGTGTGCCCAAGGTTGTCGGCCCATTGCAATCCGGTCATGGCCAGTTCACCACCAGATCAGGCCAGATGCGCTGCCACTGTTTGTCCCTGATCCTGTCGATGAAGATCCGGCTCTCCTGCCGGCAGCGCGGATTGGGGCTCACCTGCAGGGACCAGTTGGGGCCAAAGCCGTAGGGGGCCAGCCACTGGAACTCATCGTTTTCCAGCAGGCGGACCCCGATGCAGGTGGGCACCTCCACCCAGTGGCCGAGCGCCGCCAGCGAGCTGGCAAAGGGGGCCACTTGCTGGCGCACATGCATGCGCGCCTGGTTGCGCACCTCCCAGCGCTGGCCGGGCAGACGCTCCGCCAGCCAGGCTTGGTGCTCCCGTTCGGCGGCACCTTCCGGGTCGCTCGGATCCAGATAGACAAGATCTATGTCGTTGAGGGGGGTGGGCTCGGCCTTGTGATGGAGATGATCCCAGATGAGGTTTCGCACAAAGCCCGCCCCCAGCGCCCAGTCCGGCAGGGCCAGCTCCCGCGCCGCCCGGAGGCAGGCCATGCGCAGGGGATCGGCCCGCAGCAGGGCCTCGGTGTGGGCTTGCAGCTGCGCCTCCCGGGGGGCTTGTGCCTCAACCGGCATGACGGCGCAGCCAGACGTCTATGTAGCTGCAGCTCGGCACTATGGTGAGCCCCTCTGCCCGGGCCCAGTCGTAGAAGTTGCGCGCCAGCCTGTCGGCAATGCCCTGTCCCCTCAGCTCGGACGGCACCTGGGTGCTGCAGGCGTCCACCGTGGTTGCGTCCAGCATGCGGTAGCTGAGGCGAGAGGTCTTGCCGTCCACCACGCAGATGAACTGCTGCTGGTCGGCCTGATGAAGAATGTCGCTCATGGAGGCTCCTCAAAGGGTGGGGAAGGGGTATCAGAGCATGCTGGCCGGACTTTGCCAACCGTGCTCTTTGCGGGCCGAGGAGGCTCGCTTACACTGACCGGCCTGCGAGCGGCTCGCTAGGCAAGGTATAGAACAGTTAGCAGAGGATGGATCCCGTTATGGCCTTCGCCACCCTGGAAGATCTGATTGGCAATACTCCGTTGCTGCGCCTGCGCCGCATCAACCCCTGTCCCGACGTGACCCTGCTGGTGAAGCTGGAGGGCAACAACCCCGCCGGCTCGGTCAAGGACAGGCCGGCCCTGAACCTCATCCGGGCGGCGGAGGCGAGCGGTCACTTAGGGCCAGGAGCACGACTCATCGAGGCCACCTCGGGCAATACCGGCATAGCGCTGGCCATGGTGGCGGCGGCCCGGGGATACCGGATGCGCCTCGTCATGCCCAGTACCATGAGCCAGGAGCGGCGCGACGCCATGCAGGCCTACGGCGCCGAGCTGGTGCTGGTGGAAAACGGCATGGAAGAAGCGCGGGATCTGGCGCTGGCCATGCAGGCCCGCGGCGAAGGGCTGGTGCTCGATCAGTTCAACAACCCGGCCAATCCGGATGCCCACTACCTCTCCACCGGCCCCGAGATCTGGCGCCAGAGCGAGGGGGCAATCACTCACTTCGTCTCGGCCATGGGCACCACGGGCACCATCATGGGGGTCTCCCGCTACCTCAAGGAGCAGAACCCGGCGGTGCAGGTGATCGGCCTGCAACCGGCAGAGGGGAGCCAGATCCCCGGCATTCGCCGCTGGCCAGAGGCCTATATGCCCGCCATCTTCGAGCCAGAGCGGGTCGATCGGGTGCTGGATGTGACCCAGGAGGAGGCGCTCGCCACCATGCGCCGGCTGGCGCGGGAAGAGGGGATCTGCTGCGGGGTCAGCTCGGGGGGCGCCGTGGCCGGTGCCCTGCGGGTGGCGGCAGAGATCAAACAGGGGGTGGTGGTGGCCATCATCTGCGATCGGGGGGATCGCTACCTCTCCACCGGGGTCTTCACGCCGCCCATCTGATCCTGCGCCCCCGGCCCTCTGTAGGGCTGGCTTGGGGGTCATTCCCACACCTGCTCCAGCAGGGCCAGCAACTGTTCCCTGTCCGCATCCTTGCGGTTGTAGAGCAGGGCGCCGTCGTTGATGGCGAGATCCCGGATATCCTTGAGCACGGCTCTGTCCGTCACCCCGGCTTCCGCCAGGGTGCGCGGCAGCCGCACCGCCTCCCACAGGGTGTCGCGCAGGGCGCAGAGTGCATCCAGGGTGGCCTGGGGGCGCAGCGCCTCTGGGGTGGCGGCGAAGCGCTCCGGCCCCGCCAGCGGCAGCAGCAGATGGGCCAGCTCAGGGTCTATCTGCGGCCTGTTGTAGTCGAGCACAGTGGGCAGGAAGAGGTTCATGCACAGGCCGTGGGGCAGGTGGCAGCGGGCCCCCAGGCTGTGGCCGAGGGCGTGCACCAGCCCCACCATGGAGTTGGAAAACGCCATGCCCGCCAGGGTTGAGCCCTCCGCCAGCTGCAGTCGCAGGTGCTTGTCCTCGGGGGCCAGCAGCACCCTGGGCAGGGCATCGGCTATCTTCTCCACCGCCATCAGGGCCAGGGCGTCACTGACCGGGTTCTTGCCGTTGCCGATGAAGGCCTCGATGGCGTGGGTCATGGCGTCCATGGCGGTGGCGGCCGTGATGGGCAGCGGCAGCCCCTGGGTGAGGCGCGGATCCAGCACCGCCAGCTGGGGCAGCAGGAAGGGGGAGGTGAAGGGCACCTTGCGCCCGCTCCCCTCGTCCCGGATCACCGCCACCAGGGTCACCTCGGAGCCGGTGCCCGCCGTGGTGGGCACCACCGCCAGCGGCTTGAGGGGCCGGGTCAGGCAGCCTGCCCCCGCGTGATCCAGCAGCCGCTCCCCGCCCAGGGTGACCAGGATGTTGACCGCCTTGGCGGTATCGATGACGGAGCCTCCCCCCAGGGCCACCAGGCTGTCACAGCCCAGCTCCCGCCAGCGGGCGGCGATGCGCTCCACCACGGCGGTGGAGGAGTCGGCGGGGATCTCGTCCCAGATGGCGGCCACCGGCAGGCCCCCCTCCGCCAGCACATTGGCCAGCAGGGTGGCGAGCCCGCTGCCGCCGACCCCCTTGTCGGTGAGCAGCAGCGGACGGCGCGCCCCCAGTGCCATCAGCTCGTCCGGGAGCTGCTCCAGCGCCTGCTCCCCCGCCATCAATCTGACCGGACAGAAGAAATCGTAATAACGGCTCATGGTGTTCATCCTTCTCTTCAACCGGTCAGCAGACCCAGGTAGATGTGGCAGGCTCGCGTCAGCTTGTGGCGCGGGTTCGGGTAGTGGCGCAGCAGGGGCCGCGCGATGAAGGCAGGCAGGATCAGCGCTTGCAACTGTTCCAGCGCCCGCACCAGGTGCATGGCCGCCCCGAGATCCCCCTCCACCAGCAGCCGGTTCTCGCAGAAGGCCTGATTGATGCCGAGGCGAAAGCTGAGGGCGCGAAAGGCGATGGCGGGATGCTTGAAGCAGACCCGCAGAACATGAGGACTTGTTGCCTCAAGGGGCGCGGGGCCGCAGCGCCAGCGCCCGGCCCTCTTGTGCAGGGTCAGCCCCCGTTTTATGCCGCTCACCTCCAGCCGGATGCAGAGCCCCTCCGGCAGGGGGGCGAGCTCGCGGCGCACCGCCTCGTCGACCCGGGCGGCGCGGCACAGGGTGCGGCCGATGACCCAGAGCAGGCCCCCTATCCAGAGGCGCCTGCCGGTGGCAAGCCAAGGATCAAGCGTCATCAAGGCCTCCTGCGATGGCGGACCAGAAGAGGGCGAAGGCGCTGGCCTGCCAGTGGGGATCCTCCCCGAGCTCGGGCTGGTCGACAAAGAGGGAGGCGCAGGCCAGGAACTGGCTCTGGCACACCTCCAGCATCAGGACGGGGGGCGCCTGCATCAGCTCGCCGCTGGCCTGACCCCGGGCGAGCAGGCGCGGCAGGAAGCGCAGTGTCTCCCCCAGGATCTGGCTGCGCAGGGATCTGGCCAGCAGGGGGGAGTGGAAGAAGCCCAGCACGAACTTGAGCTCGTGGGGATGGGCCTGCATCCAGCTCATCGCCTGACACCAGTAGTGGCGCGCCTGCTCCCTGAGGGGCAGGGCCGGATCCGCCTCGCTGATGGCGGCGCCAAGGCGCAGCTTGACGTCCTGGTAGAGCTGCTGGATCAGCAGCTCCTTGCTGGGAAAGTGGTGGAACAGGGTGCCGTTGGCCACCCCGGCCGCCCGGGCGATGCGGGCGGTGGCGGCCCCCTGCAGGCCATCCTCGGCGCACAGGGCAAGGGCGGCATCCAGGATCTGGCGGCGTTTGTCTGTCATGGGATCGCTCATGCTGCCTCCTAGCGCAGGAACAGGGCCATCATCAGCTTCTGGTACCAGCGCCGATAAGGGGGATGGATCAGGGTCCCGGCGCTGAAACGGCCGCGGCGCAGCACGGTTTTCGCCTTGGAGAAGGTGAGAAAGCCCTCGTGGCCGTGGTAGTGACCCATGCCGGAGGGACCTATGCCGCCGAAGGGGGCGTCGTCCGCCGCCACCTGGAACAGGCACTCGTTGATGGCCATGCCACCGGCGTGGGTCTCCCGGATGAGGCGGTGCTGCAGCGCCGGATCCAGGCTCATCAGATAGAGCGCCAGCGGGCGTGGCCGGGCCGCCACATAGGCAATGGCCTCCTCGATGCTGTCATAGGGCACCAGGGGCAGCAGGGGACCGAAGATCTCCTGCTGCATCAGCTGGCAGTGGCCGGGCACCTCGGTCAGCAGGTGGGGCACCAGGCGGCGGGTGCCGTCATCCCGGGCCGGCGAGGCGCAAGGGTGCACCTCGGCACCCGCCTGTTTCGCCTCCGCCAGCCAGGCGGTGAGCCGCTCATACTGGGTCCCGTTGATGATGGAGCCATAATCCGGGCTATCCAGCCCCTTGGGATAGAGGCGGCGAAAGTGCGCCTGATAGGCCTCGATAAAGGGCTGCTCCTGCCCTCGCGGCAGCAGCACATAGTCCGGGGCCACGCAGATCTGGCCAGCGTTGAGGCTCTTGCCGAAGATCATCCGCGCCACCGCCAGGGCCAGGGGCATGTCGGGGGCGATGAGGCAGGGGCTCTTGCCACCGAGCTCCAGGGTCAGCGGCGTGAGCTGGGGGGCGGCGGCGGCCATCACCCGCCTGCCCACCGCAGTGGATCCGGTGAACAGCAGATGATCGAAGGGGAGGGTGCTGAAGGCGGCCGCGAGTCCCGCGTCCCCCTCGATGACCACCACCTCGTCGTCGTCAAACACCTGGGCCAGCAGGGTGCGCAGCACGGCGTTGGTGCGAGGGGTGAACTCGGAGAGCTTGATCATGGCGCGGTTGCCAGCGGCGATGGCGCCGATGAGGGGCCCCAGGCTCAGCATCACAGGGAAGTTCCAGGGCACCATGATGCCGATGACGCCCAGCGGCTGATAGTGCACCTCGACCCTGGCGGGGGCCAGCAGCAGGCCGGGGTGGCGCCGCGCCGGCCTCATCCACCCCTTGAGCCGTTTCAGGCTGTAGTTGATCTGCATGACGCAGGGCAGGATGTCGGCGACCAGGGAGTCGTAGTCGCTGCGCTGGCCGTAGTCCAGGGCCAGGGCGTCGCACAGGGGTTGCTTGTGGGCGAGCAGGGCCCCCTTGAGTGCGATCAGCCGGTTGCGGCGCTGTGCCAAGCTCGGCATGGGATGGGCCTGGCAGGCCTGCTTGAGGCGGTGCAACTGCTCGGGCAGGGAGAACTTGTCTGGGGACTCTGTTCGTATGGCTTCCATGGTTTGCTCCGCACAAAAACTGACCGACTGATTAGTCGGTCCAAGCCTAGCGCCTTGTTGCCAGCTTGTAAACAGGGGCGTGCCGGAGCGAGGGCGGCTGGGGGGTCCTGTCCGCCGGAACTGTGCTCGGCCCCACAGTTTTGGGGGATCTCGATTGGTGAATTATCCAATAAGGGGTAGTTTTTGCTCATCAACTCAAATGGAGAGCAGCACATGACCAGGGAATTGCACAGCCTGCTGGCCCGGCTGGACGATGTGATCGAGCGGATGCCGGACAGTTTCAACACCTATGAATTTGCCCAGAAGCTGGCGCTGCAACATCAGCGGGAGTATTTCGCCGCGGGCCACTCCCTGGCGGAGCAGGAGAAGAACCTGCTGCGCCTGCTCCACGAGAAGATTGCCGAGGCGCTGGCAGCCAGCGAGCGGCTGATCGAGGGAGCCCTGCTGCCCTGCGTCACCCCCTGGGGGGAGCGGGCTACCTCGCCCCGCTGGCACCGCAAGCACTGAGCCTCTGCGCGGCACAAAAGAAGAAGGCCCCTCGGGGCCTTCTTCTTTTCGGTTCGTTGGTGGCGGCTACTGAGTCAGGCGGCGAGCCTGCCAGTAGCGGCTGTTCCAGTAGACGTTGTCGAGGCGCGAGCGGATCACCCCCTTGCTGGTGGAGGCGTGAATGAACTCCCCGGCGCCGGTATAGACGCCGACGTGGTACTGCTGCCAGCCGGTCTTGAAGAACACCAGATCCCCGTGCTGCAGCCGGTATCTGTCCACCGGCCTGCCGAGGCTGGCCTGGGATTCCGTGGTGCGGGGCAGGGTGAAGCCCAGCACCTGCTGGTAGGCAAGCTGGGTGAAGGCGGAGCAGTCGAGGCCGGCGCGACCGGTGCCGCCCATGCGGTAGGGGACGCCGCGCCACTGCTGATAGAAGCCGTCGAAGGCACTGGCCTGGCGGGCAGGCGGTGGCGGCTCCGGAGTACTGGAGCAGGCGACGACAAGCAGGGCCAGCAGGGGCGGCAGCAGGGTGCGAAACATCTCAACTCCTTGATAGGGCACGGGATTCATCATAGACGATGTTCCTGCCTGGAAGCTGAACAGCGATAGCATAAATGCTTGCCAAGGGCGGAAGACCAGCCCCCGGCAAGCCAGTCGTCACTCCGCCGCCTTGGGAGTTATCAGCGGCGTGAGCAGCTCGGCAATCTTGTAGAAGGTCTGCACCCGGGTGGTGCTGGGGCGCCACACCAGGCCTATCTCCCGATAGGGCTTCTCCCCGGGCAGGGGGATGGCCACCAGATCCGAGTTGTCGAGGATGCCCGCATCTATGGCCATCTGGGGCAGGAAGGTGGTGCCAAGGCCCGCGCCCACCATCTGCACCAGGGTGTGCAGACTGGTGGCGGCGAAGGGGTTGATCTTGCTCTTGTCCCTCAGCCGGCAGGCGCTCACCGCGTGCTCGGTCAGGCAGTGCTCCCGCTCCAGCAGGAAGATGCTCTGGTTGGGCAGCTCCTTGTAATCGAACGGCATGTGCAGACCCGCCGCCATGTGAGAGGGCATCACCATGTGGAAGGGATCTTGCCCCACCGTCTTGCTGTGAAAGCCCCCTATCTCCACCGGCAGGGCCAGGATCAGCAGGTCGAGCTGGCCCTGCTCCAGCTGCTTGAGCAGGTTGGTGGTGGTGTCTTCCCGCAGCAGCAGCTCCAGCTCCGGATAGGCCTTGCCGCACCGCTGCAGCAGCTTGCTCAGCAGGAAGGGGGCTATGGTGGGGATGCAACCCAGGCGGACGGTGCCGTGCATGACGCCCCCCTGCTGCTGGCCGAGCTCCATCAGATCCCGGGCGTCGGAGAGCAGGTTGCGCGCCCGCGCCACTATTTCCATGCCGACCGGCGTCATGATGAAGCTCTTGTGGTCACGCTCCACCAGTTGCAGGTTCATCATGTCCTCCAGGGTCTGGATCCCGGTACTCAGGGTGGACTGGCTGACATGACAGGCCTTGGCGGCGCGATTGAAATTCTTGTGCTCGTCCAGAGCGACCAGATACTGCAGCTGTTTCAGGCTGGGCCAACGTTGCATAGGGGAAACCCGATCGATGCTATCTATTTGATTTGATTAATCTACCATCGAGAGACTGCTTTGTCGCCGAGATTAGGCGCCCTCCTGGCAGGGTCCGTGCATCGCGGGGCCAGCGAATGGGGGTAAGCCCGCCAGTCCATGCCCGTCGCGGCAACTACTGCCATGGGAGCTTATCTCCTTGTGCCAGCCCGTTGAAGGGGGGTTGCCATGGGATGTGACGGGGATCGGCCTTCCCCGGCGTCTTGCGGTGCCGCCCATGGCCGGCCATAAAAAAACGCGCCTGTTGGCGCGTTTTTGCAGGTGCGAGGCAGGCTATTCGTCGAAGATACCGAAGTGATCCTTGGCGAAGTTGACCCGCTGCTCCACGTTCATCTTGACCTGACCCAGCTTCTCTATGGTCTTGAGGTTGGGCACCAGGCCGCGACCGTTGGCGATCTGGATGGCGAGGCCGGGACGGGCGTTGAGCTCCAGCAGCATGGGGCCGCGGAACTTGTCCAGCACCATGTCGGTCCCGATGTAGCCAAGCCCCGACATCTCGTAGCAGGAGGCCGCGAGCGTCAGCAGGGTATCCCAGTGGGGCACCTTGAGATCGTAGAGATCCAGGCCGGTGTCCGGGTGGTGGCGCAGGGGGTTGCCAAATTGCACCGCCCGCAGGGCGCGACCGGTGCGCAGGCACAGGCCCACCCCCACGGCGCCCTGGTGCAGGTTCGCCTTGCCGTCCGAGGCTGAGGTGGAGAGGCGCATCATGGCCATCACGGGGAAGCCCTTGAAGATGATCACCCGGGCATCGGGGACCCCTTCGAAGGAGTAGCCGTCGAACACGTCATCGAAGTTGATGAGGCCTTCCACCAGCGCCACGTCGGGCTTGCCGCCCAGGGAATAGAGGCCCGCCAGTATGTTGGAGACATGGCGCTCCAGATCCTGGCCGTTGCAGGCGCTGCCGTTGGGCTTGTAGAAGCTGCCCTCTTCCTGGCGCAGGATCACCAGGATCCCCTTGCCGCCGGAGCCGCGGGCCGGCTTGATGCAGAAGCCCGGCCAATCCTTCACCAGCTCGGTGATGCGGGTCACGTCGTGCTGCTCGCGAATGGTGCCGATGAGTTCAGGCACCGTCACCCCCGCGTCCAGCGCGATGCGCTTGGTCTTGAGCTTGTCATCCACCAGCGGGTAGAGACGACGCGGGTTGTAGCGGCTGATGTAGGAGTGGTTGCGTTTGTTCATGCCGAGGATGCCTGCTTGCGACAGGCTCCACGGGCTGGTGTATTTCTGCCAGAACCACATCTGTTACTTGTCCTTACCCGGGGTGGCACCGGACTTCATCTCGTCCACCAGCGGCTTGAAGCGCTTGAGCTCGCTCAGCTTGTAGCCGGTGTAGTTGCCCATCACCAGCACGGTCGCCATCAGCACCAGTTGCAGGCCGAGGAAGTTGAAGGTGAGGTGACGAATGAGCTCGTTGTCCATGGCCAGGTAGGCGATGACCGCCACCAGCAGGGAGCCGCCACCCTGGCGTACCACCTCTTTCGGACCCTCTTCTTCCCACAGGATGGACATCCGCTCAATGGTCCAGGAGAGGATGATCATCGGGAAGAAGGTGATCTTCATGCCGTCGGTCAGCCCCAGCTTGAAGGCAAAGGCGGAGAAGATGCCGATCATCGAGATCACCATGATGATGATCGCCGATATTCGCGCCACCAGCAGCAGGTTGAGCCTTGAGAGGTAGGAGCGGATCACCAGGCCGGTGCCGACGATCAGCAGGAAGCCGATGAGACCGGTGACCAGCGAGGTCTGGATGAAGGCGACCGCGATCAGCACCGGCATGAAGGTGCCCGAGGTCTTGATACCGACGATGACCCGCAGGAAGACCACCATGAGCACGCCGATGGGGATCAGCAGCAGACCCTTGAACAGGGCCTGCTCTTCCAGCGGCAGGCTGTGGATGGAGAAGTTCATCATCTCGGACTTCTCGAACTTCTGCGCCAGGGCCACGTTGACCGGTTGCTCCTGCTCGATCATCGAGAAGGTGACGCGGGAGTTGTGACCGCCGGTGACGTCCAGGAGGGCGCCGGAGTTGTATTCCCACAGCAGCAGGTTGCCCGGTTGTCCCTGTTCGCCGGTTTGCGGGTTGAACAGCTTGTAGTCGGTCGGGCTGTTGAACACCTGCAGGTAGTCCACCAGCTCTTGACGACGGCGACCGTCTTCCAGGCTCAGGGCGTGCACCACCCGTGCCGGCACCTCGGCGTTGTTGAGCAGCTCGGCGATCAGGCTGGCGCGGCTCTTGTGGGATTTGAGCAGCTCGGCGTTCTGTTCCTGCTTCTCGATCTCCTTGATGATCTCGCGGGTCAGGGTGTAGCCGTCGGCGGAACGCTCCTGGGCGCGCTCGAGGATCTGCTTCATCGCGGTGGCGTAGGGCTCACTCTCGATCTGCTTCTCGATGGCGGGCGGCAGGGGGTTGGCGGCGGGCTTGGCATGGGCATCCGCCATCATGTCGACCCGGTAGTAGAGCTCCTGGCGGCCGGAGGCGCTGCGAATGGACCACTCGGCGCGGGCATCCCCGTCTTTTTCCACGAACGACAGGCCGTAGCCCGGGCTCGCGGCATTCTCGTTCATCAGGGTGAAGCCGGGCTGGGTGCCCGGAATGGCCAGGGAGGCGATCACCGGCTCGCCGGTGGCCTCGAACTCGAGCTTGGCTTCGATAGACCAGATCTGACGTTTTTCACCGGGCGTGAGGGGCACGTCCAGGGCGACATGGTGATAAAACGTCATTCCCAGGCCGACAATGAACAGCAGGGCGACCAGCAGATAGAACGGCTTACGGGAAACCATGGATTATTTTACATCCTTGAGCTTGGGTTTTGGTTGGATATACTCGCGGGCCACGTCGACCACGGCGATGTCTTTCAAGAATTCACGGCCCAGCAGCACGGGGAAGGTCATGTCGCTGCGATCCTTCAGGGTAAATTCGGCCTTCTCCGTCATGTCGCCGATGCGCACTGTGAGGCGCACCACGGGACGACGATCGAGATCGTCGGCAGAAGCCTGACGCACCCGCACGTGACGCACCAGGGGTGCCTCGATCTGGATCTTGTCGTCCATCTCCTGGTGGCTCAGGAAGAAGCGCACCCAGTTCTTGCCGTTGCGCTCGAAGATGGTGATCTCCTGGGCGCTGATGGAGGAGGTGGTGGCGCCGGTATCGACCCGTGCCTGGAAGGCATCGTTGGCGGCGTCTACCCAGATCCACTCCGCTTCACCCACCAGCAGCTTGCCGTCGACCGTGTGGCCCTGGCTCGGAGCCGGGCACTTCTCGGTGGGAATGGCCATGGGTTTGGGGGGCTCGGGTGGCAGGGTAGCCAGCTTGCTGTCGACTTTCTTCACGGACTCTTTCATGTTGGTGACATCGGTGTTGAGCTGAACCAGCAGGTGCTGTTGCTGCACATACTGCTTCTGTTGCTGTTCCATGGATGTTTGCAGGCGTTGCTCGCTCAACGAGATCTCGTTGCGCAGCTCCGCCAGCGTCAGGGTCGGGACAGGGGGCGCTTTTTCCATACTGACACACCCGCCGAGACTGAGCAGGGAGAGCAGGGTCATTCCTTTTAATTTGCTTTTCATGTCATTCATTTAACTGTGCTTCCTGGAATTGGGTCAGTGTAACTTCCACAGCCGCCATCGGCTAGTCTTTGGCCTTTCTGGCGATCAGTACGGCACGCTTGGGTGCCGGGTATCCTTCGACCGTGAGTGCGGGATCGGTGGGATCCAGATAGTCACTCAGGGACTCGTTAATCATCCAGTCGGTACGACGCTGTTCGTCGGTGCTGGTCATATTCTCGTCCACTATCCGCACGTCCCTGAACCCGCAGCGCTCGACCCACAGCTTGAGGGCCGCGCTCGAGGGGATGAACCAGACGTTGCGCATCTTGCCGTAACGATCGGTGGGCACCAGCACGTCGTTGACACCGCCGTCGATCACTAGCGTCTCCAGCACCAGCTCCCCATCGTCTTTGAGCTGGTTGCGCAGCTGTTCGATGTGCTCGATGGGGGACTTGCGATGATAGAGCACCCCCATGGAGAAGACGGTGTCAAAGGCCCGCAGCTCAGGGAGCTCCTGGATGCCGAGCGGCAGCAGGTGGGCGCGCTGATCGTTGCCGGCGAAGTGGCGAATGGCCTCGAACTGGCAGAGGAAGAGCGGGCTCGGGTCTATGCCGACCGCAAGCTTGGCCCCTTCCCCCACCATGCGCCAGAGGTGGTAGCCGCTGCCGCAGCCCACGTCCAGCACGTAACGCCCTGCGAGCGGGCTGATATGGGGCAGCACCCGATCCCACTTCCAGTCGGAGCGCCACTCAGTGTCGATGTGGATGCCGTGCACATGGAAGGGGCCCTTGCGCCAGGGCATGAACTGGCGCAGCAGGCTCTCGGTCTTCTTGCGCTCCCCCTCGTTCATGCTCTCAAGGCTGCCTACCTCGACCCGGTTTTTCAGCTCGACGTTGCCGGGGGCCACCTGCGGCAGCTTGTTGAGGGCCCGGTTCCAGCGCGGCAGATCGCCGTGCAGGTTGTCGTGCTGCCAGGCGTGCAACTGGGCGGGCAGGGTGTGCAGCCAGTGGCTCAGCCGGTTCTTGGCGATCAGTTGATAAAAGTTGGCGAAATCGATCATGGCTGGGCGTCGCTTGATTTGATGGCAATCATGGAGCCGAAGTTGAAGCACTGGAACCAGAGATCCTGATGGGTGAAACCGGCGTCCCGCAGGCGGGCACGGTGGATCTCCAGGCTGTCGGTGCGCATCACGTTCTCCAGCGCCGTGCGCTTCTGGCTTATCTCCAGCTCGCTGTAGCCGTTGGCCCGCTTGAAATCGAGGTGCAAGTCGATGAGCAGCGCGTTGACCTGCTCGTCCTCGAAGCGGAACTTCTCGCTCAGGATGAGGATCCCGCCGGGGCGCAGACCGTCATGGATGCGCGCGATGAGGGCGGCGCGCTTCTCGGGTTCGACGAACTGCAAGGTGAAGTTGAGCACCACCACGGAGGCGTTCTCGATTTCGACGTCGCAGATGTCCGCCTCCACCAGCTCTACCGGCACCTCGGATTTGAAGCCGGAGAGGTGGGCGCGGGCGCGCTCTATCATCGGATGGGAGAGATCCACCGCCGTGATCTGGCAGCCCGGCTGGTTGACATGACGGCGCATCGCCTGGGTGGCGGCGCCCAGCGAACAGCCGAGGTCATAGAGCCGGCTCTCGGGCTGGGCGTAGCGGGCGGCCATCATGCCGATGGCGGAGATGATGTTGCTGTAACCCGGCACAGAGCGCTGGATCATGTCGGGGAAGACATCGACGACCTGTTCGTCAAAGCAAAAATCCCCCAATTGGGCGATGGGGGCGGCAAAAATCTGATCGTGCATGCTGGCGCAACCTGACAGCCGGTGCGCGAACCGACTGTGTGTTCAATGGAGTCGTTGGGTGACGCCCGTCCGGGTCGTCACCGGTTTACGAACGGGGTGGCTGGCCTTGTGATCCTTCGGGCCCGCCCTGTTCGCAATGGATCATCATCCTGGTCCTTTATGGGGATGAGCCGTCTGCGGCAGGTGTTGCCATGGACAGCGGTCAGAGCCCTTTCCCGGGAGCCGGACGGTCGCCTGCAACACTGTGCCATGGCGGGCGTCCGGGTCCTTGCTTGGGGCGGTAGTGTAGAGGAAAGGCGGGCGTTTGTCTTGACGCCGAACCCAGTGGGGCCACAAAAAAACGGCTTTTTTTAGCGGTGAAACAGGGGCGGGGAAGGGAGTGGCTAAAAGGGCAGCACGCCCTGGCGCGCGCGATCGTTTTCCCCCGGCCAGGGGGCCATCTCCTGACCGAGCAGCCGACTGACCTGACGGGCCAGTTCGGGGGCCCGGGCGTTGTCGGCGGTATGGATAAAGAGGTAGAGATCCTTCCCCTCTGCCAGCCATTGTTTCCAACGGGGCAACCAGGATGGCAAAAATGGGTAATTGTCCTCGATTTGAGGAAGGCCGATGAGGCGCACCACTGGGCTGTTGGCGGTGGCGAGCAGGTGCACCGGGAGCCTCGGCTTCTTGCCCTGGGCATCGATCATGGCGGCCGTGGTGGCGGGCACCGAGAAGAGCGGCCGGCTGTCGAGCATGATGCGGTTGATGCCCCTGTCCATCAGCAGGCGGTTCAGGGCCCGCTCCGCCTCCCCCTTGGCGAAGAAGTCAGGGTGGCGCACCTCGAGGGCATAGGTGAAATCCGGCGGCAGGCTCTCGAAGAAGGCGGCGAGGCGCGGCAGACCGGCGGGGCCGAAGCGGGCGGGCAGTTGCAGCTTGAGCAGCCCCAGTTGCCCGTGCAGGGGCGCCAGCAGGGCGATGAAGGCCGCCACCTGCTTGCCGGCGCTCACCAGATCGCTCTGGTGGCTGATCTCTTTCGGAAACTTGAAGCTGAAACGGAACTGGGGCGGCACCGCATCGGCCCAGCGGCGCACCGTGTCCGGGGTGGGGGAGGCGTAGAAGGTGGTGTTGCCCTCCACGGTATTGAACACCCGGGCATAGTGGGCGAGGTGCTCGGCGGGCCTGGCACCCACCCCCAGCAACTGGCCGGGCCAGGCCGGGTGTGACCACTGGGGCAGACCCAAATAGAGGCTCATGTCGGTTCCTGTCTGCGGATTTATGCTGTTTTGCTCCCCTTTTTGCGCCAGGACAACAAAAAACAGGGCAAAGGAGGCTGCGGGCCATTTTACCCAAATGGGGGTTTTCCTCTATAATGCCAGCCCTTTTGTTTGCCAAATCGTTGTGACTCACGGGGTTGTGCGCCTAAGGTGGCGATGATCTAAGTCACAAGGTTGCCAGACAACGACGCTTGCCGATGTTCTCGCCTCGCGCATCGACCCCTCGACGGGGCACTCGGCGCGAGCCGGCATTGGCGGCAAGTATCCGGCTCGGGGAGCCGGATGATATGAGACTGATTTCAAACCGGGTAAGAACCAGGATCTGGCCAGCTGTGAGACAGACGGTGCTTGCCAGTCGTGCCCGGCGACCCAAGGTGAACCGTCTCTCTACCATTTCGAAGGAAGAAGTCCATGCGCTCTATCTATTGCGGACAGGTCAATGAGGCCCATGCCGGGCAGACCATTACATTGTGCGGTTGGGTCCACCGTCGTCGTGATCTCGGCGGCCTCATCTTTATCGACATGCGCGACCGGGAAGGGATCGTGCAAGTCTTCTTCGACCCGGACAAGCCGGACGCCTTCGCCCTGGCCTCCGAGTTGCGCGGCGAGTTCTGCATCCAGGTGACCGGCGTGGTGCGTACCCGTCCGGACTCCCAGCGCAACAGCGACATGGCCACCGGCGCCATCGAGGTGTTCGCCCACGAGCTCACCATCATCAACCGTGCCGAGCCGCTGCCCCTTGACTTCAACCAGGTCAACAGCGAAGAGATCAGCCTCAAGTATCGCTACCTGGACCTGCGTCGCCCCGAGATGGCCAGGTACCTGAAGACCCGTGCCAAGGCCAGCGCCTTCGTGCGCCGCTTCATGGACGAGCAGGGCTTCCTCGACATCGAGACCCCCATGCTGACCAAGGCGACCCCGGAAGGGGCCCGTGACTACCTGGTGCCGAGCCGGGTGCACAAGGGCAAGTTCTACGCCCTGCCGCAGTCCCCGCAGCTGTTCAAGCAGTTGCTGATGATGTCCGGCTTCGATCGCTACTACCAGATCGTCAAGTGCTTCCGCGATGAAGACCTGCGTGCCGACCGCCAGCCGGAATTCACCCAGATCGACGTGGAGACCTCCTTCATGACCGCGCCCCAGGTGCGTGAAATCATGGAAGAGATGATCCGCAAGCTCTGGCTGCACATCCTGAACGTGGATCTCGGTGACTTCCCCATCATGACCTTCGATGAGGCCATGCGCCGCTTCGGCTCCGACAAGCCGGACCTGCGCCTGCCGATGGAGCTGGTGGATGTGGCCGACCTGCTGACCGCAGTGGAGTTCGCCGTGTTCGCCGGCCCCGCCAACGATCCGAAAGGCCGCGTGGCAGCCCTGAAAGTCCCGGGCGGCGCCGAGCTGTCCCGCAAGCAGATCGACGAGTACACCAAGTTCGTCGGCATCTATGGTGCCAAGGGCCTGGCCTGGATGAAGGTCAACGAAGCCGCTAATGGCATAGAGGGCGTGCAGTCTCCGGTGGCCAAGTTCCTCACCGACGAGATAGTGCGCGAGATCCTGGCCCGTACCGGCGCCGCCGACGGCGACATCCTCTTCTTCGGCGCCGACTCCAAGAAGGTGGTGTGCGACGCCATGGGCGCCCTGCGCCTGAAGGTGGGCCGCGATCTGGGTCTGGTGGAGAACGTCTGGAAGCCGCTGTGGGTCATCGACTTCCCCATGTTCGAGGAAGATGGCGAAGGTGGCCTGGCTGCCATGCACCACCCCTTCACCGCCCCGAGCAACCTGGGCCCGGACGAGCTCAAGGCCAACCCCCTGGGTGCCTATGCCAACGCCTACGACATGGTGATCAACGGCTACGAAGTGGGTGGCGGCTCTGTGCGTATCCACAACAGCGAGATGCAGTCCACCGTGTTCGACATCCTGGGGATCACCCCGGACGAGCAGCGCCTGAAGTTCGGCTTCCTGCTGGATGCCCTGAAGTACGGTACCCCGCCCCACGCCGGTCTGGCCTTCGGTCTGGACCGCCTCAGCATGCTGCTGACCGGTACCGACAACATCCGGGACGTGATCGCCTTCCCGAAAACCACGGCAGCGGCCTGCCTGATGACGGATGCTCCCAGCTTCGCCAACCAGGCCCAGCTGACCGAGCTGGCCATCGCCACCGTTGCCAAGGCCGATGCCAAGGCTGACGCCTGAGAAGATTGAAGAACGGGTCGCCATGCGACCCGTATCCCATTGATTTCACATTATAACGGAGAGTTTATATGGCAGGTCACAGCAAATGGGCCAACATCAAACACCGCAAGGCGGCGCAAGACGCCAAGCGTGGCAAGATCTTCACCAAGCTGATCCGCGAAATCACCACCTCGGCTCGCCTCGGTGATGCGGATCCCGCCAACAACCCGCGCCTGCGCGCGGCGGTAGCGGCTGCCCTGACCGGCAACATGACCCGTGACACCATCAACCGTGCCATCCAGCGTGGCGCCGGTGGTGGCGATGGCGAGCAGCTCGAGACCATCGTCTACGAAGGTTACGGCCCGGCGGGCTCCGCCGTCATGGTGGAGTGCCTGACCGACAACCGTAACCGCACAGTGGCGGAAGTGCGTCATGCCTTCAGCAAGTGTGGCGGCAACCTGGGCACCGACGGCTCGGTGGCCTACCTGTTCAGCAAGAAGGGTCTGCTGACCTTCGTGGGCGTGGACGAAGATGCCCTGATGGACGCGGCCCTGGAAGCGGGCGCCGATGATGTTGTCACCGAAGAGGATGGCTCCATCGAGGTCTACACCACCCCGAACGATTTCGGCACAGTGCTCGATGGCCTGGAAGCCGCCGGCTTCAAGCCCCAGAGCGCCGAAGTGACCATGATAGCTTCCACCGAAGCCGAGCTGGACGCCGACACCGCCCCCAAGCTGATGCGTCTCATCGACATGCTGGAAGATCTGGACGACGTGCAGGAGGTCTACCACAACGGCTCCATCTCTGACGAAGTGGCTGCGCTGCTCTGATCGCCATCAGAAATAGACACTAGCGGCAGGAGGCACCACAAGGGTGTCACCTCCGACCAGACGGCAGCCTAAGGCTGCCGTTTTTTTATATCTTTGACTCTTCTCTAGCGCCATTTTCTTCGCTGTGCCTCCCTTAATGCCCGCTTAAGTTTGCCTTCCTACTCTCTCCTTGCATCCGGGCCGCTGTGCCCATCACCGCGTTGTCTGCTCGGGAAGAGAGACGGGTGACAGGGATGCCCACAACGGAGCCCCCATGCAGGGTCTCCAGAACACTGGCTTGTCGGAGTATCGTTATGCGTCTCACCCTGGGAGTGATGAAGGTCAACCTGTTGCTGGTGCTGCTGTTTGCACTGGTGTTCAACTGGCCCATTTTCCTGCACTTTTACCGTATTCTCAGCGCCCTCGAGCACGTCAAGGCGGGGTTTGCCCTCTCCATCCCCCTGGTGCTGATTGCCGCCCTCAATGCGGTTTTCCTGCCGTTCACCTTCCGCTATCTGCTCAAGCCCTTCTTCACCTTCCTGATCGTCACCGCCTCCCTGGTCAGCTACGCCATGCTCAAATACGGCATCATCTTCGATGTGGGCATGGTGCAGAACATACTCGAGACCAACAGCGGGGAGGCGAGCTCCTACCTCAATGGTTCAGTGGTGCTCTGGTTCCTGCTGACCGCCGTGCTGCCGGTGCTTGCCCTCTTGTGGCTGAAGATCGAATACCCAACTCCCTGGTACAAGGGGCTGGCCCAGCGTCTGGCGGGTATCGCCCTCTCCCTGCTGTTCCTGGTCGGCGTCGCCGCCCTCTATTACCAGGACTACGCCTCGGTCGGGCGCAACAACCACACCATCGTCAAAGAGATAGTCCCCTCCAACTACGTGCGCGGCCTCTATCGCTACGCCCGGGATATTCTCTTCGCCACCCCTGTCCCTTATGAGCCGATAGGCACAGATGCCAGGGTGGTCGCCAGGAGCGACAAGCCGACCCTGATGTTCCTGGTGGTGGGGGAGACGGCCCGCAGCCAGAACTACTCCCTCAACGGTTACCAGAAGCAGACCAACGGTTTCACCATGAAGGAGCCGGATCTGGTCTCCTTCAGGGATGTGCGCTCCTGTGGCACCGCCACCGCGGTCTCGGTGCCCTGCATGTTCTCCAACCTCACGCGCCGTGGTTATGACGAGACCCTGGCCAAGTCCAGGGACGGCCTGCTGGACGTGCTGCAGCACGCCGGTGTCTCCGTGCTGTGGAAGGAGAACGATGGTGGCTGCAAGGGGGTATGCAATCACGTGCCCACCCTGGAGATCGAACCCAAGGCCTTCCCCGAATACTGTGAAGGGGATTCCTGCTATGACGAGGTCTTGCTGCAGGGGCTGGATCGGCAGATCGCCGGGATGAAGGGCAGGCAGGGCAGCAAGCTGGTGGCCTTCCACCTGATGGGCAGCCATGGCCCGACCTACTATCGCCGCTACCCGGCCGCCGATCGCGTCTTCCTGCCGGATTGCCCGCGCAGCGACATCGAGAACTGCAGCAACGAGGAGCTGGTCAACACCTATGACAACACCATCCGCTATACCGACAAGGTGCTGTCCCAACTCATCGCCAAGCTCAAGACCCTGGAGAGCCAGTACAACGTGGGGCTGGTCTACCTGTCGGATCACGGGGAATCTCTCGGCGCGCTGGGGCTCTACCTGCACGGCACTCCCTACAAGTTCGCCCCGGACGATCAGACCCGGGTGCCCTTGCTGACCTGGTTCTCTCCCCAGCTGCAGCGGGATCGCGGGCTCAATCAGGATTGCCTGCGCCAGGAGGCGGACAGCAAGCGCTTCTCCCACGACAACCTGTTCCACTCGATGCTGGGTATCATGGACGTGCAGACCCAGGTCTATGACGGTGCGCTTGATCTGTTCAAGCCGTGTAGGGCGGGGTGAACCACCGCGTCCGATTACGCCGCTACGGGGCTAATCGAACCTACGCTCTGTTCAAGCCTTGTAGGGCGGGGTGAACCGGCGAAAGCCGACCATAAAAAACGGCAGCCACTGGCTGCCGTTTGCCTATCGGGAGAGTTGAGAGCAAAAGACCTTCCGTCACCGCGTCCGATTACGCCGCTACGCGGCTAATCGAACCTGGGCTCTGTTCAAACCCTGTAGGGCGGGGTAAACCGGCGAAAGCCGACCATAAAAAACGGCAGCCACTGGCTGCCGTTTTTTATTGATGCAAGGCGCGGCCTTACTTCTGCTCCATGATGATCTGCAACAGATCCCCTTCCAGCAGGGAGCGCTTCACCAGGGCGAAACCCCCTATGGTGGGCTGGTTCTGGAAGCGCGCCTTCACGATGGGCAGGCCACGGTGGAAGCTTGGCAGGGACTGGTGCTCGACGCAGCGACGGATGGCCGGGATCAGGATCTCCTCGGCGGCGGTGATTTCGCCGGCGATCAGCACCTTCTGGGGGTTGAACAGGTTGACCGTGATGGCGATGGCCCGGCCCAGATGTTCCCCCACGTTCTCGATCACGCTGCGGGCCAGTTCATCCCCCGCCACCGCGGCCTTGCACACCTCCTGGATGGTGATGTGCTTCTCCTGCAGCGAGCTCAGGTGGCCGCGGCTGATGAGCTCCTTCACCTTGTCGACGATGGCCTCGTTGGAGGCGATGGTCTCGAGGCAGCCGAAGTTGCCGCAGTGGCAGCGCTTGCCGAGGGGCTCGACCTGGATGTGACCGATCTCGCCGACGTTGCGGTTATGACCGAGGAACACCTGCCCCTTGGTGATGATGCCGGAGCCGGTGCCCTGGTGCACGCTCACCAGGATGGAGTCCATGCAGTCGCGGGACTCGCCGAAGAAGTGCTCCGCGAGCGCCAGGGAACGGGTGTCGTTGCCCACGTAGCAGGGGAGGTTGAAATGGTGCTCCAGCAGCTTGGCGAGCCCCAGGTTGCGGATCTGGTAGGTGGGGGTATAGATGACCATGCCGGATTCTGGATTGACCAGGCCCGGCATGGTCAGCGCGATGCTGATGAGGTTGCGGCTGCGCTCGGTATTGGCGTCGATGAAGGCGCCAATCTCCCGCAGCAGCATGTCGACCACGGGCTGTTGCTCGATCTCGGTCACCTGGGTGATGTGCTGATCTAGCTCCTTGCCGTCGAGATCATACAGGGAGAGCTGCAGATAGCCGCGGCCAAGCTTGGCGGAGACAAACTGAAAGCGATGCTTGATGGTGGTCAGGGAGATGGCGCGTCGTCCGCCGGTTGACGCCTGGGGCGACGTCTCCCTGATCAGCCCATGCTCGATCAGTTGCCGGGTTATCTTGGTCACGCTGGCCGGGGCCAGCTGACTCAACTCGGCAATTTTGACCCGCGAGATGGGCCCCTGCAGGTCAATGAGTCGATAGACGACGGCACTGTTCACCTGCTTGATAAGATCTACGTTTGCTATTTGTCCGCCAGTCATAGTGTCACTGTGTTGTGTAGTGTCCGTTAACCACGGTCCCGCAGACCGTGAAGGCCTGATCAAAGACGGTGAGGTTGGCAATTTTTCCGACCTGGATACTACCGAGACGTGAGTCCCATCCAATGGCGCGAGCGGGGTAAAGGGTGGCCATTCTCAGTGCTTCATCGAGCGGTAATCCGACCTGTTTGACCAGATTCTCCACCCCTTCAATCATGGTGAGGGCGGAGCCGCCGAGTGTACCATTCTCATCGACGCACTGACCATCGCGGAAATAGACGGTTGCGCCACAAAAATCAAACTGCTCAAAGCCTTCCGGTGCCCCGGCCGCGGCGGTGGCATCGGTGACCAGCACCAGTTTCTCGCCGAGGATCCTGTGTGCCAGGCGCACGTTGGCCCAGTGCACGTGGTGACCGTCGACTATGATGCCGGCATAGACATCCTTGCGATCGTAGATGGCGCCCACCACCCCAGGCTCGCGACCGTTCAGGGTCGGGGTCATGGCGTTGTAGAGGTGGGTGGCAAAGCGCATGCCGTTGTCAAACCCGGCCATGGCCTGGTCATAGCTGGCAGCGGTGTGACCGGCGGAGACCAGGATGCCGGCTTCCACCAGGCGGCGGATGTGCTCCGGCTTGTTGCGCTCCGGCGCCAGGGTGATCTTGGCGATGGCGTCTGCGTTGGCGCAGAAGAAATCGATCATCTCGTCGACGGGCTGACGGATCTGCTCGGCCGGGTGTATCCCCTTGCGCTTGAGGTTGGTGTAGGGCCCTTCCAGATGGACCCCCAGCACCTCGTTCGGACGGGCGGCCATGTAGTCGCGGGTCACCGCTACCGCCAGCTTCATGTCCGCATCCGGACTGGTGATCAGGGTCGGCAGGAAGCTGGTGGTACCGGACTTGAGGTTGGCCGCCTGCATGGTGGCCAGGGTCTCGGTGGTGATATGACCGTTGAACATGACACCGCCGCAGCCATTGAGCTGCACGTCGATGAAGCCGGCGCTGAGGTTGGCGCCCTTGAGATCAATTTGCTCGATGCCGGCGGGCAGCTCGGCCAGGTGGGAGATGGCGACAATCCTGTCGCCTTCGATCAGTACGCCGTGGCCGGTCAGCACGCAGCTGCCGGTATAGAGGGTGCAATTAGTCAGTGCGTACATGACGGCTCCTTACAGACGGTCGATGTTGGCGGCTTCCAGCTGCTGGAAGTAACGGACCGTCTTGACCTTCAGCTCCATGGTGGAGGGCTCGTCGCACACCATCATGCCCTTGGGATGCAGTTGCAGGGTGGAGATGGTCCACATGTGGTTGACGCAGCCTTCCACCGCGGCCTGCAGGGCCAGGGCCTTGGCGTGACCGGTCACCAGGATCATGATCTCTTCGGCATCCATCAGGGTGCCCACGCCCACGGTCAGCGCCAGCTTGGGCACCTGCTCCATGTCGCCACCGAAGAAGCGGGAGTTGGCGATGCGGGTATCCTCGGTCAGGGTCTTGACCCGGGTACGGGAGGCCAGGGAAGAGGCCGGCTCGTTGAAGGCGATGTGCCCGTCGTTGCCGACGCCGCCCATGAAGAGGTTGATCCTGCCGTAGGACTTGATCTTCTCCTCGTAGCGCTTGCACTCGGCCACCAGGTCCTCGGCGTTGCCGTTGAGGATGTTGATGTTTTCCGGGCGAATGTCCACGTGGTTGAAGAAGTTGTTGTACATGAAGCTGTGGTAGCTCTCCGGGTGCTCCTTGGGCAGCCCCACGTACTCGTCCATGTTGAAGGTCACCACGTGCTGGAAGCTCACCTCGCCGGCCTTGTGCAGCTCGATCAGGCGCTTGTAGGTCGTCAGCGGCGTGCCACCGGTGGGCAGGCCCAGTACGAAGGGGCGGTCGGCGGTCGGTTTGAACGCATTGATGCGGTCAACGATGTAACGGGCAGACCAGAGACCCACCTGGCTGGCAGACTTCAACGGGATCAGGCGCATTTTCTATACCTCAGTACGGTTGCCGCACAGGATTGACGGCAAGGGACCAAACACGGATTCAAGTTGTTTTATAGCGTAAATAAAGATTGCGAACTAAGCCACATCTATCCGCTACCTTTATCTCTGTTGAGTGATAATGATCACGAAAGCTGGTTTATTAATTTGCGCAGCGAAATAAAACACATAGACTGCCAATCAAGCCTTGATGGCTTATGCGTCGAACGTGATAAGCACTTAATTTCTAGAAAAACATCAACTAAGGAGAGGAACCGTGAACATTCTCGGTTATTTGCAAAAGATCGGCCGTGCCCTGATGGTGCCGGTAGCGGTATTGCCTGCCGCAGCGATCCTGATGGGGATTGGCTATTGGATTGACCCGAACGGCTGGGGTGGCGAAAGCGCGCTGGCGGCCTTCCTGATCAAGGCGGGTGCCGCCATCATCGACAAGATGGCCATTCTGTTTGCCGTGGGTGTCGCCTATGGCATGTCCAAGGATAAAGACGGTTCCGCCGCGCTGGCCGGTCTGGTCGGTTACCTGGTGGTCACCACCCTGCTGAGCCCGGGTGCGGTCTCTCAGATCCAGCAAATCCCGCTGGACCAGGTCCCTGCCGCCTTCGGCAAGATTGAGAACCAGTTCATCGGTATCTTGACCGGTGTCATCGCTGCCGAGCTGTACAACCGCTTCAGTGGCGTCGAGCTGCACAAGGCCCTGGCCTTCTTCTCCGGCCGTCGTCTGGTGCCGATCGTGACCTCCGTTGTCATGATCGTGGTCTCCTTCATCCTGATGGCCGTCTGGCCCATCATCTATGGTGGCCTGGTCTCCTTCGGTGAATCCATCGTCAGCATGGGCTCCACCGGTGCCGGCATCTACGCCTTCTTCAACCGTCTGCTGATCCCGGTCGGTCTGCACCACGCCCTGAACTCGGTGTTCTGGTTCGACGTGGCCGGCATCAACGACATCCCGAACTTCCTGGGTGGCCAATCCTCCATCGACGCCGGCAAGGCTGTCGTGGGCGTGACCGGCATGTACCAGGCTGGCTTCTTCCCCATCATGATGTTCGGTCTGCCGGGTGCGGCACTGGCCATCTACCACAGCGCGAAGAAAGAGAACAAAGAGAAAGTTGCCTCCATCATGATCGCAGCCGCCTTTGCCGCCTTCTTCACCGGGGTGACCGAGCCGCTCGAGTTCTCCTTCATGTTCGTGGCGCCGGTACTGTACGTCATCCACGCCCTGCTGACCGGCCTGTCCGTGTTCATCGCCGCCAGCATGCACTGGATCTCAGGCTTCGGCTTCAGCGCCGGTTTCGTCGATATGTTCATCCAATCGCGCAACCCGCTGGCGACCCAGTGGTACATGCTGCTGGTACAAGGCCTGGTGTTCTTCGGTCTCTACTACGCCATCTTCCGTGCCGTGATCGTCAAGTTCAACCTGAAAACCCCGGGTCGTGAAGATGACGAAGCCGTGCCGGTACAGGCCCAGACCACTGACCGCACCGAGCTGGCTCGCCAGTATCTGGAAGTGCTGGGTGGCCAGGACAACCTGGTGACCATAGATGCCTGCATCACCCGTCTGCGTCTGACCCTGAAAGATCGCAGCATCGTCGACGAGCGCAAGCTCAAAGCCCTGGGCGCGGCCGGTGTGGTCAAGCTCGGTGAGCAGAACCTGCAGGTGATTCTGGGCCCCTTGGCCGAGATCATCGCCGGTGAGATGAAAGCCCTGCGTTAATCGAGCGACCCGCTCACCTCAAGTCTAAGTCCATTGTTGACATAACTAAGGGCCCCGCTTAGGGGCCCCATATAAAAAAAGCCAAGAAAATCCAACCTTTACTTCAAACGAGAGCAGCAGTTATGAACTTGAAACATTCTCTGTTAGCCATTGCCATGTCTACCGTTTGTGCCGCCCAGGTACAGGCAGCCGATGCCGCCAAGCAAGCCGTGGTCGATTCCCTCGCCAGCAACCTGGTCGTCAAGTACGAAGTCGTCACCAACGACGGTGCCGGCGCCGGCCTCGATTGCCAGGCACTGGGCTCCGAGTGGGCGAGCTGCGGCGTTGCCAAGCTGCACCTGACCAATACCGGTGCCGACGTCACCTCCAAGGACTGGAGCATCTATGTCTCCTCCATCCGCCGCATCCAGCGGGTGGACAACGACCAGTTCACCATCACCCACCTGACCGGCGACCTCTATCGTTTGACGCCAACCGAGAAGTTCCAGGGCTTTGCCAAGGACGCCACGGTCGAAGTACCCCTGGTGGTGGAGTACTGGGTATTGTTCGAATCTGACATCATGCCGAACTGGTACGTCGCCAGCGAAGGGGCCGAGCCGAAAGTGCTGGCCAGCATGAGCAACATCGACGATGCCACCACCTATGAGAAGCCGATGCCGGCCGACGGCTGGAAGCGTACCAAGGATGACAACAACATCCTGATGAACAGCGAGACCCGTTTTGCCGCCAACCAGACCAGCACCTTGCTGCCTGCCGGCAAGATTGACGACCAGATCCTGCCGACCCCGATGAAGCAGGTGGTCAAGGCCGGTCCCCAGGTCGACTTCTCCACCATCAAGCTCAATGCCCTTGACCTGCCAAGCGATCGCGCCGAGGCCCTGAAGGCTCAACTGACCAAGCTGGGTGTTACCCTCTCCGACACCGGCTACCCAGTGACCATCAAGCTCGGCAGCAAGCTCAAGCAGGCCGAAGGCTATGACATGACCATAGGTGCCAAAGGCACTGTGGTGCAGGGTCATGACATCGACGGGGCCTTCTGGGGCGCCCAGTCCCTGATCTCCCTCTTGGGGGTTGACGACAAGCTGGTGAGCCAGATGAGCGTCGAGGATGCACCGCGCTTCGAATACCGCGGCATGCAGACCGACGTGGCCCGCCACTTCAGAAGCCCGGAGACCATGAAGAAGCTGGTTGACCAGATGTCTGCCATGAAGCTCAACGTGCTGCACCTTGGCCTGACCAACGATGAAGGCTGGCGCATCGAGATCCCGGGCCTGCCGGAGCTGACCGAGGTCGGCAGCCAGCGTTGCCACGATCTCTCCGAGACCCAGTGCCTGATGCCGCAGCTCGGCTCAGGCCCCACCAGCGACAACCAGGGTTCCGGCTTCTACAGCAAGGCCGACTACATCGACCTGGTGCGCTATGCCAAGGCCCGCGGCGTGACCGTGATCCCCGAGATCAACATGCCGGCCCACGCCCGTGCCGCCGTGGTCTCCATGGAGGCGCGCTACAAGCGTCTGCTGGCTGAAGGTAAAGAGACCGAAGCCAACCAGTTCCGTCTGACTGACCCGGATGACACCTCCAACGTCACCTCGGTGCAGTTCTACGACAAGATGTCCTTCATCAACCCCTGCCAGCCGGGTGCCGCCACCTTCGTGGCCAAGGTGATGGATGAAGTGGCCCAGATGCACCAGGCCGCCGGTCAGCCCCTGACCGCCTGGCACTACGGTGGTGACGAGGCGAAGAACATCATGCAGGGCGGTGGTTACCAGGACCCGGCTGTCACCAAGAAAGAAGAGCTGGTGGCCTGGAAGGGCAACGTCGACTCCAGCAAGCAGGACAAGCCGTTCGGCAAGTCCCCCATGTGCCAGAAGATGATCGACGATGGCAAGATCAAGGACGTGGCCGAGCTGCCTGTCCACTTCGCCAAGGAAGTGAGCGAGATGGTCAAGGGCCATGGCTTCTCCACCCTGCAGGCGTGGGAAGATGGTCTGAAGTACGCCACGGACGCCAGCGTGTTCGCCACCGAGAAGACCCGGGTCAACTTCTGGGAAACCCTCTACTGGGGTGGCTTCAACGAGGCGATGAAGTGGGCGCACAAGGGCTACGACGTGGTGCTCTCCAACCCGGACTACCTCTACTTCGACTTCCCGAACGAGGTACACCCGGCCGAGCGCGGCTACTACTGGGCAACCCGCTTCAACGACACCCGCAAGGTGTTCGCCTTCGCCCCGGAAAACCTGCCGCAGAACGCCGAGACCTCGGTTGATCGCGACGGCAACGCCTTCGTGGCCAAGGGTGACCAGGATCCGGTCAAGTTCAAGGGGATCTCCGGTCAGCAGTGGAGCGAGACAGTGCGCACCGACGCCCAGTACGAGTACATGGTCTACCCGCGGATCTTCTCCGTGGCCGAGCGCGCCTGGCACAAGGGTGGCTTCGAGCTCGACTACGTGAAGGGTCGCGAGTTCTCCGGTACCACCAAGCACGTCAACAAGGCCACCCTGAACAAGGAGTGGAACCAGTTCGCCAACCTGCTGGGTCAGCGCGTGCTGCCCAAACTCGATCAGGCCGGTGTGGAATACCGCCTCTCGGTACCGGGTGCCAAGGTGGTGAACGGCAAGCTGGAAGCGAACGTGGATCTGCCGGGTCTGCCCATCCAGTACAGCCTGGATGGCAAGAGCTGGAGCGCCTATGACGCCGCCGCCAAGCCGACCGTCAATGGCAAGGTCTGGCTGCGTACCACCAGCTTCGACGGCAAGCGCGCCAGCCGCGTCACCGAGCTGAACTGATAGCGTATCGTCTCTGACACAGGGCGGGTCGCAAGACCCGCCTTTCCCAAGGGCGATGGCCATCGGGCTTGGGAAAGGTTGACTGTGCGTGTGAACCTTTGTTGTGTGTGTATTGTCTGTTTTTCATCACTTGTGACCCCGCCTCGTGCGGGGCTTTTTTTGCCCGGCGATCAGGCATGCCGTGAACGGCATATGGTGGGCTGTGCGGGGAGAGGCGGGTCGGACGGGGCTGGCGCCTCAGAGCGGATCCTCTGGCCAGTCGATGTCTTGCACGCAGCCGGGATCGTCCAGGGGCAGGGTGTGCAGGCGCCCCCGATGGCGCAGCAGTACGCCTTGCGCGCCCTGCTCCCCCGCCAGGCTCGCCAGCTCGGGGAGCAGATCCGCGGGGAAGCTGACGGGGTGGCCAGGCTGCCCCTGATGGAGGGGGCGGACTATCTCCCTGCCAGTCTGGGCGGCTTGCAGCGCCCCCAGGCTGGCGGGGGAGAGGCGGGGCATGTCGGCCAGGGCGATGAGCAGGCTGTGGATGGGGCGGCCGCTCGCCAGCAGGGTGCGCACCCCGTGGGCCAGGCTGTCCCCCAGGCCGCCGTCCCGTGGCACCTGGGTCAACTCGGCGCCGGAGTCCGCCAGCAGGCGGCGCAGTGCCTCGTCTCGCTGTCTGAGCACCACCAGCACGCTGTCATGACAGGGGAGCAGGGTGGCCAGGGTGCGCAGGATCAGGGGCGGGGAGCCTGCGAGGCGCTTGTCGCTGCCGTAGCGACGGGAGAAGCCGGCCGCCAGCAGCAGGGCGACGTGCTCAGGTTGCATCTGTGGCCTCTCTCAATCGGATGCCCTGGCGCACGGCGATCACCTCGGCCAGCACGGCGATGGCGATCTCCATGGGGGTCTTGCTGCCGATGGGCAGCCCTATGGGGGCGTGGATCCGCGCAAGCTGGGCCTGACTCGCCTCGGCAATTCGCTGCAGCCGCTCCAGCCGACGGGCGCTGGTGCGCACCGACCCCATGGCTCCGAGGTAGAAGGCGTCGGATTCTAGCCCCGCCATCAGCCCGGCATCGTCGATCCTGGGGTCGTGGGCCAGGGCCAGCACGGCACTCCGGGCCGTGGCATGGCGCTCGACGAAGCGCTCGGGATCGCACCACTCCACCGCTATGCCCCCTTGCTCCGGCCCCCAGCACCAGTCGCTGCGGTACGGCTCGCGGGTATCGCACAGCCGCACCTCGAAACCGGCGGCCTGACCGAGCCTGGCCACCTGCTCGCTCACCTGGCTGATGCCGAGCAGCAGCAGGCACCAGCGCTGTGCATAGCTCAGGCGTACCCGGCCTGGCGTCTCTTGCTCGCAGGGATCCGTCGTCTCTCCGGCCAGATAGCGGCGTGTCCCCTGCTCGAGCAGCACCTCCCGCACGAAGGGGCGGCCCCCTTGCAGCCGGGTGAGCCACTCGTCGAGATCCGCACTGGCCGCGTCCCCTTCGAGGCGCTCCACCAGCAGCCGGATGCGGCCACCGCACGGCAGCTCGAACGCACTGCCATCGGGGGCCAGGTGGGCGCCATAGTCCAGCAGGCTCAGGGGGGCGTCATGCTCCCCTCTGGCCAGCATGGCGACGAAGGCATCCTCGATGCAGCCCCCCGAGATGGAGCCGCTGCGGTGGAGGCCATCGGTGGCGAACAGGGCCCCCCTGGGGCGGGGGGCCGAGCCGTAGGTCGCCACTATGCTGCACAGCCAGATGCCTTTCCCCTGGGCCAGCCAGGCGAGGCTCTGACGCAGCACCTCCAGCTGAGCGTCACTCATCGTGCGCCTCGACGATCTCCTTCTTGAGCGTACTGATGTCGTCGGCACTCAGGGTGGAGGCCTGATGGGCCCAGGTCTGGCGCAGGAAGTTCACCAGATCCGCCAGTTGCTGGTCGTTGAGCTCCCTGGCGTAGCCGGGCATGGGGGCGAAGCGCTCGGTCTGGCTGTAACTCTGGGCCGGGATCCCGCGCAGCAGCACCGCCAGGGTGTTGGTCGCGGTCGCCTGATCCAGGGTGGCGTTGGCATACATGGAGGGGGTCACGTTCGGCTTGCCCTGACCCTGCTGGCCGTGACAGCCGGCGCAGTAGTCCCGGTAGAGCCCGTAACCCGGGTGCGATGCGTCCAGAGTGACCGGCCTGGGTGCAGGCTCCGGCAACGGGGTGTCGCTGCCGAGCAGGTAGCTGGTGACGGCATGCATGTCCTCGTCGGTCAGGTAGGCGAAGCTCTTCTCGACCACGGGATACATGCCGGCGAAGACGCCCCCCTTGACCGAGTAGCCCTTGCGCAGCAGCCGGGTCAGGGAGTCATGGGTCCAGCCCTGGCGCCTGAGCTCGGTGGCGGTGATCTCCGGGGCCATCACCCCCTCTATCATGGCCCCTTTCAGGTAGCGTGAGTTGTCCATCGCCATGAACAGATCCCGCGGCGTGTGGCACTCGCCGCAGTGTCCCAGCCCGTCCACCAGGTAGCGGCCACGGTTCCAGTTGCTGCTTTTGGCCGGATCCGGCTGGAAGGCGCTGTCCTCATGGGCCACCAGGTTCCAGGCCATCAGGCCGGTGCGCACGTTGAAGGGGAAGCCGACCTCGTTGTCGCGGTTTACGGTGGCGGCCGGCCTGGTCTGCATGAAGTAGGCGTAGAGTGCCTTCATGTCCTCATCCGTGACCAGGTGATAGGAGGTGTAGGGCATGGCGGGATAGAGGCGTCCCTTGGGGGCGTTGCCGTTGTGCATCACCTCGTAGAAATCCTCATAGCTGTAGCTGCCTATCCCCTGACTCTTGTCGGAGCTGATGTTGGTGGAGTAGATGACGCCAAAAGGCGTCTTGAACCCCAGCCCGCCTGCGTATTTCTGGCCCCCCTCGGCGGTGTGGCAGGCGGCGCAGTCACCCACCTTGGCGAGGTATTCCCCCTGTGCCACCAGCGGATCCCGGGTGTCGGCCGCGGAGACGGCGCCTGCGCCCAGCAGGAGCGCGAATGTGAGTCTGGAGAGCATCATGTGCGGACTACCCCCTCCGAGATCAGCATGGCCTTGACCCCCTCGTAGTACTTCTTGTAACCGGTGCAGCGGCAGACGTGATCCTTGAGTGCTTCCTCGATGGTGGATTCGAGATCGGCCATGGCCACCGGCGCTTTGCGCAGCCGCTCCAGCAGCACTGTGGTCTCGTTGACAAAACCCGAGGTACACCAGCCGCACTGGAAGGAGAAGTGATCCAGGAAGGTCTTCTGCACCGGGCTCAGGGCGATGATCTTGCCCAGCTTGTTGCGCGTTGCGTGGCCTTCCACGGTGCGGATGCGCTGGCCGTTGAAGCGGCCCACCCCGTTGATGCAGGTGCGCACGCTCTCGCTGCTGCCGTCCGCCCCGTCGACCACTATGGTGCAGGCATGGCAGACGCCGACGCCGCAGCCGAACTTGGTGCCGGTCAGGTTCACATACTCGTGCAGGAAGTCGATCATCATGGTGTTGTCATCCACGTCGATCGGGCCAATGAGACGGTCGTTGATGGTCATGTTTACGGTGATCATTGGATGGCCTTCTGAATGTCGGTTGCAGTGACGGGAAGATGATAGAAGCGTGTGCCGGTCGCCTGATAGATGGCTTCGACCAGGGCGGCGACCACGGGGATCATCACCACTTCGCCTATGCCTTTGGTGGCATCGGTCGGCGAGAGGGGATCGAGCAGGGTGTGGGTCAGGTTCCAGACCGGCAGCTGGTGCGCCAGGGGGACCTGGTAGCGGTTCAGGTTCCAGGTGCCGTTGCCCGGCCCGTCCTGCCCGGCGGGCAGGTATTCATACAGGGCGTGACCGACCCCCATGGCCAGACCGCCCTGGATCTGCCCTTCCACCAGCTCGGGGACGATGACACGGCCGGCGTCCAGCCAGCTGTGGGCAGACAGTATGTGCACCTTGCCGGAGCCTTTCTCCAGGGCTATCTCGACCAGGGTGGCGCAGGGGGCGTAGTAGGTCACCATGGCGTTGTTCAGGCTGGTGCTGGGGTAGTGGGCCTGGGTGCGCTCGAGCAGTTGGTAGCCGTTGCCATCCGCCTGGGCCCGTTTCTCGCTGCTGGCGCCCTCGCCGTAGCGCAACGCCAGCGCATCTATGGGCAGGCGCTGGCTCTGACCCTCTATGGTGAAGTCGCACTCGGCCCAGGCCCAGCGGTTGAAGCAGTGCACCATGGCGCCTGTGATGAGGCCGTTGGCGTGAGCATGGGCCGCCAGCAGGGCGAGCGGCAGCGGCGGCATGCCACGGGTCGTGAGGCCAGCCGGGGTCCAGCTCGCCTCGCTGGCCGGGCCGAGATCCAGGCCTGCCTGGCCGACGAAGTACTGCTTGCGCCAGATGGCGGTCGCCGCCGGCCAGAGCGTCTGCTCGAACAGGATGCGGGCCGCGGTGACGGTGGCATGACTCTGGAAGTAGGAGGAGATGGAGGCCGAGGAGGCCTGCGGAATGGCCAGGGTCCAGCGCGGGTTCTTCTGCATCTCGTCCTGGCGCACCTGCGAGATGGTGTAGGGGTTGTCGGTCGAGACCAGCTTGAAGCTATCCCAGAGGGCGATTTCGGCGAGCGCTATGGTGTCGGCCGGTTGGCCCAGGTAGCGGCTGACGATCTCGGCCTGGGAGGTCTGGATCCCGGTGCCCATCTCCATGCCGCTGATTTTCAGCAGTATCTCCCCCTTGCTTGTCAGCTCGACGCAGGCGGAGGGGGCCACGGCGCCGGTGCCATAGTCCTTGGTGGTGATGCCAAAGCCCGTGCCGTGCAGGCGATCCGGATGCTGGCTCTCGTAAGCCTGCTTTCTGGCCTGACGCTGGGCCCAGATCTCGTGCTGTTCGGTCATGGCCAGGATCTCGGGGTAACGGTTGTTGCCCTCGGGAATGGCCCCCTGGGTATTGGGCTGGCCGGGCCTGATCAGGTTGCGGCGCCGCAGCTCCAGCGGATCCATCTTCAGCAGTGCGGCGGCCTCGTTGACCATCATCTCCATGGCCGCCATGGTTTGCAGGGAACCGTATCCCCGCATGGAGCCGCAATCCGGGTTCTCGGAGGGCAGGGCGACCGCGGTGATGTCGTTCTTGGGGAGGTAGTAGACCCCCTGGATGGCGCTGGCCCCCACGCTGGCCACCGAGCCGGTGAAGTTCAGGCGACCGCCGCCGTCCACTGTCATGGCGCTGATCAGGGCGCGGAACTGGCCGCTCTGCTTGTCGAGCACCAGCCTGTTGTGCATGTTGAACGGATGACGCTTGAGGCCACCCTGGAACTGTTCGAAACGATCGTTGGCCAGGCGCACCGGCCCCTCGCCATAAAGGGTCGCGAGCAGGCCATAGAAGGGGAATATGGTGTGATCCTTGGCCCCGAAGCCACCCCCGATGAAGGGGGAGTGCACCACCAGCTTGTCGACCTTGCCGGCCAGCGGCCCCTTGGCCAGCATCTCGGCGGCCTCGTAGTAGAAGTCGTGAGGGGACTGGGTGCTCAGCACCAGGTGCATGGTGCGCGCCTTGGCGTCGAACCAGCCGTTGAAGTTTTCCGGCTCCATCATCATGGGCTCGATGAACTGGGTCTGGTAGGTGCGATCCAGCACCAGGGCGTCCTCGGCCTCCAGCTCCTTGTGCACCAGTCCGGCCTGATGCATTCCCTGTTCGCCTGCGTTGCCATCGGCGTTGGCCGTCGGCCAGACCGGCTGGTGGTTGACGATGGCCGGGAAGAAGAGGCCGTTCTTCAAGGTGCTGTATTGATCCTCCCTGCCGATCTTGCCCTCGATCCGGATGATGCGCCAGCAGGCCCAGGGATCCCGGGTGGTGGCGACCAGGGGGGTCACATCACCGTAGCGCACCACCTTGCCGTTGAACTGCAGGATCTGCTTGGCCCGGTTGAAGGTGGCGAAGTCTGTGAAGATCAGCATGGCGGCCGCATGGCCCAGATAGTCCGGGGTGGCCCCTTCGCTCACCATCATGTTGATGCCGTAGAAGGCGGGCAGCTCGACGCCATCGCGCACCAGGTCGGCGGCCGTGATCACCCGGCGAGGCTGGGCATTGGCGGGCAGCATGGAGAGATCCAGCCCCAGATAGACGCGATCCGCCTTGTCGAGCCGGATCAGCAGCGCATGTTGCTGCTGGGACGGCCAGCCAGCCAGATCCTGGGCGCGATAGTCCCGGCTGTAGATCTTCTGGCCGGTAACCTTGGCCAGGCCATCGCTGCGGAACTTGACCTTGCCCCCCTGCTTCCACTGGCCGAGCAAGGCGGGATCGAAGACCTCGTCTTCCATGCCGGACAGGGAGAGGTTGGCGAGGAGGGGAGCGCTGTAGACGGCGATGCCGGCTATGACGCACTGCTTGATGAAATCACGTCTTGATACGGAGTAGGACATGGCTCAGCTACCTGTGTGAGGATGAGGCGAGTGGCTCGGGGGAAAGGGAGGGGACAGGTGTTGTCGACCATCTTCCCTGATGTCGCAGCAAAATGACAAAGTTGTAAATAGGATACTAGGAGGATGCAGTTTGGAAAATGTCTGGTTCTTGCTGGTTCCAGCTCTGTTCAGCTTGGCGGTGTGACGGACCGGATGTTGCTAAATTGTTTCAAGACATTGAAGTGTGATCTCGTCGCAATATCAAGCAGCCATGTGGTTGTGCCCGCAGTAAGCCCTTTATGCCAGCCTCGTTCAGCCTGTTCTCTGTGGGGAAGTGGCTTGCCCGAGAGCCGATCGCGGCGAAATAAAGGATGCCTGTGGCCGGGAAGCGACCCTGCCCGGAGGCAAATGGCGTCTGGCGTGACGCCAGCCAGGGCGCGGCGGCAAATTCCTGTTGAGCCTCATGGATGAATAGTGGATCATTGTCGGTTTCTAAGCGGGGGCGCGCGGTTGCCCCATGAGCTGAGACATTCGAGGTGAATTCATGAGCGAGGCGAGCAGCCCAACCAACTTTATCCGTCAGATCATCGATGAAGATCTGGCCAGCGGTAAGCACAAGAGCGTGCATACCCGTTTTCCGCCGGAGCCGAACGGTTATCTCCATATCGGCCACGCCAAGTCCATCTGCCTGAACTTCGGCATCGCCCGTGACTATCAGGGCCAGTGCAACCTGCGCTTCGATGACACCAACCCGGCGAAGGAAGACATCGAGTTCGTGGAGTCCATCAAGCAGGACGTACAGTGGCTCGGCTTCCAGTGGAGCGGCGAGATCTGCTACTCCTCCGACTATTTCGACAAGCTGCACGGCTATGCCATCGAGCTCATCGAGAAGGGTCTGGCCTATGTGGACGAGCTCTCCCCCGAGCAGATGCGCGAATACCGCGGCACCCTGACCGCCCCTGGCAAGAACAGCCCGTTCCGCGATCGCAGCGTGGAAGAGAACCTGGCGCTGTTTGCCAAGATGAAAAGCGGCGAGCTGGCCGAAGGCAGCGCCTGCCTGCGCGCCAAGATCGACATGGCATCCCCCTTCATGGTGATGCGCGATCCCGTCATCTATCGCATCAAGTTTGCCCACCACCACCAGACCGGTGACAAGTGGTGCATCTACCCCATGTACGACTTCACCCACTGCATCTCGGACGCCCTGGAGGGGATCACCCACTCCCTGTGCACCCTGGAGTTCCAGGACAACCGTCGCCTCTATGACTGGGTGCTGGACAACATCAGCATCGACTGCCATCCCCGTCAGTACGAGTTCTCCCGTCTGAACCTCGAATACACCGTCATGTCCAAGCGCAAGCTGAACCTGCTGGTGACCGAGGGGCACGTCAGCGGCTGGGACGATCCGCGCATGCTGACCGTCTCCGGGCTGCGTCGCCGTGGTTACACTCCGGCCTCCATCCGCGAGTTCTGCCAGCGCATCGGCGTGACCAAGCAGGACAACATCGTCGAGATGAGCATGCTGGAAGCCTGCATCCGCGACGATCTCAACGAGAATGCACCGCGCGCCATGGCCGTGCTGCATCCGGTGAAGGTAGTCATCGAGAACCTGGCCGCCGACGAGGTGCTGACCGCCCCGGCGCACCCGAACAATCCTGAGATGGGCAGCCGTGAGCTGACCTTCACCCGCGAGATCTTCATCGACGAGGCGGACTTCAAAGAAGAGGCGAACAAGCAGTTCAAGCGTCTGGTGCTGGGCAAGGAAGTGCGCCTGCGCAACGCCTACGTCATCAAGGCGGAGCGGGTCGAGAAGGATGCGGACGGCAAGGTTACCTGCATTTATTGCTACTACGATCCCGAGACCCTGGGCAAGGATCCGGCCGATGGCCGCAAGGTGAAGGGGGTGATCCACTGGGTCAGCGCCACTCACTCCCTGCCGGCCGAGATCCGTCTCTACGATCGTCTGTTCAAGATGCCGAACCCGGGTGCCGAGGACGACTTCGAGGCGGCGCTCAACCCGGACTCTCTGGTGATCATCCAGGGTGCCCGGGTCGAGGCCTCCCTCAAGGACGCCAAGCCGGAGTTTGCCTACCAGTTCGAACGCGAAGGCTACTTCTGCGCCGACAACAAGCTCTCCAGCGCCGAGCATCTGGTGTTCAACCGCACCGTGGCCCTGCGTGACGTCTGGGGCAAGGCCGAGGCCTGATCGCTGCCGTCTGACAGGCAGAGGGCAGGGGAGACCCTGCCACTCTGGTCCGAATTGCGGACACAAAAAAAGCCAGCGTGATGCTGGCTTTTTCATGGCTGCTCGCGGCCGACGGCGCTATTCGTCGTGCTTGCAGTCACCGTTCACGCAGTGACCATAGAGATAGAGGCTGTGGTTGGTCAGGCGGATGTTGTGGTGCTTGGCGATGTCGCGCTGACGCTGCTCGATCACCTCGTCGGAAAACTCGATCACCTTGCCACAATCGAGGCAGACCAGGTGGTCGTGATGTTCCTGGGTGGCCAGCTCGAACACCGACTTGCCCCCTTCGAAGTGATGGCGGGTAACGATACCGGCATCATCAAACTGGTTGAGAACGCGATAGACGGTAGCGAGACCAATCTCCTCACCCTGGTCGATCAGCCGTTTGTACAGATCTTCCGCACTGGTGTGCTGGCAGTCCGGCTGTTGCAGGATTTCCAGGATCTTGACGCGGGGCAAGGTGATCTTGAGCCCGGCCTTTTTTAACGCTTGGTTGTTGTCTGCCATATTCTATTTATTCGCATTCTCGAAGGTGTGGTTATTCTGATTGACTGCCGAAGGAATGGCAACCACGAACTCGTATGGCCTGACATTATAGGTCGTAGCCAAGTCAAAAATAAACCCAGTAATTCAAGGGGTTTAGCACATTTCCCCCCTGTGGAAGATTAATCTGGCCAGCTCGGACCGGGCTTGCTCCGCGAGGGAATGTTGATACTATGTCACTTCTCTATAGTCTGGTCGGATGAGATCCATGGATTGGCTTTTTGGCAACGCGGCCTGGGTGCGCCACGCCCTCAACGCCTGGCCCCCGTTCTGGGGGGCGGGCATCAAGATAGAAACATTGAGTCCCGATTTTCGCTTCTGTCGGGTCACCCTCAAGTCCCGCTGGTGGAACAAGAACGCCAACCGGACCCAGTTTGGCGGCAGCATGTTCGCCATGACGGATCCCATCTATCCGCTGATGCTGATGGGCCATTTCAAGAACCGTTATTACGTCTGGGACAAGGCGGGCAGCATCAATTTCATCAAGCCTGGCAAGGGGATGCTGGTGGCGGAGTTCAATCTGACCGACGCCAAGCTGGCATCCATAGTGGCGGCGACCGAGGGGGGCAACAAGCATTTCCCCGAGTTCGAGGTGCAGGTGCAGGACAAGCGGGGCGAGTTGGTGGCCCAGGTCAGGCGCACCCTGTATGTGAAACCCAAGCCGGAACACAGAACCCAGAGCCTGGCTGCGCCAGCCATGAAGGAGTAGAAACAACAAGGGCCCCGACGGGGCCCTTGTTGTCAGAGGAGGGAGATCACTCCAGCTCGCTCAGGCACATCTCTTCGTGCAACTGCTTGCACCAGCCCTTGACGCGCTCGGCGGTCAGCTCCGGCTGGCGATCCTCATCGATCCCCAGACCGACGAAGTGCTTGTCATCCACCAGTGCCTTGGAGGCCTCGAACTCGTAGCTCGCGGTTGGCCAGTGGCCGATGATGATGGCACCTTTGGCTTCGACGATGTCACGCAGGGTGCCCATGGCGTCGAGGAAATACTCGGAATAGTCTTCCTGATCGCCGCAGCCGAAGATGGCGACCAGCTTGTTGTTGAAGTCGATCTCTTCGAGCTCGGGGAAGAAGTCATCCCAATCGGCCTGGGCTTCGCCGTAGTACCAAGTCGGGATACCGAACATCAGCAGATCGAAGCTGTCGATGTCGGCCTTGCTGCTCTTGGCAATGTCACGGACTTCAATCAGTTGTTTGCCCAGTTCTTTCTGGATCATCTTGGCGACAGCTTCGGTATTACCGGTATCGCTGCCGAAAAACAGACCTACACTAGCCATAGTGTTTAGTTACCCGTATCTGGTTAATGCTTAACGGTTCAGATTGCGATGCCTGCTGCATGCGCAGACTCAATCTGTTGCTTCAGGATAGATTGGATCAGCTCGGCTCGGCTGACGTTCTGTTGTAGCGCAAGTTGGTTCAGGCGCTCCAGCAATTCGGCCTCCACCTTTAACTCGACCCGCTTCAGGCCGTTCTCCCGATCGCGCTTGAGCTGGTTGCGCTTGTTGATCTTGAGTTGGGTCTCACGGGGGAGTGGATTGGTCTTTGGCCTGCCGGGGCGCTTCTCAGTTGCGAACAGATCCAGTGTTGTTCGATCAGTTTGCTGTTTGGCCATACATCACAGATGAAAAGTAGTTAGCCGATCCCAGAGCCTTCCCAGCCCATTTCGATCAGCCCCTTGGCGACAAAACCCGCGCAACCCAGAAACAGAACCAGCCAGACGATAAAGCGGCCGAAACGGGGCACGTTGCCGCGTTTGAGCACGTCGTGAATGGCCAGACCAATCAGCAGGAAGATGGCCACGAAGAACAGCTTCAGGCCCAGACTCTCGATCAGATCGATATGTTCATACAGCATGGATTGCGCACACTCCTTATGACGGGCGCACTATATCACAAAGGATTTGAAACTGTTAACCGCCTGTCGACAGGAAATCCACAACCAGTTTATTGAACAAAACCGGCTTTTCGGCGTGCAGCCAGTGACCGGTTCCGGCGATGACACGGGCCTTGGCGGCCGGGAATTGTGCCATCACTGTCTCGGTATACTGAGGCTGCACATAGTCGGAATCCCCCCCCTTGATGAACAGGGTCGGCCCCTCGAAGCGGGTCTGGTCGTCGGGCCAGCCCATGATGTTGGCGTAGTTGCGCTCAAGGGCCGGCACATTGAAACGCCAGCCCCAGCCCGCCTCGGTTTTGGCGAAGGATTTGAGCAGGAACTGGCGCACGCCGGGGATCTCGATATGTTCGGCCAGGATGGCTTCCGCCTCGCTGCGGCTTTGGGGGGGGCGCGTGAGCGTGGCGTTGAGCCCGGCGAACACATTCTGGTGGCGGGCATGGGGATAGGCGACCGGGGCTATGTCGGCCACCACCAGCCTGTCGACCCGGGCAGGGGCCAGCTTGGCGACCTGCATGGCGACCTTGCCCCCCATGGAGTGACCGACCAGGGATACCTGCTCAAGCCCGAGCCGATCCAGCAGGGCGATCACATCCGCCCCCTGCTGCGGGTAGCTCATCTCATCGGAGTGAAAGGAGGCGCCGTGGTTGCGCAGATCGACGCTGATGACCCTGTATTGCTCGCTCAGGGGGCGGGCCAGCAGGCCGAGGTTGTCCAGGCTGCCGAACAGGCCATGGATCAGCACGACGACAGGGCCTTGTCCCTGATCCTTGAAATTCAATAATGAGTTTTGTTGCAAAATGACACCTTGTCGGTCGTGGGCTGTTTCGCCAGATTTTTAACACACTGAAAGAAAAGGATTTCATTCCTTGGGGGGCATTTTTTTGTGGTTTTTTTCCAAAAAAACGGCCCGGGATCGGTTATCAGTGCGGGGGATCACACACTTGGCTCGCCATTATGCCGTATTCTCACCGAGATTCATGCACATCTGCCAGCCCCTCCCTTGGGCTGCCGGGTCTGCCTATGTATAATCGCCGCATCCGAATTTCGACGAGTCCAGCGCATCCCTATGAAAACCATCGAGCTTGATGACGATCTCTACTTCTTTATCGCCAGCCAGACCCGGCACATCGGCGAGAGTGCTTCCGATATCCTGCGCCGTCTGCTGGAACAGCCCGTCAAGGCGGGGACGACAGTGCCAGCCGCGCCTGTGGTCCAGCCTCAGCCCCTGGCCGATGCCATGGGACTGGAAGCCCTGCTCGATTCCGGCGAGCTGCAAAAAGAAGAGAAGTCCATCAACCGCTTCATGCTGGTGCTCAGCACCCTGTATCGGGACAACCCGGAGAGCTTTACTCAGGCGACCGAGATCAAGGGGCGCAAGCGCGTCTATTTCTCCCGTGACCCGGAAGCGCTGCGTGCCAGTGGCAGCACCACCAAGCCCAAGCAGGTGCCGGATACCCCGTTCTGGGTCATCACCAACACCAACACCAGTCGCAAGCAGAACATGGTGGCCCAGCTGATGACCAGCATGGGTTATGACGAGGCTCTGACGGCTCGGGTGTGCGGCACCGTTTAACGCATCAACGACTCAAGGCCTTGCCGGGCAAGGCTTCTGCTCAAGGAAAACGCCATGGCACAGCATCCCCACGCCGGTCAGCCGGCCCGTTTAAGCGATCTGACCAACATTCCCCGTCTGGTCAGCGCCTACTACCTCAACAAGCCGGACATGAGCCGCCCCGAGCAGCGGGTAGCCTTTGGCACCTCCGGCCACCGCGGCAGCGCCCTGCACAACGCCTTCACCGAATCCCACATCCTGGCGGTGACTCAGGCGCTGGTGGAGTATCGCCAGCAGGCCGGCATCCAGGGCCCGCTGTTTGTGGGCATGGACACGCACGCCCTCTCTGAATCCGCCTTCTCCAGCGCGGTGGAAGTGCTGGCGGCCAATGGCGTCGAGACCCGCATCCAGGCTGGTCTGGGCTTCACGCCGACCCCGGTCATCTCCCACGCCATCCTGCGCCATAACGCGGGCAAGCCGGCGGCCCTGGCGGACGGCGTGGTGATCACCCCGTCCCACAACCCGCCGGAAGACGGTGGCTTCAAGTACAACCCCCCCCACGGCGGTCCTGCCGAAGGGGAGATCACCAAGTGGGTGGAAGACCGCGCCAACGCCATTCTGGAAGCCGGTCTGGCCGGCGTGAAGCGGATGCCGTTCGCCGAGGCCCTGGCCAGTGAGTTCGTGGTCGAGCACGACTATGTCACCCCCTATGTGGACGATCTCGAGAACGTGCTGGACCTGGCGGCCATCAAGCGCGCCGGCATCAAGATCGGTGTGGATCCGCTGGGCGGCTCAGGCGTCGCCTATTGGGACGTGATCGCCAAGCGCTACGATCTGGACATAGAGGTGGTGAACTACAAGGTCGACCCGACCTTCTCCTTCATGACCCTGGACAAGGACGGCAAGATCCGGATGGACTGCTCCAGCCCCTTCGCCATGGCGGGCCTGATTGCCCTGAAAGACAAGTTCGACATCGCCCTTGGCAACGACCCTGACTACGACCGTCACGGCATCGTCACCAAGGCGGGTCTGATGAACCCGAACCACTATCTGGCGGTGGCCATCCAGTATCTGTTCACCCACAGAACCGGCTGGCCCAAGACGGCGGCGGTCGGCAAGACGCTGGTCTCCTCGTCCATGATCGACCGGGTCGCCGGCGAGATCGGCCGCACCCTGAAAGAGGTGCCGGTCGGCTTCAAGTGGTTCGTGGATGGTCTTTTCAGCGGTGAGTTTGGCTTCGGCGGCGAGGAGAGCGCAGGCGCCTCCTTCCTGCGCAAGGACGGCACCGTCTGGACCACAGACAAGGATGGCTTCATCCTGGCCCTGCTGGCCGCCGAGATCCTGGCCGTCACCGGCAAGGATCCCCAGGCCCACTACGATGCCCTGGAAGCCAAGTTCGGTCGCTCCAGCTACCGCCGCATCGACGCCCCGGCCAACAGCGCCCAGAAGGCGGTGCTCTCCAAGCTGGATCCGGCGCTGGTGGAGGCCTCGACCCTGGCTGGCGAGCCCATCCTTGCCAAGCTGACCAAGGCCCCCGGCAACGATGCCGCCATCGGTGGCCTCAAGGTGGTGACCGAGAACGGCTGGTTCGCGGCGCGCCCCTCGGGCACCGAGTCCATCTACAAGATCTACATGGAGAGCTTCAAGGGCGAGGCGCACCTGGACCTGATTCAGCAGGAGGCCCAGCAGATCGTCTCCGCGGCCCTGGCCAAGGCCGGCGTCTGAGGCTGAAGCAAGTTTTTGAAGTGCATAAAAAGGAGCCTTATCGGCTCCTTTTTGCTGTGTGCCTGGCGGGGATCTGGTGCCCGATCAGCCATTTCCCGGCTGGTCTGGGCAAACCTTGGCAGCCTGCCCGCCCTTGAAGAGGGGCCGGGTCGGCAGCTTCATCAGGAACAGGGAGAGCAGGATCACCGCGATGCCGAGCCACTGGCGACCGTCCAGGGTCTCTCCCACCAGCAGCACGCCGAAGGAGACCGCCACCATGGGGTTGGTGAGGGCCAGCATGCCCATCACCTCCGGACCGTGGCGCTTGAGCCCCCACAGCCAGGCCCAGTAGGCCAGCGCCGTGTTGAGCAGGATCAGCCAGAGCAGGCCGGGAGCGCTTGCCGGCTGCGGCAGCGGCATGGGGCCCGCCAGCCACCAGGCGAGCGGGATCAGCATCAGGCCCCCGAGCAGCAGTTGCCAGGCGGTCAGCGCCAGCAGATCGCTCACCGGCCAGCGCTGCATCCAGCGGCTGGACTGGCCGATGAGCAGGGTGGCCAGCAGGGCGCACGCCACGCCGACGGGATCCAGGTTGGCGGAGGGATTGAGCAGCAGGAGCACACCCGCGAGCCCCATCAGGCCCAGCAGCAGCCACTTCAGGCTGGGCCGCTTGCCATCCTGCCACCAGGCCAGCCCCATCAGAATGAGGGGCAGGGTGGCACCCAGGGTGCCCGCCACCGCCCCCGGCAGGCGATAGGCCGCCACGAACAGCAGGGCGAAGAAGGCGGTGATGTTGCAAAACGCCAGCAGGAACTGCCGGTTCCAGGTGAGCGGTGGTCGGCGGGGATGGAGCAGCAACAGCAGTACGCCGGCCGGCAGCGCCCGCCACACGGCCACCCAGTAGGGGGAGTAGTCGGTCAGATAGAGGCTGACGACGGCATAGGTACTGCCCCAGAGCAGGGGGGCGAGCAGGGCAATCAGCAGTGGCATGGTTGTCTCGCAATAAAGTATCTTCAAGTAAAGATAAATTAGCCGCGAGTTAGTTTATTATCAAGTATCTTTTCGAAAAGATAATGGAGCCGGAATGGATAGTGATCATGTAGACCTGCTGCTGGCCCAGTGGGCGCGGCAGCGACCGGATCTCGACTGCACCCCCATGGGGGTGCTGGGGCGGGTGGCGCGGATGGCGGCCATCGCCGGGCGCGAGGTGAGTGAAGAGCTCAAGGGGTGCGGCCTGCTGGGCTCAGACTTCGACATCCTGGCGACCCTGCGCCGGGCCGGCGAGCCGCTGACCCCGACCGCCCTCTATCAGTCCGCCATGCTGAGTTCGGGGGCCATGACGGCCAGGCTCGACAAGCTGGAGCAGCGTGGCCTCATAAGACGTGAAGCCTCCCCCGATGACAGGCGAAGCCTCTTGGTCTGCCTGACGGAGCCGGGGCGGGAGCTGGTCGATCAAGCGGTGGAGCGGCACGTGGCGAACGAGCGGCGCCTGCTGGCCCCGCTGACGGACGAGGAGCAGGGGCAACTGGCCGCTCTGCTCAAGCGCTGGCTGCTGGAAAACGAATAGCAAAACGGGCCCGATGGGCCCGTTTTCGTTGGGTGGGGCTGGCTCAGTAGCCGCCTCTGGCATCCCTGACCGCCAGACCCAGCTGCCACACCGCCATGGCGTAGTGGGTGCTGTGGTTGTAGCGGGTGATGGCGTAGAAGTTCGGCAGGCCGTACCAGTACTGATAACCGGTGCCCACGTCTAGGCGCAGCAGGCTCGCCTCCTTGTGGTTGCCGAGCGACGCTGTGGGGGCCAGCCCAGCTCCGCGCAGGGTGGCGACCGGGTAGCGGGTCTGGAAGCCGTGCTCATAGCCGGGCAGCTGGCCCTGACCGCGCACCGCCACCGGTTGCCCCTTCTCCCAGCCATGGGCCTTGAAGTAGTTGGCCACGCTGCCGATGGCATCCACCGGATCCCACAGATTGGTGTGGCCATTGCCGTTGAAGTCCACCGCATAGCTGCGGAAGCTCGACGGCATGAACTGGCCATAGCCCATGGCGCCGGCGTAGGAACCCTTGGGTTCGGTGGGATCCATGCCCTCATCCCGGGTCATCACCAGGAAGGCCTCCAGCTCGCCGGTGAAGAAGGTCGCCCGGCGCGGATAGTCGAACGCCAGGGTCGCCAGGGCATCCAAGATGCGGGTCTTGCCCATCACCCGGCCCCAGCGGGTCTCCACCCCTATGATGCCGACGATGATCTCGGGAGGCACCCCGTAGATCTGCTGCGCCCTATTGAGCTCGCTCTCGTACTCACGCCAGAAGCTGACGCCGTTTTGCACATTGTCCGGGGTGATGAACTTGGCGCGGTAGCGATTCCAGGCGCCGGTCGGCCCTGTGGGGGGCGTGGTGGTGGGCGCCTGGGCGTCCATCAGCCGGATGATCCAGTCGTAGCGCTCGGCCTGGGCCAGCACCCGATGCAGCTCGGCGCCGTTGAAGCCGTGCTTGTCGACCATGCGCTGCACGAACTGATCCACGTTGCTGCGGTTGGCGAAGTCTCCCTTGCTGACCCCCTGTTGGTAGAAAGGTTTGCTCGGCGGCGTCTGATTGATGAAGGCGCTCTGGGGCTGCGGCTTGACCACGGGCTTGGGGGCCGGTGTGCTGCTGCAGCCATACAGCAGAGGGAACAGGGAGAGGGTGAGGAGAAGGCGACGCATATGGTTCTCGTGAGCCTGAAAAAGAGTGTCGTCATGGTAAAACATTGGCGTCCATGCGCAAGTGCTCAGTGCAGGGCCAGGGGCCCATATTCATCCGCCGCTGAATTCGCCGACAGGCCCCTCTCCTCTCAACGCAGGGTGTGGTAGCCGCTCCAGAGCCGGGTCAGGGTGGTGATGGCGCAGAGCAGGGCAAAGCCATAGGCGAGCGGAGCGAAGGCGGCGGGCCACAGGCACATCAGCACGAACAGGGCTATGGTCTCGCTCCCTTCGGTGAGGCCGCCCAGGTAGTAGAGGGACTTGTGGTGGTAGACCGGATTCTCGATGCCGCGCTTGCCCGCCATGATGGCAAAGGCGAGGAAGCTCGAGCCGGTGCCCATGAAGGCGAACAGCAGGGTGGCGGCGGGCAGGGCGTTGGCGGGGGCGCCGAGGGCAAAGCCCAGCACCACGGCGGCATAGAAGATGAAGTCGAGGCTGATGTCGAGGAAGCCGCCGCAGTCGGTGATCCCGGTCTGGCGTGCCACGGCCCCATCCAGGCCGTCCAGCAGCCGGTTGAACAGGATGGCGGCGAGGGCCCAACCGTGCCAGCCCAGCGCCAGCAGCGGCAAGGCCAGCATGCCGCCGGCAAAGCCGGTGAGGCTTATCTGGTTGGCGTTGATCCCGGCCCGGCACAGGGGGGCGGCCAGCAGTTGGAGGGGGCGGCGAATGAGGGGGATCAGGTGGCGATCAAACAAGGTCGGTCTCCTCTTTGGTCAAGCAGGGAGTGGTGAGTGTCAGGATAGCCCCCGGGGCATCCTCCTCGTCGTGGGTGACCAGCAGGGCGGGCATGCCGAGCGCCTTGAGCCGCTCGAACACCAGGGTTCTGAAGGCCGCGCGCAGCGGCTTGTCCAGCCGGGAGAAGGGCTCGTCCAGCAGCAGGGCCTCTGGCTCTGCCAGCAGGGCCCGCAGCAGGCCGACGCGCGCCTTCTGACCGCCGGAGAGCTGGCCCGGCAGCTTGTCCGCCTGCCCCTCCAGCCCCACCTCTGCCAGCGCCTCGAGGGCGCGGGCCCGTCTCGCCGCCATCCCCCCGAGATGAGCCGGCATGCCGAACATCAGGTTCTCTGCCACCGTCAGATGGGCAAACAGCAGATCGTCCTGAAACAGCATGCCGATGCGCCGCGCCTGGGGCGCCAGGGGGGTGAGCAGCCGCTCGCCGAGCCCTATCTCCCCCGCCAGCCGGATGGGCCCGGGGGGCAGCACCCCAGCCAGAGCCGCCAGCAGGGAGCTCTTGCCGCAGCCACTCGGACCCATCAGGGTCAGCACCTCGCCGGGGGCCACCGTCAGGGGGGGCAGCGTCAGCAGGGGCTGGTCATCCAGGTAGAGGGTGAGCGCGGTGGTATGCAGCATGATCAATGCCTCAGTGCGGGGTTGATACGGCGGGGCAGCCAGAGCACCAGGCCGTAGATGAAGAGTGGCAACAGCAGTTGCAGCAGGCCATAGAGGCCAGCCAGTCTCCGGTTGAGGCCGCTGCCTATGGCCACCGCCTCGGTGGTGATGGTGACCACGCGGCCCGCGCCAAACAGCAGGGTGGGCAGGTATTGGGCCAGGCTCACCGCCGCACCGACCCCGAAGGCGATCAGCAGCGGCCGCGCCAGCAGCGGCCCCTTCACCTGCCACCAGGCGCGCCAGGGGCTGGCCCCGAGGGAGAGTGCCGCCCGGGTGAGGCGATCGTCGAACTGGCGATAGGGGCCGTGCAGGCAGAGATAGACGTAAGGGAAGACGAACAGCAGCTGGCTCCACAGCACCCAGCCCGGTCCTATGCCGTCGACGCCGCCGAGCCAGTCGATCTGCAGGCGCAGTCCGAACAGCAGGCTGGCCTGGGGCAGCAGCAGCGGCAGGCAGATGAGCCAGAGCGGCCACTGGCTGTGGTGGGGACGTCGGCCCTGCTGGGCCTCCAGGGCGAGCACCGCCAGCAGCAGCGAGAGGCCGGCGCAGAGCAGGACCAGCCACAGGCTCTGCCACAGCAGGGGCCCCAGGGTGGGCAGCAGCTCCAGCCAGTGGCGGCCGCTCCATTCGCTGGGCCAGAGCGCGGGGAAGGACCAGCGCCGGGCCAGGGACCAGAGCAGCAGGGAGGCCAGCACCAGCAGGTTGATGGCGAGCAGGACCCAGACCCCGGCCCGGGTGAGGCGCTCTGGCCAGGGCGAGGGGAGGCTGCGCCTGCCGTCCAGCCAGCGGGCCTTGCCAAGCGCCCCGTGGCTCCACTCCAGCAGCCGCAGGGCGGCGAGCAGCAAGAGGTTGAGCACCAGTAGCAGCAGGGCGCCGCTGGCGCTGGCCCCGCGCCACTGGAGGTCCGGGTCCTGATACCAGAGCCAGAGCCGCACCGCCAGGGGGGCAGGGGCATCTGGCCCCAGCAGCAGGGCGAGATCCACCACCCCCAGGCCATAGGCCGCCACCGCATAGAGGGGCAGGCGCAGGGAGGGCCAGAGCGCGGGCAGCAGCAGGCGCCACCAGATCTGCGGCCCGCTGAAGCCCATGGTTTGCCCCAGCCACTGCTGGCGGCTGACTCGGGCGGGGTCGAGGGCCGAGAGCGCCATCAGCAACAGAAAGGGGGTCTCTTTCAGGATGAGCGCCAGAATGAGGCCGAGCCCCCAGGGATCTCTCAGGGTCTGCCAGTCGGGCGGCAAGTCAAAGCCGGTGAGGGCGGGGGAGATCAGGCGCAGCAACCAGCCGGAAGGGGCGAGCAGGAAGGCCACGCCGATGGCGAAGGCGACGTGGGGCAGGGCCAGCAGGGGGGAGAGCAGGCGGCGCAGCCTGCGCATCCAGGGTCGCCCCTCCCCCCGGGCGAGCAGCAGGGCGGTGAAGAGCAGGGCCCCCAGGGTGGAGGCCCCCGCCACCCAGAGGCTCAGGCCCAGCGAGTGCCAGAGCCCGGGCTGGGCGAGCAGCAGGCTGATATGGCCTTTGGCCAGGCCTTCAAGCAGCAGGAGCAGCAGACCGCCGGCGACAGGCGCGGCCAGCGACAGGGCGCACAGCAGGAGAAAGAGGAGGCGCCAGGGCCGGATGCTCATGGTCTAGTGGCCGTAGCGTTCGGCCCAGGCCGCTTCCAGCCGAGTCTGCCAGCTGGGATGGGGTTCGGCCACCGCCTTGAAGCGCAGGGCCGGCTGACGGTTCCCCGGCAGGGCATCCTGGCGCAGCACGCTGGGGTCCCCCCAGAAGGCGGGATCCGCCTTGCGGGCCTGGGCGGTGGGGCTCAGCAGGAAGTTGGCCACCACCTTGGCACCGGCCCGGGCGCTGGCGTTGAAGGGGATGGCGAGGAAGTGGCTGTTGGTCAGGGCCCCCTTGGCCATGGCAACGGCCTTCACCGCAGGGGGCAGGGTGCCGTTTTGCACCGAACTCTGGGCCTCGCCCGGGTTGAAGCTGATGGCCATGGCCAGCTCGCCGTCATCGAGCAACTGTTTGGTCTCGGCGGCGCTGGTGGGGAACAGCTTGCCCTTGCGCCAGAGCACGGGGTGCAGCTGATCGAGCCAGCCCCAGAGCGGGGCCGTGAGGCGGGCAAAGTCGGCGTCGCTCGCCTCCCGATAGAGGGGCGCAGGATCGGCGGTCAGCTCAAGCAAGATCTGCTTGAGGAAGCTCGAGCCATGAAACTGGGGCGGCTTGGGGTAGGTGAAGCGGCCAGGATTGGCCTTGGCCCAGGCGAGCAGCTCGGCCGCCGAGGTGGGCGCTGTGGTGACTTCCTCCGTGTCGACCATCAGATTGAGCTGGCCTATGCCCCAGGGGGCCTCGAGCCCGGCGACCGGCAGGGTGAAGTCTTCGTGCACCGGCAGCTTGGTGTCCACCAGTGCCAGGTTCGGCAGATCCTGGGTGAAGGGGGCCCCCAGCAGCCCCTGCTCCTTGAGCGCCTTGAAGTTCTCCCCGTTGACCCAGAGCAGGTCGATGGGGCCGCCCGACGTCTTGCCCGCCTGCTTGCTGGCCAGCAGCTGGCTGACGCTCTGGGCTATGTCATCCACCTTCACCTGCACCAGGGTGACCCCGTACTGGCGCTCAATCTCCTGCCCCGCCCACCCCAGGTAGGCGTTGATCTCCGGGCTGCCGCCCCAGGCATTGAAATAGACGCGCTGGCCCTTCGCCTCTGCGAGGGTCTGTTGCCAGGTGGTCTCGGCGGCGTGGAGCTGGGTCGCCAGCAGCAGGGGGGCGGCGAGCAGGGGACGGAGCAGGGCGCGAACTCGGGTCTTGAACATGGTGAGGGTCTCGTGGGCTCAGGCGCCGCGGCGCCAACTGTGATAACGGGCCAGCAGGGCCAGCAGGCGGGTGGGCTGGTGGGCCCGCTTCCACTCGCCGGCCAGGTACTTGTTCCCCTCCATCAGGGTGGGATAGGTGTGGATGGTGCCCAGGATCTTGCCAAGCCCCAGGCGGTGGCGCATGGCGAGCACAAATTCGGCGATCCGCTCGCCGGCGTGAGTGCCCACTATGGTGGCGCCAAGGATTTTATCCTTGCCCGGCACCGTCAGCACCTCGACAAAACCGTGGCGCTCCCCGTCGGCGATGGCGCGATCCAGCTCGGCCAGCTCGAAGCGGGTCGCCTCGAAGGGAATGCCTTGGGCCTCGGCCTCCTTGCGGTTGAGGCCGACCCGGGCAATCTCGGGGCTGGTGTAGGTGGCCGCCGGGATCACGCGATAGTCCGCCTTGAAGCGTCTGAACTGGCCAAACAGGGCGTTGACCGCCGCATACCAGGCCTGATGGGCTGCGAAGTGGGTGAACTGATAAGGGCCTGCTACGTCTCCCACCGCCAGTATGCTGGGGTAGTTGGTGGCGAGGAAGCCATCGACCTTGACTGTGCCACGGGGGGCCAGCTCCAGCCCCAGCTCTTCGAGCCCGAAGCCGCTCACGTTGGCGACCCGGCCCAGGGCCAGCAGCAGCTGATCCCCCTCAACTAGGTGCGTTTCCTCCCCCCGGCGCAGTTGCAGCCGGACAGGCAGAGTGCCCTCGGCCGCGGGCTCGTAGTCGGCGCGCTCCGCCCGCCAGCCGGTGAGCAGCCGCACGCCGTCGCGGCTCATCTGCTCGGCCAGCGCCTCGGCGACCTCCCGCTCTTCCCGGGGCAGCAGCTGATCGGCGAGCTCCACCAGGGTGACGGGAATGCCGAGCAGGGCCAGGCTCTGGGCCAGCTCGCAGCCGATGGGGCCGCCGCCGAGCACCAGCAGGTGGCGGGGCGGTTCGCGCAGCTGCCAGAGGCTGTCAGAGGTGAGGTAGGGCACCTGCTCGAGACCCGGCAGCCTGGGCACCATAGGCCTGGCCCCGGTAGCTATGACGATGTGGCGGCTGCTCAGGCGTCTGCCGTCCACCTCCAGCTCCCAGGGGGAGACGAGGCGGGCCCGGCCCTGGATGCACTCCACCCCCAGCCCCTGATAGCGTTCAACCGAGTCGTGGGGTTCGACCTCCTTGATCACCGTCGCCACCCGTGCCATCACGGCGGAAAAATCGGCCCGGGATTGACTGGGGCTGAAGCCAAGCTCGCCGGCCTTGCGCTGTTCAGCGGCGAAGCGGGCGCTTCGGATCAGCGCCTTGGAGGGAACGCAGCCGGTGTTGAGGCAATCCCCCCCCATCTTGTGCTGCTCTATGAGCGCCACCCTGGCCTTGACGGCGGCGGCGATGTAGCTGGTGACCAGGCCTCCGGCACCGGCGCCCACCACCAGCAGGTTGTAGTCGAAGCGAGCCGGTTTGCGATAGGGGGCGTGCAGGCGGCGCAGGGCGAGCCTGCGTTGCAGCCAGCGCATCAGCCAGGGCATCAGGCCGAGCAGGGTCAGGGCCGCCACCAGGCCGGGGGAGAGGATCTTGCCCGTGCTGGTGAGGGTGGCGAGCTCGCTGCCCGCCAGCACATAGACGAAGGTGCCCGGCAGCATGCCGAGCTGGCTGACCCAGTAGTAGGTACTGACCCTGATGGGGGTGAGCCCCATCAGCAGGTTGATCAGAAAGAAGGGGAAGAGGGGGATGAGGCGCAGGCTCAGCAGGTAGAAGGCGCCATCCTTCGCCATCCCCTGCTCGAGCTGGGCCAGCTTGTCGCCGAAGCGCGCCCTGACCCAGTCGCGCAGCAGGAAGCGGGCGCTGAGAAAGGCCAGGGTGGCGCCGATGGTGCTGGCAAACGACACCAGCAGCAGCCCCCAGCCGATGCCGAACAGGGCGCTGCCCACCAGGGTCAGCAGGCTGGCGCCGGGCAGGGAGAGCGCGGTGGTGAGCACGTAGATGAGCATGAACAGCAGACTGGCCTGGCCGAAGTGCGCCTGTACCCAGCCGGAGAGCTGCGCCTGACGGGCCTGCAGCTCGGCGAGGCTGAGGTAGCGGCCGAGATCGAGGGCGAAGAAGGCGCCGATCAGGCATCCCATCACCAGCAACAGCAGCAGGCGGCCCCGGCTCATTGGCCGTCCCTGTCGGAGGGCGCCGGGCGTTCGGGCTGCACCGGCAACTGGCAGAAGCCCTGGGGGGCGATGTCGAGGGCGGCGTTGAACTTGGCGGACATGTTCTGGAAGGCGATGAGGCCGGTCAGCTCCACCAGGGCATCGTCGTCGAACCAGGGTTTGAGGCGCGCCGCCTGCTCATCGCTCACCCCCTCCAGCCCGGTCATCGCCTCTGTGTATTCGAGCACGGCGCGTTCCCGCTCATCGAACAATGGGCTGTCACGCCACTGGGCCAGCGCCTCCACCTTGTCGCTGGAGCCGGCGCGCTTGATGAGGGTCATGGCGTTGATGTCGACGCAGAAGCGGCACCAGTTGAGTTGGGAGACCCGCACCGTCACCAGGGAGCGCAGCACGGGGTCTATGGGGGAGCGCTTGCGGTTGATGACGCCGTAGAGGGTGGCGACGGCGGCAAACAGGCGCGGCGAGCGGCCCCAGCACTTGCCCGGGATCAGCACCTGACCGTAGTTGCGTTGCTGCAGCCAGAAAAAGGGGCGGATAAACCAGGCATATTCCCGATCAGGCTTGACCTCAACGCGCATGTTATTCCTCTTGTTCCATTTTCTGCATCTTGGGTTTGTAGGCCCCCCCCAGCCGCTCGTTGAGCCGGGTCAGGAAGTTCTGGATCCGTGCCCGGTTGACCCCCAGATCGCTGCGCCCCTGACGGGAGGCGGATCGCATGTCGACCCGGGTCTCTTTCGGCCCGGCGAAGACCCGCAGCGCCACGTCATCCTCAAAGCCGAACCAGCCGGTGGTGACCACGGCATCGAGGCCGTCCGGGCTCGGGCGCACCCGCCAGCTGAGCTCCGTCATCAGCTCGTCCGCTTCGGCGATCACCTCGGCCGGGGAGGCTCGGGTATAGAGAGGACCGGGGTTGCCGGGAAAAACTTGCAAGGGGGGGGCATTGACGGGGAGATCCTCAGCCGTTCTCAGCTGCTCGGCCCACAGCAGACGGGGCGGATGATGGGGATCCGTGCTGACGTCGTTGGTGAGCGGCGAGCGCAGCGCCTGAACGACAAACAGCAGGGGCAGCAGCAGGGGGGCTATGCCCCAGGCATCGGCCCACAGACAGGGGGAGCTGCGGTAGCGCCAGGGCAGGCGCAACAGGAGCCAGAGGCTGATCAGGGCGCTCGCGAGGCAGAGGGCGAAACCGAGCCACCAGGGCCAGAGATGGGCCCGGCTGCCGAGGGCGCCCCCCAGGGGCAGCAACCAGGCCAGCAGGGGCCACCACAAATAGCTGTGCATATGCAGGATCCACTGGTTATGATGGAGCAATGCCCAGAAGGATAAACTTAATTACCTGATAACGTTAGTAAATTATCTTTATCTTGGCGCTTTTTGCCGCCCTGGGCGCAGGGCGGCAGGGCGGTGGCCAGGAGTCGGCCGGGCAGGAAGCCGGCCGAGCCCTTGTCAGGGCTGGGGCGCGGGGAGGGCCCTCAGTTGCGGTAGAGCACCTTGATGAGGTGGAAGCCGAACTTGGTGCGTACCGGCCCCAGCACAGTCAGGAGTTCCCCCTTGAAGACGGCATCGTCAAAGGCCTTGACCATGTCCCCCTTGGAGAACTCCCCCAGATCGCCGCTGCGCTTGGCGGAGGCGCAGGTGGAGAAGCGCTTGGCCATCTGGCCAAAATCGGCACCCTTGGCGAGTTTTTCCTTGATCTCGAGACACTCTTTTTCGGTCTTGACCAGGATGTGCTGGGCACAGGCTTTTTTCATCGGAACGCTCCTCGGCGAGGGTAAAGGGGGCGCAAGGGTACTCCAATTCGGCGCGCGCGTCAGCCCCGCCGGCGGCACATCAGCCGCGGGGATGGGTCGCCAGACGTGCCCTGGGGCGAGACTGCCAGAGGATCTCCAGCCCCAGCAGGGCGTAGAGGCTCCAGATGGCCAGGGGATTGAGCCAGTCGCCGCCGAGCTGCAGGGTGAGCAGGGCGCCGCCGACCAGCAGCAGGGCTATCCCGGGCAGGCGCCAGTGGACCGGCAGCGGTGCCAGCATGGCCAGCCCCAGCAGCAGGGCGAGACCGAAGGGCAGGTTGAGGGCGGTGAAGGCCAGGGCCTGCTGACCGTTCATGCCGGTCAACAGGGCCAGCAGGGCACTGCAACAGGCCAGGAAGGTGACGAATTCGAGTCGGTCGGCTATGTAGTCAGCCAGTTGTTCGCTACGTAAGTGCATGGGATCTCTCCTGCGATTTGATGACATCAGTGTGGGGCAGGGAAGGTGGCAGTGGCAGCGGGATAAATCGATTGGATTGAACGAAGCTTTAGTGCCACCTATTCAAGTTGTTGATTTAAACTTATTTTCCTGTTCAATAGCAGGATATGGCAATGGGGGCGCCAGACGGTGATGTCAAGCCTGTCAGGGGATCCTGGGTCTCAAGGTCCGGGGTAGTCCGACAGGGGTTGTCGCGTGGCGAGCGCAGCTGCGCCACGGGCGGCGACGGGAAGGTGCTGCCGGTATCGCACCTGGGTGATGTTTTTTTGTACGACCCTTGCCGGGAGAGTGCGCACTTTCCCCGCTGACGGGCGGTTTTCCCTCTCAGTTCCCGGTGAAAGCCAGCCCCGGAAGAGGATGCCAGCCCCGGGGGAGAGGGGGATTTCGCGACTGCGGTTATGCTAGGATGAGCCGCGCTCGCCTGGGGTGGGCCCCATTATCATTCTAAATCGAACAGTTTTTTACTTATGTTATTCGGGGAAATTGACGTTTGACAGGATGCCATCCTATTTTGCCTGCCGGGTTCACCTCACCCGGGCGAACCCGTCGCCCCGGGCTCGGCACCTTGCTGCTCGCCCTCTCTCTGTGGCTGCTGGTGACCCCCGCCATGGCGGCCAAGCTGACCTATCAGATCAAGGGCATCAAGGGGGAGCAGAAGGATAACGTCGAGGCCTATCTCAATGCCCTGCCGGTCTACCAGGAGCGCCAGTATCGTCCCGCCCGCGCCAAGATCACCGAGAGCGTGCAGAAAGCCCTGCAGGTCTATGGCTACTACCAGCCGAAGATCACCCTCGCTCGCGACAAGAAATCCCCCGCCAGGGTGGTGATCGAGATAGCGCGGGGGGAGCCAGTGCTCATCTCGCGCCTAGACATTCTGCTGGAAGGGGAGGCGGGCAGCGACGAGGTCTACAGCGAGCTGCTGGACAAGCTGCCCCTCAAGGAGGGGGATCCCCTCAACCACGGCAAGTACGAGTCCATCAAGGCGGATCTCGGCAGCCTGGGGCTGGCGCGGGGCTATTTTGACGCCAAGATCAGCAAGAGCCAGGTGAAGGTCTTCCCGGATCAGGGCAAGGCCGAGATCTATATCCTGTTCCGCTCCGGTCCCCGCTATCACTTCGGCGAGATCAACTACGATGCGACGCCGGAGGCCCTGCGCCTCATCCGGCCGCTCATCAACATCAAGAGTGGCGACCCCTATCTGGCGATCCGACTGGCCGAGATGTCCCAGGACGTCTCCTCCACCAAGCTGTTCAAGCAGGTGGACATCAAGCCCATGATAAGCCAGGCCGAGGGCAACTTGGTGCCGGTGCAGGTGACCCTCTCGAACCGGGTCGACCACGAGATCGAAACCGGTATCGGCTATGCCACGGACGTGGGGCCGCGCCTGAGTGCCACCTGGGAGAAGCCCTGGGTCAACCGCTATGGCCACAGCCTCTCCAGCACCGCCAAGATCTCGGCCCCGGAGGCGGAGCTCAGTTTCGACTACCAGATCCCGGTCGGCAACCCGCTGCGGGACTACTACTCCCTGCAGGCCGGCTACCAGTACACAGACAACAACGATACCCGCTCCGATCTGGCTACCTTCGGCGTGCACCGCTGGAAACGGCGGCCGGAGAGCTGGGACAGGGACGTCTTCATCCGGCTGGAGAACGAGCGCTACGTGCAGGGCAACGACGAGGGGAACAGTCTGCTGCTGATCCCCGGGGTCTCCTGGTCGCGGCTGCGGGTGCGCGGTGGCCTGGTGCCGGACTGGGGGGATCGTCAGCAACTGACGACGGAATTCTCCAGCCCCTACTGGGGCTCGGACATCAACTTCATGCGGGTGTGGGGGCGCAGCAAGTGGCTGCGCACCCTGGGGGAGGATCACCGTTTCCTGATGCGGGTCGAGCAGGGGGCCATCATAGGGGATGACTTCTCCCTGGTTCCCCCCTCCCTGCGTTTCTTCACCGGCGGCGATCAGACCATACGTGGCTACGGCTATGAGACGGTCTCGCCGAAGGACGAGGATGGCAAGCTCACCGGCGGGCGCTACACCAGCGTGGGCAGCCTGGAGTACAACTACCGCTTCAGCGACAAGTGGCTCGGCGCCTTGTTCGTGGATGGCGGCACGGCCACCGTGGACTACAGCGAGGCCTGGAAGATAGGCACCGGGGTCGGGGTGCGCTGGGTGACGCCCATCGGCCAGGTCAGGCTGGATCTGGCGGTGGCCATCTCGGAGGAGGACAAGCCGTTGCGGCTGCATTTCGCGCTGGGGCCTGAATTATGATCCGGTTTGAACCCACTCATCCTCTCTCTTCTCTCTCCTGGCCGCTGCGGCTGCCTCTTTCTCGGGGGTCTGCGCTGTGATCTGGGTAAAGCGTATTTTCTTGTGGCTCATGGGGCTCGTCTTCCTGCTGCTCATCGGCGTCAGCCTGCTGGGCTTCACCCATCAGGGCAACAAGTGGCTGTGGCAGCAGGCCAGGGGGGCGCTGCCTTCCCTCAAGGGGGAGCTGGTGGCGGGCCAACTCGGCTATGGCTGGACCCTGGAAGGGGTCGGCTGGCAGGACGAGCTGGTGGACGTCACCGTCGAGCGGGCCGTGCTGGACTGGGATCTCGGCAAGCTGCTGCAGGGCAAGCTCTGGATCAAGTCCCTGACGGTCACCCACCCTGTGGTGAAGGTCGCCGACGCTGAGCCTGTGCCGGAAGAGCCCACCGAGCCCTTCGTCTGGCGCCCGTTGCCACTGCGCATCCAGGTGGACAGCCTCAAGGTGACGGATCTGGACCTGGCCGTCCCCAGTGTTGGGGTGACCCTGGCCGCCCTCGACATCGGCGCCACCCTGGATCGCAAGGGGCTCATAGTGCGCGGGCCCGTGCTCGATGGCCTGAACGTGACCCTGGCCGAGGCCCCTGCTGCCGACGAGGCGGCCAAGCCGGCCGCCAGCAAGAGGGCCAAGGCGCAGAGCGCGACCAAGGCCGAGCCCAAGGAGACCGCGACCGCCAAGGCGAAGCCAGAGGCGGCCGCCCCCATCCAGCTGCCCGAGATCCGCCTGCCATTCCCCATCCAGCTGGAAGGCCTGGCGGCGACCCGGGTGCGCTATCAGCAGGGGGAGCTCGTCGAGGGAGTCGACAAGCTGCTGCTGTCGGCCAAGGCCCAGGATGCGCGCATCGAGGTGCGTGAGCTCTCCTTGCGCCACGCCATGGCGGATCTGGCGCTCAAGGGCCATGTCAGCCTGACCTCGGATTATCCCCTCGCCCTGACCCTGGATGCCAAGGCCCGCAAGGGGCTCAAGCAGTGGGAGCTCGACACCGAGCAGGCGAACCTGACCCTGGATGGCTCCGTGGGCAAGCTGGGGTTGGCGCTCAAGGCCAAGGGGCCGATCGCGGCCAACCTCAAGGGGACGCTGGCGACGCTGGATCCCGACTTGCCCTTCGATCTGGCGCTGGACTGGAAGAGCCTCGGCTGGCCGCTGCACAAACCGGCCAAGGATGAGCCGAGCTATCGGTTGGACAAGGGCAGCCTGAGCGCCAAGGGCAAGCTCTCTGGCTATCAGTTTGCACTCGACACCGCCGGCAAGGGCACGGATGTGCCCCCCTTCAAGCTGGCGCTCTCGGGCAAGGGGGATCTGGAGCAGCTGAGCCAGATAAAGCTGCTGCTGGGCGCCCTGAAGGGGGAGCTCAGGCTCGATGGCAAGCTCGCCTGGCGCAAGGGCGTCCAGTGGCAGGGGACCACCGAATTCAAGGGGATCAACCCGGCCGAGCTGGTGCCCGAGATCAAGGGGACGCTGGCGGGCAAGATAGCGAGCCGCTTCGAGCTTGACGAGGCGGGCCACTGGCAGCTGGCCCTGCCGGAGCTCAAGGTGGACGGCAAGCTCAACCAGTATCCGCTGGCGCTCAAGGGTGCCCTCAGCGGCAACGACAAGATGGAGTGGACCATACCTGCCCTGGCGCTGCAAAGCGGTCCCAACCAGTTGCAGGCCAAGGGGGCGCTCACCGCCCAGGCCTGGAAGCTGGATGCCCAGATAGATGCCCCCAAACTCGGCGGCATCTACCCCGGCCTTGGGGGCGACCTCAAGGGACAGGTGCGCGTCACCGGCAGCCAGCAGGCGCCGAGGGTGAATGCGGATCTGGTCTCGAGCCGCCTCTCCTATGGCGGAACCGTGCTGAAAGAGACTGTCATAAAGGGCAACGCCCTGGTGGGGGACAAGCCGGCCGGCGAGCTGGCCCTGACGGTGGCGAGCCTGGTGCAGGGGACGACGGCGCTCTCCAAGATAGCCCTGAACCTGAGTGGCGATCTCGACCGCCACGGGCTCACCTTGACCATGAAGGGGGATCCGGTGGCTGCGGATCTGAGTCTGAATGGCAGCCTGCGCGGGGATCGCTGGCGCGGCACCCTCTCCGAGCTCAAGGTGAAGACCCCGCTCAAGCGCTGGTCCCTGACCGCCCCCTGGTCCCTGGATCTGGACTTGCCCAGACAACAGCTGACCATGGGGGACCTCTGCCTGGGCTCCCAGAAGGCCAGCCTCTGCGTCAAGGGCAGCCAGATCTCGGCCGCCCAGGGCAGCCTGGAGTTTGCCCTGAGCGAGTTCGATCTCAAGCGGCTGCGCCCCTGGTTGCCGGACAACTTCCGCTGGCAGGCGGTGCTGTCGGCGGACGGGCGCGCCAGCTGGCGCGGCAGCCAGCCGACCCTGCACGCCACAGTGCGCACCACGCCGGGTACATTGGTGGCCGACGAGATCAAGACCGAGTACCAGCGCCTCGAGCTCGGGGTCGATTTCGAACGCCAGCAGGCCGCCATCCGGCTCGATTTCGCCTCCAGACAGATAGGCAACATAGACACGGATCTGCTGATAAAGGAGCCAGCGGGTCGTGGCCAGCTGTCGGGTCAGCTCAAGTTTGACGACCTCAAGCTGGCGACCTTTGCCCCCCTCATCCCCGAGGTGCGCTCCCTGCAAGGCTTCATCTCGGCGGATGCCCGCTTCGATGGCACCCTGGCCGCGCCCCTGCTGTACGGTGAGCTGAACCTGCTGGAGGGGGAGGTGCAGACCCACTCCGACATGGTGACCCTCTCCAGGCTGGTGACCCGCCTCAAGATAGACGGCAACCGGGCCGAACTCGACGGCTCCATGCTGGTGGGCAAGGGGCCGCTCGTGCTGGGGGGCTGGCTGAGCTGGGCCAGGCTGCCGGTGACCGGCAGTCTCACCATCAAAGGCAAGGATCTGGAAGCCCAGTACCCAGGCATGGGTCGGGTCAGGGTAACGCCTGACATCGCCATCTCCCTGGGGGAGGAGACCAGGGTCAGCGGTCAGGTGGACATCCCCTGGTCGCGCATCCTGGTCAAGACCTTGCCGGAGAGTGCGGTGGCGGTCTCGGATGACGTGACCGTCATCTATGATGATCTGCCGCCGGTGCCCAAGGCGGAGCCCCTGCCGATGGAGATCAAGCTCGCCATCCGGCTCGGCGACGACGTCCGGCTGGAGGCCATGGGGCTCAAGACCAAGGTGACGGGGGCGCTCGGCATTCGCCAGGATCCTTCCAAGCCCTTGGCGGGCAATGGTCAGCTGGAGCTGAAAGATGGACGCTTCAAGGCCTACGGCCAGAACCTCATCATCAAGGAGGGGCGGATCCTCTTCTCCGGCCCCATCGATCAGCCCTATCTCAACATAGAGACCTACCGGGATCCCGACACCATAGAGGACAATGTCACCGTCGGGGTCCGGGTGACGGGGCCGGCGGCCAAGCCGAAGATCACCGTCTATTCCGAGCCGCAGATGGCGCAGTCCGAGCAGCTCTCCTACCTGCTGCGCGGCAAGGGGCTGCAGACCAGTGGCGAGGATGGCGGCTTCAACGGCCTGCTGGTGGCGGGGGCGGTGAGCCAGGCGAGTGGGGTGGTCTCCAGCATCGGGGAGTCGCTGGGCATGAGCGATGTGGCACTCGACACCGCAGGGAGCGGTGACGATACCCAGGTGACCCTGTCTGCCTACCTGTTGCCCGGCTTGCAGTTCCAGTACGGCGTCGGGGTGTTCAGCCCCATCGCCGAGTTCAAGCTGCGCTACGAGCTGATGCCCAGACTCTATCTGCAGGCCATGAGCGGGGTGGCCCAGGCGGTAGACATCTTCTATCGCTTCACCCTGTGAAGGGGATGAGCACGAAAACGGGAGGCCTTGGCCTCCCGTTTTTCATGATGTGCATTCTGGCAGGGCAGGGCAGGATTGGGATGCCCGGAAAAGCAAAAACCCGGCGCCAGGCCGGGTCTTCAGAAGAGTGGTGGAGGGAGAAGGATTCGAACCTTCGAAGGCAGAGCCGTCAGATTTACAGTCTGATCCCTTTGGCCGCTCGGGAACCCCTCCACGGGGCATGACCTGATTGTGGCACTTGAATGGTGGAGGGAGAAGGATTCGAACCTTCGAAGGCAGAGCCGTCAGATTTACAGTCTGATCCCTTTGGCCGCTCGGGAACCCCTCCCCAAGTGCGAGGCGCATACTAACAGATCTGTCGCGCTTGTGAACCCCTTGGCAGGGATTTTTAATGCTTAAAGGATTGGGTTGACGGCCGATAAGCAATGAAACCCTTATTTCCAAGATTTATCCCATGCTGCCCAGTGCCATTCGTGATCGCCTGCTCGTCGATGAAGCCCAGTTGGGCCAGCGGCTCAACCAGGATCTCCGTCAGGGAGACAGAGCCGACTTCAGGCTGCACCTGGCGCTGCTGACCGATGCGGTCGAGGAGCAACCCTGGTTTGGGGCCGCCCCGACGGCGGCACCGCCAGCACAGACATGGCGTACCCATTTCGGCCTGATGCCTCAGGCCGCCTTGCAGGGAGATCTGCAGGAGTCAGACGCCGGTGCGCTCAACGAGCGTCTGCAGCAGGGGGGTTGCATGGCCGATGTGCGGCTCTGGCTGGCGCTGCGATCTCCTCCGCTGGTCAACCGGACACCGGCGCTGGATCCCGCGGTGTATGACAATCTCTCGGCGCTTGGGCGGGAACGCTGGCAAGGCAAGCTGGCTTCTCAGCCAAGAGACGAGGATCCCTTGCTGATGCTGCCGTTGCTGGATGATCTGACGCGCGGAGTGGATGCGCGCTTGCGCTGGCTGGCTTGATGCCAGAGGCACAGGAACAAGATGCAAAAAGGCGGGATGACCCGCCTTCTTGCGCAATGGATGGGATAACCGGGATTAGACGTCGGCTTCGTCCACCTCGGGAACATCCTTGCCTACGACCGCCGCGCGGCGAGCGAGGGGTTTCTCGATATGGCGATTGAGCTGGCGCTCCAGCTTCTGGCCCAGATCCGTGATGGCGGCATACAGATCCTCGTGCTCTGCCTGCGCAAACAACTTGCCGTTGGGAATACCGGCGGTGGCCTCGACGATATACATCAAACGCTCTTTGGAGATGATCACATGGGGTGTGATAAGAGGCACCTGAAGACGCTCGAGCTTTTCAAAACGGGATTCAATGCGCTCGCGGATGGCTGGGGTAATGTCGATGATTTTACTGGTCATTTCGATTTTCATATTGGCCCCCTTCGGGTCGTCTTGCTTGTGTCTTCACCCTCAGATTACCCATGTGGTTGGATGGAAATGTGATTTGGATCACAAAATATCCCCTTGGTGATCCGGCAATCCCTAAATTGTGAGCTTTTCCCGTTTCATGCCAAAAACCGCTTGAGCTCAGCGAAACGGGCAGGCAGTATGCGCGAATAGGATCGTTTCTGTCCCCCCTTGGCAGCGCCTTGTGTCGACCCGATGTCTGGTTTTCACCGCTCAGTCTCGCATTTTCTCTACCCACATCGTTTATCGCATCGCAAAAGGATTGCCATGCGCCGGTGGAGATATGCGCACAAACGGATATGCTTTTCTGCATGTGTCGGGGTGGATAACGTGGTTGTAGTGTTGGAGTTGTAAATGAAGCAACAAGCCACCCAGATGATGTGGTTTTATGATCGGCAGCATGAGCAGTGGAGTCTGTCCGATCATCTCTCTTGCCAGCCCTGGCAAGGTGAGGGGGCTCATCCCTGGGCCAGCCAGCTGGCGCCAGAAGATGAATCCGGTTTCGCCGATTTTTTCGCAAGACTCCACCATTCGGGCCAGCCCGGCCAGTTCATCGGCCACCTCTGCGATGAGGCAGGCACAGTGCATCACGTGCTCTGGTACGGCCAGTATGTGCCTGCCCAGCAGCTCTGCTGCGGCTGGCTGGCGCCCCTGGAGATGGCTCACAACGCCGCCAGCCGCGCCGAACCGCCCGCCAGTCTGGCCCCGCCGCTTCCCCTGCTGCAAGCCCCCTTGCTGGCCCAGCTGGCGCAGGCGCTCTCCGCGAGGACTGGCCTCGATTTCTGCCATACCCTGGTCAACGAGCTGGCTCACATCCTGGGGGCCAACGCGGTCTGGCTGACGGAGCGGGTGGGCCTTGACCGGCTCAGGGTGCTGGCGAGCCACGGCATCGACTTCAAGGAGTACGCCCTGGCGGACATGCCCTGCCAGCAGCTCTATCGGGGCGCCGCCAGTGCGACCCCCATCAGCGAACCCCTGACCGGCTGCACCTGCCTGCCCCCTGGCCAGCACTACTATGCGCAGCCCCTGCTGGATCGCAGTGGCCAGATCCTGGGCCATCTCGCCCTGCTGTTCCCGAACCAGACCCAGACCGCCGATCTGGGATCCGTGCTGACCATCTTCTCGGTGCGCATGGTGGCCGAGCTGGAGCGTCTGCAGAGCGACGCCCTGATGCGACTCTCTGCGGTGGCGTTCGAAACCCACGAAGGCATCATCATCACGGATCCTGACTTCAAGATCCTGCGGGTCAACTACGCCTTCAGCCAGATCACCGGCTTCGACAGCCAGGGGGTGATAGGCCTGCACCTTGGCAACGACCTCTGGTCCGGGCTCGGGGGGCTCGGCTATGAGCTCAACGCCCTGGATCGCTGGCAAGGAGAGACGTTGCGCCTGCACGCCGACGGCCATGTCTACCCCCAGTGGGAAATCGTCACGCCGGTGCAGGATGACAAGGGGGGGATCAGCCACTACGTCATCTTCTTCGAAGACATCTCCGAGCGTAAGGCGGCGGAGCGCCGCATCCAGGATCTCGCCTATTACGACGAGCTGACCGGTTTGCCCAATCGCCGCCAGCTCCACGAGACCCTGGCCCAGGCGTTCAGCGAGGCGAGCCGCGAGCACCTGATCGGCGCCCTGCTGTTCATCGATCTCGATCACTTCAAGACCATCAACGACTCCCTCGGCCATGCCACCGGCGACTGGCTGCTCAAGGAGGTGGCGAACCGCCTCAAGCGGCTGGTGCGGCAGGGGGATTGTCTGGCCCGGCTCGGCGGCGACGAGTTCGTGTTGCTGCTGCCCGGCCTCTCCATCAGCCCGCCCCAGGCGGAGATGCAGGCCGATCTCATCGCCGAGCGGCTCATCGGCGAGATTGCCGCCCCCTACAGTCACGGGGGCCAGGTGCTGCACATCGGGGCCAGCGTCGGCATCACGCTCTTCCCCGGAAGGGAGCAGGAGGCCGGGGATCTGCTCAAGCAGGCCGACACCGCCATGTACCAGGCCAAGTCGGCGGGCCGCAAGACCCGGCGTTTCTTCGATGCCTCCATGCAGTTGCAGGCGGACAGGCGTCTGCTCATTCACAACGAGCTGCGCAGCGCCCTCAACAATCAGGAGCTGACCCTTCACTATCAGCCCCAGCACATGGTCGAAGGGGGGGACATCATAGGGGTGGAGGCGCTGATCCGCTGGCAGCCGCCGGGCCGTGCCCTGGTCTCTCCCGCCGAGTTCATCCCCATCGCCGAGGAGACGGATCTCATCGTCGACATCGGCAACTGGGTGTTGCATGAGGCCTGTACCCAATATGTCTCCTGGGAGGAGAACGGGATCCACGTGCCCCAGCTGTCGGTCAACGTCAGTGCCAAGCAGTTCCATGCCCACGATTTCGTCGATCGGATCCACGATGTGCTGGCCGCCACCGGCATGGATCCCTCCTGCCTGAACCTGGAGATCACCGAGTCCGTGGTGCTCGGTCATGCGGAGGACACCATCAGCAAGATGGCCGAGCTCAAGACCCTTGGCATCAGCTTCGCCATCGACGATTTCGGCGCCGGCTACTCCTCCCTGAGCTACCTCAAACGGTTGCCCGCCGATGAACTCAAGATCGACCGCTCCTTCATCCAGGACATCCCCAAGGATGGCGACAACATGGCCATCGTCGAGGCGGTGATCGCCATGGCCCGTCACATGGGATTCAACGTGACGGCCGAGGGAGTGGAGTCCCGCCAGCAGCTGGAGTTCCTGCAGGCGCAGGGCTGCCATTTCTTCCAGGGCTATCTCGCCTCCAAGCCGCTGCCCGTGCCCTATCTGGAGCGCTACATCAGCCGCCTGAGCCGCCATGATCGCGCCGCCCCTGCCGACAAAAATAGTGTGGCGTAGCGCCCATCTTTAACGGGTAGAATGAAGGTATCTCACCACCGCCAGCGGGCGGTGGTTATGCCTCTTCTTTAGGGAGAATGCCTTTCGTGAAAGCCGTGCAGGGAATCATCTTTTCGGCGCTGTGCGTGCCAGGGCTAGTGGCACCCGTCTTTGCGCAAACCATGGAGCAGTCCCTCTATCGCGAGGGTTATGACGCCGTGCGTGCCAATGATCAGGAGCGTTTCCAGCAGATCCGCGCCCGCCTCAACCACTATCCGCTGCTGCCCTATCTGGATTACTACCAGCTGGCGTTCCGGCCCGGGGCGGCAGACTACAACGACGTGACCCGCTTCATCCGCCAGCACGGGGATACCCCCCAGTCCAACCGTCTGGAGCGCGCTTACCTCACCTACCTGGCCCAGAGCCAGCAGTGGTCCCAGTTCCTGCGCTTCTACCCGGCCAAGCCGAACTCTACCGATCTGCTCTGCATGCACTACCAGGCCCGCTATTACACCGGCCACAAGAGCGAGGCCCTGCAGGAAGCGGGCAAGCTCTGGCTGAGCGGCCAGGCCAGACCCGATGCCTGCGATCCCCTGTTCCAGCTCTGGCAGCAGGCGGGCCTGCGCACCCAGGAGAAGATCTGGCAGCGGATGAACCTGGCCTTCGAGGCGCAGAACCCCAATCTCATCCGCCACCTCGGCGCCCAGCTGGGGGGCAGTCTGAAACCCTATGGGGATCAGATGATAGCCCTGTTTGATAAACCGGCCAGGGCGATGAACCCGGCCTCCTTCTCGACGGCGCCGCAGTCGAGACAGCTGCTCTCCCTCGGGCTGGCCCGCTATGCCAACGAGCAACCCGAGCCCGCCCTGCGCCAGCTGGGGGAGATGAAGCGCCGCTTCGGCCTGAACCAGGCCGAGGTTGCTCGGGTGGAGCGGGCCGCCGCCCGCCGCCTGCTGTTCGATCGCTCCCTCGCCCAGCGCAGCTGGCTGGATGCGACCCTGGTGCGGATGAAGGATGCCGAGCTGGTGGAGCTGCGGGCACGGCTCGCCATCTGGGAGCAGGATTGGCGCGGCCTCGAAGGCTGGGTCAAGCGGATGCCCATGGCACTGCAGAAGGAGGATCGCTGGCGCTACTGGCTGGCGCGCTCCCTGGAGGTGCAGGGTCGACAAAAACCGGCGCGGGAGCTCTATCTCGAGACCGCCAATCTGCGCGGCTTCTATGGCTTCATGGCGGCGCAGCGCACCGGTGTGCCCTATCGCATCAAGAACCAGAGCGTGGGGCACAAGGTGCCGGACTGGCGCACCGCCAGCAGCCGCTGGCCTTTCCTGGTGCGGGTGCGCGAACTGCTGGCGATGAACGAGATCACGGCGGCGCGCTCTGAGTGGATCCACAACATGGATCGCAACCCCGTGGCCCAGCGCCTGGAGTTCGGTCATATCGCCCTCAACCAGGGCTGGCACGAGCTGGCGATCCTCTCCAGCATCCGGGCCGAGGCCTGGGATGCGATCGACTTGCGCTTCCCCTTGCCCCTCAAGCGTACCTTCTCCCAGATGGCGCAGGAGCGTACCATGAACACCAGCCTGCTCTACGCCATCTCCCGTCAGGAGAGCGCCCTCTATCCGCTGGCGCAGTCGCCGGTCGGGGCGCGTGGCCTGATGCAGCTGATGCCGGCCACCGCGAGGGAGACCGCCAGCAAGCTGGGGGTGCCCTATCGCAACGAGCAGCAGCTGTTCGATCCCGCCATGAACATCCGCCTCGGCAGCGCCTACCTCAAGCGGCTGCTTGACGTCTATGACGGCAACCGGATCCTGGCGGCGGCGGCCTATAATGCGGGCCCCGGCAGGGTCAAGCGCTGGCGGGAGCAGAGCACCAACAAGCCGATGGATGTCTGGGTGGAGAGCATCCCCTATAGAGAGACGCGCAACTACGTCCAGAACGTGCTCTCCTTCGATCTCATCTACCAGCACAAGCTGCAGCAGCCCCTGCGTTTCATGTCGGAGCGCGAGCTCAATCACGCCTATTGAGAACCGAGGCAGTCGCGTCAGCGGCTGCCTCCCATTCTTGCCTCAGAATGGTTATTATCCCTTAAGCTTTGTTACAAAAGGAAACCTGTCAGGTGATCGGGCGCCGCGTCTTGGTCTGACTGGTTCGATATAATGCCCGATCAACACAGACAGGCTTCCCCAACAAAGGAATTGAGAGTGGCAACGATCAAAGACGTATCTCAGCTGGCGAATGTGTCCATTTCGACGGTGTCGCGAGTCATCAACAACACGGCGCAGGTGGCACCCGAGAAGCGCGAGGCCGTGCTCGCGGCCATGAAGGAGCTGAGTTTTCGTCCAAACAGCTTCGCCCAGGCCCTGGTAAGCAAGCGTTCCAACTGCATCGGTGTCCTGGTTGGGGATCTCTGTGGTGGCCCCTTCTTCGCCCAGATGATGCGTGGCATCGAGAGCATGGTCGACAAGGCGAACAAGTTCACCATAGTGGTCTCCGGCAACCATGACGCGGCCCGGGAGCGTCACGCCATCCAGGCGCTGCTGCAACGCCAGTGCGACGCCCTGATCCTGCACAGCAAGGCGCTGCCGGACGAAGAGCTCAGCGAGCTGGCGTCGGGGTCCACCCCCATCGTCTTCATCAATCGCCAGGTGCCGGGCTGCGAGGAGCGCTGCGTCTGGCTCGACAACCAGGCGGGCATCACCACGGCCTGTCAGCACCTGCTGGACGCGGGACACAGCCGGATCGCCTTCATCACCTCGGATGACGAGGAGTTCGTCGATGGCCAGCAGCGGATGGCCGGCTATCGCGTCGCCCTGCAACGGGCCGGCATCGAGCTGGATCCTGCCCTCATCGGTCGCGCCTTCGCCGACGAGAAGGGGGGCTATGTGGCCATGAGCGAGCTGCTGGAGCGCGGCGTTCCCTTCACGGCCGTGCTGGGCTTCAACGATGCCATGGTGGCGGGGGCCATCTCCTGCCTGCTGGAGCGGGGCTACAAGATACCGCAGCAGGTCTCGGTGGTCGGCTTCGACGACATACCCTATGCCCGTTACATCTATCCCAAGCTCACCACGGTGCGCTACCCCATCGAGGAGATGGGAGAGCGGGCCGCCGAGCTGGCCTTGCGCCTGCTGGATCACAAGCCGGTAGAGGGCCTGGCGCTCAAGTTTGAAGCGGAACTGGTGCGTCGGGAGTCCGTGGCCTGAGTCATGAAGTTGGCCCCAAGCGGGCCAGCTTTTTCATCAAACGGTGAAAGCGCTTTCAGAAATCCTTTTCAACTGTGATCCGCTTCAAAGCTTTTTGACCGCGCTGCCACTAGGATAGGCCCACGAATTAGGAGCGTGCGCTCCCGATTTTCCCGCTGTGGGAGGTAACCGGTTCATCCGGCTATTTCCTTCGTTACTTTCGACGGTCATCATGGATGGCCGTTTTTTTTTGTCAGGATTTTGCCAATGACGACCGAACACGAGTATCAGACGGGAATAGTGGGAGCTGGCTGGCTGGGGTTGCCGCTGGCCCGGGCGTTGCAGGCGCAGGGTCAGTCGGTCGCCGTGACGGTCAGTTCCCTCGAGAAGGCGACCCGGTTGCGTGACGGGGGCATCGCGGCCTGGCCGCTGCTGCTGGCCCCGGACATGGCGGGCCCGCTGCCGTTTTGCTGCCGCGATCTGGTGATCTGCGTGCCCCCCAGCAAGACCGAAGACTACCCGGCGTCGGTGGCACGGCTGTGCCAGCTGGCCAGGGCGGCCAGCGCTGGCAAGGTGCTCTTTATCAGCGCGACCTCGGTGTGGGCGCCAGGGCAGGGGGAGGATGAGACCCCGAGTCCGGCCAGCGCCAGGGGTGAGCGGATGCGGGCGGCAGAACTGGCTGTCCAGGAGGGAGGCTTTGCCTGCGCCATGGTGCTGCGCCCGGCCGGCCTCTACGGTCCGGACAGACACCCCGGGCGCTTCCTCGCGGGCAAGACGCTGGCGGGGGGAGGGCAGGCGGTGAACCTGGTGCATCTGGACGATGTGGTGGCGGCCTGCCAGCTGATGCTGGCGGCGGGGCAGGAGGGGGACGCCTATAACCTGAGCGCTCCGGTCCACCCGCGCCGGGAGCAGCTCTATCCCTTCGCGAGCCGTCTGCTCGGGCTGGCGCCCCCGCAGTTCATCGAGCCGGTGGGGGACTTTTCCCCCATCGAGGGAGAGCGCATCTGCCAGCGACTGGGTTTCGTCTACCGCTGGCCGGATCCGGCCCACTGGTTTGCCGCCCAGGCGTCCTTGCAAGGCTGAGTCAGGATGGGTTTCAACCTGGTCTTTTTTGCATGTGGTGGGGCACGGGAGCCCCGCGCGGCGCGGGTCTGCTCGGCGATTGAAGTTTGCCAAGGGCGGGATCGCCCCCTATCATGCCGCCATCCATATAGTAGAGAGCGGTAATGATGGAAGAGACAAAGCGTCATCCCGATGGGGAGCTGTTGCTGAGAACCCTGGCGATGCCAGCCGATACCAACCCCAATGGCGATATCTTCGGGGGGTGGATCATGTCCCAGATGGATATAGGTGGGGGCATCATGGCCAAGGAGCTGGCAAAAGGACGCATCTGTACCGTCTCGGTGGAGGGCATGACCTTCCACAGTCCGGTCAAGGTGGGCGACGTGGTGTGCTGCTATGGTCGCTGCCTGAAGGTGGGGCGCAGCTCCATGCGCCTCAAGCTGGAGGTCTGGGTCAAGCCGGTGCTGCGGGAGAATGAGGCCCAGCGTTACTGCGTGACGGAAGGGGTCTTTACCTACGTGGCCATCGACGATCAGGGCAAATCCCGTCCCGTTCCGGTCTGAACCTGCTCAGATGAGCCGGGCGTTGATTATGGATATTTCCTGCTCAAGCCCGGTTTTTTGCCGTATCATGCGTTCCAGCATTTCTTCCGAGCCGACGCACTGATCCGTGTCGAACAGGCAGAGATCGCACTGGGGATCCCGTCTGATCTGATAGACGGTGGAAAGCTCCACTTGATGACAGGTTCCTTGTTGATCATAAAATGTCACGCGGTACTGGTGCTGTCTCGCCATTGCGGGATCCCTCATGGATGAGTCGGGCCGGACACGAATAATGAGACTAGTCGGCGTCCATGACCTCTGTGAGGATCATGGCGCCTTGCAGAGGCAGGTGATTGTTAGCCAATGAAAAATAGTTATCGGATTCTGGGGACTTCCCTGCTGACGCTGGGACTGGTTGGCTGTTTCGAGGTGCCGGATCAGGATCACCTGGTCACGGCGGCGGGCATAGTGCCCGGCGTTGATTGCCAGAAGCCCCCCCTGGTGGCGCTGGCCTCCACCGCCTTGCCCCGCGAGTTTGGCATCACCGTCTGGAATCTCTACAAGGGGCAGCGCAAGAACTGGCGCGAAGGGCTGGATGAATATGCCAAGTCCCAGGATCTGGTGCTGCTGCAGGAGTCGGCGACCCGGCCCGAGATGCTGCAATGGCTGCGTGCCGGCGACTTCCAGTGGCAGCAGTTGCAGGCGTTCACCCAGGGCGGCGTCTCCTTCGGTGTCATGACGGTGGCCAAGACGCCGCAGGCCTTCGTCTGTGGCGTGCGCTCCCCCGAGCCGCTGCTGCGCATCCCCAAGTCCGGTCTGGTGAGCCTCTACCCCTTGCAGGGGGATCCTGACGGCGTGCTGGTGGTCAACCTGCATGCGGTCAACTTCGAGCTGGGGATGGCCACCTTCCGCGAACAGCTCAACGATCTGACCGCCTTGATCCATCGCCATCAGGGCCCTGTCATCCTGGGGGGCGACTTCAACACCTGGAGCGACAAGCGCGAGTTCTGGCTGAACAAGCTGGTCGGCGAGCTCGGCCTGCAGGAGGCCATCCCCGTGCCCGACTTGCGCCGTACTGCCTTTGGCCGTCCGCTGGATCACCTCTACTACCGCAACCTGGACCTGGTGGAGGTGAGCTCACCGGCCACCGATGCCTCGGATCACAATCCCATCATGGCGCGGTTCGCGGCCCAGGCCATCACTCCCTGAGTCTGACGCCCAACAAGGGGGATTGGCTTCGGCTGGTGTATGCAGATAAAAAAATACCCCGCACTCGCGGGGTATTTTTTTATTCGGTGAGAAGCGATCAGCTGTTGTTCTTCACGAACAGGGTCAGCTCCTGCCCCGGCTTGAGGTAGTCGCTCTTGCCGAGCTGGTTCCAGCGCATCACGTCGTTGACGGCGACCTGGAAGCGGGCGGCGATGGAGGAGAGGGAATCCCCGCGACGCACCTGATAGACCATGGATTTGTTGCTGCCCTTGCCCTGCTTGGGCCAGACCACCAGCTTCATGCCCGGTTTCAGGGCTGACTTGGCGCTCAGGCCGTTCCACTTGGCCAGATCGGCGTGGGTCACCCCGTGGGCCTGGCTGATGCTCCACAGATTGTCACCCGAACGCACCTGATACTGGATCTTGCTGCCACTGCGGCTCGCCAGCTGCTGCGGTTTGCTCTGAACGGCCTGGCTTGCGCGTCCCCCGTTGGGGATTATCAGGCTCTGGCCACGGCGCAGATTGTTGCCGCGCAGGTTGTTGGCCAGCTTGAGCTGCTGCACGCTCACCCCGTGGTTCTGGGCGATGCGGGAGAGGGTATCGCCGCTGGTGACCTGATAGGAGCGCACGCCACGGGTACGTTCACGCTGGGGCAGATCGGCCAGGGCCAGCTCCAGGGTGTCGGCGTACTCGATGGGTACCAACAGGTTGTAGGGGCCTCGCGGCGAGGTCATGCCACGCTTGAGTGCCGGATTGAGGGCCTTGAGCTGGGAAGCGGAGACGCCTGCCAGCTGGGCCGCCACGTTCAGATCGATCTGGCCACCTGTGTTGATGGTCCGCAGCTGCGGCTTGTTGGCCAGCACCGGCAGGGTGACATTGTATTTGTCCGCATTGCGGATCATGTCGGCCATGGCCAGGATCTTGGGTACATACATCCGGGTCTCACGTGGCAGGTCCAGCGACCAGTAATCGGTCGGCCGACCGGCCTTCTGATTGCGGATGATGGCGTTGCGTACCCGGCCTTCGCCGGCATTGTAAGCGGCCAGGGTCTGCAGCCAGTCGCCGTCGAAGAAACGGTTCAGGTACTCCAGGTAGTCCAGTGCGGCATTGGTGGACGCCAATACATCGCGGCGGCCGTCATACCAGTTGTCGTGGCGCAGGCCGAAGTTCTTGCCGGTCGCAGGCACGAACTGCCAAAGACCCACCGCATTGCTGCGGGAGCGGGCATTGGGATCGAACATGCTCTCGATCATGGGGATGGTAATAAGCTCCATTGGCAGCTCACGCCGTTCGATTTCCTCTACCATCAGATACAGGTAGGGCTCAGCCCGGCTGGCAATGGTCGCCATATGCTTATCATTACGCAGTAACCAATCACGCTGCTGGCGGACACGAGCATTTTCGTGCGAGTCCAGCTGCATATCATCGCTGATACGCACCCACAGGTTATCCGTGTCATCCAGCTCTTCAATCTGTTCATCGCCGAACAGGAAGCGTGCCGAATGTTTTTTGTATGTTTTCTTGCTGACTTGGGGGGATTTGATCGGCTCGATTGCCGTTACCGCCCGGTCATCCTGATGGCTCAGGTTTTGACAGCCGCTGAGAAACAGCGCCGCCAATAAGGCCGTTCGTAGCTTCATCTCGCTCAGGTCATCTCTTGAAAAACAGCTCGCATCATAAGGGGCAATGGCCCCCTGATCAAGGTTTGTTCAAAAAACGTCCTTCCAGCCCCTCAGCACGGTGAAGGTATCCTCTGGATTTTCCAAGCATTTAAGGGCGTATTTCTCAGCAGAAAATTTCACTGAGTCCTCATTGCAGCGCAGAAAAACATTGAAATGCCGCTCATCCCCCAGGCGTGAGGGGAGGCTCGGCAGGCCCTGCTGACGCAGCTTGCTGATCACCCCGATCCGGCGCTGGATCGCCAGATTGTCCGGCTCGACCGCATGGGCGAAACGCAGGTTGGAGAGGGTGTATTCATGGGCACAATAGAGGAGGGTGTCATCGGGCAGGGCCGCGAGCCGCTGCAGGGATCCATACATCTGGGCTGGGCTGCCTTCGAACAGGCGGCCGCAGCCGGCACTGAAGAGGGTGTCGCCACAAAACAGCATGCCATGGCCGTGATAGGCGATGTGGCCCAGGGTATGGCCGGGGATGTGGAGGACATCCAGGCTCAGGCCGTGCCAGTTGATCTGATCCCCGTCATCGAGCCACTGGCCGTGGTGATCCGGCATGGGATCATGCTTGGGGCCATAGAGGCGGGCATGGGGGAAATGGTGGAGCAGATCCGTGACGCCGCCCACATGGTCGCGATGATGGTGGGTCAGCAGGATGGCATCGAGCTCAAGCCCGAGGGTCTCGAGCCGCTCCAGCACGGGGGCCGCCTCTCCCGGATCCACGACCAGGCAGTGATTTTCGTGTCGGATCAACCAGATGTAATTGTCGCTGAAGGCGGGAACTGTGATGACGGTATACATGGGTCGGCTTCTCTTTGTGTTCTCTTTGTGGAAGGGATCTTATATAACAAGATGGCATTCGCACCCCGGATTGGTCCCATTATGCAGCTGGCACGTACCGAACAACAGATCGCGATCCCGACCAGCTGGTCGGCACTGCCCATGGGGGACTGGGTGGCGGCCGAGCTCCAGGAGCGGCTCGACAACTGGTGCCCTCATCTGTTTGGCTACCATCTGCTGAAAATTGGCGCCCTGAGCGCCGAGCTCTCCTGCGGCAGCTCCACCATTCGCCACCAGCTAGGTGTTGCCCCCGGCGGGCGCCTGCTGGACATCAAGGGGGATCCCCTTGCCTTGCCGATCCGCACCGCCAGCGTGGATGCCTGCCTGCTCGCCCACTGCCTCGACTTTTCACCGGATCCCCACCAGGTGCTGCGCGAGGCTGAGCGGGTGCTGACCGATGACGGCTGGCTCATCGTCAGTGGCTACAACCCCACCAGCCTGGTCGGCCTGGGTCATTACCTGCCCTTCATGCGACAACACCTGCCCTGGTCGGCCCGCATGTTCACCCCGGCCCGGGTGACCGACTGGTTGCAACTGCTGGGGTGCGAGGTGATGTTTGACGAGCGCTTCGGTTTCTCCTTCATGGGGAAGCAGAGCCGGATCGGCTGGTGGCGGGAGAGCCTGGGGCGGGATTACTGCAGGGCCTTTGCCTCTGTCTATGTGATAGCCGCCCGCAAGCGGCGTTTCCCCGTCACCCCGGTGCGCCGTCGCTGGCGCCTGCCGGAGTCGATGGCGGCGCCTGGCATGGCGCGCCAGGGCTGGTGACGAGGATGCCACGACAGACCGCTGGCTGTTCCCTTCATTGATAGAGACGCTTCGGCATCTCAGGGCTGGTAACCCGTGTCTTCGGCGAGCTGCTTGCCGCTGGCGGCATCCCGGGCCAGCACGTCGCAGCGTTCGTTTTCCGGGTGACCGGAGTGACCCTTGACCCAGAGCCATTCGATCTGGTGGCGCGCCACTTCCGCGTCCAGCGCCTGCCAGAGATCGACGTTCTTGACCGGTTGGCGGTTGGATGTCATCCAGCCTTTCTTCTTCCAGCCGATGATCCACTGGGTGATGCCCTGGCGCACATACTGGCTGTCAGTGGTCAGGCGAACCTGGCAGGGTTCGTTCAGGGTGCGCAGCCCCATGATGGCGGCCATCAGCTCCATCCGGTTGTTGGTGGTCAGCCGATAGCCCCCTGCCAACTCCTTGCGGTGCTTGCCATAGACCATGACGGCGCCATAGCCGCCGGGGCCCGGATTGCCGAGACAGGAACCATCCGTATACAAATCAATCTTTTTTAGCATGTGTCTTGGGGTAAACTAGCGAATAAAACCGAAGTTTGACATGGATTCGATCATGAGCACACCCCAACTGAATCGCCAGATCATTCTGGATACTGAAACCACAGGCATGAACACGGCAGGCGGCCCCGTCTACCTCGGGCACCGCATCGTCGAGATCGGCTGTGTGGAGGTGATCAACCGCAAACTGACCGGCAACCATTTCCATGTCTACATCAAGCCGGATCGGCTGGTGGACCCCGAGGCCATCGCCGTGCACGGCATCACCGATGCCTTCCTGGCGGACAAGCCCTCCTTCAGCCAGATAGCCGACGACTTCATCGCCTTCATCCGCGGTGCCGAGATCATCGCCCACAACGCGCCCTTTGACGTGAGCTTCATGGACTATGAGTTCAGCAAGCTCGGCCTCGACTTCAAGACGGCGGACATCTGCGGCATCACGGATACCCTGGCGATGGCGCGGGACCTTTTCCCCGGCAAGCGCAACAACCTGGATGTGCTGTGCGATCGCTACGGCATCGACAACTCCCACCGTACCCTGCACGGGGCCTTGCTCGATGCGGAGATCCTGGCGGACGTCTACCTGCTGATGACGGGTGGCCAGACCAAGCTCAATCTGGCCAGCGAGAGCAACGAGAATGACAGCAACCAGGACACCGGTATCCGCCGGCTGGAGAGCAACCGCGCGCCCCTCAAGGTGGTGCGCGCCAGCGACGAGGTGGTCGCCGCCCATGAGGCCAGGCTGGATCTGGTTCAGAAGAAAGGGGGAGCCTGCCTGTGGCGGCAATGAGTTCGCTCTGGGGGGGCGTGCTGCTGCTGGCCTCCCTCTCCGGCATGGCCAACGAGGTGTTTGCCCCCTCCGACATTCCGCTGCTCGACAACCGCTTTCGCATCGATTACGGGGTCAAGGAGATCACCTTCATCATCAAGCGCAAGCCGGGCACGCCGTCGGTGATCCTGGTGCGGCCGGATGGCAGCAAGCTCTATGTGGGCAAGGTCACGCCGCCGGATGTGGGCTGGCTGACGCAGCAGGATCAGGATCTCATCACGGTGCGCAACCCCATGCCGGGCCCCTGGCAGGCCATCGGCGAGGTGGATCCCGACAACAGGGTGCGCCTGCTCACCGATATCCGGCTCGAGAGCGAGCCGTTGCCGACCCGCCTCTATCAGGGGGAGCGGGTCAAGCTGCAAGCCAGGCTGCTGATCGACGGGGCGGCGCCGGGGGCGGACTACTACCTCTCCGATCTCGGCATGACGGTGAAGCTGCAGCAGTTCAACGATGCGGCCCAGAGCGGGGAGCCCATCGTCGAGGAGACCCTCGGACACTACCTGGATGATGGCAAGGGGCTCGACGAGGTGCCCGGGGATGGCGTGCTGACCGCCGAGGCGGTGCTGGACGTGCCGGCAGGCAAGTATCGCGCCCTCTACAGCACCGGCAACCAGGTGTTCTCCCGTGCCCAGTCCCAGCAGGTGCTGCTCTTCCCCTGGCCGCTGAGCTACACCCTGGATGCCCCTTCCGGTGACACCGGGGCCAGGCTCTCCTTGCTCATCGATGCCGACGAGCTGGATCCGGCCTCCGTGGTGATCCAGGGCAAGGCCATCGACAGCACAGGGGTCAGCATGGCCTTCAATGCAGTAGCAACCGAGCCCCGCCTTGGCGTCGATCTCTCCGCCCTCAAGGCGGCAGGCCAGTACAGGGTGGAAGCGACCCTGTTTGGCACCACCCGACTCGGCCGCGAGGTGCAACTGCAGCTGCCGGTCAAGTCGTTCACCATCATGCCGCCACCGGCGCCCACCCCTTCAGCGGCGTCTCCCACCTCGGCGGCGGTACCGGCCCAGGCCAGGTTTGAGGAGCGGGAGAGCCCGGTCTGGTTGCCCTGGGCCCTGGGAGGTGGCGGCCTGTTGCTGCTCCTGCTGGGGGCGGGTGGCTTCATCCTGCTGCAAAAGCGCCGCACCCTGCACAAGGCGATGGCGGCCCAGAAGGCACAAAGCGAGGCAGCGACCCCGGCGGCGGAGCCCAAGCTGGATCTCAATCTGCCGGAGCAGTAGCCACGCTCAACGCAAAGAAGCCGCCCTGTGGGCGGCTTCTGCATGATGGCGAGGTGGCAGCTCGCAGGACCCCTGTCTCAGTGGGCGCCGATATAGACGTCCTTGTACTGTTCGCGGATCTCGAGGAACTTCTCGAGGTTGGTCAGCATCAGGTCCACCAGCAGGGGATCGAAGTGCTCTCCCTTCTCTGCCCTGATCAGCGCCAGCACCTCATCAAGTGGCCAGGCCTGCTTGTAGCAGCGATCCGACCCCAGGGCATCGAACACGTCCGCCAGCGCGACTATGCGCCCCTCCAGCGGGATGGCCTCTCCCTTTAGCCCGCGGGGGTAGCCGCTGCCGTTCCACTTCTCGTGATGGTTCCCGGCTATGGTGGCGCCTATCTGGAACAGCGCGAGATCGCTGCCGGAGAGCATGTCCTGCCCCAGCTGGGCGTGGGTCTTCATGATCTCCCACTCCTCTGGGGTGAGTTTGCCCGGCTTGTGCAGGATGGCATCCGGGATCCCCACCTTGCCGATGTCGTGCAGGGGAGAGGCGCGCTTGATGAGCTCGCACCTGTCTTCGTTCATGCCCAGCAGCTGGCAGAACAGCTCGGTGTAGAGCGCCACCCGCTTGACGTGCAGGCCGGACTCCTTGGAGCGGCTCTCCACCAGCTCGCCGATGCGGTAGATGATCTCGCGCTGGTTGTCGCCGATGACCTCGTTGAGCCGGATGTTCTCCAGCGCCACTATGATGTTCTCGGTGAACAGGCTGAGCAGGCCGGTATCCATCTGGCTGAGGGGACGGGTGGTCTCGATGTGGAACAGCAGGTGGTGACGGGGGTTCTGGCAGTAGAGCACCAGCTGGTTGCCGTCGTAGACGTTGGCGCCCTTGTCCATGGCGCAGCGCAGTATGGCCGGCGCTTCACTGAGGCGCAGGGCCGGGCCGTCGCTGAGCAGGGGCTCCAGCACCTGATCCCGCACCTCGTAGGCCAGATGCTTCACATCATAGATCTGGGACTCTTCCAGGTTGAGCAGGGCGCTGAGCTGGGTCTGGGCCCCTTCGACGAACTGCCGCAGTGCCCGCTGCTCGAAGATCCCCTTGGAGGCCTCGATGACCTTCTCCAGCCCCTGGCGATTGCTCTCCAGGGTGCGAATGTCCCGGTAGGAGCGCAGGCTGGCGCGCAGCAGGGTGCGCAGCTTCTGGGAGGTGAGTTCCGTCTTGTCCTTGTAGTCGTTGATGTCGTAGTTGGTGACGACGTCATCTTCCGGCGCCTGGCCGGGTTGGCCGGTGCGCAGCACTATGCGCACCATCTTGTTTTGCAGCTCGTCGCGCACGAACTTGACCACCTCCAGACCGGCGTGATCCGCTTCCATGACCACATCGAGCAGCAGCAGGGCGACATCCGGGGTGGTGGCGAGCAGGGACTTGGCCTCGGCGGCCGAATAGGCGTGCAGAAAATCGATGGGCTTGCCGTCGAACTCAAACTTGCTCAGGGTAATCTTGGTGATGCGATGCACCTCGGGCTCATCGTCCACTATCATCACCTTCCAGCCGGCGGGTCGCGGTGCTGTCTGGGGCAGCTCTTCATCGTCAATAATCAGGATTTGATCATCCATTACGCAATCCTGTTTGTGATCCTGTGCTTACCTTAACCGCTTCATTCAAGATAGGAAACGGATTGATATCCAAAATATGATCCAGCCGATCGCTCTTTCTGTCTCCGGGGTTGCCGGGCAGATGCCAGCATGAAAAACGCCTCCATTAAGGAGGCGTTTTGGCATTCATGGCATCAGGCTGCCCTGTGATAGGCCGACGCTTCAAACAGCGCCTTGTTGGCCACCAGGTCGATGGGGTCGAAGTCATCGACGTTGATGGTGCGCAGGCGGCTCTCTTCGGCACGACGCAGCAGGTCGGCCTCGGTCTGGTTGATGACCCCCAGGGCCAGGCCGGCGTCCGCCACCTTGTCCAGCTGGGTGAAGGGACGCTTGCGACCCTCTGCCTTGCACACCTTGTCAAACAGCGGCTCGGCGGTCAGCACGTCATCGAGGGCCTGTTCCAGCAACCCGAAGGGGTTGCCCTCCTCGCGGGTGAGGTACTGCCCTTCGGCCAGACGGTCGCGGGTGGCACTCGGGGTCTGCAGCAGACGGGCCACCTGGCTGTCCAGCTTGTCGGAGGGACGCTTCATGTCGCGACCCAGCGGCAACACGATGACGCGCAGGGCCAAGCCAATCCAGCGATTCGGGAAGTTGCGCAGCAGCTCGTCGATGGCTTCCTGTGCCTTGAACATGGCGTCTTGCAGCGCCCAGTGCAGCAGCGGCAGGTCGGCCTGCTGGCGCCCCTCGTCCTGATAGCGCTTGAGGGCGCTGGAGGCGAGATAGAGCTGGCTCAGCACGTCGCCGAGGCGGGCGGAGACCCGCTCCTTGCGCTTGAGCTCGCCGCCCAGGGTGCCCATGGCCATGTCGGACAGGAAGGCCAGGTTGGCACTGAGGCGGGAGAGCTGCTGGTAGTAGCCCTTGGTCTGATCCCTGTACGGCGCTGCTGCAAAGCGGGCGCCGGTCAGGCCCAGCCAGAAGCTGCGCACCAGGTTGCTGATGGCAAAGCCCACGTGGCTGAACACCGCCTTGTCGAAATCCTTCAGCGCCTGCTCCTTGTCCGGGTGGCTGGCCGCCAGCATCTCCGGCAGCACGTAGGGGTGGCAGCGGATGGCACCCTGACCGTAGATGATCATGCTGCGGGTCAGGATGTTGGCACCCTCAACGGTCACCGCGATGGGAGCCCCCTGATAGCCGCGGGCCAGGTAGTTGTTCGGGCCCATGCAGATGGCCTTGCCGCCGTGGATGTCCATGGCATCTATGATGCACTTCTGGGCACGGTCGGTGAGGTGGTACTTGACGATGGCGGAGATGACGGACGGCTTCTCGCCGAGATCGATGCCGGTCACCGTCAGCTTGGCGGCGGCGCCCATGATGTAGGCGTTGCCGCCCAGGCGTGCCAGCGGCTCTTCGATGCCTTCCATCTTGCCGATGGGCAGCTTGAACTGGCGACGAATGCGGCTGTAGGCACCGGTGGCCAGGGCCAGCATCTTGACGCCCCCTGTGCTGTTGGAGGGCAGGGTGATGCCGCGACCGACGGAGAGGCACTCCACCAGCATGCGCCAGCCCTGACCGGCCATGGCCGGGCCGCCGATGATGAAGTCCAGCGGCACGAACACATCGTTACCCCTGGTCGGCCCGTTCTGGAACGGCACGTTGAGGGGGAAGTGACGGCGGCCTATCTCGACGCCCTTGATGTCGGTGGGGATCAGGGCACAGGTGATGCCAAGCTCCTCTTCCTCACCCAGCAGGTGATCCGGGTCGCGCAGCTTGAAGGCCAGCCCCAGCACGGTGGCGATGGGGGCGAGCGTGATGTAGCGCTTGTTCCAGGTCAGGCGCATGCCGAGCACTTCTTCCCCTTCCCACTCGCCCTTGCAGACGACGCCGAAGTCGGGAATGGAGCCCGCATCCGAGCCCGCTTCCGGGCTGGTCAGGGCGAAGCAGGGGATCTCCTTGCCGACGGCCAGGCGCGGCAGGTAGTGGTCTTTCTGCTCTTCGGTGCCGTAGTGTTGCAGCAGCTCGCCCGGGCCCAGGGAGTTGGGCACGCCGACGGTGGAGGCGAGCACGGCGCTGGCGCCGCACAGTTTTTGCAGCACGCAGGACTGGGCGTAGGCGGAGAACTCCAGGCCACCGTACTTCTTCTTGATGATCATGGCGAAGAACTTGTGGTCCTTCAGGTATTGCCACACCTCGGGGGAGAGATCGGCCCGCTCGTGGGTCACTTCCCAGTCGTTGACCATGCGGCACACGTCTTCAACCGGGCCGTCCATGAAGGCCTGCTCTTCGGCGGAGAGGGTGCTGACCGGGATGGCGTGCAGCTTCTTCCAGTTCGGATTGCCGGCAAAGAGATCCGCTTCCCACCAGGTGGTGCCCGCCTCTATGGCTTCCTTCTCGGTGCGGGACATCTCCGGCATGATGGATTTGTAGATCTTGAACAGGGGTTTGGTCAGCTGGTTGCGACGAAACTCCACCAGGTTGAGCGGGATGGCGATCACCGCGAACAGCACCCACACCAGCAGGGGCACATGGCCATAGAGGGCGCCGGCGACCAGGGCGGCGGCCGTGGCAAGCGTGGAGGTGAACAGTGACGCCCGGCGGTAAGCCATGGCGCCGATCACCAGGATCACCCCGAACAGAGTGAGGGTCGTCGTCATTTTTCGCTCCTTGCATGAGTTGCCGAAGTTGGGAAACGTGGGTTAACTGATCCAGAGGTCTGACCTGTTGGATGTGGCCCCTGTTGTAATTCATGTGCACAAAATTATCAAGATGTTTACAAGCTCGTTACCTTGACACCGTGATCGGCCTAACGTAGCGGGGCCGCATCTTGGCGGGCGGGGGGCGACGATTGGATTGGCTTGTGCGACAATGCAGAACCCTATGTTGGACGATACAAAGAGACATCAGACGCCATGTACCAAGAACTTATCCGCAATGAATTGACCGAAGCTGCCGGCGTGCTCCAGGCCTTTCTGGCCGATGAGCAAAATCTGAAGAACATAGAGGCGGCCGCCAAACTGCTGGCTGACTCTTTCAAGGAAGAGGGTAAGGTGCTCTCCTGCGGCAACGGCGGCTCCCACTGCGACGCCATGCACTTTGCCGAGGAGCTGACCGGCCGCTATCGCGAAAACCGCCCTGGCTATGCCGGCATCGCCATTTCCGATCCCAGCCACCTCTCCTGCGTCTCCAACGACTTCGGCTATGACTATGTCTTCTCCCGCTACGTGGAAGCAGTCGGCCGTCGTGGCGACGTGCTGCTCGGCATCTCCACCAGCGGCAATTCCGGCAATATCCTCAAAGCCATCGAGGCTGCCCGCGCCAAAGGCATGAAAGTGATCGCCCTGACCGGCAAGGACGGTGGCAAGATGGCGGGCCTGGCCGATGTCGAGATCCGGGTGCCGCACTTCGGCTATGCCGACCGCATCCAGGAAGTGCACATCAAGGTCATTCACATCCTGATCCAGCTGGTCGAAAAAGAGATGGCCAAGTAATCAGAGAGGGCGGGTGGGGCAGCCGGGGGGGCAGATGACCGATCCTGGCGCCTCGCATCCAGCTTGAGTTCGCTGATTGACGCAGAGATGATCAATTAATTCAGGGAGTGGACTGGACATGTGCGAACTGCTCGGCATGAGCGCCAATGTGCCGACCGACATCTGCTTCAGCTTTACCGGGCTGATGCTGCGGGGCGGCAAGACGGGCCCCCACAAGGATGGCTGGGGGATCACCTTCTACGAGGGGCGGGGTTTTCGCACCTTCAAGGATCCGGAACCCAGTGCCCAGTCACCCATCGCCAAGCTGGTGCAGGCGCTGCCCATCAAGAGCCGTGCCGTGGTCAGCCATATCCGGCAGGCCAACCGGGGGTGCGTGTCGCTGGAGAATACCCACCCCTTCACCCGCGAGCTGTGGGGACGCTACTGGACCTTTGCCCACAACGGCCAGCTGACCGGCTACAAGGGGTTGCGGACCGGGCGCCACCGTCCTGTGGGGGACACCGACAGCGAGCACGCCTTCTGCTGGCTGCTCGACAGGCTGGAGCAGAAATACCCCAAGCGTCCGGCGAACTTCCCCGCCATGTTCCGTTATCTCGCGACCCTGTGCGACGAGCTGCGCGAACTCGGGGTATTCAACATGTTGCTGTCGGATGGGGAGTTCGTGATGACCTATTGCAGCAACAACCTCTACTGGCTGACCCGCAGGGCCCCCTTTGGCGAAGCCCGTCTGCTGGATGAAGACGTGGCCATCGACTTCCAGAGCGAGACCACCCCGAATGACGTGGTGACGCTGATAGCCACCCGCCCGCTCACCGGCAATGAGAGCTGGGTGAAGATGGCGCCCGGGGAGTTCTGCCTGTTTAGGCTGGGTGAGCTGGAATACGGCAATGCAGCCAGGCTGCTGACCCGCCAATAAAAAAATACCAGGGTAGAATCCTACCCTGGTTCTTCGCAGCAGCCATACAGGCAAAAGGGATGAGAGAGGTGTTGCTGAGCCGCATCATTCTCATGGCCTGCATTGTTATGTCATTGTTAATTTTGTGACAACATTTATCTCTTTCCTGCCTGGGACTGCGTGTTGATAACTTGAACTGGCTCACATTCTGATGGCGGCAAGCCGCTTCAACCGGCTCTCGTCGCAGCGCGGGTGACAGCCGGTGTGCGGGTCGGCTATATTGTGGTCTGTTTGAATACCATCATAGGGAAGAGAAGATGGAGTGGCTGGATCAGAAAGTGCTGCGACAACTGGCGGATGACATAGGTCATGACATGATGCCGGTCGTCATCTCGGTGTTTGTCGAAGAGGTGGGCGGGCAGCTCGCCCAGCTCAGGCCGCTCTTTGATCAGCGGGACTGGACCGCTCTGGCCCGCCTCGCCCACAGCATGAAGTCCTCCTGTGGCAGTTACGGTGCCGAGCCCAGCTATCAGCAGGTGATGGCGCTTGAGCTTGCCTGTCGCCGGGAGGATGTGGAGGAGGCCGCTCGCCTGCTCGAACAGCTCGAGCACTCCCTGCCGCAGGTCTTCTCCCATCTGGCCGAGTATCACTAGATCGCATTGGCGGATTAGCCCGCCTTGTCACGCTCTGCGTACCAGCTCAGTATCACCGCATCCAGCGCCTGTCGAAGCTTGAGGCGATCGTGGCGATGGGGCAGGGCCGCCTCACCCAGACTGGCCTGAACCAGGCAATGCTGCAGCTCGGGAGCCCCATGGCATTCGGGGGCAAGGATGGCATCGATCCGGCCCTGACCGATCCGCTCTTCCAGCCAGCGATGCTGGTGGGACAGCGTCAGCTTGCCAGCCGGCCCGTTTTCGGCCACCAGATTGCTGATGAAGACGACGATGGCGCCGCTGCCGCGAATCGCCTCGGCGACCTCGCTCAGCAACAGGGGCGGCATGATGGAGGTGAGGAAGCTGCCTGGCCCCAGAATGATCATGTCGGCCTGGCTCAGGGCGTCGATCGCCTCGCGGGTGGCGGGTACGACCGGGTTCAGGCTCAGGGCCCGTGGCGGCGTGGTGAGCTGATCGATGGAGACTTCCCCCAGGATCTGATCGCCACAGACGGTGTGGGCACACAGATCCGTGGGGTGCTCGGACATGGGCAGCAGGCTGGGCGCTATGTGCAACATGTCGCTGATGAGCCGGATGGCATCCAGGGGGCGGACACAGAGGTTATCGAGGGCCAGCAGCATCAGGTTGCCGAGGTTGTGACCCGCCAGCTCGCCGCGACCCGTGAAGCGGTATTCGAACAGCTGGCTGCCGATGCTGGGCTCGGTCACCAGCTGATTGAGGCAGTTGCGCAGATCTCCCCAGGCGATGCACTCCTGGCTCTTGCGCAGGCGCCCGGTGGAGCCGCCGTCATCCGTCGTGGTGACTATACCGGTCAGCCGAGTGCCTAAAAACGAGAGGGAAGAGAGCACCCGACCCATGCCGTGACCACCGCCGATGGCGACGACCCGGTCAAAGTCATTGATATTTTTCTGCCACATGCAGTCATCCTGTGGGAGGCCAGTGCGCATCAGTTTAGTCCGCCTGGCCAGGTAATTGTTTGATAAAGGTATGATTTTTGCTTGATGACCCGGCATCACATACCACTAGGAGATGGTGTTGAACTTCCTGACGGCTCACTCTCTTGCCGAGACGACCCCGCTGGCCGCCCAACAGATAGCTGAACGGTTGCTCGCTCAATCACCTCATTCCCCGTCGCTGTTGCTGGTCTATTTTACCCAAGCACACGATGCCGCGGTACTGCGCCGTGCGCTCAAGGCCCGTTTTCCCCAAACTCGGCTCATCGGGTGCAGCTCCTGTGGCGGTATCCTGACCCAGGCTGGCCATCATGGCCGGCTGGGCTGGAGTCTGGCAGTGGCGGCCCTCTATGACGACAAGGGAGCCTACGGCGTGGCCGGTCAGGCAGGGGACGAGCTGGATGTGCGCCAGTTGCTGCGCCGCGCCATCGCCGATGGCGGGCGTCCCGGCGAGTTGCCGCAACTCATCCTGCTGCACACCAGCCCAGGGCAGGAAGAGGCTGTGCTGGCGGGCATAGATGCCGAGTTCGGGGCGACGGTTCCCGTCGTCGGCGGGTCGGCGGCGGACGACGGTGTCACCGGCGAGTGGCAGCTGTGCTGGGATGAGGGGGAGGGGCGCCAGGGCTGCGTGGTGGCTGTGCTCTATCCCGATTGCCAGCTGGCCTTCCAGTTCCACTCGGGTTATGTGCCCACCGAGCGCCATGGCACCATTACCGCGCTGGAGGGCCGCGAGGTGCTGACCATAGACAATGAACCTGCGGCCCGGGTCTATGCCCGCTGGACGGAGCGCCAGCTCCCCTGGCCTGTGGGCCCCATTTTGCGGGAGACGACCCTCTCCCCGCTGGCCCGCCAGGTCGGAACCCTGGATGAGATGCCTTATTACAAACTCTCCCACCCCGAGGCGGTGACGGAGCGGGAAGGGTTGCGCCTCTTTACCGAAACCCGGTTGGGGGAGCGCCTGCAACTCATGTACAGCAGTCAGGAGGGCCTGCTTCAGCGCAGCCTGAATGCGGTACGCATCGAACCCGAATATGGCATGGCGGGGAACCTGCAGCCCATCGGCGCCCTGGTGGTGTTCTGCGCGGGCTGCCGTCTGGCGCTGGGAGACGCGCTCGGCGATGTCGTCGGCCATTTCAGCCAACGGCTGGGGGAGATCCCCTTTATCACGCCATTTACCTTCGGCGAGCAGGGGCGATTGCCCCATGGTGAGCTGGCGCATGGCAACCTCATGGTATCGAGCGTAATCTTCCTCGAGAGCTGACAAGGTGCTGGACACAAGATGATAGGCAATAGCGAACTCGAAACCCTGGGCGACAAGCTGCAAACCACGCTGGTGGAGCTGATGCGTTGCCGGGAGCGGGAGGCCAGATACCGTCAGGAGTCACAGGCCCTGCTGTGCGGGGTGGCGACGCTGGCACAGGCCAAGAGCCTGGAGCAGGTGCTGGACAGCCTCATTCTGGCGCTCAAGCCCTTCATCGGCTTCGAACAGGCTGACGTGGTTGCCTGGGATGGGGGGCGGGGCAGCACCCATCTGAGCACCCAACCCGGGGAGGTCGGTCGCACCTGGCCGCTGACGCCACTCTTCTCCCGCGCCATCGCAGGTGACACCCTGGTCATCTATGATCCGGCCCAGTTGCCCGAGCTGGCCTCCCTGGCGGGGGTGGCGGGCTGGGCCAGCGTCATGATGACGGGGTTGCAGGCGCCGGGCTTCTCCGGGGTGCTCATCTGCCGGCACAATGCCGCGGGCACCTTCGATCTCCAGAGCAAGGCGGCGATGCAGCGTTGTCGCCCGCTCATCTCCCAGGCGCTGGTCAACATCGCCTATCGGGCGCGCCTGCAGGAGCAGGTCGACCTCAAGACCCTAGCGCTGCAGGCGAGCGAGCAACGCTTTCGCAGCTTTGCCGCCATGGCGTCCGACTGGTTCTGGGAGACGGATCCCGAGCACAGGCTGAGCTATGTCTCCGCCCCCGGCTACCAGGGGGAGGCGTTGGTTCGCCAGGCGGGGCGCAGCCTCTATGACTTTGCCCACGACAAGGAGGATCCCGCCTGGTGCAAGTATCAGCACCAGATAGCGCGCCATCTGCCGGTGCGGGCGATGCGCGCCCAGGTGACGCTGGCGAGCGGCCCCTGCTGGATGGAGATCAATGCCGAGCCTTGCCATGACGCCAGCGGCGCCTTCATCGGTTATCGGGGCACGGCGCGGGAGATAGGCAGCCAGATCCGCCGCGAGCAGGAGCTGGCGCGGGCACGGGATGAGGCCGAGAGTGCCAACCGCGCCAAGTCCCAGTTCCTGGCCATGATGACCCACGAGATCCGCTCCCCCATGAATGCGGTGCTGGGGATGCTGGATCTGCTGCAGCATGGCCGGCTCGAGACCCCGCAACAGACCCTGCTCAGTCACGCCACCCACTCTGCCCATCTGCTGCAGACCATCATCGACGATGTGCTCGACTTCTCGAAGATTGAATCCCATACCCTGGCCCTGCACTGCGAGCAATTCCAACCCGCCGAGCTGTGCCGGGCCCTGGTGGAGCCGCTGCAGGCGCAGGCCTGCGCCAAGGGCATAGCGCTGCATTGGCAGCTGGATGAGCAAGTGCCGTCTCATCTGCAGGGGGACGCGGTCCGCCTGTCCCAGGTGATCGGCAACCTGCTCGGCAATGCGGTGAAATTTACCGCCGCCGGTAGCGTGCGGCTCGCGCTGGAATGGCAGGATGAACGGCTGAGGGTGTCGGTCAGCGACACCGGGATTGGCATATCCCCCGAGGATCAGGCACTGCTGTTCGAGCCGTTCTATCAGGTCGACAGCTCGGCTACCCGTCGCTTCTCCGGCTCCGGGCTTGGGCTCGCCATCTGCCGGCGGCTGGTGCAACTCATGGGGGGGGAGCTCCGGCTGCAGAGCACCCCCGGGCAGGGCAGCTGCTTCTGGTTCGAGTTGCCCGGGATGGCCTCACCTTGCATCGCGTCGACCAGCCCCGCCATCGAGGGGCTCTCCATGCTGGATCTGGATGTGCTGGTGGTGGAGGACAGCCCGGTCAATCAGCTGGTGGTGTCACTTATGCTGCAAAAGCTGGTGTGCCGGGTGAGGCTTGCAAGCAATGGCCTGGAGGCGCTGGCCCAGGTCGGCGAGCGGCGACCGGATCTCATCCTGATGGATATGCGGATGCCGCAGATGGATGGGCTGGAGGCCACCCGCCGTTTGCGTGCCATGGGGTGCGAGGTCCCCATAGTGGCGCTGACGGCCAATGCCATGACGGAGGACAGGGCGCGTTGTCTGGCCCAGGGGATGAACGATTTTCTGGCCAAGCCCATCAGCCTGGCCCGGCTGCGTAGCTGTTTGCTACGCCATTGCCGGCTCCCGTAGCCAGATTTTGGGTAAAAAAAATGGTCAACCTGGTGGTTGACCAATTCTTCAGCAAATACTGAAGAGAGCACGGGATAAATCGGGTTGTACGGTCTTATATGAAAAAGTCGTGCCAACTTTTCATGACCTGTTATTTGCGGCTGGTAGCGGAGTTATCTGTTGTTATCGCCACCGGTGATTGCAAATTGCGAATTCCGCCTTTTCATTGTAAGAATTTCCGGTCAGGATATTCGCGTTTTGCAAATCACGTATTGACTCACTCTCTGACTCACTGTGCGATCAGTCGGCGCAGGAACTGGCGCGCCGCTTCACTGTTCTGTTTGGCAATCAACATCTGTTTCTCATAGATCGGCATGGGCAGGATTTCGAGCCAGCGCTGACAGAGCCAGGCCGCGTCGTCGAACTGCTTGTCCGGGTAGAGCTCATCCAGTTCCGGATATTGTTCAAATACTTCCTGCAGTCTGCTGACCAGCTGCTTGTCGCTGAAGTCCGAGTGGGCGCTCGGCCAGTTGGGCAGGGTTTCCACCTGAGCGTGGCGCAATCCGGATTCATCCGTTTCCAGCTCATGGATGCAGAATCGTTCCAGACCGAGCACGGTGACCCCGAGCAGGCCATCGTTGAGGGTATAGAAATCGGTCACCTTGACGCGAGTGCCGACCGGCAGTATGCGTCCGCAGGTGCCCGTGCTGGTGGTCTCTTCCATCACGATGCCAAAGCCGCGATCTTCGATGAAGGACTCCTTGAGCATCTGCAGGTGGCGAGGCTCAAACAGACGCAAGGGGAGTTTCCCGCCCGGCAGTATGTGTGAGGGCAAGGGGAACAGCGCCAAGTGTTGAAGTTTCATGTTCCATCCTCCGATAAGTTGCATCTGGATATGACAATGCAGTGACTGTGCCAGAGCTCGGGGAAAATGGAGGAACGGCAGGAAAATGATGCCGATAATTTAAATATCCATTAGTAATCAAGATATTAAGATTTGATTCAAGGGCAGGGAGAGGATAGCTCAGGAAGGGATTCAGGTGGCTTTGCAGGGGCTCGTACATGCCCCATCTGCAGAATGGGGCTGCGTTCGCATAATGCAAATGATTCCCCTGCAAAATGGGTATCTGCCGACCATCTTAAGCGGCACTCTCTCTCGGGCGTGATGGCCGAGGCGGCTAGGCGACGGATTCGGTGGGCTGACTGAGCCCTTCCAGCATCAGGGCTGCAATCTCGTCGTACATCTGTGACCAGGCATCGGAGAGCGCTGGCGTGAAATGCTCTCCCAGCCGTCGTGCCAGCACCAGGGTCAATGCCTGTTTCAACAGGTCGAACTGGTGTGACTGCACCTTGAATTTTTGATGCCGCCTGCCGAGATCCCGGATGATGAAGCTCAAGGCATCCAGCTGCTCCAGGCTGGTGATCACCGTATTCAGGGTATCCGATACCTTGGCGACCGGCATTCCCGCAGGATCGGGAAAGAGGTCGATCAATTCAGGCGAGAGCCGAAACAGCTCCTCATATACCTCCTGAACATAGGTGTTGTTCAGGGCGGTGACCCTGCCCCAGGCCCTCTGTACCAGCTCGATCTGTTCGGATGTCATGCCCTGTGCCCTCCATGTGCCGTCTCCTGAACATAATAATTCATTTTCTCAATAAGATGCGGGGTCTGTGACGTTATGTGGAGCGAGGGAGGCAGCCAGCAAAAGGCCCCGGGATGGCGGGGCCCTGGCTGACATGGGAAGGGGAAGGTCACGGGAGCTTAGTTGCGCTGCTCCAGATACATGACGGCGGCTTCCACCCGGCTCTGGGCCTCGAGCTTTTTCAGCAGGCTCTTGACGTGCACCTTGACGGTGCCTTCCGAGATGTGGAGCACGGAGGCGACCTGCTTGTTGGAGAGACCCTTGGCAATCTCGCGCATGATCTGCATCTCGCGGCGGGTCAAGCTTTCCAGCTTCTGCTGCAGGTGATCCAGCTCGTAGATGTTCTCGAGGTAGGGGCGCAGCGGCTCGCTCAGGATCTGCTTGCCGGTCATGACATCGGCCAGCTGGCCCAGCAGCATGTCGGGCTCGGTGTCCTTGAGCAGGTAACCATCGGCGCCGGCCTTGAGCAGGGCAACCACGTCCTGGCGGGCATCGGAAACGGTCAGGATCACCACCCGGGAGGTGACCTCTTCGGCGCGCAGGGCCTTGAGGGTATCGAGGCCGGACAAGCCCTTCATGTTGAGATCGAGCAGGATGAGATCCGGCTCCGACTCCTTGGCCATGGCTACGGCGTCAGTGCCGTTAGAAGCCTCGCCTATCACTTCGATGTTATCTTCCAGCTCCAGCAGTTGCACAATGCCTTTGCGCATCAGGGGATGGTCATCTACGACCAGAACACTATATTTCATCTCGTCCATCAGGCGTCTCTTGTTAGGCTGGTGGGAAAGGTCAGGTGTACACGGGTGCCCCCGGAGGACGGTTCACTGATGGTCAACTGACCGTGCAACTTGCTGGCACGCTCGTTCATGATGCTGAGACCGTAGTGATTCACCGCCGAGCTTGCGCCCCCTATTCCGACACCATCATCTGCAATCTGAACCTGGATGTTACCATCAGCCAGGGTCTCACAGCTAACGTCAATGCGCTGGGCGCAGGCATGTTTGATGGCATTGAGCACTGCCTCACGGATCAGTTGCAGGATGTGAATGTGTTGCCCCGCCTCGAGATCCGTATCGGTCAGTCCGTATTGGAGCCTGATCTCGGCCCGGGTCTGGGGCTTGAGCTGCTCCAGCATGACGCCGATGGCTTCGCCGAGGTTGGCGTCGCCAATGCTGAGGCGGAAGGTGCCGAGCAGCTCGCGCAACTGGGTGTAGGCATTGCTGAGCCCTTCGTCTATCTGCTCCATGGCGGCCTTGGCCTTGCCATTATCCCCCTTGGCGACGGAGCGCTTGAGCAGGGTGGACTGGATCTTGAGGTAGGAGAGCGCCTGCGCCAGCGAGTCGTGCAGCTCGCGGGCGATGACGGCCCGCTCCTCCATCAAGAGCAGGCGCTGGTGTTGCAGCAGGGTCTGATCCTTGTGCAGCACCTGGGCCAGCAACATGGAGAAGTTCTTCATCAGCCGCTCGTCGATGGGGTGTGCGCTTATCATGTCGAGCCGGCCGTACTCCTCCTCATCCATCTGCAGATAGAAGCTCACCACGGCCTCCAGATCTCCTGGCCAGCCGGTGCGCCCTGTGATGTAGACCGGCATGGCGTTGTGCTCGAAGCGGGTCAGGCGGATATGGTCGATGTGCTGATGGGCGGCAGCCCGCTCCAGCAATTTCTGTAGGGTGCGCCGGCTCAGTGGCGCCGCATGCAGCTTCTGGGCGGTGGAATAGAGGAAGGAGAGGGTGTCGTTCGCCTGCTGCAGCTTGGCGGTTTTCTCTTCCACCTTGCTCTCCAGCTCCCGATAGAGCTTGCCGAGCTCGTCCGCCATGGTGGCGAAGGCGCCGGACAGTTCCCCCAACTCGTTTTCGCAGTGGGGGGGCAGGGTCAGGTCGAACTCCTGGCGCTGGATCTGGCGGGCGCAATGGACCAGCTGATTGAGGGGGGCCACCACCTGCTGGCGGGTGAAACGCACCGTGAACCAGGCGATGGTGATGATGGCGAGCAAGCCCAGCCCCTCCGCCAGGGCCAGCATGCGCACCTTGAACTCCACGTGATACTGCATCTGGTTGACGAAGTCATCGATGGCGGCGACGAACTGTTCCGTGTTGTCGGTGTAGCGGCTGGGGGTCGCATTCTCGATGTGCTCGCGCATCATCTGCCATTGCAGCAGCACCTCGCCATAGGTGCGGCGCAGGGAGGCGGGGGTGATCCAGCGCTGGGTCTCCTGCAACTCGGAGGCATGGAGTGTCTGCTCGAACTGGTCGAGCCGGCCGAGGACGGCCTGATCCTTCTCGATCTCGTAGGCCATGCGATAGGCCTGCATCCGCAATGAGCCCGACAGGTTGATCGCCTTGGCGTCGGGTACCGAGTAGAAGAGAGTGACCATGGCCACCACGGCGATCAGGCTGGCCATGAACAGGATCAGCACCATGGAGCGGCCGATGGCGCTGCTGACCGAGTGTACTTTGAACCACTTTCCCATGCCGATTGGCTTCCTTCAGATCAGACAAAGACCCCACAAAGTAGCATGGGAGTGTACTCCAACATGTGCTAGCATCGAAAAACTAGATGAACTCCGAGCGTTTTTGCCTAAGTCATTGAGATAGGGGGAAAACGCCGTCAGCCGTCGTTCGAGCTGAAAGGGTCAGGAAAGAAATGCCCTGGCCTCCCGTATTTGGAAAGGTGTTTATGTTGCCACTTGAAGATGGTTTTTCCCGTCGTTTTTACTATTTGCGCCTGTCGATTACCGACGTGTGCAATTTCCGTTGTACCTACTGTTTGCCGGACGGTTATCGCCCCCCGGATGGAAACAGGGAGGGGCGCAAGTCGTTTCTCTCCCTGGAGGAGATCCGCCGCATCGTCTCGGGCTTCGCCGCCATGGGTACCCGCAAGGTGCGCCTGACCGGGGGGGAGCCCTCCCTGCGCCGTGACTTCACCGCCATCATAGAGACGGTGGCCAATACCCCCGGCATCGAGAAGGTGGCCATGACCACCAATGGCTACCGCTTGAAGGAGCGCGCCCGGGAGTGGTTCGATGCCGGACTCAATGCCCTCAATGTCAGTGTCGACAGCCTGGATCCACGCCAGTTTCACCAGATCACCGGCGAGAACAAGCTGGCGGAGGTGATGGAGGGAATAGAGGCGGCACTGGCCGCCGGCTTCAAGTCGGTGAAGATCAATGCGGTGCTGCTCAAGGGGCTCAACGACCAGCAACTGGATCAGTTTCTGGCCTGGATCAGGCACAAGCCCATCGAGCTGCGCTTCATCGAGCTGATGCAGACCGGGGAGATGGACAACCTGTTTCGCGACCACCACACCAGCGGCGAGCTCATCAAGGCGCAACTGCTTGGCAATGGCTGGATCCAGCAATTGCGCGCGGTGGACGACGGCCCGGCCCAGGTGTTCATGCACCCCGAATCACAGGGGGGCGTCGGGCTCATCATGCCCTACAGCAAGGACTTCTGCGCCGGTTGCAATCGGCTGAGAGTCTCCTCCGTGGGCAAGCTGCACCTCTGTCTGTTCGGTGACAACGGGGTGGAGCTGCGGGATCTGCTCAGTGACGACAGTCAGCAGGAGGCCCTGCAACTGCGGATCCGCCAGGCGCTCACCGGCAAGGCCGCCACCCATCGTCTGCACGAGGGCAATGCCGGCATGACCCCCCATCTCGCCTCCATCGGCGGCTGAGTGCCGGCCGTCAGGGCAAAATAGCCATCGATTAATAAGCAATCCTCACATAGGGGTAATTTACCTTGCCCCTCTGCTGCCTTATTGCGCCAAGGGTTTGATCCAGCGCAATAATCCCCCCTGTTTATCTCCCTGGTGGTATATCACTGGACTTGTGAGAGTCGCAATATACACCCACGCTTATAATTGGTATTAAAAATGCCAGTCACTGGTTCCGCGCTCGAATTCTGTCCTGTGAAGAGGAATTGATATGCCTGATGGGGTCAATCTGTCCCGCCGCAGTCTGTTTCGAGGACGACTGAGCGCGCCCAGACCCGAGGTGCAACTGCCCTGGTCCGTCTCCTGGACCGACTTCGTGGCCGATTGCACCCGGTGTGGCGACTGCCTGACGGCCTGCCCGGAGCAGATCCTGATCAAGGGGGATGGCGGCTTCCCGACGGTGGATTTCCAGCGTGGCGAGTGTACCTTCTGTGGCGAATGCGTCAGCGCCTGCCAGGCTCCTGTGTTCAGGCCGACGACCCAGACGCCCTGGGACTATGTGGCTCACATCGAAGCCGGTTGCCTGGCCAGTGCCCAGGTCTTCTGCCAGCGCTGTCAGGACAGCTGCGAGCAGCAGGCCATCCGTTTTTCTCCTCAGCTGGGGCGAGTACCCACCCCCAGCATCCATACCGAGTCGTGCAATGGCTGTGGTGCCTGCGTGGCGGATTGTCCGGTCGGCAGTATCAGGGTGGGCGCCCCCCATGAGGGATCGGCCACATGAAGCAAGGGATGAGCAAGTTGGAAAACAACCATATGACCCGAGAAGAGTTCCATGTATCCAGCCTGGTGGTACTGACCCAGCCCCCCTTGCGCCACCGGCTCGCAGAGCAGATTGCGGCCCTGGACGGAGCCGAGATCCATGCCGTCAGCGACGAAGGCAAGCTGGTGGTGACCCTGGAAGGGCCCAGCCAGCGCCCCATCATGGCGGCCATCGATGCGATCAATGCCATGCCGGGTGTACTCTCCGCCGCCCTGATCTACCACCAGTTTGATGAAGTCGAAGCCGAGGGCAGGGAATAGCGCCACGAGGCTGGGCCGCGCGGTTCGCGATGCCCGATGTATAGCAATAAAGCGCCATGACGCTGAGCCAGCGCGGCTCGTGACAATGGCTGTCATTGATGTGATTAAGCAATGCGAGGATATGTCATGAAGCTGAGTCGACGCGACTTTATGAAGGCCAATGCGGTGGCGGCAGCCGCTGCCGTGGCCGGAGTCAGTGCCCCCACCCTGGCGGCGAACCTTATTACCAGCACCGACAAGACTGCCATCACCTGGGACAAGGCGCCCTGCCGCTTCTGCGGCACCGGCTGCTCCGTGCTGGTGGGCTCCCAGGCCGGCCGCGTCGTGGCGACCCAGGGCGATCCCGATGCGCCGGTCAACCGTGGCCTCAACTGCATCAAGGGCTACTTCCTCTCCAAGATCATGTACGGCGAGGATCGCCTGACCCAGCCCATGCTGCGCATGACCAATGGCAAGTTCGACAAGAATGGCGACTTCGCCCCCATCAGCTGGGATCAGGCGTTTGACATCATGGCCGAGAAGTTCAAGGCCACCCTCAAGGAGAAGGGACCGACCGCGGTCGGCATGTTCGGCTCCGGCCAGTGGACCGTCTGGGAAGGCTATGCCGCCGCCAAGCTGATGAAGGCGGGCCTGCGCACCAACAACCTGGATCCCAACGCCCGTCACTGCATGGCCTCCGCCGTGGTCGGTTTCATGCGCACCTTCGGCATGGATGAGCCCATGGGCTGCTACGACGACATCGAGCAGGCCGACGCCTTCGTGCTCTGGGGCTCCAACATGGCCGAGATGCACCCCATCCTCTGGTCACGGATGTCCGATCGCCGCCTCTCCAACCCGGATGTGCAGGTGCACGTGCTCTCCACCTTCGAGCACCGCAGCTTCGAGCTGGCGGACAACGGCATGGTGTTCACGCCCCAGACCGACTTGGCGATCCTCAACTACATTGCCAACTACATCATCCAGAACGACAAGGTGAACTGGGACTTCGTCAACAAACACACCCAGTTCCGCAAGGGCGTCACCGACATCGGCTACGGCCTGCGCCCGACTCACCCGACGCAGCAGAAGGCCAAGAACCCGGACAGCGGCGACTCCACCCCCATGAGCTTCGACGACTTCGCGAAGTTCGTGGCGGATTACGACGTCGACTCCGTGGCCAAGCTTTCCGGCGTCTCCAAGGAGAAGCTGGAAAAACTGGCCCAGATCTATGCGGATCCGGACAAGAAGGTGGTCTCCTACTGGACCATGGGCTTCAACCAGCACACCCGTGGCGTCTGGGCGAACAACCTCTGCTACAACATCCACCTGCTGACCGGCAAGATCTCCACCCCGGGCTCGGGTCCCTTCTCCCTGACCGGCCAGCCCTCCGCCTGCGGCACCGCGCGGGAAGTGGGCACCTTCGCCCACCGCCTGCCCGCCGACATGGTGGTCACCGACCCCAAGCACCGCGCCATCGCCGAGAAGATCTGGAAGCTGCCGGAAGGCACCATTCCCGAGCAGGTGGGTTATCACGCCGTGCTGCAAAACCGCATGCTCAAAGACGGCAAGCTCAACGCCTACTGGGTGATGTGCAACAACAACATGCAGGCCGGTCCCAACATGAACGAGGAGGGGCTGCCCGGTTATCGCAACCCGGCCAACTTCATCGTGGTCTCCGACCCTTACCCGACCGTCACGGCGCAGGCGGCTGACCTCATCCTGCCCACCGCCATGTGGGTGGAGAAAGAGGGTGCCTATGGCAACGCCGAGCGCCGCACCCAGTTCTGGCACCAGCAGGTGAAGGCGCCGGAAGGGGCCAAGTCCGACCTGTGGCAGCTGATGGAGTTCTCCAAGCGCTTCACCGTGGAAGAGGTGTGGCCGGCTGAGCTTATCGCCAAGATGCCGGAAGTGAAGGGCAAGACCCTGTTCGAGGTGCTCTATGCCAACGGTCAGGTGAACCAGTTCCCGAAAGAGCAGAGCAAGGGGGCGCTGAACGACGAGGCGGAACACTTCGGCTTCTACGTGCAGAAGGGGCTGTTCGAGGAGTACGCCTCCTTCGGTCGCGGTCACGGCCACGATCTGGCGCCCTTCGATCAGTACCACGAGGCGCGCGGCCTGCGCTGGCCCGTGGTGGACGGCAAGGAGACCCTGTGGCGCTATCGCGAAGGGTTCGACCCTTATGTGAAGGCGGGGGAGGGGGTGAAATTCTACGGCAAGCCGGACGGCAAGGCGGTGATCTTCGCGCTGCCTTACGAGCCTGCCGCCGAGGCTCCGGATAAAGAGTACGACATGTGGCTCTCCACCGGTCGCGTGCTGGAGCACTGGCACACCGGCACCATGACCCGCCGGGTCCCCGAGCTCTATCGCGCCTTCCCGGATGCGGTGCTCTTCATGCACCCGGAAGATGCCAAGGCCCGCGGTGTGCGCCGTGGTGAAGAGGTGATCGTCGCCTCCCGCCGGGGCGAGGTGAAGACCCGCGTCGAGACCCGCGGCCGCAACCGTCCGCCCAAAGGCCTGGTGTTCATGCCCTTCTTTGATGCGAGCCAGCTGGTCAACAAGCTGACCCTGGACGCCACGGATCCCCTCTCCAAAGAGACGGATTACAAGAAGTGCGCCGTCAAGGTCATGAAGGCGTAAGGCGGGGCCGGGGGGATGAGTCGCAGCCGTCGCCAGTTCCTGGCCGACCTTGCCAAGGGGGCCTGCTCCGTGGGCCTGCTTGGGGCAGGGCTTGGCACTGTGGCCCGCCAGCAGGCGCAGGCGGTGCCCGCCCAGGCACTGCGGCCGCCGGCGGCGCTGGGGGAGGCTGACTTCCTCGGTGCCTGCGTGCGCTGCGGGCTCTGCGCCCTGGCCTGCCCCTACGACACCCTCAAGCTCGCCCGGCTGCTGGATCCCGTGACCACGGGCACCCCCTATTTCGAGGCGCGCGCCGTCCCCTGCGAGATGTGTGACGACATCCCCTGCGTGGCGGCCTGCCCGAGCGGGGCGTTGGATCAGGGGATGACCGACATCGATCAGGCGCGCATGGGGGTGGCGGTGCTCATCGATCACGAGACCTGCCTCAACTACCTGGGGCTGCGCTGCGATGTCTGCTATCGGGTCTGCCCGCTGATAGATAAGGCGATCACCCTCGAACTGCAACGCAATCCGCGCACCGGCAAGCACGCCATGTTCCTGCCCACGGTACACAGCGATCTGTGCACCGGCTGCGGCAAGTGCGAGCACGCCTGCGTGCTGGAGACGGCGGCCATCAAGGTGGTGCCCCGCGGGCTTGCCAAGGGTGAACTCGGTCATCACTACCGGCTCGGCTGGGAAGAGAAGGCCAAGGCGGGCAAGTCCCTCATCGGTGAGCGACTCACCCTGCCGACCCGCAAACCGGAGGGGCTATGAGTCGTTATCCGGGGGCCGAGGCCAGCGCCAGGCTGGGGTGGTGGCGCGCCCACCGCTTCCTGCTGCTGCGCCGTCTCTGCCAGTTCGGCGTGCTGGGGCTCTTCCTGCTGGGGCCGCTCGCGGGGGTCTGGATCCTCAAGGGCAACCTCTCCAGCTCCCTGCTGCTGGAGACGGTGCCCCTCTCGGATCCGCTCACCCTGCTGCAGTCGGTGGCGGCGGGCCATTGGCCCATCACCACCCTGTGGCTCGGGGCTGTAGTAGTGCTGGCCGGTTACTGGCTGGTCGGGGGGCGGGTGTTCTGCTCCTGGGTCTGCCCGGTCAACCTGGTCACGGACGCCGCCGCCTGGCTCAGGGCCCGGCTCGGGCTCAAGGGCAACGGCCAGTTCAACCGCAACACCCGCTACTGGCTGCTGGCCATGGTGCTGGTGGCCCCCGCCATCACCGGCGTGCTGGTGTGGGAGCTGGTCAATCCGGTCTCCTTGGCCATGCGCGGCCTGCTGTTTGGCATGGGGGCGGGCTGGGGTCTGCTGGTGGCCCTGTTCCTGTTCGATCTGTTCGTGGTGGAGCGGGGCTGGTGTGGTCATCTCTGTCCGGTGGGGGCCTTCTATGCCCTGGTCAACCGGGTCGGGTTTATCAAGATTTCTGCCAGGGGGCGTGAGCGGTGCAGCAACTGCATGGATTGTTATGCGGTCTGCCCGGAGCGCCCCATCCTGCGCGGCCCGGTTCACGGGGCCAGGCGCGGTCACGGGCCCTTGATTGTGGCTCAGGAGTGTACCAACTGCGGCCGTTGCATCGATGTCTGCGCGGAGCAAGTTTTCGAAATCACTACAGGTTTTGCCGTCAAGGCAGAGAAAACGTCGGAGAACAAATAATGAAAAAGCTGATTGGAGCAATGCTGGCCTGCCTGATGGCGGGCTCCTTGATGGCAGCCACCCCCGAGATCACCAACAGCACGGGGGGGATCAAGTCGGAGCGGGGAAGCACGGATCTGGTTACCGAGGCGGATGCCGCCCCGCTCAAGAACTACCGCAAGGATGGGGATCTCTATGATCGCCAGTACATGCATCAGCCGCCGCTGATCCCCCACGATACCCGCAACTACGAGGTGGACAACAAGGTCAACAAGTGCCTGGCCTGCCACAGCTTCAAGAACGCCAGCAAGATGAAGGCGCCCAAGATAAGCCCGACGCACTTCGAGACCCGCGACGGCATGACCCTTGGCGAAGTGTCCCCCCGTCGCTACTTCTGCCTGCAGTGCCACGTGCCGCAAGCGGATGCCAAGCCGCTGGTGGAAAATACGTTTAAACCAGTTGAAGCGCTGAACTGAGGGACCCCCAGATGAAATTACCCGGCTTTATCCAGCGTCTGTGGACCACCTTCAAGTCCCCCTCGAAGGCGGCCCTCTGGGTGCTGCTGCTGATGGGCTTCTTCGGCGGTGTCATCTTCTGGGGCGGCTTCAACACCGCCATGGAGGCTTCCAACACTGAGAAGTTCTGCACCGGTTGCCACGAGATGAAGGACAACGTCTTCGTGGAGTACCGCGACACCATCCACTATGCGAACCGCTCCGGGGTGCGCGCCAGCTGCCCGGATTGCCACGTGCCCCACGAATGGACCTACAAGATCATTCGCAAGGTGCAGGCCTCCAAGGAGCTGTGGGGCATGCTGACCGGCAAGGTGGATACCCGCGAGAAGTTTGAATCCCACCGCCGGGAGATGGCGGAGCGGGAGTGGCAGCGGATGAAGGAGACGGATTCCCGCGAGTGTCGCAACTGCCACAACTTCGAGTACATGGACTTCTCCCTGCAGGGGCGGCGGGCGGCCCAGATGCACTCCACTAACCTGGCAAGCGGCCAGAATACCTGCATCGACTGCCACAAGGGGATAGCTCATCAGCTGCCTGACATGAAGGGCGTGGAAGGGTTCTAAGGTGCCGGGCCATCGGAGCGGATAGCGCCGCTTCGATGGCCTTTGATTTTTATGGGCCTTTTAACCCCTGCGCCAGACATCTTTTGATAGAATCCCTTCCCGGCAACGCGGCGCCCCTGTCGGCGCGCTTTCACCGACCGGCATGGCCGGGCGACGCGTACCCCTCTTCTTCCTCTCGTGGTCAATGAATGATTGACAGGATTTGTCCTATGGCATCCAGAAACATGGCACCCAAAAACAGCGAATTCATCCCTCTCAAGATCGCCGTGCTGACGGTCTCCGACAGCCGCACCGCCGCCGACGACAGCTCGGGGGATTATCTGGTATCGGCTCTGACCCAGGCGGGGCACCAACTCGCGGATCGGGCCCTGTGCGCCGACAACCTGTTCCGGATCCGGGCCCAGGTGAGCCAGTGGATCGTCGACGAGGCGGTCCAGGTGGTGTTGATCAACGGCGGCACCGGCTTCAATGAACAGAACCGGGTGCCGGAAGCTGTGGGGGTGCTGTTCGAGCGCACCGTACAGGGCTTTGGCGAGATGTTCCGCCAGCTCTCCTTCGCCGAGATAAAGGGCTCGGCCATGCAGAGCCGCGCCCTGGCGGGGCTCGCCAATCGCACCCTGATCTGCTGCCTGCCGGGCTCCACCGGCGCCTGCCAGCTCGGCTGGGAGCAGCTCATCCGGGATCAGCTGGACGCCCGCACCAGGCCGTGCAACTTCGTGTCCCATCTATGATCTCGGGAGTTTCTCTCGATTATCCATCTTGTTTTTCGATAGGGGAATAGATGAACCTGACCCATCTCAACCAGAGCGGCGAAGCCCACATGGTGGATGTCACCGACAAGCAGGTCACCCAGCGGGAGGCCCGCGCCGAGGCCTTCGTGACCATGGCCCCCGCGACCCTGGCCCTGATCCTCGGCGGTCAGCACCACAAGGGGGACGTGTTCGCCACCGCCCGCATCGCCGGCATCATGGCGGCCAAGAAGACCGCCGATCTCATTCCCCTCTGCCACCCTCTGGCCCTGACCCGGGTGGAGGTAGAGATTGAGGCCCAGCCCGAGCACAATAGGGTCCATATCCGTACCCTCTGCAAGCTGTCCGGCAAGACAGGGGTGGAGATGGAGGCGCTCACCGCGGCGTCCGTGGCGGCGCTGACCATCTACGACATGTGCAAGGCGGTGCAAAAGGACATGGTGATCGAGCACGTCAGGCTGGTGGAGAAGAAGGGCGGCAAGTCCGGCCACTTCCAGCTGGGCTCCCAGGCAGGAGAGAAAGCATGATCAAGGTACTGTTTTTTGCGCAAGTAAGGGAGCTGGTGGGCTGCGACGAGCTCTGCCTGCCCAGCGACTATCCCACGGCCGAAGCGCTTCGTGGGGCCTTGTGCAAGCGCGGCGACAAGTGGGCCCTGGCGCTCGAATCGGGCAAGCTGCTGGTGGCGGTGAACCAGACCCTGGTGCCGCTCGATACGCCGCTCAATGATGGCGATGAAGTCGCCTTCTTCCCCCCGGTGACCGGAGGCTGAGCCATGTCTATTGCCAATACCACAGACCGCATCCTGGTGCAGCGGGCCGACTTCTCCCTGGGGGAGGAGTATGAGCGCCTCGCTGCCCGCCATGACAGCGGCGCCATCGTCACCTTCGTCGGCAAGGTGCGCGACGTCAATCAGGGGGATGCGGTGAAGGGGCTCTCCCTCGAGCACTATCCCGGCATGACCGAGAAGGCCCTGACGGACATAGTCACAGAGGCCCGTGGCCGCTGGCCGCTGCAGGAGTGCACCCTGATCCACCGAATCGGCGATCTGCTGCTCGGGGATCAGATCGTGCTGGTGGCGGTGAGCAGCGCCCACAGGGACGCCGCATTCGAGGCCTGCCACTTCATCATGGATTTTTTGAAGACCCGGGCACCGTTCTGGAAAAAAGAGCTGACCGCCGAGGGGATTCAACGCTGGGTCGAGGCCAAGGCGAGCGATGACGACGCCGCCGCCCGCTGGCGGCAAGCGCCCTAGCCAGCCCGGTTCGATGACAGGGGAGTGCCCGCTGGCGCTCGCCACCACTTGCTTCGGGTTCGCCGGAGCCTCAAGGAGACAGGGAATGAAGAAACAGTTGTCCGTGGTGTTGCTCGGCCTCGTGGCCGGCGCCTTGCACAGCGGGGCCGCTCGGGCCGATGAAGTCAGGGTAGCGGTGGCCGCCAACTTCAAGGGCACCCTAGAGCGCATCGGCAAGGAGTTCACCACCAAGACAGGCCACAGCGTCGTCATCAGTTCGGCAGCCACCGGGGTGCTCTACACCCAGATCACCCACGGCGCCCCCTTCGATCTCTTCCTCTCTGCCGACGTGGCCACTCCTGAAAAACTGGAAGCGGAGGGCAAGGGGAGCGGTCGCTTCACCTACGCCATCGGCCAGCTCGGCCTGTGGCAGAAGGGGGGACCTGCCCCCGACGAGGCCACCTTGCGCAACTGGCAGGGGGAGCTGGCCATCGCCAACCCGAAGACCGCCCCCTATGGCGCCGCCGCCATGGCAACCCTGGCCTACCTCAAGCTCGATCCCAAGCAATACAGGGTGCTGACCGGCACCAACATCAGCCAGACCTGGCAGTTCGTCGACACCGGCAATGCGAAGCTGGGCTTCGTCGCCTGGGCCAACCTGGTGGAAGCGGGCAAGACCGGCGAAGCCTGGGCGGTACCGGCCAGCTTCTACCCCCCCATAGAGCAGCAGGGGCTGATCCTCAAGAAGGGGGAAGCAGTCGATGCCCTGGTGGCCTGGCTCAAGGGCCCCGGTCAGGCGCAGATCAAGGCCGCAGGCTATGCCCTGCCCCGATAAGGGGATGGTTCAGATGCGATACCCTGAGTGGTCGGCCTTCGGGTCGGCCACTCTTTGCAATGAGGATGGATACCATGCCGTTGGGGGCATTTATCAACCGGGAGGTCGGCAATGAGTGAAGGGGATCTGCTGGCGGTCTGGCTCACCCTCAAGCTGGCGGCCAGCACCACTGCCATCCTGCTGCTGTTGTCGCCGCCGCTTGCCTGGTGGCTGTCGCGCAGCCAGCACCGGCTGCGGCCGCTGGTGGAGGCCCTGGTGGCGCTGCCCCTGGTGCTGCCGCCGACCGTGCTCGGCTTCTATCTACTGCTCGCCTTCTCGCCGGAGTACGGCCTCGGCGCCTGGTGGCGGGAGACCTTCGGGACACCGCTCGCCTTCAGCTTCCTCGGCCTGCTGTTTGCCTCCATCCTCTATTCGCTCCCCTTCGTGGTGCAGCCGCTCACCTCCGCCTTCGTCAACATAGGCAACAAGGAGCTCGAGGCCGCCGCCACCCTGGGGCTGGGGCCCCTTGAGCGCTTCTTTCAGATCATCTTGCCAATGACGCTGCCGAGCTTCGTGATGGCGGCGGCCCTCGGCTTTGCCCACACCCTGGGGGAGTTTGGCGTGGTGCTGATGATAGGGGGCAACATTCCCGGAGAGACCCAGGTGCTCTCCATCGCCCTGTTTGATCACGTGGAGGCCATGGATTATCGGCATGCCCACTACCTGGCAGGCGGCCTGATGGGCTTCTCCCTGGTGATGCTGGTGCTGGTCTACGGTGTGCTGCAGCGCCGGCAGCGGAGGTTGTTCGGATGAGCCTGCACCTCAAGGCCAGTCGTGCATTCGGCGGCTTCACCCTGGCGTGCGATCTGGCGCTGCCCCTTGGTGGCATTCTCGGCCTCTTTGGCCCCTCCGGCTGTGGCAAGAGCACCTTGCTGCGCATCATCGCCGGGCTGGACCGCGCGCCCTCGGATGTCCTGCGCTGGCAGGGACGGGAGCTGGCGGCCCTGCTGCCGGAGGCGCGCCGCATCGGGCTGGTGTTCCAGGACTCCCGCCTCTTTCCCCATATGACGGTGCTCGGCAACCTGCAGCTGGCGGCGGGCAAGGGGCGAGGGCGCTGGCAGCCCGAGGCTCTGGCGGAGCGGCTCGGCTTTGCCGATCTGCTGGGGCAGCCCGCCCACGGCCTCTCCGGCGGCCAGCGCCAGCGGGTGGCCCTGGGGCGGGCCCTGCTGGCAGAGCCGGATCTGCTGCTGCTCGATGAACCCTTCTCGGCGCTGGACAGCCGCAGCCGCATCCATCAGGCCCATGTGCTCAAGGGGTTGCAGCGCGAAAGCGGCATCCCCATGATCTTCGTGAGCCACGCCATGGAGGAGGTGAGCCTGCTCTGCGATCAGCTGGTGCTGCTGGCAGATGGCAGGCTGGAGGCGCAGGGCAGGCCGAGCGAGATCTTCGCCCGCACCGACCTCTCCCTCGCCAGTCGCGACGATGCCGGTGTCATGCTGACGGCAACCCTGGCCCACTACGACGACGCCGAGCAGATGGCGACCCTGCAACTCGGGGATCAGCGCCTGATGGTCACCATGGAGCATGCCCCCGACGAGACAGGGGAGTTGCAGATCAAGGTGGCGGGGCGGGATCTGGTGATCGCCACCGCCCCCATAGCGCACTCCAGCCTCTCCAACTGCCTCGAGACCCGACTGCTGGAGGCGCGGGAGGTGAGGCCGGGGCAAACCCTGTTGCAGTTGGCGCTGGGGCAGCAGATACTGCTGGCCCGGATCACCAGCCGCTCCGCGCAGCGGCTGGCGCTGGTGCCGGGGCAGCGCCTCTACGCTTACATCAAGGCGGTGAGCCTGGTGGGAGAGGGCTGAGGGGCGTGTCGCCACAGCATGGGCAGCAAGGCCGTCAATGGCCGCTATCGAGTCGAGAGGGAGAGCACGGGTGCGTCGCAACCAGGTAATGAAATCCCATGGATTGGCCTTGCGCAGCGCGGGGGAGGGCCCCTTGCTGCTCCTGCTGCACGGCCTTGGCTCCTCCAGCCTCGACTGGCAGGCCCAGATCGAGCACTTCTCCCAGCACTACCGGGTGGTGGCGCTGGATCTGCGCGGCCACGGCCAGAGCATGCAGGAGGGCCCCTTCGATGTGCCCACCCTGGCGGCGGACGTGGCCCGCTGGCTCGAGGAGCAGCCGGAACCCGCCTGGGTGGTGGGGCTGTCGCTGGGTGCCATGGTGGCGCTGGAGCTGGCGCTGCGACTGCCCCACAAGGTGCAGGGGCTGGTGCTGGTCAACGGCTTCAGCGAGTTTCTGCTGGAGACGCCAAGGGAGCAGGAGCGCCATGCCATGCGCCTCAAGTGGCTGCGCTGGTTTGGCATGCGGCCGCTGGCCTGGTGGCTGGGGCGCGAACTCTTCCCCGGCCCCGAGCTCGCCCAGGTGCGCCACACCTTCCGGCTGCGTTTCGTGCGCAGCAACAAGAAAAAGACCTACAAGGCGCTGCTGGAGGCGCTGCCCGGTTGGTCGGTGCGCGCCCGGCTCGGCAGCCTCTGGCAGCCGGTGGCCATCATCTCCACCAGTCACGACTACCTGCCGCTCGCCAAACGGGTGGAGCAGTTCGCCTCCCTGCCCAACGCCAGCATCCATACCCCAGAGGGCCATCACGCCTGGCCCGCGGAAGATCCCGCCGGGTTCAATCATCTGTTGCAGCGGATCCTGGCGACTCACTGAGCCTGTATGGGCACAAAAATGCCGAACCCCTGGGTTCGGCATTTTTGTGGGCGCGGTTTGCCGCTCAGGGCTGGGAGCAGACCGGGCAGTCCGGGCGCTTGGGGAGCTTCAGCTCGCGAAAGCTGCCACCCAGGCCGTCGATCATCAGCAGGCGGCCGCTGTGGCTTTTGCCCATGCCTGCCAAGAGCTTGATGGCCTCCAGCGCCTGCAGGCTGCCTACCAGACCGACCACGGGGGCCAGCACCCCGGCCTCGACACAGGTCAGGGACTGCTCGCCAAAGAGGGCGCTCAGGCAGGCGTAGCAGGGTTCGTCCTCCTGCCAGGTGAAGCTGCAGAGCTGCCCCTCCAGCCGGATGGCGGCGCCGGACACCAGGGGCACCCTGTGCCGGCGGGCGCGCTGGTTGAGCAGATTGCGGATGGCGACGTTGTCGGTGCAGTCGAGCACCAGCTGGTGCTCTGGCAGCAGGGCATCGAGCAGCGCCTCGTCGGCGAGGAGGGCGTGGGTTTCCACCTCTAGCCAGGGGTTGAGGGCCAGCAGCGTCTTGGCGGCGGAGTCCACCTTGTGCATGCCGATGCGCTCGTCGCTGTGCAGCACCTGGCGCTGCAGATTGGAGAGCTCCACCCAATCGAAATCCACCAGGGTGAGGTGGCCGACCCCGGCCACCGCCAGATATTGGCTGGCGGCGCAGCCCAGCCCCCCGGCGCCTATCACCAGCACCCGGGCCTGCTTGAGCGCCTCCTGCCCCTCGAAGTCGAAAGACTTGAGCACTATCTGGCGGTTGTAGCGAAGGAGCTCGGCATCGCTCAGGATCTCGCTCACAGCAGCAGCCCCGAGAAGGGCTCGACGGTGACCGTCTCACCGGCGGCCACCTTGCCGCGTTCCTGCTCGAGCACTATGTAGCAGTTGGCCCGGGACAGGGAGCTGAACACCCCGGAGTCCTGGGAGCCGGTGCTGCGCACCACCAGGCCGTCAGGCCCCTGGCTCAGGATGCCGCGCTGGAAGTCCAGGCGCCCCGGCGCCTTCTTGAGGGGCTCGGCCGCCATGGCCTGCAGCGGCAGGGGGCGCGCGAAGTGGTGGCCGGCCAGCCTGGCCAGCGCCGGTTGCACCAGCTGATCGAAGGTGACCATGGCGGAGACGGGGTTGCCCGGCAGGCCGAAGAACCAGGCGTTTGGCAGGCGGCCGAAGGCAAAGGGCTTGCCCGGCTTGATGGCGAGCTTCCAGAAACCTATTTCGCCAAGCTCCTCCAGCAACTGCTTGGTGAAGTCCGCCTCCCCCACCGAGACGCCCCCCGTGGTGATCAGGGCATCCGCCTCGCGGTCAGCTTGCTGGAAGGCGGCGCGCAGGGCGGCCGGATCGTCGGGGATGATGCCAAGATCCAGGCACTCTATGCCCATGCGGGTCAGCATGGCCTTGACCCCGTAACGGTTGGAGTCATAGATGTCGCCGTGGGCGAGGGGAGTGCCCAGGGGTTTGAGCTCGTCCCCCGTGCTGAAGATGGCCACCTTGAGGGGACGGCGCACCGTCACCGTGGCGATGCCCAAGGAGGCCAGCAGCGGCAGCTCCCGGGGACTGAGACGCAGGCCGCTGGCCAGTACTTGCGATCCTTGCGCCAGATCCTCGCCCCGGCGGCGGATGTTCTGGCCAGGGAAGGGAGTCGTCAGAAAAGTGATCCCGTTGCCGCCTTCCTGCGTTTCTTCCTGCATCACGACCGCCTCCGTGCCCGCCGGCACAGGGGCGCCGGTCATGATGCGGATGCAGTGACCGGCCGGCCATTCGCCCTCATAGGGCTGGCCGGCGAAGGCCTTGCCCGCGACGAGGAGCGGGGCGCCGGCGGCGAGATCCGCCAGGCGCACGGCATAGCCGTCCATGGCGGCGTTGTCGAAGGGGGGCACCGACAGGGGGGAGCTTATCTCCTCGGCCAGTATCCGATCCAGCGCCTGGGGCAGCGGCAACTGCTCCGTCTCGCAGCGGCAGCCGAGTTGTTCCAGCATCCCTTGCAGGGCCTTGTCCAAGGGGAGGAGTGCACCGGTATCGAATCCCATCATCATGACCTCTCTGGTGTATAGGGGGCGGATTATCCCAAAAATCCGTCCGTATGGGCAGGCGGATCGCGCAGGAACGCGGGGGAAAGCCGATTTTTGCCGGGATGAGAGGAAGGTCAACCCCTTGAATTACCTCCTTGTGGGTGGCGTGAGAGGCGCGCTTGCATGGGGAGTGCCAGACCTGTGCCCGGCGCCCCGAACGGGAGGGGGAGAGGGTAAAACAGGGCGGTTTGGCATAAAGTCAGGTGCCGGGCTTGAGTTAGTTTGAATTATGACAATAATCGCCCTGTAACATTGCGCCACGGCACCACGTCGATGGCCAGCACAGTCCCTGAGCGTGGGAGAGAAACAAGATGACGAGCTTTAGCCAGGAAGCCCTGTTGGTCAGGGCAGCGCTCGAGGCCGAGGGCCTGGAGACACCACTGGTGGCCAATGGGTTGAACGGCCAGCAGAAGAAGGAAAACATCGAAGGCCATATGCGCGCCATCATGGAGACGCTGGGGCTGGATCTGGCCGATGACAGTCTGGCCGAGACGCCGCACCGCATCGCCAAGATGTACGTGAACGAGATCTTCTCCGGCCTCGACTATGCCACCTTCCCCAAGGTGACGGTGATCGAGAACAAGATGAAGGTGGACGAGATGATCATGGTGCGGGACATCAGTCTCACCAGCACCTGTGAACACCACTTCGTCACCATAGACGGGCTGGCCCACGTGGCCTACATCCCCCGTGGCAAGGTGATCGGGCTGTCGAAGATCAACCGCATAGTGCAGTTCTTCGCCCGCCGTCCCCAGGTGCAGGAGCGGCTCACCCAGCAGATCCTGCTGGCGTTGCAGACCCTGCTCGGCACCAGGGACGTGGCCATCAGCATCAAGGCGACCCACTTCTGCGTGAAGGCCCGTGGCGTGATGGATTCGACCTCCTATACCACCACCACCTCCCTCGGCGGTGTGTTCAAGACCCAGCCAGACACCCGTGCCGAGTTTCTCGGTGGCCTGAAAGGCTAGTCACCCGGGGGCATGTCTCACCGACATGCCCCGACTTCTTCCCCTCCCGTCTGCCGCTCCGGTTTATTTTCTGAAAAAATCCTAAAGTGATGCCCGCGCGGGCCGATACAGCTCTCCGTGCCGCGGGATGGCCTGTTTGGCACCCGTTTGGCCCCCTCGTTCGTGCCGATACGGATGAGGTTTGAATGACTGCTATGGATGGCAGCTAGCGTGCTCGCGCCTCGAAGGGCCGGCGCCGACGAATGCCACTTGATGACCCATATGCAGGACATGCCATGAACACCATGACGATAGGCAAGAAACTCTCCGCCGGCTTTGCCGTACTCGGCCTGATGATGGCCTTTATCGGCGGCTTTTCACTGTTTGAATTCAGCACCATGAACCGGGCCGCCATCGGATTCACCGACAGCATACTGCCCGCCGTGGTGCGCACCAGCACCCTGGGCGAGACCATCAATGCGGTGCGCCGCTACGAGCTGGATGTCTTTCTGGTGGCGGACGATCCCCAGCAGCAGGCCCATTACCGCAATGAGAGCGAGAAGAGCCTGAGGGAGGCCGGGCAGCAGATAGCGGCCCACGATGCCACCATCTGGGCGGAGGATCTGGAGGAGCGCCGCACCTTCGACATCGTCAAGGCGGACTGGGAGAAATACCTCGGCCTGCACCAGCGCATCCGGCAGATGCAGGATGCCGGTCAGATGACCGAGGCCCAGCACCTCTTCATGGGGGAGGGGATCACCCTCTACACCAACCTGGCCAAGTCGGTTGGCGACCTGGTGCGCATCAACCATGGCTATGCCGATGCCTCCCGCAAGGTGGTGGTGGGAGCGTATGACTCCGCCAAGCTGAGCGTCACCCTGGCCCTGCTGATCGGTCTGGTGCTGGTGGTCTGTCTCTCCGTGGTGCTGACCCGCCAGATCCGCGACCCGCTCATCATGCTGGCCCGCCAGGCCCAGCGCATCGCGGGCGGCGATCTCGGCAAGGGGGAGCTGCAGGAGTGGATCCGCGGCAGTCGCTTCAACCGCGACGAGCTGGGGCAGCTCGGCTCGGCCATCGACCGCATGCAGGGGTCGCTGGCGGACCTGGTGAGCGAGATAGCCGGCTCGGTGAGCCAGCTCAGCAGCGCGGTGGAGGAGGTGAGCGCCATCTCCGAGCAGTCCGCCAGGGGCATGGCCAGCCAGCAGAGCGAGGTGTCCCAGGTGGCCACCGCCATGAACGAGATGCAGTCCACCGTCAATGAGGTGGCCCGCAACACCACGGATGCCATGAGCGCGGCCAAGGATGCCTCCCGCACCTCGACCCAGGGCAACCAGGTAGTGCGCAGCGCCATCGGCAGCATAGAGCAGGTCTCCCGGCAGATTGAGCAGGCGGGCACTGTGGTGTCGCAGCTGGAAGCGGACAGCGCCAGCATCAGCATGGTGCTGGATGTCATTCGCGGCATCGCCGAGCAGACCAACCTGCTGGCACTCAACGCCGCCATAGAGGCGGCCCGGGCCGGTGAGCAGGGGCGTGGTTTTGCGGTCGTCGCGGACGAAGTGCGCTCCCTGGCACAGCGTACCCAGGCCTCCACCGCCGAGATCAGCAAGATGATAGAGCTGTTGCAGGAGCGCACCGCCGAAGCGGGCAACGCCATGCAACTGAGCCGCCAGCAGATGCAGGAGAGCGTCGGGCTGGCACGGGAAGCGGGGGAGAGCATCGACAGCATCAACGGCGCCGTCACCCAGATCAGCGACATGAACACCCTGATTGCCACCGCCACCGAAGAGCAGAACGCGGTGACCGAGGAGCTCAACCGCAGCATAGTGAACATCCACAATGCCGCCGACGAGAACGCACAAGGGGCCCAGCAGACCGCCCAGGCCTGTGTCGAGCTGAGCAAGCTGGCCAACAACCTGCACCATATGACCCAGCGCTTCACCCTCTAAACCCTGGTCCATGGACAACACAAGGCCCCGCCAATTGGCGGGGCCTTGTTGTTTCTGGCAGGTTTGTTGATCGTAGGGTCGATTAGCGCAGCGTAATCGGCCGGCGCCAGACTGTTTATCCGATCATTTAGCTCAACCCGACTATCTCGCCGTTATCGTCGATGTCGATATGACGCTCAGGGAAGGCAGGCTGCCAGGGTTCTTAGCTCAGGCCTACTATGTTGCCGTCGTCATCGATGTCGATATGGCGATAGGCTGGCAGGCTGCCCAGGCCAGGCATGGTCATGATGGGGCCAGCCAGGGCATAGACGAAACCGGCGCCGGCGCACAGGCGCACCTCCTCGATGGGCACCTCGAAGTCCGTCGGTACTCCCTTGAGGGCCGGATCATGGCTGATGGAGAGCGGCGTCTTGGCCACGCAGATGGGCAGCTGATCCCAGCCCTCGGCCGAGAGCCGGGCCAGCTGCTGGCGCGCCTTGTCGGAGAGCTGCACCCCGCGCCCGCCGTAGCCGCACTCCACCAGGGTGGCCAGCTTGGCCGCGAGGCTCATCTCGTTTGGGTAGAGCAGTTTGACCTGGCTCGGCTGCTCACAGGCGGCGACCACGGCCCGGGCCAGCTCGCTGGCGCCCTTGCCCCCGTCGGTGAAGGCGTGGGAGATGGCGGCGTCACAGGCGCCGGCGGCCAGCGCCTCGCGGGCCAGCAGATCCAGCTCGGCCTGGCTGTCGGTGGGGAAGCGGTTGATGGCGACCACCACGGGCACCCCATAACGGCGGGCGTTCTGGATATGCCAGGCGAGGTTGGCGCAGCCCTCTTTCAGGGTGGGCAGATCTTCCCCCTGCAGGCTCGCCGGCAGCGGCTGGCCCGGGCGAATGTCGAGCAGGCCGCTGTTGGCCTTGAGACCGCGCACCGTGGCCACCAGCACCACGCAGGCGGGGGGGATGCCGGACTGGCGGCTCTTGATGTTGAAGAACTTCTCCAGCCCCATGTCGGAGCCAAAGCCCGCCTCGGTCACCACATAGTCGGTGAGGCCCAGGGCGATGCGATCGGCGATGACGGAGGAGTTGCCATGGGCGATGTTGGCGAAGGGCCCTGCGTGCACCAGCACCGGGGTCTGCTCCGTGGTCTGCATCAGGGTCGGCTGCAGGGCGTCTTTGAGCAGCACCGTCATGGCCCCCGCCACTTCCAGCTGCTCGGCGGTGATGGGGTTGCCGTGAATATCGCGAGCCAGCTGGATGCGGCCGATGCGGGCGCGCAAGTCTTTCAGATCGCTGGCCAGCGCCAGAATGGCCATCAGCTCGGAGGCGGCTGTGATGACGAAGCGATCGGCACGCTCCACCCCATCGGCGGGGCCACCCTGGCCTAGGGTGAGGTGGCGAAGCGCCCGGTCATTCATGTCCAGGGTGCGCGGCCAGAGGATGTTGACCGGGTCAATCTCGAGGCGCGGCAAACCGGTTCTGGCGCTGAACTGGTCGCCGAGTTTCTGCTCGTGGAACAGGCGGGCATCCAGGGCCGCCGCCGCCAGGTTGTGGGCGGCGCTGAGGGCGTGAAAGTCCCCGGTGAGGTGCAGGTTCATCTCCTCCATGGGCACCACCTGGGCATGTCCGCCCCCGGCGGCGCCCCCCTTGACCCCGAACACCGGCCCCAGACTCGGCTGGCGTATGGTGGCTATGCTGGGCTGACCTATGTGGTTGAGGCCCATGGAGAGCCCCAGGGTGGTGACCGTCTTGCCCTCGCCGAGGGGGGTCGGGGTGATGGCGCTCACCAGCACCAGCTTGCCTCTCTGTTTGGGCTGGGACTTGAGCAGGTCGAGACTGAGTTTGCCCTTGTGGTGGCCCTGGGGGCTGAGCTGGTGGAGGGGGATGGCGAGGCGTTCGGCCAGCGCCTGGATGGAGAGACGGGGGGACTGGCGGGAGATCTCGATATCGCTTAGCATCAGCACCTCGTTGGCATGTCAGGTCAAAGATGCGGCGAAGTCTAGAGGAATCAATAAGGTTATCCAATGAGTAATACTATTTTATCCGGCAGTCGTGAGCCCCATCAAAGCCCCATACTGCTGGACCTCAATGCCCTCTACCACCCTCCCAAGCAGCCGCTCACCGCCCTTGGCATCGTCAGCGCCTTGATCCCGCTGTTCGGCTACGGCTGGCAGGCGATGACCCAGGATCCCGAGACTCACTTTCGCCAGGAGCTCGGCAAGCGCATCAACAAGCGCAAGACGGACGAGGCCAATCTCACGCTGATCCTGCAACTGGCGGCCATGCTCGATTGCCACTGCCTGCACATCACCCTGCCCTATGAGCTGGGGGAGGAGCAGCTCGCCACCCTGGCGCGGCGTCTGCCGCGCTGGCGGCTGACCCAGCACAGTCTGCTGCTGGTGGCCGAGCTGCCGATCGTCACCACCCCCTGATCACCCTCCGGCCCGGGCTCAGGTCTCCCTGTCCCAGTAGTGGGGGGCCAGGTAGCGCTCCTGCACGAACTCGATGAAGCAGCGCACCTTGGCCGAGACGAAACGGCGGTGCGGATAGAGGGCATAGAGTCCCACCTGTCCCTTCTCCCATTCCGGCAGCAGGGGCACCAAGGCGCCTGAGCGCAGCGCATCCCCGACGATGAAGGTGGGCTGCAAGATGATGCCCTGGTGGTCGCAGGCGGCCCGGGTCAGGGCCACCCCGTTGTTGGCGCGAAGGGGCCCCTGGGGGCGCACGCTTTGCTGCTCCCCATCCCGCTTGAAGACCCAGTCCGGCTGGGTCAGGGTGTAGATGAGGCAGTCGTGCTGCTTGAGATCCTCCGGGGTCTCTGGGGTGCCCCTGCGGGCCAGGTATTCCGGGCTGGCGCACACCACCAGCTTCATGGTGGCGAGCGGCTTGGCCACCAGGGAGGAGTCCGGCAGGTTGCCGATCCGTAGCGCCAGATCGAATCCCTCCTCCACCAGGGCCACCCGCCGGTCGCTGTACTCTATCTCCAGCTTGAGCTCGGGAAACCGCGTCCGAAACAGCGGCAGGGCGGGGGAGAGGTGCAGGTAGCCAAAGTCCATGGGCACAGAGAGCTTGAGGGTGCCCTGGGGCTGCTGGTTGTTGTGGGTGAGCTGGCTGTGGGTCTCTTCCAGCTCCGCCAGCAGGGCCAGGGAGCGCTGGTAGTAGAACTGGCCCGCCTCTGTGGGGTTGACCTGGCGGGTCGTGCGTGACAGCAGCCGGGTCGACAATGACTCCTCGAGCTGCTGCATCAGCTTGGAGGTCATGGCGACCGAGATGCCGAGCTGATGGGCGGCCTTGGTAAAGCTCTGGCACTCCACCACCTTGATGAAGGTGCGCATGGCGGCTATCTGATCCATATTCCACTCTCGGTTGATAATTATTTTAATAAATCGATGATTATCCATTCCTGCTCGGAGGTTAGCATGTCGGGTATCGATGTGAACCCCCTAATGAAGGAACGATCGGAATGAAAATGACCAAGGCCCTGCTGGCTTCCTGCCTGTTTATGGCGGCTCCCCTGATGGCGGCCGACTACGATGTCGATGCGGCTCACACCACAGTCCAGTTCAAGGTGGGCCACCTCGGCTTCTCCGAGCTGGTCGGCCGGTTCAACACCTTCAGCGGCACCTTCAGCATGGATGATGCCAATCCGACCGCCGCCAAGGCGAGCTTCGAAATCGACGCCGCCAGCGTGGACTCCAACCACGAGGCCCGCGACAAGCACCTGCGCAGCCCCGACTTCCTGGACGTCAAGCAGTACCCCAAGATGACCTTCGTCAGCTCCGGCTATGAAGGCACCAAGGACAAGGGCGTGCTCAAGGGCACCCTGACCCTGCACGGCGTCGCCAAGGACGTGGCCTTCGACATGGTCCACATCGGCGAAGGCAAGGATCCCTGGGGCGGCTACCGCAGCGGCTTCAACGCCACCACCACCATCAAGCGCAGCGACTTTGGCGTGAACTACATGCTGCCGGGCATTCCGGACGAGATGAGCATCAACCTGTTCGTCGAAGGCGTGCGCAAGTAATGGGCGCAGCACTCTTGCTACAGACCCTGGCGGCTCCTTTGGGGGCCGCTTTGCTGTCATGGCGCTGGCCACGGCTGGGCACCCTGTGGGGGGCGCTCGCGCTCTGGTTGGTGGGCTGCCTGCTGGGGGGCGCCTATGGCCTGCCGGTCAAGGCGTGGCAGTGGCTGCCGCTGGCCCTGCTGGTGCCCGCCATCGCGGCTCAGGTTGAGGACAAGCGCGCCGCCCTGGTGCTGTTTGCGGTACTCGGCGCCCTGGTGTGGTGGCAGGGGCTGGCCTCGGTCCTCGCCATCGAGCCGCGCATCTGGCTGGCCCTGTTGCCCGCCATCGCCTGGTTCGGCTGGACGGGCTGGCGCGGTGACAGCGAGGAGGGGCTGGGCTTTGCCCTGGGCTTCATCTGGCTGGCGCTGGTCATCGGCATCGATGGCAGCCTGCTGATCGCCCAGCTGGCGGGGGCCCTGGCCGCCTTCGCCGGTTTCCGTGCCCTGCTCGGTGCCTTTGCGGGCATCAAGGTGACCCCGGCCGCCCTGGGGCTGACGCTCGCCTTCGTGCAGATGCTGGCCTGGCAATACGTGGAAGTCCCGCTGCTGGTCCTGCTGCCGGTCTGGTTGCTGCCGCCCCTGGAGTGGGCCCTGCGCAAGCGCCCGGGGTTGTCTCGTTGGGGTCTGCTGATCCTGGTGGGGGCAATTGGTGCTGGTTTGAGTCTGTGGTGGGTCTGGCCAGAGGCATCACTTTATTAATTTCTGCATGAAAAACAGGCTATTACCTTATAAATTGATGGGTTAGTCAAAGTCTGCATAGATAAAGATTGAGCCCCATGGCGCTTTCAGATAAAAAGGATTTTCAATTATCTGGACACACACAGAACCCGGCTATGCCGGGTTCTGTTTGCCTGCTTTCTCGCGGCACGCTAAGGAGGCCACAGTTGCGCAGTCAGGGATCTGAGCATCTGTTTTTTCGCCATTTCACCGAGCAGGGACGCCTCGGGGATCTCTGCATTCTGCTGGTGACCCACCTGCTTCCCGACCGGCCCCACTTCATCCAGGTGCTCGACCGGGTGGGGCGGGTCGGCGCCATCCTGCCCAAACCCAAGTCCGTTCACGGACCTACCCTGGCCTGGGCCCAGCAGCACTACCCCGTGCTGCCCCTCAATCGCCACTGGACCTCGGATCCCGAGGGCGTCATTGCCCAGATTGCCCCCCTGGTGGCCCCCCACGAGCGGCTCATCATCCTGGACATAGGTGGCTACTTCGCCAAGACCCAGGCGGTGCTCTTCGAGCACTTCGGCGAGCGCTTTCTCGGGGTGGTGGAGATGACCGAGAACGGCCATCAGCGCTATGAACAGGAGGCGCTGGCCGCCCCCGTCATCTCGGTGGCGCGCAGCCCCCTCAAGCAGGCGGAAGACATCCAGATCGGCCTGAGCGTGGTCTACTCCGCCGAGTCCCTGGCGCGTACCCTGAGGCGCACCTTCAACGTCTGCCAGGCCGCCCTGTTTGGCTATGGCAAGGTGGGGCGCAGCATCGCCCGCGAGCTGCGCTGCCGCAACCTGCATCTGGAGCTGGTGGAGACGGATGCCCTGCGCCAGGTGGAGGCGCTCTCCCACGGCTTCAAGCTGGTGAACAAGGCCGAAGCCCTCGGCCGCGCCGAGCTGGTGATCTGCTGCACCGGCAACGGGGCCCTGGACATCGCCGACTTGCTGGCGCTGCGCCCCGGCGCCATGGTGGCCTCTGTCACCTCGGCGGACGACGAGTTCGCCTTCTGCCTCTCCCAGCTGCCCTGGCCGAGCAAGGAGGTGTGCCCCCATGTGCTGGCGCTCACGCGCCCGGATGGCAGCACCATCTTCCTGCTCAATCGCGGCGAGGCGGTGAACTTCGTCCACGGCGCCGTCATCGGCGAGTACGTCTATCTGGTGCTGGCGGAGATTATCGAAGGGGTGCACCAGCTGGCCGGGCAGAGGCCGGCCGCCGCCCTGCTCGAGCTGCCCCAGGCCACCATGCAGCGCATAGCCCGCCACTGGTTAACCGATTTTCATGGAGTCATCGCATGACAGAAATACAGACCCCGGTCAGCAAGCCGCGCATCGAGATCCGCTACTGCACCCTCTGCCGCTGGATGCTGCGCGCCGCCTGGCTGGCCCAGGAGCTGCTCTCCACCTTCGACAGCGAGCTCGGGGAGGTGGCGCTGGTGCCCGCCAGCAAGGGGGAGTTTCGCATCCTGGTCAACGGGATCCAGGTGTGGGACAGGGTGGCCGACGAGGGCTTCCCCGAGGCGAAAGAGATCAAGCAGCGGGTGCGGGACGTCATCGCCCCGGAGCGCGATCTCGGCCATGCCGATCGCAAGCCCGCAGCCGAGTAAGGCAACCACACAGTGCAAAAGGGAGGCGACAGCCTCCCTTTTTGTTTGCCATGGCGGCTAACCTGCGGCCTCTGCCCGGGCGGGGCGGCCGATATAGCGGGCCCGCTTGTGGGGCTTGATGCGGCTCACATCCACCCACACCAGGCCGTCGATGCAGTGGTTGAAGTCGGGGTCTATGCCAAAGTCCATGAACTGCACGCCCCCCGGTTCGCACAGCTCGGAGTATTGCTTGTAGAGGGTGGGGATGGCGCAGCCCAGGTGGTCGAGGCGGGCCTTGAGCGCCTGGAGGTCGGCGCCGTAATCGCGCCCCTCGAACAGGGGCGCGGTCTCGGGATAGGGGCGGCGCGAGGGGGCCAGGGCCAGCTCGGGGGCGAAGTGCTGGCGGTAGAAGCCCACCAGCAGATCCTTGGCCGGCGGCGGCAGGCTGCCGGAGAGGGTGACGGGCCCGAACAGATACCGATACTGGGGGTAGCGGGCCAGGTAGGCCCCTATGCCGAACCAGAGATAATCGAGCCCCCGCTTGCCCCAGTAGGCGGGCTGGATGAAGCTGCGGCCAAGCTCGATGGCCTGCTCCAGCCGGGGCAGCAATCTCTCTTCAAACCCGAACAGGGTGTGGCTGTAGAGGCCGCTCACCCCTTTGCGCGCCAGCAGCTCGGCCACGGGGGCGAAGCGGTAGGCCCCTATGATGTCGAGGCGGGCCGGATCCCAGAGGATGAGGTGGTGGTAGTCATCGTCGAAGGCATCGAGATCCCGCCGTCTGCCCGACCCTTCCCCCACGGCGCGAAACGCGATCTCCCGCAGCCGCCCCAGCTCGCGCAGGATCACAGAGTGGCCCTGCTCGTGGCGACGATAGAGCAGGATGCGCTGGCCATCCGGGGTCTGCCCGAGCAGCTCGCAGCCGTCCATGGCCTGCTTGAGCTGGCGGCGCTCCTCCGGCAGGGCGATGGGGGCCTCGGTCGCCAGGGGGCCCTTCTTCCCCTTGCCGAGGCGATAGAGATGGCGACGCACCAGGGCGGCTGCGGTCTTGGGGGCGAGCTCCCCGAGACTCTGGGGCGGGATGCGCTCCCCCAGGGTGAGGGAGATGCGTCGCCCCTGCTGGCGAAACAGCTGGCGCACCAGCAGCAGGGCGGAGGCGGGCTTGTGGAGCCAGGAGGCGAGATAGAAGGGGAGGCCGTTGCGCCCGTCCAGATGAATGGGCACCAGCGGCGTGCGGGTGCGCCTGGCCAGCTTGATGAAGCCCCCCTGCCAGGGACCGTCCTTCACCCCCTTGGGGCCGAGGCGCGACACCTCGCCGGCGGGGAAGATGATGAGGGCTCCCTCCTGGGCCAGGTGCTCCCCCATGGCCAGGATGGCGCGTCGGTCGGTCTTGCCCCCCAGGTTGTCCACCGGCAGCAGCAGGGGACGCAGGGGGGCAATCTGTGCCAGCAGCCGGTTGGCCACTATCTTGACGTCGGGGCGGATGCGGCCGAGCAGGCGCAGCAGGGCCAGCCCGTCCAGGGATCCTATGGGGTGGTTCGCGACTATCATGACCCGGCCGCTGGCGGGGATGTTCTCGAGCTCGGCCTCGCTCACCCTGTAGTCAAAATCGAGGGCGCCGAGGGCCTGCTCGACGAAATCGAGGCCGCGCAGGTGAGGATGGCGCTCGGCAAACTCGGCGAAGGCCTCCTCGTTGAGCAGCCAGCTCAGCCCCTGCCGGAGCAGGGGACGGATCAGGGGTTGGGTGGCGAGGCGGGGCAGATGCTGCCCCAGCAGGGTATCGACGTTGAACATGGGCAAGGCTCCGCGGAACGTTGCCTCAGGGTGCCGCCCCCCGGTTTCCCCTTTGTGGCAGCGCCGTGACGGTTTGATGACTTGGGGCAGAGGGCCCCGCTCATACCACCGTTATTGCTCCCGCCAGGCCCCGCTTATACCGCCGTTATTGCTCCCACCCGGCTCCCTCAGGAGCGCATCACTGCTCCCGCCAGGCCGAGGTGAGCCGCACCAGGGCCACCAGGGTGGCGACCGCCTTCTCCATGGATTGCAGCGGGATGAACTCGTGCTTGCCGTGGAAGTTGTGGCCACCCGTGAAGAGGTTGGGGCAGGGCAGACCCATGAAGGAGAGGCGGGCGCCGTCGGTGCCGCCGCGAATGGGCTTGATCCTGGGGACCACGTCGGCGGCCTCCATGGCGGCCCTGGCCAGCTCGACGATGTGCATGTGCGGCGCTATCTGGCTGCGCATGTTGCGGTAGTTGTCCTCTATCTCAAGGGTGATGCGCGCCTTGGGGTTGTCCAGCTGCAGGGAGGCGACCCGCTCCTTGAGCTGGGCCTTGCGGGCGGCGAAGCAGTCGTCGTCGAAGTCGCGGATGAGGTAGTGCAGGGTGCTCTCCTCCACCGTGCCCTCCATCCGGGCCAGGTGGAAGAAGCCTTCGTACCCTGCCGTGCACTCCGGGGTCTGCTCGGGGGGCATCTCGGCGTGGAAGCGGGCGGCCAGGGTCTGGCTGTTGATCATGCTGCCCTTGGCGGTGCCGGGGTGCACGTTGTTGCCGATGAAGCGCACTGTGGCGCTGGCGGCGTTGAAGTTTTCATACTCCAGCTCGCCCAGTTCACCGCCATCCACGGTATAGGCCCACTTGGCCGGGAATCTCTCCAGGGGGAACAGATCGGCGCCGCGGCCTATCTCCTCGTCCGGGGTGAAGCCTATCCAGAGATCCCCGCGGGGGATCTCGGGGTGGGCCAGCAGGTACTGGGCGGCGGTGAGGATCTCGGCGATGCCCGCCTTGTCGTCGGCCCCCAGCAGGGTGGTGCCGTCCGTGGTGATGAGATCCTGCCCCAGGTAGTTTTTCAGGCAGCGGTACTGGCGAATGGCCAGCACCTCGTCCCCCTTGCCCAGACAGATGTCGCCTCCCTGATAATTCTCGATGAGCTGGGGCACCACCTGTTCTGCCTCGTAATCGGCGGTGTCCATGTGGGCGATGAGCCCGATGGCGGGTGCCTGTGGCTGGTTGCCCGGCAGGCAGGCGGTGAGGTAGCCGTGCTCATCCAGGGTGACCTGGGTCAGCCCAAGCTGGGTCATCTCCTCGCAGAGGGCGCGGGCGAAGACGATCTGGCCCTCGCTGCTGGGACAGGCAGGATTGGTCGCATCGGAGCGGGTATGAAAAGTCAGGTAACGCAGAAAACGCTCAAGCAGGGTATCCATTGGCAGGCCTCAAACCACAAAAGAGGCACCATTGTGGACAAGACGGCCGGGCTGATTATTGCGTCAGCGCAGTTTTTGATGGATTTGTCGGGCCCGGATCCCGGGGGGGCGCTGGGGAAAGCCGCTCAACCCGAGGGCTTGGTGAATAAAAATTCCGAATTTAAAACTCATCATGCATATGAGAAAGGGCTGAATTTCCCCCCGGCCCAGCAGTGGCAAGGGGTCGGGAAAAATGGCCGGTTCCCCTGTTATTTTCAGGGCCTATACTGAGCGGCCTCATCCCTCGCCATCCCAGAGCCAGCCTTGCTGGCAGCAAGATTTGGCCCATCGATCAAAACCCGTTTTTTAACACGATTTTTTATTGTCAGTGGCGCCGGTAAGTGTGTACACTCCGCGCCGATCCGAGGGTAACCCTGAGCAGGCAGAGGCCGCCAGACACCGACAGGATCAGACGCCTATAGGGCGAGGCACGCAGAAACGACAGACACTGCTGGGGAATGGTTTCTTTAATACCGGTTAGGCTCCGGTATCAGGGAGAACAACAGACTCTCATCACCTACTGACCGAGTGGGCCAATGGCTCATCATCTTCCCTTGTCATGGGCGGTCACTGGCGTTGAGCGGGCTGTGGTGGTTGTCGTTCATCAACACGCGTGCGTGCTGACGTCTACCCTTCTCTTCCTTGAACCTCTCTCCTTCTGTCGGGATGGCTGCCGAATGATGAACGAACGGCGTGGCTGATGCCGGTTGTCATCAAAGTACCGCGGCGCCCCATTACAGTGGCACCGCATACCGTTGAGCTTGATGTAAAGCCACCAGCCCCACATCAAGACTCGTTACTTCCCAAGATCCACCAGGCAGCCTTGGCTTGCCGCGATGTGCAACAGAGGATCTGGCTGCGACAAGGCCCAGGGTCAGGCAACAACGCCTGCCGCCGCCGGCCGTGACGCACCGGGTGCCCGCAGGCAGCCTTTGCGCGCCGCTTGTTGCAATCGATGGTCTGGATGTGATTGAGGGTAACGAAGGCGGCCTTCTGGCCGCTCATTTGCGAGGCATAGCCCATGACTAACTGGTCCAGCAAGGACTCCTTGAAGGTCTACAACGTTCCCTACTGGGGTGCGGGTTTTTTCAATATCAATGACGCCGGTCATGTGACCGTCTCCCCCGACAAGTCTCGTCCCGGGGCGCATATCGTGCTGTCCGAGGCCATCGAACAGCTGCGCCAGTCCGGACTGACTACCCCGGTATTGCTGCGTTTCCCCGACATCCTCAAGAGCCGGGTCGATGCGCTGTTCAACGCCTTCGGTCAGGCCATCGAGAAGTCAGGCTATGAAGGGGACTACCTGTGCGTTTACCCGATCAAGGTAAACCAGCAGCGTCGCGTCATCGAGACCATCAGTCAGTCCTACAGCGACAAGCCGCGGCTTGGGCTGGAGGCCGGCTCCAAACCGGAGCTGCTGGCCGTGCTGTCCCATCATCATGAGCAAGGGTCCGTCATCGTCTGCAACGGTTACAAGGACCGCGAATACATCCGCCACGCCCTCCTGGGCAACCTGATGGGCCACAAGGTCTACATAGTGGTGGAGAAACCCTCCGAGCTGGAAATGGTGCTGGACGAGTCAGTTCGCCTCAACATCAAGCCCAACATCGGGGTGCGCGCCAAGCTCGCCTCCACCGGCTCCGGCATGTGGGAATCGAGCGGTGGCTCCATGTCCAAGTTCGGTCTCTCCGCCTCCCAGATCCTGGCGCTGGTGGAGCGTCTGCGCAGCCTCGGCAAGCTGGACTGCCTGCAGTTGCTGCACTTCCACCTGGGCTCCCAGATAGCGAACATCCGCGACATCCAGGGCGGCATCCGCGAGTGCGGCCGCTTCTATGCCGAACTGCGTCGCCTCGGCGTGCCCATCGACGTGGTCGATGTGGGCGGCGGCCTGGGTGTGGACTATGAGGGCACCCGCTCCCAGAGCCACTGCTCTGCGAACTACAGCCTGTCCGAGTACGCCAACAACGTGGTGTGGGGCATAGGCGATGTGTGCCGCGAGTTCGACCTGCCGCACCCGACCATCATCAGCGAGTCCGGCCGTGCCCTGACCGCCCACCACGCCGTGCTGGTCACCAATCTGATTGGTGCCGAAGGGGTGGAAGTGAACGACATCCATGCGCCGGATGAAGACGCCCCGACCATTCTGCAGAACATGTGGAAAGGCTGGCTGGACCTGCGCGGCGAAGATCCCTCCCTGCTGGAGATCTTCCACGACTCTGTGGCGGATCTGGGGGATGTGAACGCCCAGTTCACCATGGGGCTCTTGAATCTCGAGCAGCGCGCCTGGGCCGAGATGCTGCACCAGAACACCTGCCTGGCGCTCAAGGAGCTGCTCAACCCGGTCAACCGCAACCACCGCGCCCTGGCCGACGAGCTCTCCGAGAAGCTGGCAGACAAGTGCTTCGCGAACTTCTCCCTGTTCCAGTCCCTGCCCGATGCCTGGGGCATAGGTCAGGTGTTCCCCGTGATGCCGCTCACCGGCCTCGAGCGTCCGCTCACCCGCCGCGGTATCCTGATGGACATCACCTGTGACTCCGACGGCCAGGTGGAGCACTACGTCGACGGTCTGGGTGTCGAGAGCACACTGCCGATGCCGGAGTATGGCGAGAACGAAGAGTGCCACGTCGGCTTCTTCCTGGTGGGGGCCTATCAGGAGATCCTGGGGGATCTGCACAACCTGTTCGGTGACACCCACTGCGCGGAAGTGTGGCTGGACGAGGAAGGCAAGATGGACATCCGCAACGTGGTGCGCGGCGACACCGTCGACCAGCTGTTGCGTTACGTCAACATCGACCCCTCAGTGATCCGCGAGAACTACCAGCGGATCGTCTCCCACCCGGCGCTGGACGACGCGACCCGCAAGGCCCTGCTCGACGAGCTGGAGCTGGGTCTGCAAGGCTACGCCTACCTGGAAGACGAATAAGCCACCGGCTGGTTCGCCCCGTCGGTCAAAGACGGGAATAAAAAACGGCGCCTTCGGGCGCCGTTTTTGTTGCGCCATTCGCACGGCGGGGAGCAGAGGGGGGCTGCTTCCTCCTGGCAGGAGACATCTGGGACTGTTCAGACCCGGGATCCGGCCACTATCCACCTCTGCCCCTCATCTCCCTTGATCCAGGTCAAAGGGGACTCGGGCCGGTTATTTTACGGTCAGGAGTGATGTTGTCGGGATGTAACATAAGGATGTGCGTATGGAACTCAAAAAGGATCCGAGATGCTATACCGACGTCTGTATCGACGGTAAGTGGTATCACTACGATCACTGCAGCACCCAGGTCTACATGCTGATGGGGGGCGCCGCGCCCAGCCTGCAACTGGCCTGTGAGCCCGGCAGCGAAGAGGAGCTGATCGCCATGCTCCAGCAACTGACCCGCTGCTGACTATCTGTCGGCCATCTGGCGCCTTGCCCCGATGGCCCGCTTTGCTCAGCCCGCCTTGCGGCCAATGATCTGTTTGCCCATCTCCAGCATCGCCGTCGCCGCGGCATAGCTCTCGTCTGACTTGCCTATCTCGTCCGCCACATAGAGAAAGTCTGACTTGTACTTCTCCACCGCCTCGCGGGGCGTGGCCGCGTCAATGAAATCCTCTTCCACCTCGAACCCTTGCGCCAGCAGCGCTTCCTTCTCGATGAGGAAGGTGGGGGAGGCCATGTCGACATAGGTGTATTGCTGACGACGGGAGGCGGGGACGCTGAAGAACTGGTATCTGGCCATCGGGTGTTGCTCCTCTGAACGGGTGGTCTGCTATGGGGAACACTCGACGCGCCCGACAAGAAAAGGAGCATTCGAGTCTTGTGGCAGACTACCTTGCGCCGTGAAGGAGCGCAATCGGGCAGATGATTGCCCCGATCATACGGGCGCACGCCTCACCCATTCGTCAGGCGAGCACACCCTCCAGCGCGAGCCGGGGGGCATCGGGGGCACAGCGGGCCAGCAACTGCTCCCCCGCCATGGGGCGCCCCAGCAGATAGCCCTGCAGGGTGTCGCAGCCGAGCTGGGTCAGCAGGGTGCGCTGCTCCGAGGTCTCTACCCCTTCGGCCACGATGCGCATTCCCAGGGCCTGACCCAGGGCGATGATGGCGCCGATGATGGTGGCATCGTCGCCTCCCTGCTCCAGGGTGGCGACGAAGCCCTTGTCTATCTTGAGCTCGTTGGCGGGGAAGCGCTTGAGGTAGAGCAGGCTGGAGTAGCCGGTGCCGAAGTCATCGATGGAGATGCCGAGCCCGAGCTCTGCCAGGTGATTGAGGATGGCCAGGCTCTCCTCGGCGTTCTGCATGGCGGTGGATTCGGTGATCTCCAGGGTGAGGTGGCGCGCCTCGAGCCGGTGGCGGCGCAGGGCGGCCTCCACTTCCTCCAGCAAGCCGGGGCTGGCCAGCTGTATGGTGGAGAGATTGACCGCCACACTCCAGTCGTGATGACCCGCCTCCCGCCAGCGGCTCATCTGACGGCAGGCCTCGTCGAGCACCCAGTTGCCGATGGGGATGATGAGCCGGGTCTTCTCCGCCAGGGGCAGGAAGCTCGCCGGGGAGATGGCGCCATGGTGCGGGTGCTGCCAGCGCAGCAGCGCCTCGGCACCGACAACTTCGCCGCTGTGGACGCTGTACTTGGGCTGATAGTGCAGGGCGAGCTGCCCCCGCTCCAGGGCATGGCGCAGCTCCTTTTGCAGCAAGAACTGCTGGTGGGCGTTGGCATTCATGGCGCTGTCGAAGTAGTAGTAGTCGTTGCGCCCCCGCTCCTTGGCGTAGTACATGGCGGCATCGGCGTTGAGGGTCAGCTCGTGCAGGCTGGTGCCATCCTGGGGATAGACGGCGATGCCGATGCTGGCAGTGATGTGCAGGCTGTGATGCTCCCAGGGATAGGGCTGGGCCAGGGTGGCCAGCAGCCGCTCGACAAAGGCCGTGGTCTGGGTGATATCTCCCGGCGCCAGGGCCAGCACGAACTCGTCGCCGCCAAAGCGCGAGGCGGTGTCGCTGGTGCCGAGCAGCCCGGTGATCCTTGTCGCCACCTCGGCCAGCAGCAGATCCCCGGTGTGGTGACCGTGGGCATCGTTGATGATCTTGAAGCCGTCGAGATCGAGAAACAACAGGGAGAAGCTGCGCTGATTGTGCTGGCACTCCTGGATGCGCTGCTCCAGCCGGTCGGCAAACAGCAGCCGGTTCGGCAGCCGGGTCAGGCTGTCATGGAGCGCCAGCTTGAGCAGCTCGTCGTGGGCCAGGTGCAAGGAGGTGGAGAGGCGGGCGGCGTGGGCATCCAGCATGGAGAGGACCAGGGCGATGGCGAACACCGCCAGGGTCACCAGGATGATGACGGTCGCCAGCCACTGGGTATTGAGGCCGGTGTAGAGGGCACCGCACAGGCTCCCCTCGGGGAACTGGGCGGCGGCCATGCCGGTGTAGTGCATGCCGATGATGGCTCCCCCCATGACCAGGGAGGCGAGGGCCTTGCTGAAGAAGGCGCGCGGCGAGCTGTTGCGCAGGCGAAACGCAATCCAGAGGGCGGCGCCGGAGGCGAGCACGGCGATGAGGATGGAGAGGACGAAGAGGCCGCTGTGGTAGTGAATGCCGGGCTCTATCTTCATGGCTGCCATGCCGATGTAGTGCATGGTGGCGATGCCGGCCCCCATCAGCAGGGCGCCCCCCGCGACGTGGCGCCAGGGTAGCTCGGGGCGGCTCACCAGCCAGAGTGCGAAGGCCGAGGAGCCGATGGCCGCCACCAGGGAGAGGCCGGTGAGGGTCAGGTCGTATCCCAGCGCTATGGGCAGGTTGAAGGCGAGCATGCCGATGAAGTGCATCGACCAGATGCCCAGCCCCATGGCGAAGGCGCCCCCCGCGAGCCAGAGGGCGGCGGCCCGTCCCTGACTCTGGCTCACCCGGCTCGTCATATTCAGCGCCGTGTAGGAGGCGAGCACCGCCACCAGGATGGAGAAAAACACCAGATCCTGGCTGTAATAACTGTCGAGCATGGGGTGGGTCGCGGTCACTTGATTCACTCTGGGATGGATAACGGCCTGAGCCATGGCCGGGCTGGAGAGAAAAATCGGGCTGGGGATTGTACACCAGAGGTGTCCCAAACCGGCCAGCGATACGCACCAAAATGGGCCTAGGATCAGAGTAAAAACACTGAATTTACCCCTTGATGGCAATGCCCTCCCACGCCCTATCCAAAGGAGGGTTCCAAATTTTCCCGCTTGAAAATCAGGGGTATGGAAAATCTGGGAATAGATAGTTCAGGTCCTGACCTGCCATTGAAATACTGCTCGGGGAGAGTCCTGGAGGCGCTTTGGGTGTGGTGCTTGTTGCCGTAAAGTTGCGTTCACCATGGCCATTGGGATGTGATGTCATAGTGCCACATAGGTATCTGGCTTCGTCTGCACCTTGGTTGACCCAACACATCTGCTATCATGCGTCTCCCGCTTTCGTTATCTCGTTGAACCTGCAGGAGAAACCATGTCTCGAACCCTCTATTTGCTGCGCCACGGCCAGACCCGCTATAACGCCGAGCTGAGGCTGCAGGGACGTTGCAACTCCGAACTGACCGCCAGAGGCGAAGCCCAGGCCCTCGCCATGGGTGCCCGCCTGGCAGATCTCCTGGATGAGCCCGCGAGCTGGACCCTTTATGCCAGCCCCCTCGGTCGTGCCCGTCAGACGGCGGAGCGGGTATGCCAGCAGCTTGGATTGGATAAGGAACGCATCGTCTGGGACGAACGGCTGGTGGAGCTGGGCATGGGTGAGTGGGAGAGCCGCCGGGTTCCCGAGCTGTTGGCGGCCCATCCCGAGCTCGATCTGGAAGAGCCGGATTGGTATCTGCAGGCCCCGAATGGAGAGAGCTTCCAGAGCATTCAGCGCCGAGCCCAGGCATGGCTGCAGGACGAAGGCATTGCCAAGCAGGCCATCGTCGTCTCTCACGGTCTGTTCGGTGCCATGCTGCGCGGTGCCTATGCGGATCTGGACTACACCACCACCTGGTTGCAGGAGCTGCCGCAGGATGCCTTCTTCAAACTCAGTGGCGGCCGCATAGAGCGGATTGCCTGTTAACGACACGAAGACGGCCCGCCCTTGGCGGGCCCTGTTGTGATTGGTCGTTTAGCCAACAGCCAATTTGGCCGCTTCTTTCCACATAAAGGGCGGCATCGGGGTAGTGAGACGCCACTTAATGTTCATCGGTTGGCTTCCGCTATGAGAGACGTATTCCACCTCACCAAAATTTACAAAGCCAAGAGTGCGGCCAAATTCATCTTTGCTCTGCTCACGGACGAACAAAAACAAGCGCTTACCTTCTGCTCTGTGGTTTATGTAACTCAGACCCTTACCCCGCTCGGGGCGAGCGCTGTTTTGGCTCTGCCAATGAAACAGCGACTCGTTGATGGCGTAGTCGTGATAACGGGTGGTGGGGGAGAAGTGCTGCTCCGTTTTGTTCAGGGTCACGAACAGCAACTCGATATTTCGCTCTGCGATGACATAGACCCCTTCGCGAGCCGTGGGTTGCTGCGCGAAGGTGGTCGCGCCGAAGCCAACCAGCACCTGCTCTCTAGCATAACGGGCATGCAGTTGCAGTGGATTACCGGGAAGGTCGGGCATGGCTCGTTGTTCATGGTGCACCCGGTTGATCAGCATGGGCAATAGATCTGCCAGCTCGGCTCTCAATTCTGGTTGATTGAGTTGTTTCAGGCTGTGCGCCAAGGAGCTAAAGCCTGTTGTGGGGCCGCTCTGTTGCCAGAAGTCGTAATGGCACATCAAGGCCATACGTTCATCGTGCTCGGCCGTTAAGGTAAAGGCGTCTGTCACCAAGGTTTGAAGGAAGTTCAAGTAATGGAGCGCATCGCAGCCCAATAGCCGGGTTCTGATGGCCCGGGTATAGAGGGTCGACAGCTTCTCATCGCTCATTTCAGAAACGCTATGGTTGCGGGCCTGTTTGACCAAGGCGCTCCAATTGCCGCGCCTGTAGATCTCTTCAAGGTTGATATGAGGGTAAAACTGCAAAAAATTCGCCAGCGTCAGCGGTAAATCACTGTCCTGTGAGAAACGGCGGATCAGGCCCATGAGTCGCGAGGTATTGAGAGTCGCCTTCTTGATATTGCTCAGAATTAACTCTTGTGTCTGTTTTGAGAGCTCGATGCGGCAACCCAAAGGCGCGTGAGGGAAGCCCTGTTTGATTTCGTGGCTGATCGCCTTATTGGTTTTACCCACCAGTGCCCGAAATTTCTGGGCAAAGTCATATTCCTCATGGGCATTGCCAACAAAGTCCAACACGGTGCAGCACTCTTTATCGCTCGCCAGCCGCAGGCCCCGCCCTAATTGTTGCAAGAAGATGGTGAGGCTTTCCGTCGGTCGTAAAAACAGCAAGGTATCGACCTCCGGGATATCGACACCTTCGTTGAAGATGTCCACTACACAGAGAATGTTGATAACCCCGGTGCGCAAATCTTGTTGTTTGCTATGCCGCTCGTCTCGGTTATCGCTGGTGAGGATGTCAGCCTTGATGCCCTTCAGTAAAAATGCCTTGCACATAAAATCGGCATGTTCACGGCTCACACAAAATGCTAGCGCTTTGATCTTGGTAATATCGGTGACGATCTCATAGAGGCTCTGGACTATCTTCTGTACCCGCTGTTGATTGTGGGTATAGATATTGGTGAGCTCACTAATGTCATAACGGCCATTTTTCCAAGCAACTTGGCGCAAGTCAGTATCATCATCGATGCCAAAATATTGAAATGGACAGAGATGGCGACGATTTATGGCCTCTGGCAAGCGGATCTCTGCTGCGATGACACCACAAAAATCAGCGAGAATATCACCGTCATCATGGCGCTCTGGCGTTGCGGTTAATCCCAGCAGAATGTGAGGTTCAAAGGCGGCGAGCAGACCACGATAACTGGCCGCCGCAATATGGTGAACCTCATCGATAACGATGTAATCGAAATAGTCTGGGCTAAGACGCAAATTAGCCAGCTGGTTATTCAAGGATTGCACCGAGGAAAATAGCTGACGGTAGTGAGCTGGCACTGCGCCGCCGACCAAGAGTTCGCCAAAATTGGATTGTTTGAGCACTCCGCGGTAAGAGGCCAATGCTTGGCGCAAGATCTCCTCTTTGTGGGCGACAAACAGGAACTTTGCGTCGGGTTTGGTTTTCAGAAAACGCGCAAAATCAAAGGCAGAGATCAGGGTTTTCCCTGTACCGGTGGCCGCAACCACCAAGTTACGGAAGCGCTGGTGTAAAGTGCGCTCCATCGCCAATTGCTCAAGGATCTCCTGTTGATGGGGAAACGGCGTGATATCAAAGAAATAGGCAGCGCTATTTTTGTCACCATCGCCACGGGCCTCTTGCAGCGCATGCTGCAATTTTGTACGGCTTTCGAGCTTGCCATCAAACAGCTCAAAATCATCGGATTCCCAATAGGTATCAAAGGTGCTCAGGGATTTCTCGATAATATGAGGGATCTCTTGCGAGGTGATTTTTAGGTTCCATTCCAAGCCGCTGGTGAGGGCGGAATGAGAGAGGTTGGATGAACCTATATAGCCGGTATGAAAGCCGGTATTTCGGCAAAATAAATAACTCTTGGCATGCAACCGCTCGCGCTGGGTGTTATAGCTGAGTTTGACTTCGGTATTGGGGAGGCTGGCTAAAAATTCAACTGCCTTGGCGTCGGTTGCCCCCATATAAGAGGTAGTAATTACTTTTAATTGGCGGCCGCTGCGAGTGAACTCTTCCAACTCATGACGGAAAATACGGATACCTGCCCATTTGATAAATGAGACCAGCCAGCAGATGCTATCTGCAGATAATATCTCCCGTTTAATCTCCGACTCCATCGACAAACCCGCATTACTGCCGCAGAACAGCTCACTTTGCGTTAGACCGGTCAGAGGGAAAATATCCTCGGCATATTGCTTTAAATTGGCGGAGATGGGGTTATCCAACTGGTAGAGCGCCGTCAGAATTTTTCCCTGACTATCGATGAGGTTCTCGCCAATAAAGTCTGGGTCTTGGGTGCGATCCTTTAGCCAAAGCAATAACTGGTTAGCCAGCTCAATCTGTCGTTGCAGCTGATCTTCTCCAGTTACCGAACCCACCGCATATTCCAAAACCCGGCTCAGAAATCGCGATAACCAGACTGCCGCTTCGGCAGGTTCAAGTTGGCGTTCCCCTACGTAAAAGCGCTCACGGTCGAGTCGAGATGTCAGTAGTTGAGTAATGAGTTGTTCATAAATACCGCATTGTTGCATCGCACACTGGCCTTGAACGTTGTACATGAGGGTGGCGAGAAGAGTATCATTTTTTCCAACCAAATCAGTAAGCTGTTGTCGCCTGTTACTCGTTTGAAAATCGCCCTGGTTTTCGGTAATAGAGCCCGGCAGTGACAACCACAAGGAGGTGGTGATGGATCCGATCTCTTATCTTTTTTCGGCTTATCTCAATCTGGTGCAGCAGCAGGTGACGGATATCTATGGCACTGAGGTCAAGGCGCTGGTGGTGCAGTATGAAGGGGAGCAGATTCCCTTCTCATTTCAGCTCTGGCAGATCAAACAGAACAGCGTCTGCCGTCCCTATGAGCAGGATGTGCGGCGCTTCAGTCAGTGTACGGTCAAGGCGCAGGCGCTGTTTGGCAAGTTGTGCGATGAGTTATCGCGCCAGGATGACAGTAGCTGGCAGCTTCCCAAGTACCGCACCATGTACTGCTCGGCCGCCATCGGCTATCGCCCCATGATTGCGGAGATCGCCGATGCCAAGCAGAGCCCGGCGAAGCTCGCGGAGCGGGCCTGCAATCAGGCCATTCTGGCGGCCATGGAGAGCGAGGACGAAGCCCTGCTTGCCCAGCGCGACAAGGCCTGTGCCGCCGTGCGATAAGACGTATTCCCCTGATAAAAGAAATGCTTAGGGATAATGGATGTGCGCCAAGGCACAGTCTTTGCCAAGGGGGCTGGCTATGATGGGGGGCTAATCACCACCACAGGGAGGAAGCATGATCAGCCATATCGACCATCTGGTATTGACGGTCAGCGACATCGAGCGGGCGGTGGGATTCTACAGCCGCGCCTTCAAGATGGAGCCCATCACCTTCGGGGCGGGGCGTCGGGCCCTGCGCTTTGGCAACCAGAAGATCAATCTGCAGTTGTTGGGGGAGGAGCCGCGTAACCGGGCTCAGGTGGGCTCGGGGGATCTCTGCCTCATCACCCGCTGGCCCCTGGATCAGGTGATGGCCCAGCTCCCGAGCCAGGGGGTCGAGATAGTGGAGGGGCCGGTGATGAAGAGCGGTGCCTGCGGCCCCATCGAATCGGTTTATTGCCTGGATCCGGATCGGAATCTCATCGAGATCAGCCGCTATCGCTGAGTGCCTCTGACGCATCAGAGGCGGTTTTCTTCCCCTTTGGCGAGGACCCTGCGCAGCAGAGGGCGCAAGCTGAGCACCATGCCGCTGAAGAGCAGCAGATAGCCCAGGGGCAGAAGGGCGAAGGGCTCGTGCAGGAATCCCTCTGCATCCACTGTGGTGCCTGCGAGGTTGAAAGCCACAAAGCAGCCGAGCCCGGCCAGGATCAGGAGGGCGCCTAGGGTCGTTGTCATCTCGTTGTCCTCGTTCGCGCATGAAAGAGGCGTGAGGGTGTCATGGCTGGGTGAAGTGGGCGTGAAGTGGCGCCGACATCACAGGCGATCGCCCCTGATGAAAGCCACCTCGACGCATCTAGCACAACAGGGCAGCCATGGGCTGCCCTGTTGCTTTGGGTGATGTCTCGGGAGTGGCGTGACTAGCAGACCCCTTGCGCCAGCATGGCGTCGGCCACCTTGACGAAGCCGGCGATATTGGCGCCGCTTTCGTAGTTCACATGGCCGTCATCCTGGCCCTGATCCACCTGGCCGTAGCGCACGCAGGTGGCGTGGATGCTGGTCATGATCCCCTTGAGGCGGGCGTCCACCTCCTCCCGGGTCCAGGAGAGGCGCTGGGCATTCTGGCTCATCTCGAGGCCCGAGGTGGCGACCCCACCGGCGTTGGCGGCCTTGCCCGGGGCGAACAACACCTTGGCGTCGTGGAAGAGGCGGATGGCGGCGGCGCTGGAGGGCATGTTGGCCCCCTCGGCCACCAGCTGCACGCCGTTCGCGATCAGGGCAGCGGCATCCGATGCATCCAGCTCGTTCTGGGTGGCGCAGGGGAGGGCGACGTCGGTCGCCAGATGCCAGGGGGTACGACCGGTGAAGAACTCCAGCCCCAGCTCATGGGCGTAATCCGCCACCCGCTTGCGCTGCTCGTTCTTGAGCGCCATCAGGCGGGCCAGCTTCTCTGGGGTGAAGCCGTCCGGATCATAGACGGTGCCGCCGGAGTCGGAGGCGGTGATGACCCGGGCGCCGAGCGCCATCGCCTTCTCGATGGCGTACTGGGCCACGTTGCCCGAGCCCGACACCGAGACCCGCATGCCATCGAGGGACTGGCCACGGTGGGTCAGCATGGCCTCCACAAAGTAGAGCAGGCCGTAGCCTGTGGCTTCCGGGCGGATCAGGCTGCCGCCAAAGGAGAGTCCCTTGCCGGTGAAGACGCACTCGGCGCTGTTGGTGAGCTTCTTCATCATGCCCGCCATGTAGCTCACCTCGCGCCCGCCCACCCCGATGTCGCCGGCCGGCACGTCTGTGTTGGCCCCGAGGTGGCGATAGAGCTCCAGCATCAGCGCCTGGCAGAAGCGCATCACCTCCCCCTCGCTCTTGCCCTTGGGATCGAAATCGCTGCCCCCCTTGCCACCGCCCATGGGCAGGGTGGTGAGGGCGTTCTTGAAGGTCTGCTCGAAGGCGAGGAATTTCAGCACCGAGAGATCCACCGAGGGGTGGAAGCGCATGCCCCCCTTGAAGGGACCTATGGCGCTGTTGTGCTGGATGCGGTAGCCACGGTTCACCTGTACCTGACCCTGGTCATCCACCCAGCTCACCCGAAACTGCACGAGGCGCTCCGGCTCCACCAGCCGCTCCAGCAGGCCGTGTTGCAGGTAGCGGGGGTGACGCGCCACATAGGGCCAGATGGAGGCGACGACCTCGCTCACCGCCTGGATGAACTCGGGTTGATGGGGGTTGCGGCTGGCCACCTGGGCCAGGAATGCCTCCTGAGAGAGGGAATGACTCATCTGTAACTCCTGTAATAAAGGGAAATTGGCCTCTTGCCAGAGAAGGGTCGGCGCCGCACCCCGCTTTATATTCGACGTTGAAAGTGAATACGGATAAAAATTTGTTTCGTGGCGGTAATTGCCGACAATGATGGCGATGACGCCGCTGCATGGCCGATACCAGGGTGATAATTCGCGCCGACGAAAATCTTTTTATGCATTTTTGGTAAATAAATAGCAAGTTTTAGTTCGTCCCTCTCGAGGGGTATCCTTCGAGGCTCTCTGCGGTTGCAGGCTTGCCGCTCCAGGTGGGGCCGGGGCAGGGGAGAGGAGGGCCAGAGCAGGGGCAAGGGAGGGGGGGAATGGGCAAGGGGAGCCTTATCTGCGGGGCCGCATCCGCCGGGCGGCGCCCCTCTTCGGGGCAGATGGCAGGATCCGGTGCACGGGGCGGGGCAAGGGATGGCGCAATATGCTACTGTAGCGGCGTTTTTTTGAAGAAAGGGCGGGCTTGCCCTTTTGAAGAGACTGATTGCAGGCGCTTTTTGTAGATTCTTTTTTGTTGATGGAACTGTATGCAGACCAACCCGACCATGACCTGGCTGACTGAGCCGACACTTCTTTTGAACTCCACTATCTGGCAGGTGACCCATGCTGGCCGATGAATCCATGCGCCTGAACAAATACATCAGCGAGAGCGGCATCTGCTCCCGTCGCGAGGCCGATCGCTTCATCGAGCAGGGCCATGTCTACATCAACGGCAAGCGGGCCGGGATCGGCGATCAGGTGTTTGCCGGGGATCTGGTCAAGGTCAACGGTCAGGTGATAGAGGCGCGGGAGGCGGACAGCCTGGTCTTCATCGTGCTGAACAAGCCGGTGGGCATCGTCTCCACCACGGAGGCGGGGGAGAAGGACAACATAGTCGACTTCGTCAACCACAGCACCCGCATCTTCCCCATAGGCCGCCTCGACAAGGACTCCCAGGGGCTCATCTTCCTCACCAACCACGGGGATCTGGTGAACAAGATACTGCGGGCGGGCAACGATCACGAGAAAGAGTATCTGGTGACCGTGGACAAGCCGGTGACCGATGACTTTATCCGGGGCATGGGGGCCGGGGTGCCCATCCTCGGCGCCGTCACCAAGAAGTGCAAGGTGAAGAAAGAGGCGCCCTTCGTGTTTCGCATCACCCTGGTGCAGGGGCTCAATCGCCAGATCCGCCGCATGTGCGAGCACTTCGGCTTCGAGGTGACCAAGCTCGAGCGCATCCGCATCATGAACGTCAGCCTCAAGGGGCTGCCGGTGGGGGAGTGGCGCGATCTCACCGACGACGAGCTGATCGAGCTGTTCAAGCTCATTGAAGACTCTTCCTCCGAGGTGAAACCGGCCAAGGGGGAGAAACCCAAGACCCCGGCGGCGCAAACCGCCAAACCAGCCCAGGGCAAGAAGCCGCGCCGGGACGACGACCACGAGATTGGCGGGCGCCCCAATGTGCCGGGCCCGGAGGCCTTCGAGAAGAAGAGCCCCGCAGGCAAGGGCGGCGCGGGCAAGGGAGCCGCTGCTAAAGGCGCCGCTGGCAAGGGGGCCCCTGCCAAGGGGGGCAAGCCTGCCACTGCGGGCAAACCGCGCACCAACCAGGGTGGACGGCAGAAGAAGGGACGCTAAGGCGCCCCGTCACTCGCTTTTCAACCTGAGCAATACACCGGCCCTAGGCCGGTGTATTGCTTTGTGCCGTCCGGGGCCCTTGGGTGAGGGGCGGGACGGACTGCCCCATCACCTTGACCCCCATCGCCCGGGCGTAGTGACGCGGATCCAGGCGCAGCACCAGCAGGCTCATCAGCGCCAGCCCCCCCAGCTGCCACTGCCAGGCGCTGGCGAAGTCGCCGCTCAGGTGATGGAGGCGGGCCGCCACCCAGGGGCCGGTGGCCGCCAGGATGAAGCCGACCCCCTGCATCAGGGCACTGAGGCTACCGGCGCGCCTGGGGTCTGGCAGGTGATCCAGCGCAATCACCATGATGAGGGAGAAGCTGCCGCCAAGGCCGGCGCCGCACAGCAGGCACCAGAGGATGGGGGCGATTTGCGGGGCGAGCCAGAGGCCGCCAAAACCCGCCACCTGCATCACAATGGCCAGTCCCATCCAGGGGCGCCTGTCCTCCTTGTTCGCCGCCAGCAGCGGCAGACCCAGGCCGCTGGCGGTCTGGGCCAGGGCCAGCCAGGCCACCAGCTCGCCCCCCTGCTGGGGGCTCCACCCCAGCGCCAGGTAGGCGGGGGCCAGCCAGGCCACGACGATGCCGTAGCCGCTGTTGATGATGCCAAAGCAGACGATCAGCAGCCAGGCTCGGGGCAGCGCGATCAGCCGCTGCTCCCCTGATACGGGGGAGTGCGGCGCGGCGGTGGGCAGGCGCACCCGCCAGCCGAGCCAGACCAGGGCCAGCAGCACCGGCAGGCTCCACAGGGCCAGCGCCCGGGACCAGTCGAGGTGCAGGGCGAGGCGCGGGGTGAGCACGGCGCCGAGCGCCCCGCCCCCCATCATGCAGGCAGAGAAGATCCCCATCACCAGGGGCACCTTGCCCGCGAACGTCCCCTTGATGAGGCCGGGCAGTGTCCCCTGCACCAGGGCCGACCCCAGCCCGCACAGGGCGGCGCTGACGATAAGCAGGGTACCGCTCGCGAGATCGAGGCGAAGGGCGCTGCCCAGCATCAGCAGCAACAGGGCCGCACCGAGCAGGGGGCGCGGCCCGGCCTTGTCGAGCAGGGCCGGGGTGAGCAGGACGCCGACCCCGATCAGCAGCAGCGGCAGCAGGGTGACCCAGGCCAGCCTCTCCATGCCGAGGCCCAGCTGGGCGTCTATCTGCCCCGCCAGGGGGCCGATGGCGGTGAGGAAGGGGCGCAGGTTGATGCCAATGAGCACCACCAGCACCAGCAGGGCGCTGCTGCCGGAGGGGAGCGGGCGCTTAACCATGGGACTGGGGGCCGTAGAGGGCGGCGGCCGGAATGGGGCTCGGCAACTTGATGAGGGGCAGGGGCGGCGGGTTGAGGGGCAGTCGCAGCCTGTGGTAACTGGCGCTGCTGTCAAAGCCGAAGGGGGCTGCGTCTTCATTGTCGAAGGCGTAGTAGACGGCGCTGATGCCGTTCATCACCAGGGCGCACAGGCACATGGGGCAGGGGTGGCCGCTGGCGTAGACCACGGCGCCCGCAAGGGGGCCCTGGCGACTCCCCTCCCGCAGCGCCTCCAGCTCGGCATGGCGGGTGGGATCCCCCGCCTCCAGCATGCGGTTGACGGCGCTCGCCACCAGCTGGTTGTCTCGCACCAGGAGGGCTGCGAAGGGGCGGCCCCCCTGCTGGCGGTGGGTCAGGGCCAACTGCAGGGTCTGCTCCAGCCACCCCTGATGGCTGGGGGCGGAGACGGCACTGAGGGCGTTCACTGGGCGGGCACCGGACTGGGGAGGCTGTGACATGGGTTCATCCTGGGAGAAGAGGGGGTGACGGCAGCCTAACGGGCCCGCAAGTCATTTGGAAATTAAATGATAAAATGACTTTCAGTGATTTTATAAATGGAGAATCCCCCCATGGAGCGACCCTTGCTGGATCCCCACCTGCTGCAGAGCTTTGTCGCCATCGTCGAGACCGGCAGTTTTACCCGTGCCGGCGAGCGGATGCACCTGACCCAGTCCACCATCAGCCAGCAGATGCGCCGCCTCGAGCAGCAGCTCGGTTGTCCGCTGCTCGACCGATCCGGCCGCCAGGTGGTGACCACGGCCCAGGGGGAGACACTGCTCGGGCTGGCGCGCCGCATCCTGGGGCTGCTGGCCCGGGCAGGGGAGCGGGTGGGGGAGGCGAGCCTGCCCCTGCGTCTCGGGGTGCCTGAGGATTTTGCCGCCGGCGCCATGACCCCTGTGCTGGCGGCCTTCGCCCGGCAATACCCCGAGGTGAGGCTGGAGGTGCAAAGCGGGCTGAGTCACGAGATCTGGCAGGCGTTCGAAGGGGGAGAGCTGGATCTGGCGCTGATCAAGCAGGGGCGCGGCCAGGGAGAGCCCATCGCCCGCTGGCGCGAGCCGCTCGCCTGGGTCGACAGCCGGGAGTGGCCTGCCTGCGAGCGGGAGCCTGTTCCCCTGGTGGTGTTTCCGAGCGAAGGCCTCTATCGGCGCCAGATAACCGACGCCCTGGATGCCAGGGGCATTGCCTGGCGCATCGCCTACGTGAGTGCCAGTCTCGCCAGCCTGCAGGGGGCGGTGAGTGCGGGCATAGGGGTGAGCCTGCTGCCCGCCCGCTTGTTGCAACCGGAGCAGGTGGCGCTGACACACTGGCCCGCGGTGCGTCCGGTGGAGCTGGCCCTGCACCTGGGGGCGGGGGGCTCTGAGCCCCTCAGCCGGCTGTGCGAGGCCCTGATCGCGCTCTGCGACGAGGTGATGGGGGAGGAGACAATAGTGGCGCGCTGAGCGGGACAACACGGCGCCGAACAGTGCCGTGGTGAGACGTGCCCTGCGAAGGCCGCCCTCGTCTCGGCCCCTCAGGCGAGGACTTGCCTTGGCACCACGGCGAGCCAGAGCTCCACCTCGCCGCTGCCGCTATCCGGGTCAACTGTGAAGGCCGCCCTCGTCTCGGCCCCTCAGGCCAGGGCTTGTCTGGGCACCACGGCGAGCCAGAGTTCCACCTCGCCGCTGCCGCTATTTGGGTCAAAGGCGTCGCCGTAGCGCTCAAAGTCAGGCCTGTGGGCAGAGTCGTAATCGGATTGTGCGAGCCACGCCAGCGCCTGCTGCCAGGTGTGCGGCAGGGCATCCACATGGCCCAGATGGCGAAAGACCGCATAGGTCTGGGGGCTGATGCGCATCCGGCCCAGGGTCGGAGGCAGCACTTCCAGAGCGCTCACTTCAACTGCGCACATATATTCGCAGCCGCTCTCGTCGGCGCCGCAGATGACGCCGTAGGCGTGCTCCCCCAGCTGACCCGGCAGGGGGCCAAGGGCGCTGAAGTCACGCCACTGGCCACCGAAGTCGCCGTGCTGGAAGCTGTGATGGCGACGCAGGCCGCCAAGCAGCATGGCCTTGCCGGTTTCGAAGCGAACGGGGTCTGACATGGTGCCTCCCGGGTTGTAGGAGAAGGGTCGAAGGGAAAGGGGTGAGGTGAGCGCGTCAGTGCGCCCGGCCTTCCTCGAGCTTGCGCTCATAGTCCTGACGGACGATGGCGAGCGCCGCCAGGGCGAGCTCCGGGGCAATCTGGTTGGTTTCCAGCAGTTCTATCAGATCCACCGCGAGTTTGACCTCGGGCGGTGCAGTTTCCAGTGACATCTTGGTTTCTCGTGGGGCAGCGGGTGCGCCATTATAGCGCCCCGGGCGGTGAAGACACGCCCCGGCTGCCCGGGGGTTGACGGGTTTCACATGTGCTGGCGCATCTCCTTGTCGAGCTCCTCGCGCAGGGTCATCAGCTTCCTGGCGTACTGCTGCAACTGCAGATCCTGCTCGCTCACCGGCTGCCACTGGGGCACAGGGCTCGGCTTGCCGTACTCGTCCATGGCCACGAAGATGATGATGCAGTGGGTGGTCTTGTGGCGCGCAGGGTCAGTGGGGTGGCGGCTGTAGACGTCCACCGCCAGGTGCATGCTGGTGGTGCCGGTGTGGATCACCTTGGCGTGCACCTCCACCAGCTGGCCTATCTGGATGGGGCGCAGGAAACGGATGCCCCCCACATAGACGGTGACGGCATAGCCGCCACACCAGCCAGCGGCGCAGGCGTAGCCGGCCTGATCGATCCACTTCATCACCATGCCGCCATGGACCTTGCCTCCGAAGTTGACGTCGGCGGGTTCGGCGAGAAATTGCAGGGTCAGTTCGCGGGGTGGGATCATGCTCTCTCCTCGGCTTATTGCCGGTAACTCTTGCGATAGGTCTCGGCCTGCTGGCAGGCGGGCACCTTGGAAAAATCGGGGCGCTTGTTGCCCTCGCGCTGGCCGAAGCTGGCGTACTCCTGCTGGCAGCGGGTCGTTTTGCCCCCCTCCTTGATGCAGGCGTCGATGCGCTGCTGTCGACCCTGCACGATCAGCAGTTGCTGGGCGTTGGCACAGGCCCGATCCAGCCCGGCTTGATGGGTTTCCCGATCCTGTTCTATGGCGAGCAGGCCGCTCGACAGGCTGCTGGCGAGCAACAGTATGACCATCTTCATCATGCTTTGTCTCCTTGTGGGGGGCGTCCTGTTATGACCAGGGCTATGCCCCCCAGAATGCCCAGAGATGACAATAACAATCGCAGCGACCAGGACTCATCCAACCAGATGATCCCGGCCAGCGCCGCGAGCAGGGGCACCAGCAGCTGGACGCTGGCGGCCAGGGTGCGTCCCAGCTGGGGCAGCACCAGATACCAGAGCGCATACCCAAGGCCGGAGGCGAGGGCCCCCGAGGCCAGGGCGTAGCCAATGGCCGCCGGGCTGGCCTCAAGCTGGCCAAGCAGCAGGTAGAGCAGTGCCGCCGGCAGGCTGGCCCGCAGGAAGTGACCGGCATTGGCGGCGATGGGATCGGCAAAGCGTGAGGCCCGCAGGGTATAGCTGGCCCAGGCGATGCCGGCGCCTATCATCAGGGCCGCCCCCAGGGGATCCGGCGCCCGGATGCCGGGCAGCAACAGCAATACCAGCCCTGCCATGGCGAGCAGCAGACCAGCCCACTGGCGCAGTGGCAGGGACTCTCCGCGCAGCAGGGGCGGTGCCAGCATGCTGAGCTGGACGGCGGCAAACAGCAGCAGGGCACCGGTGCCTGCGGTCAGGGTGAGATAGGCGAACGAGAAGGCGGCGCCATAGGCGATGAGGGCGAGGGCACCCCCCCAGTCTCCCTGGCGCGGCGACTGGTGGCGAACCCGGCACAGCAGGATAAGCATCAGGGCGCCGCTGGTCAGCCGCAGCAGGGTAAACAGGGCCGGATCCATCCGCTCTTCGAACAGGGCGAGGCGGCAGAGTACCGAATTGGCAGCGAACGCAGTGAGCGTCAGCAGGGTCAGTAGCAACAGGCGGGGTAGTGGCATCCATTCACCTTGAGTTCAGCGGCAGCGGCCCAGCATGGCATCTCATGCAAATGAGGAGGCCCCATGAAACAGATGCTGGAGCAATTGATGGGAGCTGGCAAGGGCTGGCTCAACGATGGCGGCGACACGCGCAAGGCCCAGATGAAGGGCATGGCCCAGGGGGGGCTGGCTGCCGGGGCCATGGCGCTGCTGCTTGGCAACAAGAAGATGCGCAAGTACGGCACCAAGGTGGCGGCGGTGGGCGGGGCGGCGGCCCTCGGCGGGCTGGCCTACAAGCTCTATCAGGACTGGCAGCAGAACCAGAGTGCGCCTGCGGCCGGCACACCCCATCCCCTCAACGAGCTGGCGGGCGCCGAACTGGATGCCCGCGCCAGCCTGCTGGTGCGCGCCATGGTGGCGGCGGCCCGGGCCGACGGCCACATCGACGCCGCCGAGCGCCAGAAGATCCAGGAGTACCTGACCGAGCAGGGCCAACCCGATGCCGCCCGCTGGATTGACGCCGAGCTGGCCCGTCCGCTGGATCCGCAAGCCCTGGCCCGGGAAGTGACCGACATGGAGCAGGCTACCGAGGTCTATCTCGCCTCCCTGCTCGCCGTCGAGGTGGATCACTTCATGGAGCGCGGCTATCTCGACGAGCTGGCCCGTGCCCTGAAACTCGATGACAACCTGAAAGCCAGCATAGAGCGCCAGGTGGCCCAGCTGGGCGCGCCGGGCTAAGACTCGTACCCCTTTGACAACAAGGCCCCGTGAAGGGGCCTTGTTGTTGGCGTCCACCAAATAAAAAGGCTTCAAATGGATTTTATTTTCGCTTTGGCTGTCGTTATGATTGACCGCTGGCCCAGCTGTTGGGGCGGTTTTTTTGACATCTGAAGTGTGACATGCAGGGAGCATCCATTGAACATACGCAAGGCAGTTGAACAGGACATTGACGCCATTCTCGAGTTGAATCGGCAAATTGGATTGATCCATTTTGAGCAGGCCCCCGAGGTGTTTTGCCCGCCCTCACCCCAGGAGCGGGAGTTTTTGCTGGCGGCCATAGGTTGTGAGGAGCGGCTGTTCTGCGTGGCGGTGGATAACGAGCGGGTGCTGGGCTTTCTGACGGCCAGGATCGAGATCAATGAGGCCATCCCCTTCCTCTCCAAGCTCCCCATCTGCCGTATCGGCTCCGTGGTCGTCGATGAGGATCATCGCTCCCGCGGCATCGGCAAGGCGTTGATGGCTCACTGCGATGGCTGGGCCAAGGCCCACGATGCAAGCCAGATCCGTCTGGAGGTGATGTCATTCAATGACAGGGCCAAGTCTCTTTACGAATCCCTCGGTTTCACCAGACAGTCCGAAATTTATGCCCGATAAGCGGGCCCTCTCTCGATGAACAAGGCCCCATCACGGGGCCTTGTTGTTGCTGTTGTTGAAAGTGCAGCGCTCGTGTTTAGCTCTCCGCCGGCCAGGGGCCGAGCTCAATGCAGTGGCCGCGATAGAGCGGGCGTTCGCTGCCCTTCGCCATCACCAGCAGTTCGCTGCTCTGCTTGAGCTGCTGCCATTCGGCCCCGCTCATCAGGCGGCCCGCCATGACCTCCCCGAGGGGGGCGAGGGGCACCAGCTTGGCGGACTCTTTGTCACGCATCCAGAGCATGGCGTCGGCGGGCAGGCGCAGCGGGTTCGCCAGATTCTGTTGCAAGCGGATGCTCGACTGGCCCGGCCGCTTGCCCTGATAGGCCACCAGCACGAAGGGGGCCTCCTCGCCTGCGGAGGACATCGTGGCCAGGTAGCGCACCGGCTGGATGGGCGCGGAGGGCCCGGGCAGCAGCGGCTGCAGCCATAGGCCGAGCAGCAGGGAGGCTGCCATGGCGAGCGGCCACCACAGGCGGTTGGGCCCGGGCCTCGGGGAGATCCCCTGTGCTATCCCGTGCCAGATCTGGCGGGGCAGGGGGGGGGCGGGTTGGGGCTGGCGCAGCAGGGGATCCAGATGTTGTTGCCACTGTTCAATCCACTGCCACCAGTCGGGGTCGCGGGCCATCAGGCGGCTCATCCTGGCCTGTACCCGCGGGCTCAGGGTACCCAGCACATACTCGCCGGCGAGCCGCTCGCGCAGGGCGGGGTCTCGATAGCGTTTGGGGGTCATTGAGTCAGGCATAGCTTGAGCTCCTCCAGTCCGCGCCGGATCCAGGACTTGACCGTGCCGAGCGGGGTCTGGGTGTGGGTGACGATTTCCTGGTGGCTCAGGCCGTGGCGATAGGCGAGCACTATGGCGTTGCGCTTGTCGGCACAGAGCCGCCCGAGGCAGTGCTCGAGGGAGAAAGAGGGGGCCAGCCCCTCTGTCTCCCGGCCGGGCGTCTCCTCCCAGGACTCATCCAGTCGGGTCTCCCCATGGCGTTTCTTCGCCCTCAGGGCGTCGATGGCCAGATGGCGCATGCACTGGCAGAGCCAGGCCCAGGGGTAGTCGACGGGATAGGCGCTCTGGCCGTGCCAGATCTTCAAAAAGCCCTCCTGCAGGATGTCTGCGGCCCACTGCTTGTCCTTGAGCAGGGCGTGGAGCATGGCATACAGAGGCTGGCCCGTCAGCCGGTAGAGGGCTTCAAATGCCTGCTTGTCCCTCTGCCGGCTGCGGGCGAGCAGGTGGGCAAGTTGCTGGTTGTCGATATTCACTCAGACCTCATAGTTGGACGCGGTGCCAGACATTCTTCACGCCATCCCCGCTGCTCTGGCCGGGCTGCTCATCCTTGATCCAGCGATAGAGCGGTTGGCCACGGTAGCTCCACTGATAGTTGCCATCGTCGCGCAGGATCAGGCTGATGCCGACGTCGGCCGCGCTGCCGACGCCGGCCTTGGCCTGCTCCGCGCTGGCCAAGGCCGGCGGCCACTTCTCGGCGCACTCAGCATAACAGGTTGATTTTCCTTGGGCATCCTTGTCGAAGCGGTAGAGGCTGAAGCCCTTGGCATCGACCAGATAGGCCTTGCCGTTCTCGGTCATCCGGGCGATGGGCAGCTGTTCGGCCCCGCTCAGGGGCTGGGTGTCCAGGGCCCAGGCCGAGGCGAGGGGCAGGCAGGCGAGGGTGATGAGGAACTTGTTCATGGCGTTCTCCTTGGGTCTGTTGGCGATGGTTTGTTTGGTTATGAGAGGTCAGGGGTTAACGGGTCCAACCATCCTGGGCGAAGAAGGGCTCACCTTGGGGGCTGTCGATGAAATCGATAAAGCGCTGGGTGCTGGCATCCGCGCCCTGCGCCTTGGTGATCAGCAGGCCGCGATAGATGCGACGCTCCGGCTCGATCTCGACGAAGTCGGCCTTGTCTTTATGGTTCAGGGGCCAGTGCACCCAGGTGATCCAGGCATCGGCCCGCTGGCCGGTGAAGGCCCGGAAACTGGCGCCGCTGCCCTGCTCGAAGGCGACGATGTTGCGCCTGAGCTTCTGCACATCGGCCAGCTTGCCCCTGCGCCCGGCCACGTCTTCCCAGAGTCCGGTGCCCGAGGTGTTGTAGCTGCCGAGTCCCTCGGTCACCACCACCTTGAGGGGGCGATTGATGAGATCCTCCATGCCGCGGATCCCGGCCGGGTTGCCCTTCTGCACCGCGATGACGCTGCGGCGCAGGTAGTAGGCGTGGGCGCTCTTCCTGTCGAGGAAGGGGTAGCTCTGCAGGTAGGCGGACATGGATTGCTCGGCCCCGGCGAAGATGAGATCGGCATCCTTGACGGCCCTGTCACGCCAGCTATGTTCGGGGCCGGCGGTGACCTCGACCGGGATCCCGGTCTCCTGCTGGAAGACTGTAGCCGCCCGTTTCAGGGCGGTGTCCGGGCCACCGGGGCCATAGAGGCGGATCACGCCATCACCGGCCTGATGGACAGGGTCGGTCTGGGCAGACTGGGAGAGGGGGGCCGCCTGCAGCGGCTGGTTGAGGGCCGAGCAGAGCAGGGCGAGCCAGAGGGGTTGGGATTTCATCGTCTCTCCTTGATTGAGGTTCAAGCAAGAGACGAAGGAGGGAGGCGATTGGATGCAGCTTAGGAAAAATTAATTTATCAATAAAGCCGAACCCGCCTCAGGCGCAGCTATCGATAAAGGCTAGGAGCCTCCCAATTGCTGGTGGACCAGGGCCGCCAGCCGGGTGAGGGCGGCCTCCAGCGCCGGGCTCCAGGGATGGGCGCTGTTGAGGCGCAGGCAGTGGTTGTGCTGGCCCTGGCTCGAGAACAGGGCGCCGGGGGCCAACGAGAAGCCGCTGGCCAGCGCCTGGGCATAGAGGGCCCGGCTGTCGAGGCGCGCGTCGAATGTCAGCCAGAGGAAGTAGCCGCCGTCCGGGGTCGAGATATGCACCTCGTCCTGGAAGAGCCGCAGCAGGGCCGCCCGCATCTGCTGTTGGCGCTGGGCCAGGGTGTGGCGCAGGCGGCGAAAGTGGGCATCCACCCCGCCCTGGCGCAGCATGTCGGCGAGCGCCAGCTGGCTCGGCACATTGGTGGAGAGCGTCGACATCAGTTGCAGCCGCTGGATGCGCTCGGCATGGGATCCGGCCACCACCCAGCCGACCCGAAAGCCCGGCGCCAGGCACTTGGTCCAGGAGCCGCACAGCAGGCTGTCGCCCCGGGCGTCCCAGCGCTTGATGGGGCTGGGGCGCTCGCGGCCAAAATAGAGCTCGGCGTAGACGTCATCCTCCACCAGGGGCACCTCATGGGCGTTGAGCAACTGCATCAGTGCCTGCTTGTGGCCATCCGGCATGGTGTGACCGAGCGGATGCTGCACGTTGCCCATCAGCCAGCACGCCTTGATGGGGCGCTGGGCGAGGGCCTCGGTGAGCAGGGCGAGATCGATGCCCACCCCGGGGATCACGGGGATCTCCACCACGTTGAGCTTGAGCCGCTCTATGGCCTGCAGGGCGCCGTAGAAGGTGGGGGACTCCACCACCACCCAGTCCCCGGGCTCGGTCAGCACCTGCAGGCTTAAGGAGAGCGCCTCCATGGCGCCGGTGGTGATGATGATCTCCTGGGGATCCACCGCCAGGCCGTCGCTGGCGTAACGCTGGGCGATGGCGCGGCGCAGCGCCTCGTTGCCGGGAGGCAGATCTGCCACCGTGCTGAAGGGGTCGAGGCGGCGCATGCAGCTCGCCAGGGCCCGGCCGAGCTGGGGGTGGGGGAAGAGGGCGGGATCCGCCACCGCGAGCCCCAGCGGCACCAGCTCCCGGGACTTGCTCGCCTGCAACACCTCGAACACCATATCGTTGATGTCCACCGAGCCGCTGTAGCGGGCCTGCTGGGCCGTGCCGGCGGGCAGCGGCGAGGTGGCGGCCTTGACGTAGTAGCCGGACTGGGGCCGCGCCAGGATGAGGCCCCGGCTCTCGAGCAGCTGATAGGCCTGCAGCACCGTCATGGGGCTCAAATGATGGGTCTTGCAGCTCTGGCGGATGGAGGGGATGCGCTCCCCCGGCTGCCAGAGGCCGCTCTCTATCTGCTGCTGCAACAAGGCAGCCAGCTGACCGTAACGGGACATGGGGGTGGCCTAAACTGTTATAGGTGGATTTCACTATAACTGCATCTGTTATAGGTGTCATGGCACATGTTGTACTTAACGGGCGAAAACCTGCCTGTTAAATGCAACATAGAGAGTCATGCATGATAAGCCTGGATGATGTGGTCAGCCTCTCCCGAATACAGTTCGGCGCGACGGCGATGTTCCACTTTCTGTTTGTACCCCTCACCCTGGGGCTGTCCTGGATCCTGGTGATCGCCGAGTCCGCCTACGTGATGACCGGCAAGGTGATCTACAAGGACATCACCCGCTTCTGGGGCAAGCTGTTCGGTATCAACTTCGTCATGGGGGTCACTACCGGCATCACCCTGGAGTTCCAGTTCGGTACCAACTGGGCCTACTACTCCCACTATGTCGGCGACATCTTCGGCACCCCGCTGGCGGTGGAGGGGCTGATGGCCTTCTTCCTGGAATCCACCCTGGTGGGCCTCTTCTTCTTCGGCTGGGACAAGCTCTCCCGGGGTCAGCACCTGCTGGTGACCATGCTGGTGGCGCTTGGCTCCAACCTCTCCGCGCTCTGGATCCTCATCGCCAACGGCTGGATGCAGAACCCGGTGGGGGCCGAGTTCAACCCCATGACGATGCGCATGGAGCTGGTGGACGTGGCGGCGGTGATCTTCAACCCGGTGGCCCAGGTCAAGTTCGTCCACACGGTGGCGGCGGGCTATGTGGCCGCCTCCCTGTTCGTGATGGGGGTGAGCAGCTGGTATCTGCTGCGTCGCATGGAGGTGCGCTTCGCCCTGCGATCCTTCGCCATCGCCTCGGGCTTTGGTCTGGCGGCCATCCTCTCGGTCATCGTGCTGGGGGACGAGTCGGGCTATCGCACCGGCGAGGTGCAGAAGGTCAAGCTCGCCGCCATCGAGGCGGAGTGGCACACAGAGCCGGCGCCCGCCTCCTTCACCCTGTTCGGCCTGCCGGATCAGCGCGCCGAGACCACTCACGCTGCGGTCAAGATACCCTATCTGATGGGCATCATCGCCACCCGCTCCCTGGATGAGCAGGTGACGGGTTTGAAAGATCTGAAGGCGCAGCATGAGGTGCGCATTCGCAGCGGCATGCTTGCCCACGACGCCCTGGAGGCGCTGCGCTCAGACGGTAGCAATGCCGAGGCCCGCGCCACCTTCGAGCGCCACCGCGCGGATCTCGGCTACGGCCTGCTGCTGACCCCCTACGCCGCCGATATCGGCAAGGCGGACGAGGCGGCCATCGCCAAGGCGGTCGACGACTCCATCCCCCAGGTGGCGCCGCTTTTTTGGAGCTTCCGGCTGATGGTAGGCATAGGTGTGGTGCTGCTCGGGCTCTTTGGTGCCGCCTTCCTGCAGCTGTGCCGGGGCAAGCTGGTGCAATCCCCCCGTCTGCTCAAGGCGCTGTTCTGGTCTATTCCGCTGCCCTGGATTGCCATCGAGGCGGGCTGGTTCGTGGCGGAGTTCGGCCGCCAGCCCTGGACCATCAGCGACGTGCTGCCGGTGTCGGCCTCCGTCTCCTTGCTGCAACCTGGGCAACTCTGGTTCAGCCTGATCGCCATCTTCCTCATCTACAGCACGCTGCTGGTGGTGGAGCTGTTCTTGTTGCGTCACGTGATCCGCAAAGGGCCCGCCAGCCTGCAGACGGGTCGTTATCAAGGTGAAGTGTTGAAAAACGGGAGTCCCGTCTGATGGATTACGAAACCCTGAAACTCATCTGGTGGGGGCTGGTACTGTTCCTGCTCATCGGCTTCGTGGTGATGGATGGCTTCGATCTCGGGGTCGGCATGCTGCTCCCCGTGGTGGCCAAAACCGATGAGGAGCGGCGGGTGCTGCTCAACAGTGTGGGCCCGGTGTGGGAGGGCAACCAGGTGTGGCTCATCGCCGGTGCCGGCACCCTGTTCGCCGCCTGGCCCCTGGTCTATGCCGCCTCCTTCTCGGCGCTCTACGTGCCCTTCATGTTCCTGCTGTTCGGCCTCTTCCTGCGCCCGGTGGGGTTTGACTATCGCAGCAAGCTGCCGGACCCCCTGTGGCGCCGCTGGTGGGACAGGGCCCTGGTGATGGGGGCCCTGCTGCCGACCCTGGTGTTTGGCGCGACCCTGGGCTTCTTGTTGCAGGGGCTGCCGTTTCGCTTCGACTCGGCCCTTCGCATCCACTACGGCGCCTTCGATTTCAACTGGCCGCTGCTGTTGACCTGCATGGGCACGGCGCTGGCCCTGCTGATGCTCCATGGCTGCAGCTTCCTGCAGTGCAAGACCCAAGGGGTGATAGCAGCGCGCTGCGCCCGCCAGAGCCGCTGGCTTGGCCCCCTAGCAAGCGCCCTGTTTGCCTTAGGCGGCTTCTGGCTCAGCCAGATGCGCGGTTACCGGATAGCGGAGATAGGGGATCTCAACAGCGCCCTGACCCCCCTGATGAAGCAGGTGACGACGGCGCCGGATGGCTGGTTTGGCAACTTCGTGGCGCACCCCGTGCTCTGGGCAGTGCCGGCCCTGGGCCTCGCGCTGCCGCTCTTGAGCACGCTGGCCAGCCAGCTGGGTCGGGCGCGGCTCGCCATCCTCGCCAGTGGCGGTGCCTGCGCCGCCATGATGCTGACCGTGGCCATCGCGCTCTTCCCCTTCGTGCTGCCCTCCTCCCTGGATCCGTCGAGCAGCCTGACCCTGTGGGACGGCACCTCCAGCGAGCGGACGCTGCTTATCATGCTGGGCATAGTCGCCGTGCTGATGCCCATCAACATCGGCTATACGCTCTGGGTCTACTGGGTGGCGCGGGGCAAGATGAGTACCGAGCAGGTGCGCCAGCAGGGCCATAGCCTTTACTGACACGGGAATTGAGGAGTCTTCGATATGTGGTATTTCACCTGGATTTTGGGGCTGGGGTTTGCGCTGCTGTGCGGCCTGGTCAATCTGCTCTGGCTGGAGGCGCGCTGGGCCGCCGACGAGGATCTCAAGGAGTCTTGAGCCGCGCCATCTTGCCAATGAAAGAGGCCGACACAGGGTGTCGGCCTCTTTGTCTGTGGGAGGTTAAACCGCCAGCGCCAACTTGGCCTCGCGCTTCTCGCTGACGTGGGTGAGGCCATAGGCCAGCAGCACGATGAGGGCCCCGATCCAGGGGGTGTGCATCAGACCCAGGTGATCCACCACGAAACCACCCACCACGGATCCCAGCGCGATGCCGACGTTGAAGGCGGCGATGTTGAGGCCGGAGGCCACATCCACGGCATTGGGGGTGTGGCGTTCGGCCTGTTTCACCACCAGCACCTGCAGCCCCGGCACGTTGCCGAACGCGAAGGCACCCCACACCAGTACGGTGAGCACCGCCAGCACCGGATGGGGCGCGGTGAAGGTGAGCATCAGCAGGATGAGCGCCAGACCGCCAAACATCAGCTTCAAGGCGGGCAGCGGGCCCATCTTGTCCGCGAGCTTGCCGCCCCAGATATTGCCGACCGCCACCGACACCCCGTACACCAGCAGGATCAGGCTCACCGCATTGGCACCAAAACCGCTCACCTGCTGCAAGATGGGGGCGAGGAAGGTAAAGGCGGTGAAGGCGCCGCCGTAACCCAGGGCCGTCTTGGCATAGACCATCAGCAGGGGCTTGTGGGTCAGCACAGAAAGCTGCTCACGAATACTGGAGGCCGCGCCTTTTGGCAGGTTGCCGGGGATGAGCAGCAGGCTGCCTGCCATGGCGATGACCCCGAGTGCGCTCACCACCAGGAAGGTCTCGCGCCAGCCGAACTGCTGACCAATCCAGGTGCCGAGCGGCACGCCGGTCACCAGGGCGACCGTGAGGCCGCTGAACATGATGGCGATGGCGCTCGCCGCCTTCTCCTTGGCCACCAGCCCCGTGGCGATGGTGCTGCCCACCGAGAAGAAGACCCCGTGGGCCAGGCCGGTGAGGATGCGGGCGACGATCAGGCTCTCGTAGCCCGGTGCCTGCCAGGCCAGCAGGTTGCCAGCGGTGAAGAGCGCCATCAGGCCCACCAGCAGCCACTTGCGCGGCAGCTTGCCGGTGAGCGCCGTCAGCACAGGGGCGCCTATGGCCACCCCCAGGGCATAGAGGCTGACCAGCAGGCCCGCCGAGGGGAGCGAGACATTGAGCTGCTCGGCTATGGTGGGGATCAGCCCCACGATCACAAACTCGGTGGTGCCGATCGCAAAGGCACTCAGGGTGAGGGCAAATAACGCCAGTGGCATACAAACTCCTTGGATAGTGGCTCCCGACGGGAGAATGGCGCCAGTATGCCGATGAGCTTTGTTGGCAAAAATGACGGCAACATCAAATTACTTTTGCCAAATAAGCAGCAATGGTGCCGTGGAAGGAGGAGTGGCTGAGGCAGCAAGAGCGGCTATGCAGAGTTAGCGGAAGACAGAGACAAGGCGCGTAGCAGCAACGCGTACAGAGCGGGCCGGGAACACAGAGGCAAGGGATAAAAGGGCAAGGGAAGGCTCTGGGGGAGCAGCACTGGGGGCAGTATGGCCGCCCAGGGCTGGATGGCGTCCAGCGCCAGATGCCTGGTGATGGTGGGGGAGGGGAGGACGAGAAAAAGCGGGAGGCAGAGTGCCTCCCGCTTGGGGTCACAGACAGATCCCGGACTGCGGTTTGCTCCCTTCTCCCCTGGCGGGAGAAGGGCTGGGGATGAGGGGGATCAATCCCAATCCGGTGCGAAGTCCGGGTTGGCGCAGCGCTCGCCTCGATCCAGGGTGGCAATCTGTGCCATCTCCTCGGGGCTGAGTTTGACCTTCAGCGCAGCCAGGTTGGCGGCGAGGTTCTCCCGTTTGGTGGAGCTCGGGATCACCGTCATGCCCTGGGCCAGCAGCCAGGCGAGCGACACCTGGGCCGCCGAGACGCCGTGGCGCTTGCCGATCTCCATCAGGAGCGGTTCGCTCAGTACCTTGCCATAGGCCAGCGGCATATAGGCGGTGATGGCGATGCCGTGCTCCTGGCAGAACGCCACCACCTTGCGGTTTTGCAGCAGGGGGTGGATCTCCACTTGCTGGTGGGCGATGGCGCCCGGCCCCAGGATCTCGATGGCCTGTTTGAGCTGGGCCACGGTGAAGTTGGAAACCCCTATCTCCCGGGTCAGGCCCCGGGCCTTGGCCTCGGCGAGCTGCTCCAGATAGACCGCCATCGGCACCTCATCCTGGGGGGAGGGCCAGTGAATGAGCGCCAGATCCAGATAGTCGGTGCGCAGTTTCTCCAGGCTCAGCTCCAGGCTCGGGATCACCTTGCCCGGGCCGAACTCGCTGATCCACACCTTGGTGGTCAGGTAGATATCCTGGCGGGGCACGCCGCTTTCGCTCATCAGTTGGCCCACTTCGGCCTCGTTGTCATAGATCTGGGCGGTATCGATATGGCGATAGCCGAGATCCAGACCCTGCAGCAGGGAGTCGCGCAGGGGCTGATCCTTCAGGCGAAAGGTTCCAAGACCCAGGTTGGGCATCTTCATCATCATATTCCTCAAGTTATTGTTTCTACGCTCAATATTGTGTCGGCCCGTCCCCGCATCCAGGGCGGGCAGGGGCAGGCCGCCGCTGGATTCAGGCTAGTTGATAGCGGCGAACGCTGGTGCTGGCAAACCAGCCCCGGGTGCTGGCCACGAAGGCGAGAAAATGGGGCTGCTGCTGGTGGGCGCTGAGGGCGGCCTCGTTCTCCCACGCCTCGTGGATCATCCAGCCGTGGGGGCTCTCCAGGCTCTGGTGCAGCCGGTAGCAGAGGCACCCGGGCTCTTGCTGGGTAGCCGCTATCAAGGGGCTCAAGGCGGCGCGACACTCGGCGGCAAATTCAGGCTTGGCCTCAAGCTCGGCAATCACTGTGATGGGGGATGACATCTGCACCTCCTTGCTAAAACGACGGTCAGTATGCCCCCGGCAGACTGGGGGAAACAGGGCAGCAGTCGCAAAACACTATTGAGATAAGAGCAGCAATAAATGGATTGGGCGAGGCGCCGGCGAGGAGGTCAGGGAGGTAAAGCAACAGGGGGCGCCGGGACGCCCTCGCCATCAGGCCGCCGGCTCGGACCAGACCGCAAACTCGTTGCCGCTGGGTTCGACAAAGTGGAAGCGCCGGCCGCCGGGGAAGTCGAACAGCGGGCGGTTGATGATGCCGCCATGGTGCTGCACCTTGGCCTGGGTTGCCGCAATGTCGGCGCTGTAGAACACCAGCAGGGCGCCCCCCTGATGGCTGTGACTGCACATATCTGCGCGGTAGAAGCCGCCATCCAGCCCTTCCCCTTCGAAGGCGCAATAATCGGGGCCGTAGTCGGCAAATTGCCAGCCGAAAGCGGCCTGAAAGAAGGCCTTGGTCGCGGCGAGATCCCTTGCCGCAAACTCCACATAGTTCAGTTTCTCATGGGCCTTGGTCATAAGGGTCTCCTTGTCCATGTCGGTGGTTATTTTGGTTGCCAGCGCTGTTGCGTGCGGATAGTGGAGTGGGGCAAGGCGTCCCAGGGGGTCAGCTTGAGCTGCTTGCGGCGCACCCAAACGATGATTCCCATCAGCAGGCCGAACCCTATGCCGAACAGGGCGCTCTGGCGCAGGGCGAAGGCCGGGCTCACCTCATCCTGCCAGCCGAAGCACCACATCAACACCCCCCAGATAGCGCCGGTGGGGATCCCCATCGCGAGCACGTTGACCAGAAAGCGTTCGTAATGGGGCGGCCTGATGGTGAATCCCGCCTTTCGCAGCAGCCAGATGATCGGCGGGTTGTAGTTGAGTTCCTGCACGCCCTTGTCGGCCAGCTCCCGATGGGCGGCGGCCAGCCTGTTGTCGAATGTCATAAGATCGTCCCTGTCATTATGTGGCGCCATACGGTGCCATCTGGCGGCATTGTACTGGCAAGGGCGAAGATAAAACAGGCGGTGCGTCACGATACGAAGCGACGCCTGCCTTGCCAACCTCCGGCCATTGCGCCTATAAAGCCCCATGACTCTTGCCAGGATGACAACAATGAAGACCCATTCCGATGAACTGACCCTGTTTGTGGCCGTGGTGGAGGCGGGCAGCTTTCGCCAGGCGGCGGAGAACCTCGGCATGGACAACTCTGTGGTGAGCCGCGGCATCAAGCGCCTCGAAGAGAAACTCGCCACCGTGCTGCTCAACCGCACCACGAGGCGGGTCAGCCTGACCGAGGAGGGGAGCTGGTTCTATCAGCGGGCGGTGAAGGTGCTGACCGAGATGAGCGAGGCCGAGAGCCATCTGCTGATGCGCCGGGAACAACCCGAAGGGGTACTGAGGGTCGATGCCGCCACCCCCTTCATCCTGCACCGGCTGGTGCCCATCATCGGCGAGTTTCGCCGCCGCTACCCCGGCATAGAGCTGCAACTGCACAGCTCAGAGGGCTTCATCAATCTGATGGAGCGGCGGGTGGACATGGCCATTCGCATTGGCGAGCTGACGGACTCCTCCCTGCGGGCCCTGCCGCTCGGGCGATCCAAGCTGCGGCTGCTCGCCTCCCCGGACTATCTTGCGGAGCGCGGCACCCCGCGCCAGCCGGCGGATCTGCTGAGCGGCCACGAGCTGCTCGGCTTTTTGCACCCCGATCACCTCAACCACTGGCCACTGCTGAGCGCAGAGCAGGGGGACAGGTTCGCCATCACCCCGACACTGCGGGCCAGCAGCGGCGAGACCCTGCGCCAGCTGGCGCTGTGTGGGCAGGGGATCGTCTGCCTGTCGGACTTCATGACGGGGGAGGACAGGGCGAGCGGCGCCCTGGTGGAGGTGCTGGCCCGAAGTAACAGCGGCGCCTCGCGCCCCATCAACGGGGTCTTCTACTCCGATGCCCAGCGGGACATCCGGCTGCGGGTCTGGCTCGACTTCCTCAAAGAGCAGCTCGGCGCCGAGGCGTTGTAGAGGGCATGCCGACAGTGCCAAACCCCCTCCCGGCCTCCCCCTCCACGAGGGGGAGGGGTCATGTTCTCCCATCTCTCAAGGGGAGGGGGCCGAGGGGGTTTGCAGTGCCAATAAAAAGAGGCCGACATCGCTGTCGGCCTCTTTGCTTTTTTCATCTCAAGGAGGTGTCGGTTACCCGATCACTCCTCTTCGGCCCAGCGGCGTGAGCGTTCGACCGCCTTCTGCCAGCCGCTGTAACGCTTGGCGCGATCGGCCTTGTCCATCTGCGGGATGAACTCGCGATCGACGCTGAACTTGTCTTCCAGCTCGTCGGAGCTCTTCCAGAAGCCGACGGCCAGACCTGCCAGGAAGGCGGCGCCCATGGCGGTGGTCTCGATGCGGGTCGGACGCACCACAGGGGTGTGCATCATGTCGGCCTGGAACTGCATCAGGAAGTCGTTGGCCACGGCGCCGCCATCTACCTTCAGGGCCGCCAGCTTGATGCCGGAGTCCTGTTGCATGGCATCCAGTACGTCGCGGCTCTGGTAGGCGATGGATTCCAGGGCGGCACGGATGATGTGGTTGCGGTTCGCGCCACGGGTCAGGCCGACCATGGTGCCGCGAGCGTACGGATCCCAGTAGGGGGCGCCCAGACCCACGAAGGCCGGCACCAGATAGACGCCGTTGGTGTCACCCACCTTGCTCGCGAAGTAGTCGGTGTCGCGGGCATCGTGGATGATCTTCAGCTCGTCACGCAGCCACTGGATGGTGGCGCCGCCCATGAACACCGCACCCTCGAGGGCGTAGTTCACTTCCCCTTTCGGGCCGATGGCGACCGTGGTCAGCAGGCCGTTGCTGGAGCGAACCGGCTCGGTGCCTGTGTTCATCAGCAGGAAGCAGCCGGTGCCATAGGTGTTCTTGGCCATGCCTTTCTCGAAGCAGAGCTGGCCGAACAGGGCAGACTGCTGGTCACCGGCGATACCGGCGATGGGGATGCGGGAGCCGCCGCCACGGGTGGTGTAGCCATAGACCTCGGAGGAGGGCTTGACCTCGGGCAGCATGGAGGCGGGGATGCCCAGCTCGTCCAGCATCCGCTCGTCCCACTTCAGATCGCGGATGTTGTAGAGCATGGTGCGCGATGCGTTGGTCGGATCGGTGACGTGCACCTCGCCGTTGGTCATCTTCCACACCAGCCAGGTGTCTATGGTGCCGAACAGCAGCTCGCCGTTCATCGCCTTCTCGCGGGCCCCTTCCACGTTGTCCAGGATCCACTTCACCTTGGTGCCGGAGAAGTAGGCGTCCAGCACCAGGCCGGTGTTTTCCCGCACGTACTCTTCCAGGCCGCGCGCTTTCAGCTCTTCACAGATGGCCGCGGTGCGGCGGCACTGCCAGACGATGGCGTTGTAGACGGGCTTGCCGGTGGCTTTCTCCCACACCACTGTGGTTTCACGCTGGTTGGTGATGCCGATGGCGGCGATCTGCTCGCTGTGCAGGCCGCTCTTGGCCAGCACCTCGGTGAAGACGGAGGACTGGGTCGCCCAGATCTCCATGGGGTCGTGCTCGACCCAGCCCGCTTTCGGGTAGTGCTGGGTGAATTCGCGCTGGGAGGTCGCGACTATGTTGGCGTCCTGATCGAACACGATGGCACGGGAGGAGGTGGTACCTTGATCCAGCGCGACGACAAATTTCTTTTCAGCAGACATGATGTTCTCCACGTTCTTATTTTCCACGTAAGGGACCGCTCTTAGGCGGCGGCCTCTTCTTTATTGGACAGCTTGGCGGCTTCTTCGGTCACGACACGGTTGCCCGGGACGCAGGGAGCCAGCACTTTCACATACAGGGCGGTACCCAGCTGGGCGCCGACGATGGGGCCGAGGATGGGGACCCAGAAGTAGGGGTTGTCGCGACCGCCGGTCAGGGCCACATCGCCCCAGCCTGCAAAGAAGGCGAACAGTTTGGGACCAAAGTCACGGGCCGGGTTCATGGCAAAGCCGGTCAGGGGGCCGAGGGAGGCGCCGATCACCGCGATCAGTATGCCGATCAGCAGGGCGGCGGCGAAGCCTTTGGGGGCGCCGTTGTTGTTGTCACCCAGCGCCATGATGCCCAGCATCAGGACGGCGGTGATCACCAGCTCGACCGCGAATGCCTGCATGTTGGAGAGCAGGGCATTGGGGTAGGTGGAGAAGATGCCGGCGGTGCCGAGGCTCTCTACGCTGCCACGCACCACGTTGTGGGTCAGTTCCCACTGGGTGAAGAGGTTGCCATAGAGGAAGTAGACCAGGGCGGCGGAGGCGAAGGCACCCGCTATCTGGGCGATGATGAAGGGCACCACCTTGCGCTTGTCGAAGCCGCAGAAGGTCATCAGCGCCAGGGTCACCGCCGGGTTCAGGTGGGCGCCAGAGATGCCGCCGGTCACATAGATGGCGATGGCGACCCCCAGGCCCCAGGTAATGGAGATTTCCCATTGTCCGAAGTTGGCGCCAGCCAGCACCAGGGCAGCCACACAGCCGACGCCGAAGAAGATCAGCAGGCCGGTGCCGATAAACTCGGCGAGGCACTCGCCGAGCAGGGTATTGGGTCTTTGTATGCTCATAGTTGTTATTCCTTATATCCACCCAGAGTAGGTTTGATGTTCCGTTTCGTTATCTTGCATTCCCATTTTTTGCGTCCGAAAACGTTTCTTCTTGTTATTTGAGCTGACGCAAACGTTATGCTCGTTTGCGCTCGTTCTTGGACGAGAGAGAAAATAAACCTTCTGTGCCAATTCACCAGACCCCCGCCACCGGAAATGTGGACAAGATCCCATTCATTGCTAAGAAAATGTGACGAAAAGCAACTGTTAGCGGTGTTGATACTCCTTAGTGGGTAGCTAGATTCCTTGCCCTGTAAGGGCTGGCGGCCGATGAGCGATCACTCATCAGGTGACATTTTTTGTAATAAAACTGCAATAATTTAGCCTTCATCACAGATTGAATGTTCACAAATGAGCACAATAGGCTCGCTTGCGAATAAGGACTCATCTGGTCGCAGGCATGATCGGGGCACCCTCAACCGCCCATAACAACAATAAGGAAGCAGAACATGCTTAGTCTCTTCAGGCCTGCACCCCACATAGAGCGGCTACCGGCCGACAAGGTGGATCCCTTCTACAAACGCATGCGCTGGCAGGTGTTTTTCGGGATCTTCTTCGGTTATGCCGGCTACTACCTGGTGCGCAAGAACTTCAGTCTGGCGATGCCCTACCTCATCGAGCAGGGCTTCTCCCGCGGTGATCTGGGCCTGGCCCTGTCCGGCGTCTCCATTGCCTACGGTCTCTCCAAATTCCTGATGGGGAACGTGTCGGATCGCTCCAATGCGCGTTACTTCCTCTCCGCCGGCCTGCTGCTCTCGGCCGGTATCATGTTCATGATGGGGACTGTGCACTGGGCTACCTCCAGCATCGCCATCATGTTCGTGCTGCTGTTCCTCAACGGCTGGGTGCAGGGCATGGGCTGGCCCCCCTGCGGTCGCACCATGGTGCACTGGTGGTCACAGAAGGAGCGGGGCGAAGTGGTCGCGGTCTGGAACGTGGCCCACAACGTGGGGGGCGGCATGATAGGTCCGCTGTTCATCCTGGGGATGGGCTGGTTCAATGACTGGCGCAGTGCCTTCTATGTGCCGGCTGCTGCTGCCGCCGCCATTGCGGTGATCGCCTTCTTCGTGATGCGTGATACCCCGCAATCCGTTGGTCTGCCCCCCATCGAGGAGTACAAGGACGACTATCCGAAGGATTACAACGAGAGTCACGAGCAGGAGTTTTCCGCCAAGGAGATTTTCGTCAAGTACGTGCTGCACAACAAGCTCTTGTGGTACATCGCCATTGCCAACGCCTTCGTTTATCTCATTCGTTACGGTGTGCTGGACTGGGCTCCGACCTACCTGAAAGAAGCCAAAGACTTCAGCGTGGATCACTCCTCCTGGGCCTACTTCCTCTATGAGTGGGCGGGCATCCCGGGCACCCTGCTGTGCGGCTGGATCTCGGACAAGCTGTTCCAGGGCCGCCGCGCCCCGGCCGGTATCCTGTTCATGGTGCTGGTGACCCTGGCGGTGCTGGTCTACTGGCTCAACCCGGCGGGCAACCCCACCGTCGACATGCTGGCACTGGTCGCCATCGGCTTCCTGATCTATGGCCCCGTCATGCTGATAGGTCTCTATGCGCTGGAGCTGGCGCCGAAGAAGGCGGCCGGTACAGCGGCGGGCTTCACCGGTCTGTTCGGTTATCTGGGTGGCGCCGTGGCGGCCAACGCCATGCTGGGCTACACCGTTGACCACTTCGGCTGGGACGGCGGTTTCATGGTGCTGACCGCATCTTGCGTGCTCTCCATCGTGCTGCTGGCAATGACCCTCAAGCACGAGAACATCGCCGTCGCTGCCAAGAAGGCCGCTGCCGACAAGGCATAAAACGTGATCCTGCCCTTATCAGTCCGAAAAGGGATAGGGTACACTGCCAAAGGCCCCGCAATGCCGGGGCCTTTTTTCGTCTCTCAAGCGGAGTGCAAGCGTGAAGCAAACCCAACGACATCTGGAGATCCTGGACGTCCTGACGAGGCAGGGCTTTGTCTCGACCGACGATCTGGTGACCCATTTTGACGTCAGCCCCCAGACCATTCGCCGGGATCTCAACGATCTCGCCGAGCAGAACAAGATCAGGCGCCATCACGGCGGGGCCTCATTGCATTCGAGTACCGTCAATACCGCCTACAGCGCCCGCAAGGTGATGCAGCTCAAGGAGAAGGAGCGCATCGCCCGCGAGGTGGCCGCCAACATTCCGGACGGCTCATCCCTCTTCATCGACATCGGCACCACCACGGAAGCCATCGCCCGCGCCCTGCTGGATCACCGGGAGCTGCGCGTGGTCACCAACAACCTCAACGTCGCCAGCATCCTCACCGCCAAGGATGACTTCACCGTCATCATCGCCGGTGGCGAGATCCGCAACCGGGACGGGGGCATCGTCGGGGAGGCGACCCGTGACTTCATCGGCCAGTTCCGCATGGACTATGGCGTCATCGGCATCTCCGGCATCGACAATGACGGCTCCTTGCTCGATTTCGACTACCACGAGGTGAAGATAGCCCAGGCCATCATCGCCCACTCCCGCCAGGTGTTCCTGGCCGCCGACCACACCAAGTTCGGGCGCAATGCCATGGTCAACCTCGGCAACCTCAACCAGATCCACGCCCTGTTCACGGATCAGGAGCCGCCGGAGAAGCTGATGCGACTGATGTCCCAGCATCAGATCGCCTGCCACATCTGCTGAGTCTCCCCACGCAGCATTAGCATCAGGCCGCCGTCAGGCGGCCGCTTTCTTGCTGCTCTCTAACGTGGTCTTCCCCATGCGGGGCGCCTTGCCCCTGCAGCCTCTCTCCTTCTGTCCCTGTGGCGCCGTCTCGGCTGGCCGCTGCCTGCTTGAGCTAAAAACAACGGCTCTCCTCTCGTCCCAGGTGGTTTGCCTCTGGGCAATCTCGGCTTCAGGGCCGGGCTCCTTCGGCCTCGGGCAGTCGCGCGCGCATCCGTTGCGGCAGCTTGGTCCCGGGCAGTAGGGGCTATGGCGAGGGCTTGGGGTGGCACTTTGTCACCGACCGGCAGCATTTTTAGCATTGTCAGAACAATCGCGATCACATTTCTCTCACGAAATGTTCGTTTATTGGTTTTTCATGTTCTAATATGAGCGAAATCAAACATTGCCGGCATGGCGAACACAAAATAAGAAAGTAGGTGAACATGAGCGAACATTATGATCTGGTCGTCGTCGGCGGCGGCATCAACGGGGTCGGCATTGCGGCGGATGCGGCGGGGCGGGGGCTGAAGGTGGCGCTGTTCGAGGCGCAGGATCTCGCCTCGGCCACCTCGTCCAACTCCAGCAAGCTGATCCACGGCGGCTTGCGCTATCTCGAACATTACGAATTCAGGCTGGTGAAAGAGGCGCTGGCGGAGCGGGAGGTGCTGCTCGGCATGGCGCCGCACATCGCCCGTCCCATGCGCTTCCGGCTGCCGCACCGCCCGCACCTGCGCCCGGCCTGGATGATCCGTGCCGGCCTCTTCCTCTACGACAACCTGGCCAAGCGCGACAAGCTCAAGGGGAGCTGCGGCCTGCGCTTCCTGCCGCAAGATGGCCTCAAGAGCGGCATCAACAAGGGGTTCGAGTACTCGGACGCCTGGGTCGACGACGCCCGCCTGGTGGTGCTCAACGCCATGATGGCCCGGGACAAGGGCGCCGATGTGCAGACCCGCACCCGCTGCGTCAAGGCGGTGCGCGGATCCAAGCACTGGACCCTGACCCTGGAGCGGGAAGGGGGCGAGCAGTTCAACGTCACCTGCCGTGGCCTGGTCAATGCGGCCGGTCCCTGGGTCAAGACCTTCTATGACGAGAGCCTGCACGAGAAATCCCCTCGCGGCATTCGCCTCATCAAGGGCAGCCACATCATAGTGCCGCGCATCCATGAGCGCGAAGAGGCCTACATCCTGCAAAACGAGGACAACCGCATCGTCTTCGTCATTCCCTACCAGCAGGACTACTCCCTCATCGGCACCACGGACGTGGAGCACCATGGCAGCCCGCGGGAGGCGAAGATCAGCGAGGCCGAAATCAGCTACCTGTGCAAGGTGGTCAACGCCCACTTCACCCGCCAGATTGCCCCCTCCGAGGTCATCTGGACCTATGCCGGGGTGCGGCCCCTGTGCGATGACGAGTCCGACTCTCCCCAGGCGGTGACCCGCGACTACACCCTTGAGCTCTCCGGCGAATCCGACGGGGCGCCGCTCTTGTCGGTGTTTGGCGGCAAGCTCACCACCTATCGCAAGCTGGCCCAGGCCGCCTGCAACAAGCTCAAACCCTGGTTCAGCCAGATGGGTGAGGACTGGACAGCCACCAGCCGTCTGCCCGGCGGCGAGTTCGACTGCTCCACCACAGAGCTGGCCCGCGCCTACCTGCTCGAATTCGACTGGCTGGACGAGCGCAGCGCCCGCCGCATCGCCGAGGCCTATGGCAGTCATGCCCGTCTCTGGTTGCACGAGGAGCGCGGCCAGCACTTTGGATCCGGACTGTATGAATCCGAAGTGCGCTATCTGATCAGCCGCGAGTGGGCCCATTCGATGGAAGATATACTGTGGCGCCGCAGTAAGCTGGGGCTGCGCCTCTGTGATGCCGAGCAGCAGCAACTGCACGCCTGGCTGGAGCAACACCATCACGCCCTGCCCAAGGCAAGCTGATGAAGAAGCGGGCGGCCCTTGCCGCCCGCCGTTAAACTGCAATAAACCTCTGCTATAACAACTACCTACATCCAATAAACAATAACAAAGAGCCGTTCTTATGAAACAACCTCACCTCTCCCTGGTGGCCCTTGGCCTCGGGGTTGCCCTCGCATTGCCCGCCCTGGCCGCAGATGACGGCAAGATAGTGATCGCCCACCGCGGCGCCTCCGGCTACCTGCCCGAGCACACCCTGGCCTCCAAGGCGCTGGCCTATGGCATGGGGGCCGACTATCTGGAGCAGGATCTGGTGATGACCAGGGATGACCAGCTGGTGGTGATGCATGATCACTTCCTCGACGGTATCACGGACGTGGCGACGCGCTTCCCCGGCCGTGCCCGCCCGGACGGCCGCTACTATGTGGTGGATTTCACCCTGGCCGAGGTGCGTTCCCTGCGCATGACGGAGCCGTTCCAGCTGGTGGAGGGCAAGCAGGTGCCCGTCTATCCGGCCCGCTTCCCGCTGTGGAAGTCCGACTTCAAGATCCACACCTTCCAGGAAGAGATAGAGATGATCCAGGGGCTCAACAAGAGCACCGGCAAAGAGATCGGCATCTACCCGGAGATCAAGGCCCCCTGGCTGTTCCGCCACGAGGGCAAGGACATCTCCAAGGCGGTGCTGACCGTGCTCAAGGAGTACGGCTACACCGGCAAGAGCGACAAGGTCTATCTGCAGAGCTTCGACGTGGATGAGCTCAAACGCATCGACACCGAGCTGATGCCGGCCCTCGGCATGGACTTGAAGCTGGTGCAGCTGATGGCCGAGACCGACTGGAACGAGACCATGGTCTACGACGCCAAGGGCAAGGCGACCCCCTACGACTATGGCTGGATGTTCAAGCCGGGTGCCATGAAGACCATAGCCGGCTACGCCGACGGCATAGGCCCCTGGAAGCCGATGATAGTCACCGAGCCGGGCACCCCGGGCAAGCCGGTGTTCACCACCATGGTGAAGGAGGCCCACGCCGCCGGTCTCAAGGTACATCCCTATACCTTCCGCCAGGATGAGGGGCAGATCCCGGCCTATGCGAAAGACTTCACCGACTTGCTCAACATCTTCCTCTATCAGGCGGATGTGGACGGGGTGTTCAGCGACTTCCCCGACAAGGCGGTGGCGGTCATCAAGGCCCACGGCAAATAATAAAAGAAGAGCAACACGGGAACGCAAGCGGGGCCAGGTGCCCCGTTTTTTTATGGCGGCAGGTTGGCCAGGGCGTGATGAAGGTTGGGGTGTAATTATTTGTTTACGATTTTCGTGGTGCAGGGGGCCTCTCACACGCTACTTTCTGGCTGTTTTGGTCACGAGAGTGGTCATTAATCCATCTATTGATGCACTGAGCCGCTAGTTTCACTTGATTGTTTGTTTTTCCTTGGTAAGGTGAGGGCGGTTGCGTAACAAAGCGCTGACTTGTGTAAATAAATAAATACACTTTGGCGCAATTGGCTTAAATACAGTAGAGAGAATGAGAAAATGCAAAGAGACCCCCTGAACAACATCCATATCCAGTCCGAACAAGTGATGATCACGCCTGCCCAGCTCAAGGAGAAGCTACCCATCTCCGACAAGGCGCTGGCATTCGTGCAAGGGGCCCGCAATACCATAGCCGACATCATCCACCGTCGGGATCACCGCCTGCTGGTGATCTGTGGACCCTGCTCCATCCACGACATGGACGCCGCCAAAGAGTACGCAACCAGACTCAAAGCGCTGCATGATGCCTACCAGGACTCTCTCTACATTGTCATGCGGGTCTACTTTGAGAAGCCACGCACCACGGTCGGCTGGAAGGGCTTTATCAACGATCCGAACCTCGACGGCACCTTCGACGTGGAGCTGGGGCTGCACCGCGCCCGGGAGCTGCTCTGCTGGCTGGCGGAGCTGGAGTTGCCGCTGGCGACCGAGGCGCTGGACCCCATCAGCCCCCAATACCTGGCGGAGCTCTTCTCCTGGTCGGCCATTGGCGCCCGTACCACCGAATCCCAGACCCACAGGGAGATGGCGTCCGGCCTCTCCATGCCGGTCGGCTTCAAGAACGGCACCGACGGCAACCTGGGTACCGCCATCAACGCGCTGCAGGCGGCCTCCAGCCCCCACGCCTTCATGGGGATCAACCAGCAGGGCCAGGTCGCCTTGTTGCAGACCCAGGGCAACCCGGATGGCCACGTGATCCTGCGCGGCGGCAAGCACCCGAACTACGACTCCGTCAATGTGTCGCTGGCGGAAGAGGCGCTGGAAAAGGCGGGCCTGCTGCCCGGCCTGGTGGTGGATTGCAGCCACGGCAACTCCAGCAAGGATCACCGGCTGCAGCCCAAGGTGGCGGACAACGTCATCCACCAGATCCAGGAGGGCAACCGCTCCATCATAGGGGTGATGCTCGAATCCAACCTGTTCGAGGGCAACCAGTCCAGCGAGCAGCCCAAGTGCGAGATGCGCTACGGCGTCTCCATCACAGATGCCTGCATCGACTGGGAGACCACGGATGCGCTGCTGGCCCGATGCCACAGCCAGCTGGCGGCGCCGCTCAAGGGCAGAACCGCGCCGTAAGTCGTGGTATCTTGTCGTAACTGATTGAACCATAGAGGTATCACTGCCTACGCAGTGATACCTTGTTGCCTCTTGAATCACAGGGCGCCGCCGCCTGCGGCGCCGGCAGGGACTGGATATGGCTGAAGAGTTGAATGCCCTCAGGGACAAGATAGATGCGGTGGACAGGCAGCTAATTGATCTGCTGGCCGCCCGTCTGGCCCTGGTGGGGGAAGTGGGTGAAGTGAAGAGCCGCCACGGCCTGCCCATCTATGCACCGGACAGGGAGGCGAGCATGCTGGCCCGCCGCCGGGCCGAGGCCGAACTGCTGGGGGTGCCCGGGGATCTCATCGAGGATGTGCTGCGCCGGGTGATGCGCGAATCCTACATTCTGGAATCCGCCAGCGAAAAGGAGAACCACTTCAAGTGCATGAAGCCGGATCTTGGCAAGGTGGTCATCATAGGCGGCCAGGGCCAGCTTGGCCGCCTGTTCGGCCAGATGTTCGGCCTCTCCGGCTACAGGGTCGAGACCCTGGAGCAGGGGGACTGGCCGCGCGCCGACGAGATCCTCGCCGATGCGGGGCTGGTGATGGTGGCGGTGCCCATCGACATCACCTGCCAGATCATCGACCGGCTCGGCAAGCTGCCTGCGGATTGCCTGCTGGTGGATGTGACCAGCGTGAAGGCGGCGCCGCTCGAGCACATGCTGGCGGTGCACCCGGGACCTGTGCTGGGGCTGCACCCCATGTTCGGGCCGGATGTGGCGAGTCTCGCCAAGCAGGTGATCGTCTGCTGCCAGGGCCGCGACCCCGCCGCCAGCCAGTGGCTGCTGGATCAGATGACCATCTGGGGCGCACGGCTGCAGCAGGTGGAGGCCAAGGCTCACGACGAGGCCATGACCCTCATTCAGGCGCTGCGCCACTTCGCCACCTTCGCCTACGGCTGGCACCTCTCCCGGGAGCAGGCCAACATCGACCGCCTGCTTGCCTTGAGCTCCCCCATCTACCGGCTGGAGCTCGCCATGGTGGGGCGGCTGTTTGCCCAGGATCCCCACCTCTATGCCGACATCATCCTCTCGTCGCCGCAGAACCTCGCGATGATCCGCCGCTACTACCAGAACTTCGGCGAGGCGCTGGGGCTGCTGGAGCGGGGGGACAGGGACGGCTTCATCGAGGCCTTCTCGCAAGTTTCCAGCTTCTTCGGCGAACATGCCGACGAGTTCCTGCGCGAGAGTCGCACCCTGCTGGCCCAGGCCAACGACCGTCGTCACCATGGCTGACGGCACGCATCCATAACAAAGGGGCCGCTTGGCCCCTTTTTTCATGCTGACCAGGCTGAGGCCCGGCTACTAGGCCGATGGCAGCCGCAGATCGGCGCCATCCCACCCCAGCGGCAGGGTGAGCAGCTGATCGATGAGCTCCCGGCGATCGGATTTCTCCAGATAGGCGAGGTAGAGCGGGCGGCTTAGCGCCTGTCCCCCTTCCACCAGGTGCAGTTGTCCCTGCTCCAGGAAGGGGCTCACCATACGCCGCGGCAGATAGGCGGCGCCCCCATTGGCCAGCACGAACTGCAGCGCCATGCTGGCAGAGCTCGAGTGCAGCACCGGGGTCTTCTGCAGGCTCTGCAACCGGCTCGAGGGCGGCTCGAAACTGGTGCCCCAGTCGAGGTGAATATGGGGCATCTGCATCAGGCTGTCCGCATTGGCGGCCGGCTCACGGCTCACCAGCTCGAACACCAGCTCGCCTATGGGGTGCAGGGCTATCTCGTCTATCTTGGTCGGCTCGGAGAGCAGGGCGAGATCGAGGGAGCGCTCCAGCAACTGGCGGCACAGGTGCTCGCGAGACGCCGTCTCGAGGCGCACCGCGAGACCGGGGGCCAGGGCATAGACGTGGTTGAGCCAGTCATTGAAGTCGAGTTCCCAGAACACCGCGGGTGCACCTATGGCGAGCTGCTGACTGAAACCGGGGGAGAGGGCCACGTCCTGCTTGGCGCGGCCCAGGGTATGCAAGATGGCGTCTGCATAAGGCAGCAGACGCTCACCGGAGGCGGTCAGACGGATGTTGTTGCGATGGCGGGCAAACAGGCTGACCCCGAGTTGTTGCTCGAGCTGGCGGATCCGAAAGCTGACCGCCGACTGGGTCAGGTAGAGATTCTCGGCAGCCCGGCCAAAATGCCGGGTCTTGCTGACCTCGATGAAGGTCCGAAGCAGCTCGGTATCCATTAATCGAGGGACTCGTCGCTGCCACCGCCGCCACCGCCCTCAAAGCTGCCGCCCGCATCCTCATTGGCGCCACCCGCGACTGTGCACAGACGGTGCACCCGCTTGGGACCAATCACCTTCAGGTACTTGAACCATACCTTGGCGTGGGGGTTGCTGCCGGCTGCGCCAGACTTGACCTGTTCGATGAAGGCGCTTTCTACGTCATCGCGGGGGGCCAGGTTGCCCTGATAGAGCGCCAGCATCACTGTGCCGTACTTTTCCAGACTGTCCGCTTCGGCCACGGTGAATTCGCCACTGCGACGCAGGCCACGGGGAAAATGTTTGAAGTCGTTGAAACGCTTGTCTGATTCGAAGCTCATAGTGCTCTTGTTCTGGTTAGTTTGACCTTTGCGGGCAAGTATCATCAGGCCGTCGCAGAGTGCAAAATCAATTTTCTTACTATGTTAATAAATATCTTTTATCGAACGACCTTTGTCTCATCCCGAGGGAGAATTTTGCGGTCCACAGCACAAAAAGCCTGAAAAATAGTGGAGTTATGTCAGGTTTTGTACAGCTGGACCCGGTCTCTGCAGGGTGAAAACAATAAAATAAAGGCGCCATACGGCGCCTTTATTTGTTCATGGATTGGCTGAACCTGAGCGTCGGGCACTCATTCAATCATGGCTGGCTGCGCCAGGTTGTCGGCACGCCACAGACGGTAGCGCACTTCATACTCCTGCGGCACATAGATGACGAACGGCAGCTTGGAGTTGTAGTTCACGAAGAAGCCCTGACCATAGATCTGGACGAAGCTCTCTTTCTTCTGGCCATCCGGGCAGGCCATCAGGGTGCTGACAGGACCCGAGACCTGGCCCAGGGTCAGGTAGTTGTAGCCCCAGCCCTTGACGCTGTGCTGTTCCAGGTTGCCGGCGAAGCGGGGCAGGTTGCAGTCCACCAGCATCTTCTTGCCCACTTGCAGCTCGACCATCATGTCGGCTTCGTTTTCGACTTCCGGCAGGCGGATCACGACACGTTCCTGGTTCACTTCGGCGGCAGGGAACATGCTGATATCAAATTTTTTCGGTTCGGCGGCGAAGGCATGGCCGCCCAGTAACAAGGCGCCCAGCAGGCTAAAACGCAATACGGTTTTCATCTGTACCTCATGGGATTGGTTCAACGCCGCTAGACTAACCGCTCTGCCCGTTTCACGCCAGCGCTCCGGCGCGCAAAACCAGCCTGAACCGGCACAGGGTGACGTAATTTGATGCTTTTTTGACGCCTTCCACCCCAAAGGGGCCATTCGAGGGAAAACCGGGCAGGGGAGTCCCCGCCCGGACTGCTCACCTTACCAGCAGCACCTGCTTTGCCCAGGAGCCGGGGGCCCGCATGCCGACGGCGCCACTGGTGATGTCCAGATAGGCGACGCCCTTGCTGGCGGGCACCGGGGTGGAGGACCAGAGGTAGACATAGCCCTCGTTCACCTCCTTGCCGTCCCCGGCCATGGCGCGGGGGAAGAGGGTCTCGTTCAATGCCGGCTTGTAGCAGGCGGACTCCAGTATGCTGATGAGCTCCTTGATGGTGGGCAGGCGCCAATCGGTGTGGCCGCCGAAACCGTGGAGGGCATGGCTCGGCTCGGTGCGGATCCGCTCTGCGGTCAGCAGGGCCTGCTGCCAGTAGAGCCGGGTCGGCTCGCCGCTGCAGCTTCCATTCTGCCAGCTTTGGCCGAGCTGGCAGCGCATCCAGGTGAGGCCGGAAGCCCGGTCGGTGACGGTGCCGTTGCCGCGATCCAGGAAGCGGGAGCTTGGGCTGGTGCGCGGCAGGCTGTCGTCGCAGATGGCGATGGCCAGTGCCAGGGGGCTGCACAGGGTGAGCAGCAGGGTCAGAAGATACTTGTTCATCGGGTTACCTCGGCCACAAGGCGCAGTTGTATGGCATTGATTTCATTTTCGTTCTGGACGCCATAGGGGTAATCGGTGCCCGCATCCTCCCCCAGGAACAGAGGGCTGATGACGGCGATGGGGACGCTCTCGAGGCGCCGGGATGGGGTCAGGGTCTGGGTCCAGTAGCTGCCATCGAAGTCGCCGCTCGAGGGACCGACGTCGGGGAAGTAGCGCACATCCAGGCTGACCCGCTGGCCATCCTGGCGGGCGAGGGAGCCGTAGTGTTGCAGGCTGCCTAGCTCCTGGGCCGTGGGCAGGCGCCAGTGCCCTATGCCGCAGAGTCGTTGTCCATTGAGCCATTGGCGATACTGCTCGGTGGAGCAGATAGCTTCCCCCTCGGGGCAGGCATAATCCAGCTCCGCCTGACTGGGGTGATAGTTGCCAAACTCCCAGGCGAAGACTTTGTGCAGATCCCGCGGACTGTCCGGATCATCGAGCTTCTTCTCCCAGATGAGGCCGGTGTTGAGATCCTCCACGCACTCCCACTCGTCGGCATTGTCCGCCAGGGGCTGCCCCTTGCCGTCCAGCTTGCGATAGCGCAGGGGCGCCTGGCCCAGGCTCGCCTCCTGGCCCGGGTGATCCGCAGGCTCCTGGGTCAGCAGGTAATCCACCCCGTCCGTGTAGGTGGTGACGCCGCTGGCGGTCACCAACGCCCGGGGTTGCTGCTGCATCAGCACGGCGGCGAGTCTGGCCTGCTGGCTCAGGAGCTCGGGGCTTGCGGCAAAGTGCCGGGCGAGCTCGGGCAGCAGGGTGACCAGCCCCTGCCAGATCTGGCGTTGGCGCTCGCCGGTGGCGAGACCGGGCAGGCTGGCGGCGTCATCCCGTGTCGCCAGGGCGAGCGCCTCCAGAGCCCTGTTGAACTCCTCCAGCTGCACCAGGGCCGCGAGTCCCTGATCCGGTTGCAGGGGCGCAAGGGCGAGCAGCAGCTCGGCCAGGGCCTGGGCAGGCGGTATCCCGTCCGCGACCCGGGTCTGCAGCAGCGTGCTCAAGGGGGTGGGGGTGAGGTGCTGATCGTCCAGGCGCGCCGCCGGGTGGGTCAGGGTCAGGGTCAGGGCGTCCGGATCCCGGGGGAGGAACAGCAAGGGGCTGGTGAGCAGGCCGGGGGCGCTGGCGCTCAACTGGCGCGCGCCAGCCTCGCCACTGACCACGGGCTCGCCTGGCTCGCAGTTGTCGTTCTGGTTCAGGTTGACGCACAGGGTGCCCGCTGCGGGCAGGTTGACCGTCAGACGGTAGTCCGGCGCGGTCAGGGGCGCCTCGTCGGATCCGCCACCACCACAGGCGCTGAGCAGGGGGGCCAGCAGACAGGCCAGCGGGGTCATTCTCATCTTCATTTCTTGTCCTTGGAGGGGCCTTGGCCCCTCTTTGCTTTTATGGGGATGGATCAGCCGCGACGGCAGAGGCGGCGCCAGAGGGTGAGCGGCAGCAGCCAGAGCAGGTTGACAGTGCCGCCCCCGCTGCTGTCCGCGGTGTCGAAGTGGATGATGCCGTCATCCGGCGGGGCGACGGGCTCACCACACTGGGCGCCGGTGCGCTGGCTGATGCTCCAGCCGTTGATGCGCCCCTGATGGCCCGGCTTGCTGTCCACCACCTCCAGGGTCCAGCGACCGGCCAGCGGCTCTCCCACCAGGGGGGTGAAGGGCTGCAGGGGCAGCAGCTCGGTGGGGAAGACCCCCTTGAGCCGTGGCAACGGGCTGTATCCCTTGTCCCAGATCTGGATGCGGGTGCCGGAGGGGGAGTTGAGCCAGATCTCCAGCTCATCCAGGGCCTGGTGTTGCAAGTCCAGGTTCAGCTGCAGGCGATCGCTCACCCGGGCGTCGCTCTTCTCCAGCACCAGGCTGGTTTCGCTGATGCCGCGCACCTCCTCGCTCTGGGCATCCTTGAGGGTCAGCGGCTTGCCGTTGGCCCGGCTGATGACGGGGGTGCCTATGGGCAGGGTGAGGGACTGCTGCCACTGACGCTCGGTCGGGCTGGTGCCGCTCATGACGAGGCTCACCGGCAGGCTCACCTCGTCGCCACAGGCCAGCGGGCTGGCGGCCAGCAGTCGCACTGTGGTGGTGAGGCTGGCGCCGGCCGCCAGGGTGGTCGCTGACCAGGCCAGGGGATCGGCCTGCAGGCCGGCGGGCAGGGACAGGGTCAGGTTCTTGAGGGTCACCGGGGTGCTGCCAGCGTTGCTGAGGTCCAGCTGCACCGACTGACGCTGCCCCAGCGCAAGGGCGCTGCCCTCGGCCAGGGCGACGTTGACGGGTGCCTGCAGCAGGCCGTGCTGGCGAAACGCCTGCTCCAGATGGCGGGCATAGGATCGCGCCGGATAGAGGCGCGCCGCCGTGTCCACGGTAATGCGGGCCAGCTGCGGCATGCGGATGGCGGGCCCCAGGCCGAAGTGAGACTCGATGACGAGACGATCGAACTCGTCCCGCGCCCCTTCCCCGTGCTCGGCCACGGACGCCAGCAGGGCCTGGAACAGCGGGGTGCCCCACAGCTGATCCCCGTTGCTGCCGTTGATGGTGCGGTGGGCCGGGTAGTTGTAGTCCGGGTGGTAGCGGGCCCGAGCATCGTCCAGCTGGCGCGGGGTGCGGTCGGTGAAGCGGGCATCCCAGTTGAACACCATGGCGGGCTCGAACTGGCGACCCGCCTCGCTGCGCTGGCGATGGCTGGCGGCCAGGAAGTCGCCGAAGCCCTCGCCGATGGCGCCCCAGTCCCCCTCTTCCCCGAGATCCGGCACTATGTGGTGCTGCACCCCGTGGCCGAACTCGTGCCAAATCACCATGGGATCCTCGGCATCGGGGACGCCGCTGCGGCCCAGCTCCAGCCTGCGCTCGAACGGATCGTAGAGGGAGTTGTCCTGATAGCCTGCGTCCGTATCGACGTCGAGGGCGCCGGGGATGAGGTCGGTGAAGCCGAGCGCCTTGAGGTGGCGCTGGGCGAGATCCAGGTGGTAATAGGCGTTGATGTCGGCAAAGCCCGGGTCGTCCCGGGTCAGGCGAAAGGCCTGCTGGCTGTCTGTCCCGTAGGGGGCGGTGGTGGGCTCGATGGCATCCACCACCCTGGCATGGGGGCCGCTCAGCACATAGTCCGAGCCCTGCAGGCTGACCGGCAGGGAGACCTTGTCCTGATAGGCGGCATCCGCCAGCACCAGGGCCTCGTGCCAGACCAGGCTGGCGTCTTGCAGCTGGGTGCGGGGATCGGGATCGAACACTCGCGCCAGGACGCGCTGATCTCCCGCATCCGGGGTACGCTGCGCCTGGGTGCTCGCCTGATCGCCCCAGCGGCCGAGCTCGCGATCCCCTTCGCAACTGACAAACAGCTGGATCCGGGTGGCCTTGGCATTGCCCTCCTTGTGCTCGCTCACCCGCTGGCGCAGGGCCGGCACCAGGGTGTCGCCGTCGCGCCAGTACCAGGCTTCGACCGGCCCCAGCGGGTCTATCCGGCTGCCGTCGGCGCGCAGCTGGTCCAGCAGGGGATCCAGGCTGGTGCTGGCATCGCAGCCGGGTGCGGCGCTCTGCAAGGGGCGCAGATTGTGATAGAGGCGCCAGGGTCTGCCGGCGCCGTCTATGCTGACGGCGGCCTGGGTGGTGGCCACCGGCAGGCCGTTGACCAGCATGCGGAAGCTATGGTGATGGCCGAGCAGGCTGGCCCTGTCGTAGTCGGGGGCGAGCGTCACGCCGAGGCGCTGCTCCAGCCAGGCCTGGGGCGTGGTGGTCAGGGGGGGCTCATCGACAAACAGCAGCTCGGCCGCCAGCAGGGGCTGGGGGAGCAGGGCTGCTGCCAGCCAGAGGGCCAGGGAGGAGGGTTTCATGGGTGACTCCAAAACAGAAAAGGTGAATGCGGACATCAGTGACGGACCCCAGCCAGGGAGAGCAGGAAGGCATATTCACGGGCAGCCTTCTGCTGCGCGGTGCCCGCACTGGCGAGATGGCCGCCGTCGAGTTCGGTGTGCAGCAGATAGGGACCTGCCCCTGTGCTGTGGGCCCGCAGGCGGGCCAGCCACTTGAGCGGCTCCCAGTAGGGCACCTGACTGTCGTGCAGCCCGGCCGTCACATAGAGGGGCGGGTAGGGGGCCGCGTGCAGGTTGTCGTAAGGGCTCAGGCGGCGCATGGCCGCATAGTCGGCCGGGATGGCCGGATTGCCCCACTCCCCGTACTCCTGGCGGGTGAGGGGCAGCTCGGGATCCTGCATGGTGCCGAGCAGGTCGACGAAGGGGACCTGCAACACGGCCCCGGCGAAGCGGGTCGGTGCCTGATTGAGGGCCGCCGCCACCAGCAGGCCGCCGGCGCTGCCCCCCATGGCGAACAGCCGGTCCGGATCGATGGCGGGATCCCGGGCCAGGCTGTCTGCCACCGCCAGAAAATCGTCCACGCTGTGTTGCTTCTGCTGGCCGCGACCCTCCTTGTACCACGCCTCCCCCAGCAGGCCCCCGCCGCGCACATGGGCGATGGCGTAGACGAAGCCGCGATCCAGCAGGCTCAGCACCTGGGGCTGATAGTAGGGACGCATGGGGGTACCGTAGGCGCCATAGCCGTAGAGCAGCAGCGCCTTGGGCGCCTGGATGTCCTTGCGCCACACCAGGGATACCGGCACCTTAACGCCGTCACGGCCGACGACCCAGCGCCGTTCGCTCTGATAGAGGGGGCTCGCGACCGGTTTGTCAGCGGCTTGCCATTGACCGGAGGCGAGATCCAGCCAGCGCTGGTGCGGCGCCTCGGCCATGCCCTGGCGGCGGATCAGGATCTGCTGGCTGGCGGGATCATGGGCCCCCTGGATCCAGGCCGTGCCCGCCCCTTCGGTGAGCGCCAGGCTGTGGGTCAGCTTGCCGTCTGCGTCCAGCACATCGAGCCAGTCATCCCCTGCCTTGCGGTATTGCAGCACTGTGTGGCGGGCAAACAGGCGCCACTTCTCGAGCTCCCTGCCCTCGCCGGACCAGAGGGGCTGCCAGGGATCAGCCGCCAGGCTCGTCAGGCTGGGCGCCTGATAAAGCCCCATGGCCCCGTCCCGGTTGCTCTTGACAAGCACCCTCTCCCCCTGGGTATCCAGGTAGTATTCGAGCCCATGTTCACGGGCCCTGAGCAGGGTCGGGCCGCCCTCATCCAGCAGGTATTGCTCCGAGCTGTTGTGGTTGTTGCTCTGCAGCACCAGGTGGCGGTTGTCCGTGGTGCGATAGAGGCTGAGCAGCCAGGCGGGATCGGCCTCCTGGTGCACCAGCGCCTCCTTGCCGGCCTGCCAGGCCCACAGCTGCCAGGGGCGCAGGGTGCGGGGTTCGTTGGCAATGGTGTAGAGGGTCTTGCCATCCAGGCTCCAGAGCAGATCGCTGGCCCGGTGCGCCAGGGTGGTGAGCGTCTCGCCGCTCGCCAGATCCAGCACTGTGATGCGGTAGTCCCTGTCCCCACGGCTGTCTTCGGCCAGGGCAAGCAGGCGGCCATCCGGGTGCAGGGCCCAGGCGGCGATCTCGTAGTAACCCTGATCGGGCTGACGGGGGGCCAGCCGCTGGCGGGGGGCGTCGCGGGCGTCGCTGCGCTGCCACAGGCTGCCGTCCGCCTCCATGCGCCATTGGCTGCCCGCCTGAGTCAGCCACTCTTTTGGCAGGGGCTCGCCCCGTTCCCTGGCCTGCCACTCGCCTTGCAGCGTTGTTTCGAGGGGCTTTTGGGCGGCGAGTTGCTCGTCGGTCCAGCGATTCTGCTCGCGCAGCAGCGCCAGCAGCTCGGGGGCGCGGCGACTGTCGTCACGCCAGCCGCCATAGGGATCGAGGCGGGCTATCACCCCTTTCATCAGTTGTGGACGCTCGGGGATGAGGGGCGCTGCCTCCTGGGTTGCCTCAGGAAGCGGGGCGGCAGGGGCCGGGGTGGCCAGCAGGCTGGCCAGCAGGCTGGCCAGTACAAGCAGGCTGTGCATCAGATCCCCACGAAGGTGTAGCGCAGGCTGGCACTCAAGGTGCGGCCGCTCTGGGTGAAGAGGGAGGCGTCGGTACCGGCTTCCAGCCCGGCCACGTCCTGATAGCGGGTGTAGCGGGTGTCGAACAGGTTATCGAGCTTGAGGTTGACCTTGAGGGCATCGGTGATCAGCCAGTCCGCCGTCATGGCGAGACTGAACCAGCCCGCGCTCGTGAGGCAGGCATCCTGGCTCTTGGTCAGGCTGTTGCCGCAGCTGGGCACCCGGCTCATGGCAGCGGCGTAGTCCGCCTGCACCCCCAGGCTCCAGTCATGGGTCTGGTAGCTGAGGCGAGTGTTGCCCTCCAGCGGGGTCAGGGTGCGCAGAGCCTCGCCCTGGCTGTCTTCCCCGTCGACCCAGCCGAGCTTGGTGGCCAGCTCCCACTCCTGGGTCAGCCAGTAGCTGGCGGCGATTTCCGCGCCCCAGGTCTCGGCCTTGGCCACGTTGCGGTACTGGCGCAGGATGACGCCGTCACTCAGGCGCAGCCCCACCTCGCGCCAGTCGATGAAGTTGTAGTAGCGGTTGTAGAAGAGGGCCGGCTTGATGTTCCAGTTCTCCCCCTCGCCGCTGAGCCCCCACTCAAGGCTGTGGCTGGTCTCCTCCTTCAGATCCGTGTTGGCGATGATCTGGAATGGCGGCAGGGCGAAGTAGTGGGGAATGTTGCCGTACACCTTGTCGTAGGAGGGGGCCCGAAAGCCGTTGGCATAGCTGAGCCAGCTGCGCCACTGCTCGTTGACGCGGTAGCTGGTGGCCAGGCTCGGGGAGAGATGCCAGCTGTGGTTCTCGCCCTGATTGCCATCTTGCGGGCGCAGCCACTGGTGATCCATGCGCAGGGTGGGGGTGAACTGCCACCGGCCCAGGGTTGCCACGTCGCCGAGCCAGACGCCGGCCCGGTCGGTGCGGGCACTGCTGAAGGGCTCGGACTGGCTGGGCTGGGGCACCCCCGCCTCCAGACTCAGCTTCTCCACCGGTCGCTCGTGGCGGGTACGCTCCAGCTCGACGCCGTAGCTCAGCTTGTGGGCGATGGCGCCGGTGACGAGATCCCGGCGCACGTCCAGCTCGCTGCCGACCCTCTCTTCGGTGAAGGTGGAGAGCTCCCGCTCGCTGCGGTAGCGGGGATAGCCGCTCAGCAGGTCGTTTTGCAGCAGGCTGCGCTTGTTGGCGCTGTTCTTGGAGTGGTTGCCATAGAGGCTCCAGGTGAACTGATCCGCCAGCAGACTGCCGAGATCGCTCGCCTCCCAGCCAAGCTTGCCCCCCTGGGTGCGCTGGCTGCCCTGCTCGTGGTATTGGCGCACCTGCCACTTGCCGTCGGGCTGGGGCACTTCGCGCGGCCCCTGATCCCGCTCTGCATTGTCCTCGAAGTAGTCGAGCTCCAGGCGCAGCAGGTGGTGATCGCTTAACGGGAAGCGGGAGCTGGTGGAGGCGCTGAGGCCGTCCAGATCCGCCGGGATGCGGCTCTCGTCATAGTTGGCGGTCTCGTGCCCCTGCCAGCCGGAGACCCGCAGCAGGTGCTCGCTATCCAGTATCCGGGCGGCGCCGGTGGCGCTCAGCTTCTGCTTGTCGCTGCTGCCGTCCTGCAGCACCTTGCTGCCGAGATAGGCATCCTGCCCCTGCAGGTAGTCCTCCGGCTGCTTGGTGGAGATGACTATGGTGCCGCCGATGGCGTCGGAGCCATGCAGGGAGGAGCCGGCCCCCTTGGCGACCTCTATCTGCTTGACGTCATCGAGATCAAAGCTGAAACGGCCCACCTTGTCGTTGAGGTCGTCGGCGCCGAAGCCGTCGCTGACTCGCACCCCATCCTTGATGATGAGCACCCGGTTGCCGCCCATGCCGCGGATGATGATGTTCTGCGGCCGACCGGCGGAGCCGGTCACCGAGACCCCGGGTTCGTTCTTGAACACGTCGGTGAGCTCGGTGGCGACCTGGCGATCCAGATCTTCCTCCGTGATGACGGTGATGGAGCCAGAGACATCGGACAGCTTCTGCTCGATGCGCTGCCCCTTGACCACTATGGTCTCGTGGGCCCTGGGTTCGGGATCTGTCCCGGCGGGATCGCTGGCGGCCAGGGCTGTACCGGACAGCAGCATGGGCCAGTAGTGAAGCAGTGTTTTCATTGTTGATAATGATTTTTATTTAAACCTGAGTGGCGCGGATTATTGCAGATGAATCCCTTTGCTTCAATGATTGATAATCATTATCATTTTGGTTTTATGATCTTGATCGGACTGAGTTTTTTGAGAAATGAATCAGTAGTTGCAGGGCATACGTTTGCGAAGGACGCTGGCCGGGGGAGGGGAAAGAAGCGTTCCGCCTGGATCTTGAGGCAATAAAAAGCCCGCCAAGAAGGCGGGCTGATTGGAGCCGTGCTAGCACCTAGGGAGTGCGATAGAAGCGGTTGAGCTCGTTCATCACCTGGATCATGGCCCCCATGTCCGGGGTGCCGTGTTTGATGGGGCGATAGGTGGCGCGATCCAGCAGCTCGAAGTCACCCTGCTTGTTGAACTGGGTGATGGTGTTGTCCTGATAGATGGCAAAGTCATTCTGATCGCCGGCCAGCAGCCAGTTGCGCGGGCTGGTGTCGAACAGGCTGCGCCCCGTGCTGTAGTCGCGAGGGGGATTGCGTACCCCCAGCATGCCCTTCATCAGGGTCGGCACCAGATCCAGATGGCTGCTTGCCTGCTCCTGTGGCTGGCTCTCGACGCCGGGCCAGGCGAGGACCAGGGGAACCTGCACCTGATAGGGGGAGTAGTTGCTGCCATAGCCCCAGCTGTTGCTCTGGGTTTCGTTGAACTCCTGGCCGTGATTGGAGGTGATGACGACTATGGTCTGCTCGCTCAGCCCCTGCTGCTGCAGTTGGGAGAGCATCTGCTCCAGCAGTTGGTCGGTGTAGAACACCGAGTTCTTGTAGCGATTCTCCAGCTTCTGCAGGTTCTCGGGTCTGTAGGCGGTAGCCGGGTTGAACCGGGTCAGCTCGGGCTGGAAGGGGCCCTTGAGGCTGGCGGGCACCTGATAATCTCCCGGGCTCGAGAGATAGACCAGGGAGAACCAGGGCCTGTCCGCGGTGCGCGTGCCAAGCCACTGCTGCCAGTCGCCGATGAGGCGAGTGTCATCACTCTGGCGGGAGACAAACACCTGCTTGCGCAGGCCGGCGAGCAGGCTCTGCTGATATTGCTTGGCGTCTTCCAGGGCACCGAACAGGCCGAACTGATAGTCCTGGCGCAGCATCTCGTCAAACAGCACCGGCGGGCGCTTGTCGGCACGGATGTCGCCATAGTAGTGGCCGGGCAGCCCGTAGAAGAGGCCGAACATCCCCATGGCGTCATCGTTGCCGCCACTCATATGGCGTCTGTAGTTGAGGTGCTGATCCGCATAGCGCTGCAGATTGGGCATGTTGATGTTGTTGAGCATGTCGGCCCGCAGGGAGTCGACCACCACCACCAGCAGGTTCTTGTGCTCGCTCGGGGCACTCACGCTGAGGGGGCGCAGGGGATAGAGCAGGCGATGCTCGGCGCTGCCCTGGTTCTCGGCCTTCTTCTCATACTGCTCGAGATCGAGCCAGCCATGCTTGGCCAGGAAGCTTCGGGCTGTCATGGGGTAGGAGAGCGGGAAGTTGGCGCGCTGCATGGTGATGGGCTGATACAGGGTCGCATCGGCCCAGCTGTTGACCAGGTGAGTCAGCATGAAGCAGACCAGCAGGGCCAGCCCCACCTGATTGCCGTACTGGCGGCGCTTGCGCTTGTTGATCTTGCGCCACACATAGGCCGACAGCAGCAGTTGCAGCAGGAAGATGGTGGGCACGGCGACGAAGATGATGCTCCAGATAGAGCCCTCTTCGGTCTGGGCCTGATCCAGCAGCAGTTGCCACACCTGGCCATTCAAGTGGAACTTGAACAGCTGGAACACCTGGGTGTCGATGAGCAGCAGCACCTGCGCCAGGGTGGCGATGATGGCCGAAATGAAGCGCAGTGGCTTCTCCCTGGGCAGCACGAAGCTCAAGGGGAAGACGGTCAGCAGATAGGTGACGAAGCTCAGGAACGAGAAATGACCTATCCAGCTGACGATGAGATAGGTGACCCCGAGCGTGGTCGATGGCCAGCTGATGGAACCCAGATAGCGGGTCGCGATCAGCATGGCCAGGATGATGTTGAAGAAGGAGAACCAATGCCCCCAGGTGATCAGGCGAGAAACGTTATCACGATAGGGGTTGCCGGTTTCGACCATAATGATCCATCTGCTTGAAAAACATCAAAGAATGCGAAGAAACTCAGTGAGCATCGTGGCGATGATCCACCGAGGCGGTGAGCGCCTGGATGTACTTCTCGGTGATCGCCTGACGCTGGGCCGGGGCCATACCGTTGATGATGTTGGTGGTCAGGTTGCCAAGCACCATGAGACTGAGATCCACCGGCGCCTTGTGTTTCTCCAGGGCGGTGATCAGGTCGTTCATCAGGGCGTCAAACTGCTCGTTATTGTACTTTGATACGATGGGCATAATCTTGGGTTCATCTCGGTTCAAAGCGCCTTATAATACTTCACCCTTTCGGCTAACACTATGGCTTTGTGACATGAGTCTCGATATCGACAAGATCATTCTTCACTCCCTGCGCGCTGGCAATGACGGTCAGCCCCACGCCGATACCCGCAGTCAGACTCTGCCTGCCGACGAGGCGGTGCAAGGGCTGATGGCAGAACTGCATCGCATCTACAACGGCAAGGGTGGCAAGGGCTTCGGTTTCTTTGCAGACCCGGAAGCCGACGTCGCCGAGCTGGCAGAAGGTGAAGAGGCTCTCAAACAGCCGTCTCCGGCCTTTCGCATCGCCCTCGAACAGCTGCTTGGCGAGCAGACCGAATTCGTCCCTTTCTCGATCACCCTGACCCAGATGCTGGTCAAGCAGCTGGTGGAGCACGCCCTCGATGAACAGGGGGTGCTGCTGATTGCCAAATACAACTATGTGGGGGTCGATTATCTGATGATCGCCCTGCTGGAGGGCAAGGAGAGCGTCACCGTCAGCGAGGCGCTGGACCTGCGTCACATTCATTATCTGGATATAGGCAAACTCAACCTGGTGGCCCGCATCGATCTGACCGAGTGGAAAACCCAGCCGGACTCTCGCCGTTATATCACCTTCAGCAAGGGGCGGGTCGGCCGCAAGCTGCGGGACTTTTTCATGGACTTGCTGGGTGCCCGCGAGGGCATGGATGCCAAGGTACAAAATAAAGGCTTGCTGCAGGCGGTGGACGATTACTGCGACAGCCGCCAGCTCGAACCCGCCGAGCGCAATGATTACAAGAAGCAGGTCTTCAAATATTGCACCGAGCAGGCGAGCGCCGGTGAAGAGATCGAAATCAAGGAGCTCTCGGCGGAATTGCCGGGGGACGGCGATCTCGATTTTTACAGCTTCATCGGTCAGGAATATGAGCTGGAAGATCGCTTCCCGGCCGATCGCTCCACCCTGCGCGGCCTGACCAAGTTTGTCGGCTCAGGTGGCGGCCTCACCCTGAGCTTCGAGCAGAAATTGCTGAACAGCCGGGTCTTCTACGATCCCCAGACCGACACCCTGACCATTCGTGGCGTGCCGCCCAACCTCAAGGATCAGCTGCTGCGCCAGTCATAATGTGATCCAGTCACCATTTCTGGCAAAAAGGCACCGGAGTCCGCTCCGGTGCCTTTTTATTTAAGGGGGAGATGAGTCTGGAATCCGGCTTGGTACTTTTGTTAACACATTAAACAAAATAATGGAGTTGAAAGGGTTTTCAATGGGGTGAAACCCCTTTCAATGGTGTAAATTTATTTCTTTTCGGTAATTAATTTTCCATGCAAGGCCAAAAATATGGCGATAAATCCCGATAAGTCGCTGAAATAAGAAAATGTTTTCATAACTTTCTGGAAGAAAATACGTAATTGCATTTCAAAAATGCGAGGCGTGTCATGTGAGGCGTTGCAGGCTTGGGATAATATTCATCTCGCACACAATGCTCTTACAGCGCGGAACTAATACAAGGAAAGGCTCATGAAAAAGAAATTGCTGTCATCCCTGATCGGTCTGGCTACCCTGGGTGTGGCTTGCTCAGCCACTGCTGCGATTGACGAAGGTCAGCTGACCATCTGGATCAACGGTGACAAGGGCTACAACGGCCTGGCCGAAGTAGGCAAGAAGTTTGAAGCCGAGACCGGCATCAAGGTGACCGTCGCGCACCCGGACCAGGTAGAAGTGAAGTTCCAGCAAGCCGCCGCCACCGGCAACGGCCCGGACATCTTCTTCTGGGCTCACGACCGTTACGGTGAGTGGGTCAAGGCCGGTCTGCTGGTGCCAGTGACTCCGAACGCCGCCACCAAGGCCAAGTTCGAGCAGTTCGCCTGGGACGCCATGACTGTTGATGGCAAGACCTATGGCTACCCGGTCGCGGTGGAAGCCGTCAGCCTGATTTACAACAAGGATCTGTTGCCCAATCCGCCCAAGACCTTCGAAGAGATCGCCAAGATCGACGAAGACCTGAAGAAAAATGGCAAGCGCGCCATCATGTGGGCCTATGACACCCCCTACTTCAGCTATCCCCTGGTGGCTGCCAACGGTGGTTATGCCTTCAAGAAGACCGCCACCGGTTATGACGTGAAAGACACCGGCGTGGCCAACGCGGGTGCCAAGGCCGGCGTCGGCTACATCTCCGAGATGATCAAGTCCGGTCACCTGGAGAAGGGCATCGACTACGGTGTCATGGATGCCAAGTTCAACAAGGGCGAAGTGGCCATGATGATCAACGGTCCCTGGGCCTGGAGCAACCTGGACAAGAGCGGCATCAAGTACGGCGTAGCGCCGCTGCCGACCCTGAAGGGTAATCCGGCCAAGGCCTTCGTCGGCGTGCTGGGTGCCACCATCAACGCCGCCAGCCCGAACAAGGATCTGGCCATCGAGTTCCTGGAAAACTACCTGCTGACCGATGCCGGTCTGGCGCCGGTGAACGCCGACAAGCCGCTGGGTGCCGTGGCGCTGAAGTCCTTCCAGAAGACCCTGGAAACCGACCCCAACATCAAGGCCACCATGCAGAACGCCCAGAATGGCGAACCGATGCCGTCCGTGCCTGAGATGAGCCGTTTCTGGTCTTCCTTCGAAACAGCCCTCAAAAACGTCACCTCTGGCCGTCAGAGCGTTGACGAAGCCCTGGATACCGCTGCCAAGCGCATCGTCCAGTAAGCTAGCACCAGGGAGGCCTTCGGGCCTCCCACTCTCTCCAATCTCTCTTGGCGCAATAAAGGTTAATTGGCATGGAAGTTGTACCTTCTATCGAATCCTATGCCGGTCCGAAGAAAGACAAGTACGTCTGGCTGAAGTGGACCATGGCGGCACTGATTGCAGTGCTTAATGGTTATGCGGCCGTGATGATGTATGCCAGCGGCGAGTGGGTGTTTGCCCTGCTCGATCTGGTGGTCGTTTCCGTCGGTCTCTATGTCTTCATGAACAAGAAGACCTATGCCCACCGCTATATCTTCCCCGGTGTGGCAGGCATGGTTGTTTTTATCATCTTCCCTCTTGCCTACACGATCGGCATCGCCTTCACCAACTATTCGGGGTCCAACTTGCTCTCTCTCGAGCAGGCACGGGATTTCCATCTGAAAAAAATCTATAAGGTGACCGGCGGTGAATTCGATTTCACCCTCCTGGGTGGTGAGAACAATCAGTTTCAGCTGCTGCTGCAACAGGACGACCAATCCTTTATCAGTCAACCCCTTACCCTGCTGAACAACAAGGCACGTGAACTGGCCGTCCGCGAGGGCAGAGTCCGTGACGAGCCACAGGTTGTTCAGCTGCAACCCCTGAACGGGGAAGCGGTCGACCAGGCGGCACCCATACGTGCCATCGTCGATCACCGTACTCACCTGAGCGCCCTGGATCTGGTGCTGCCCGATGGCACCATCCACCTGACCCTGAGCAGCCTGCGCAAGTTTGCGGCGCAAAAGCCCCTCTACACCCAGCTGGTTGACGGGGCCGTGCTCAAGTCCGGTGTCGTTATCAAGGACGGCAACCTGCTGCGGGACAACCAGAGCGGCGAGCTGATGATGCCCAACGGCGATACCGGCTTCTATCAGTACATAGATGCTGATGGCCACTTCGTCGGCAAGGGCATTGCCCCTGGCTTCGTGGTGAGCGTGGGCTGGAAGAACTTCGTCCGCATCATGACAGACCCGGGTATCCAGGGTCCCTTCATGCAGATCTTCGTCTGGACGGTGATCTTCTCCGCCTGCTCGGTGGCCTTCACCCTGGCCATCGGCATGGTGATGGCGTGTCTGGTGCAGTGGGAGCAGCTCAGGGGGCGCGGTTTCTACCGGGTCATGCTGATCCTGCCCTATGCGATACCGGCGTTCATCTCGATCCTGGTGTTCAAGGGCTTGTTCAACCAGAACTTCGGCGAGATCAACCTGTTCCTGGAAGCGGCGTTCGGCATCAAGCCGGACTGGTACACCACCCCCTTCCTGGCCAAGGTGATGATCCTCATCGTCAACACCTGGCTTGGCTACCCCTACATGATGATCCTCTGCATGGGGCTGCTCAAGGCCATCCCGGAAGATCTCTATGAGGCGTCCGCCATGGACGGTGCGGGTCCGGTACAGAACTTCTTCAAGATCACGGTACCGCTGCTGATGAAGCCGCTGACTCCCCTGTTGATTGCATCCTTTGCCTTCAACTTCAACAACTTCGTGCTTATCCAGTTGTTGACGAACGGGGCGCCGGACATCATAGGGGCCAGTACCCCGGCCGGGACCACGGATCTCTTGGTGAACTACACCTACCGGATCGCGTTCCAGGGCTCGGGTGGTCAGGACTACGGTCTGGCCAGTGCCATCGCCACCGCCATCTTCCTCATCGTCGGCGCGCTTGCACTGCTCAACCTGAAATTGTCCAAAGCGGACAAGCTGTAAGGAGGCTTCTCAATGGCTATCGTACAACCCAAATCAGTGAAATACCGGGTGTGGGCAACCCACCTGGTCATGTGGGGCTTCCTGGCGCTGATCATCTTCCCGGTGATCATGGTCATCGCCATCTCGTTCCGTAACGGCAACTTCTCGGTGGGGGAGATAATCCCCTCCAATCCGACCCTGGATCACTGGAAGCTGGCGCTCGGCATGTCCATCACCAACGCCGATGGCAGCATCACGCCACCGCCGTTCCCGGTGCTGACCTGGCTGTGGAACTCCATCAAGATCGCGGGCATCACGGCCCTGATGATAGTGGTGCTCTCAACCACCTGTGCCTATGCGTTTGCCCGCCTGCGGTTCCGTGGCAAGCAGACCATATTGCAGGGGATGCTGATCTTCCAGATGTTCCCGGCGGTGCTGGCACTGGTGGCCATCTATGCGCTGTTCAACAAGATTGGCGACTACATCCCCTGGCTGGGTCTGAACACCCACGGCGGCCTGATCCTGGCCTACATGGGCGGCATCGCGCTGCACGTCTGGACCATCAAGGGCTACTTCGAGACCATAGACTCTTCCCTGGAAGAGGCGGCGGCCATCGATGGTGCGACCCCCTGGCAGGCATTCAGGTTGATCCTGCTGCCCCTGTCGGTGCCCATCCTGGCGGTGGTCTTCATTCTGGCCTTCATCGGCTCCATCACCGAGGTGCCCGTGGCTTCCATCCTGCTGCAGGATGTGAACAACCTGACCCTGGCAGTCGGTGCCCAGCAATACCTCTATCCGCAGAACTATCTGTGGGGTGACTTCGCCGCCGCCGCCGTGCTGTCCGGCCTGCCCATCACTGTCGTCTTCCTCATGGCGCAGCGCTGGCTGGTGGGTGGCCTCACCGCGGGTGGGGTGAAAGGTTAAGGTTTTAATGGCCGGGGGAGTGCTCCCCCGACTATCACGATTTGCACAGATTTCAGAGCGGAGCTCGTCATGGCTGAAGTAGTACTCAACAACGTTCGCAAAAACTACGATCCGGCTGTCCACAAGGACACGCTGCGCAACATCAACCTGGCCATCAAGGAAGGGGAGTTCATCGTCTTCGTCGGCCCGTCCGGCTGTGGCAAGTCCACCCTGCTGCGGATGATCGCGGGGCTGGAGGACATCACCAGCGGTGAGCTGACCATAGGCGGTCGTTACATGAACGACGTGCCGCCGGTGGAGCGCAACGTGGGCATGGTGTTCCAGTCCTATGCCCTCTACCCCCACATGAACATCTACGAGAACATGGCCTTCGGCCTCAAGCTCAAGAAGATGGACAAGGAGAACATCCACAAGCGGGTGATGCGTGCCGCCGAGATCCTGGGGCTCGAGCCCCTGCTGGACAGAAAGCCCAAGGCGCTCTCCGGTGGTCAGCGCCAGCGGGTGGCCATCGGTCGCTCCATAGTGCAGCAACCCCAGGTGTTCCTGTTTGACGAACCCTTGTCAAACCTGGACGCCGCCCTGCGGGTCAAGATGCGCATCGAGATCGCCAAGCTGCACAAGGAGCTCAACTCCACCATCATCTACGTGACCCACGATCAGGTGGAGGCCATGACGCTAGCCAACCGCATCGTGGTGCTGAGCCCCCTCAAGGGCGAGGCGACCACCAACCTGGAGCAGTTCGGCACCCCGCTCGAGCTCTACCACAACCCGGACAACAAGTTCGTGGCGGGCTTTATCGGCTCCCCCAAGATGAACTTCCTGGCGGGCGAGTTGCTGGAGATTGGCGAGCAGGAGTGCGTGGTCAAGCTGACCTCTGGCGATACCGTGCGTGCCCGGGTCGATGCCCGCAGCGGCGCCGTCGGTGACAAGGTGGAGCTGGGCATTCGCCCCGAGCACCTGGTACCGCTGGATCACGCCCATGCCGACAGCCGGGTGAGCGGGGTGGTGCAGGTGGCTGAACACCTGGGGGCCGAGTCCTTCGTCTACATGGACGTGGATGGCCACGACTTCACCGTCAAGGCCAGTTCGGACGTGGACGTGGCCACCGGCGAGCAGTACAGCGTCGGCATTCCGGCCGAGGCCTGCTACCTGTTCGATGCCAAGGAGCAGGCGTTCCCCCGTACCGCCAGATATATCCGCACCTGATGGTGTTGTTGTGCAGGTTTCCGTAGTATTCAATGCCTTTTTGCCGGTCGAATGACCGGCTTTTTATTGCCTGCCGTGCGGGCAAGCGGGCAGGGTGACGGGGATCAGGTATCGAGCGCGGCGGTGATGTCGGGCACGAAGGTCTGGCTGGTCAGGGGCGGGCGCTCATACCCTTCGGTCTTGATGGGGGGCAGCTTGATGGGCTCGTAGTGGATAGCCTCGTAGGGCACCTTGCCGAGCAGGTGGGCGATGCAATTGAGGCGGGCACGGCGCTTGTCGTCGGCCTCCACCACGAACCAGGGGCAGTCCTCGGTATCCGTGTAGGTGAACATGTCATCCTTGGCGCGGGAGTACTCCACCCAGCGGGAGCGGGACTGCAAGTCCATGGGGCTGAACTTCCAGCGCTTGATGGGGGTGTTGATGCGCTCCTTGAAGCGCTTCTCCTGCTCCTCGTCGCTGACCGAGAACCAGTACTTGATGAGGGTGATGCCGGAGCGCGTCAGCATCCGCTCGAACTCGGGGCAGGCACGCAGAAACTCGCGGTATTCTGCGTCGGTGCAAAAGCCCATCACCCGCTCCACCCCGGCCCTGTTGTACCAGGAGCGATCGAACAGCACCATCTCGCCCGCCGACGGCAGGTGGGCGGCATAGCGCTGGAAGTACCACTGAGTGCGCTCCCTGTCCGAGGGCGCGGGCAGGGCGGTGACCCGGCAGACCCGGGGATTGAGGGGCTCGGTGATCGCCTTGATGACGCCCCCCTTGCCGGCGGCATCGCGCCCCTCGAACAGCACCACTACCTTGAGCCCCTCCTGCTTGACCCACTCCTGCAGCTTGACCAGCTCCTCCTGCAACTGGGCCAGGTGGTGTTCATAGGTCTTCTTGTCCAGGCGCGGGCGTTTCTTGCTCTTTTCCTTCGGCATGATCTTCTCCTGTTCGAGTCCTTTTTGTGGGCCACCCCAGCTTGCACCAGGGAGGCGCCACTGCCAAGGGTGGCGTGTTACACTGCCGCCCCGTCGCTGCCAGCAGAACAGAAGAAAACATGAAGCCATTGTATGGGTATGGCGATTGATACTGCCGCCTCATCAGCCGCTGGCAACAGAAAAAACATGAAGCCATTTATGGCGATTTTGCACGGCCGTCTCATCAGCAGCCGCTGGCAACAGGAGATAACATGAAGCATTTTATGGAGATTGTGGGCCGCCGCATGGCCTATCTGGACGAGGGGCAGGGCCCTGTGCTGCTCTTTGGCCACAGCTATTTGTGGGACAGTGCCATGTGGGCGCCACAAGTCGAGGCGCTCAAGGGCAGCTATCGCTGCATCGTCCCCGAGCTCTGGGGCCACGGTGATTCCGACGTGCTCCCTGACGGTGGCTGCACCCTGGCAACCCTGGCCCGGGATCACCTGGCACTGCTCGATGCCCTCGACATCGAGCAGTGCGTGCTGGTGGGGCTGTCGATTGGTGGCATGTGGGGCGTGGAGCTCGCCAGGATGGCCCCGGCGCGGCTCAAGGGGCTGGTGCTGATGGATACCTTCGTTGGCTGGGAGCCCCAGATCCCCTGCGAGCGCTACCTCGGCATGCTGGCCATGATAGAGCAGCTGGGCACCCTTCCTGCCCCCGTCATCGAGCAGGTGGCGCCGCTCTTCTTTGCCCATGAGCCGGATCCCGCCCTGATGAGCGGCTTCAAGGCGCGGCTGGCCCAGTGGCCGGCGGACCAGGTGGCGAGCCTGGTGGCGGTGGGGCGCAGCTTCGTGACCCGGGAGGATCGCATCGAGTGGCTCGAAGAGATGACGATGCCGAGCCTGGTGATGACAGGCTGCGAGGACAAGGCGCGTCCGGTGCTGGAGGGCTATCTGATGGCCGAGGCGCTGGCCTGCCCCTTCAGGGAGATACCGGGGGCGGGCCACATCTCGACCCTGGAGAACCCCGAGTTCGTCAACCGGGCCCTGGCCGAGTTTCTGGCCACCCTGTGATGGCCGCATGCCGGCTGCGAGTCACATCAAACAAGAAGGGAGCCAATGGCTCCCTTCTTGTTGGTTGGCGGTTGGGTTACCAGATATAACCCACGGCGAAGCCGGCGTAGAGCTCCCCCTTGTGCTGGACTATGGGGCTGTTGGCGATGTCGTCGTCGTAGCGCTCGTAGTTGGCGGCAAACATGCCGATCCAGTGGGGGCTGAAACGGTAGCTGGTGATGATGGCCGCCATGGGGGAGAGGGTGGTGCCCGTGTCCCACTCTGGGCGTTGCCCCCTGGCCTCGCCCCCCGAGACACCGCCAAAGTAGTAGTTCGCCATCTTGCTGCTTCGGATCATCATCCCCATGCCGGGCATGATGAGCAGCCTGTCCCGCAATATGGGGAAGTCGGCCCACAGCAGCAGCTCCTGGCCGTTGCTGCGCCCGGTCACGTCCGTGCTGAGGCGGGTGCTGAGCAGGGCATAGGGGGTGATGAGGCTGGCGCCGACGCCCCCTTCCAGCTCCCACTTGCGCTCCTCCATGCCGGCCAGCTCGGGGGCATCGTCGGGATCCAGGTTGCCAAAGCGCATCCTGCCGTAACCGTAGGCGGCGAAACTGTCATCCTTGTGAAAGTAGTAGCGGGCCCTGTCCCCGAGGAACATGAACTGCTCGCCGAAGTAGATGAAGCCGGGCACGGCAAGGGCTGTGTCATCCTGGCCCTGATAGCGGGCATCGCCACCGATGACGGCGCCGCCCAGTACCAGCCCCTTGGGTACCGGGCTGGTGGGGCTGTCCTGCACGAAGATATCGAGGGAGCCGAGATCGACCTCGGCCCGGGCCGGGGTCGCGAACAGCAGGGTCAGGAGCGCGCCAAGCGCTGCGCTGTAAAGGGTACGAACAGGGGGCATGAACTGATCCTTCAGAGTCGGGGCTGGCAGAGCATACTGCCGATGACCTTGTCAGTGAAGCCCGTTTTCATTGGAAATTCAATTCGATAGCGTCATTGTATTTCACCTGGATTCAGGCGGGAACCGAGTCCGTGGTCGATGAGTTCGCGGTAATAAAAAAAGAGAGGCGAAAACCTCTCTTCTCATCAGGGGGCGGGGCGGGGCGCCTCGTCCCGCTTGGGCCAGGCGTTGAGCACAGCTTTCACCAGGGTCGCCAGGGGAATGGCGAAGAAGACCCCCCAGAATCCCCAGAGTCCGCCAAACACCAGCACGGCGACGATGATGGCCACAGGGTGCAGGTTGACAGCCTCGGAGAAGAGCAGGGGCACCAGCAGGTTGCCGTCGAGCGCCTGAATGACCAGATAGGCCACCATCAGCCAGGCGAAGTCCGGGGTCAGCCCCCACTGGAACAGGGCCACCATGGCGACGGGCACGGTCACCGCCACCGCCCCTATGTAGGGGATGAGTACGGAGAAGCCGACCGCCACCGCCAGCAGCACCGAGTAGCGCAGCCCCATCAGGGCGAAGGGGATGTAGGTCGCCACCCCGACGATGAGGATCTCGATCACCTTGCCGCGGATGTAGTTGATGATCTGGTCGTTCATCTCCACCCAGACCCGGTTGACCAGGGTGCGGTTGCGGGGCAGGAAGCGGCGCAGGCCGCCCATCAGCACCTGCTTGTCCTTGAGCATGAAGAACACCATCAGGGGCACCAGGATGGCGTAGATGAGGATGGCCACCACGTTGATGAGGGAGCTGAGGGAGGCGCTCACCAGCTGCTCCCCCCCGGCCAGAATGCGCTGGCGAATGTTGTCTATGATGGTCTCGACCAGGCTGACGTCGACTATCTCCGGGTATTTTTCCGGCAGGGTGCGCACCGCGTCCTGGGCATGGGCCAGCATGGAGGGCGCCTCCTTGGCGAGGTTGACCCCCTGGCTCACCAGTGTGGGGATGAGCCCCAGCAGCATCATGGTGGTCACACTGAGGAACAGCAGCAGCACCAGGCTGGTGGCCAGGGGGCGGGAGAGCCCGGTGCGTTGCAGGCGGCTGACCGGCCACTCCAGCAGATAGGCCATCACCACGGCCACCAGCAGGGGGGCCAGCAGATCGCCGAACAGCCAGAGCACTGCGAAGCAGAACACCAGCAGCAGGAACAGGGCAACGGCATCGGGATCGGAAAAACGGGTCTGATACCAGCGCTTCAATACATCTAACATCGAGGCTTCCTTGGTTTTTACCGTGTCATGTCGATGGAAAGGGGCAGCCCGGGGCCTGGCATCATGATGGCCGGTTCCCGACCACGAGCAGCAAGGAGAGGCGGGCGGCGGACTCCTCCAGGGGACGGACGCTGTGACCCAGGCGTTGCAGGTAGGCTGGAATGTCCTGCCGGGAGCCGGCATCCCCCAGTATGAGGTGCAGGGATTGGCCGGGTCTTGCCTGGCGCAGCCAGAGCTTGAGCCGGATCAGCGGCTCGGGACAACGCCAGGGTGTCAGGTCGAGCTGTTCCATGAGGATTCCATCGCGTGCGTGGTGGTCATTATGGCCGTGATACCAGTATGAAACAACGCTTGTGGGCCTTGATGGGCAAGGGTATTCTGCCCGAGCCCCTTCTGATGGAGATAGAAACACTGTGGCCCGTTTTTCCCCCTTGATGGCATCGCTTCCCCTGCTGATATCCCTGATGAGCGCGACCTTTCAGGCTCAAGCGAACAACCAGCTGCCCGACATCGGTACCGCCGGGGTTGCCGCCCTGCCCATCGAGCAGGAAGTGCGCTATGGCAATGCCTTCATGCGGTTTGCCCGGGCGGGCTTGCCCATCATCGATGATCCCGTGCTGAGCGAATACATCGACGATCTTGGTCAGCGTCTGCTCACCAATGCCGACGGGGTGCGTTTCCCCTTTACCTTCTTCCTCATCAATGATCCCAGCATCAACGCGGCCGCCTTCCTCGGCGGGCGGGTCAAGGTGCACACCGGCCTCTTTCTCTACGCCGACAACGAGAGCGAGCTGGCCTCGGTGCTGGCTCACGAAATCACCCACGTGACCCAGCGCCACATAGCCCGTTACATGGAGGCCCAGGCGAGCAGCTCGGCCATGACCCTGGCCGGTCTGGTGGGCTCCATCGCACTGGCGGTGATCAACCCCACCGCCGGTATCGCCGCGCTGCAGACCACCCTCGGGCTCTCCATGCAGTCGGCCATCAACTATACCCGTGACAACGAGTACGAAGCGGACCGCATCGGCATGAAGACGCTCTATGACGCCGGTTTCGATCCCATGGGCATGGCCAGCTTCTTCCAGAAACTGGCGGCGGAGTACCGCTACGCCAGCAAGCCGCCCGAGATGCTGCTCACTCACCCCCTGCCGGAGACCCGGATCAGCGAAGCCCGCGCCCGCGCCAACAGCTATGGCCGCCGCGCTCTGCCTCCCAGCCTCGACTTCTGGCTGGCCAAGGTGCGCATCCAGGTGCGCTACGGCACCGAGAGCCCCCAGGCGCTGCTCACCTATTTCGACAGCCGCCTGCAGAAGGGGGACTACCCCCTGAAAGACGCCGCCACCTATGGCAAGGCGCTGGCCTTGCTGCAGCTCAAGCGCACCGACGAGGCCGATACCCTGATGCAGAGCCTGGCCGCCCGCCATCCGGAAGATCTCTTCGTGGTGGATGCCCTGACCGACATCGATCTCGCCAAGGGGCGCAGCGCCCAGGCCATCGCCCGGCTGGAGCGCTTCCGCACCCGGATGCCGGACAACGAGGTGGTGGTGGTCAACCTCGGCAACGCCTATCTGGAGGCGGGCAACTACCAGAAGTCCATCGCCCTGCTGGACCCTTATGCCCGGGAGCACGACGAGAACAGCCTGGCCTGGAGCCTGCTGTCGGATGCCTATCGCAAGGCGGGACGGATGACGGACCTGCACATGGCGCGGGCGGAGACCCTCTCCCTGCGCGGTGACTACCAGGCGGCCATCGACGAGCTGATTGTGGCCCGTGGCACCACCAGCGACAAACTGACCCTGGCCCGCATCGAGGCGCGCATCACCCAGCTGGAGCGGGCCAAGAAGGATCTGGACAGCCTGAAGGGCTAGTCCGGCTGACCACGCCTGAATGAAACGGGGTGCACCAGAGATGGTGCATCCCTTGTCGTCATGGGGCCATCAGGGCCGTGCCGAGGAGGCTTGTGTGGCGGCCCAGGCCCGGATGGCGGCGAGCTTGTGCTCATCGAGCTCCCCCACCAGGGTCTTTTGCAACCGCCCCTTGCCATCGAGCAGGTAGCTGGTGGGCAGCGCGCCAGGCCTTGGGAAGGGGAGGCTGGCCTCATCGAGAGGGACCATCAGGGGCACGGCTATCTGGTATCGCCGGGCCAGCTCGGCCAGCTCGGCGGGGGAGGCGGGATCATAGTTGATGGCGATCACCCCTATCTTTCCCTCCCGGTGCAGCGCCGCGAGCAGGGGCATCTCCCGCAGGCAGGGGGCGCACCAGGGGGCGAAGTAGTTGACCAGCAGGGGCTTGCCCGCCAGGGTGCTCAGGCTGAGGTTTTTGCCCGCCCCGTCGATGAACTGGGGGGCCGGCGTGCAGGCGCCCAGCAAGGCGGCCACAATCAGCCAACATATTCGTTTCATTTCCACCGCCCTCCCGCTTACCCTGCCCATCCGTTTCCCCTACAATAGCGCCATTTGTTGTCCCATCTTGCAATATCAGGGAGTTACCATGAGCGAGACCCAAATCTATCACAATCCGCGCTGCTCCAAGAGCCGTGAAACCCTGGCCTTGCTGGAACAGCAGGGGATAGCCCCCGAGGTGGTGCTCTATCTGGAACAGGCGCCAAGCGAGGATGATATCCGCACCCTGCTGGGCCAGCTCGGGTTTGCCGATCCGCGCCAGCTGATGCGCACCAAGGAAGATCTCTACAAGGAGCTGGGATTGGCCGAGCAAGAGGGTGATGCACTGATCGCCGCCATGCACCAGCACCCCAAGCTCATCGAGCGCCCCATCGTCATCAGGAATGGCCAGGCCCGCATCGGTCGTCCGCCCGAGCTGGTGCTGGAGATCCTCAAGTGAGCACCCGCTTCGCCCGTCTGCTGACCCTGGTCGGCTTCTTCGGCCTGCTGGCCTGGGTCCTGCTCTGGCATCTGTGGCTCTCTCCCCACCCGGATCTCAACCCCTGGTTGCTGCCGGTGATCTGGACTGTGCCGCTGCTGTTTCCCCTGAAGGGCATAGTGCAGGGCAACCCCTACACCCACGCCTGGGGCAACTTCGTGCTGATGCCCTACTTCCTCCACGCCCTGACCCTGATCACCACGGACGAGGGGGAGCGGTGGCTGGCGGTGGTGGAGCTGGTGTTCACCACCCTGGCCTTCGTCGGCACCATCTATTACGCCCGTCTGCGCGGCCGCGAGCTGGGTCTGAGCATTCGCAAGAAGAAGGATGAAGCCCGCTAATTGCGCCCTCTCAACGCCCCGCTCGGGGCGTTTTTCATTGTGTTGATCCTGCCTCGTCCTGGCCCCTGCGGTAGTGGGTGAGTTGCCGCTCACTAAAGCGCATCACCTCGGGATAGAAGCGCAGAAACCCCCGTTCGCAGTCGCGCCAGCGGCCCTCATCCAGGGTATGAAGCGCCTCCCCCAGCAGCTGGGGGCGACGCAGGCGCCGGCCTATGCCGTTGAGGGCCTGACTCAGCCCCTCCCGGTGCCGGTACGAGGCGATCCAGTCCTGCTCGGCCATCCGCCTGAGGGCCATTGGCAGGCCATCCGGCAGGCGGGCGTGATCCGCCAGTAGCTGGCCATAGCTCTGCTGCAGGAAGCGGGGCAGGGGATCCGGGCAAAATTGCTGCCAATGGCGGCTCAGCCAGTGGTCGTAGAGCATGTCCACCAGGATGCCGCCAAAGCGGCGCCAGGGTGCCTCGAAGCAGGCGACCGCCGCCCTGTGCTCGGGGTGGGCATCGGTGAAGGCATCTATTTTGCGGTGCAGCCAGATCCCCTCGTCGAAATGGGCCGCGAGGCCTGTGGGCAGGGGCCCCTTGACGAAGTCCCCCAGCAGGTTGCCGGTGAGGGAGCTTCGGGTGTGGGCCGCCAGATGGAGGTGCGCCAGGTAATTCATGGGATCAGGGTCGTGTGCGGGTCGATGGCAAGGTGCTCAGAGCCTAGAGGATCCTGGTTCTGTTGACCATGGCCAGGATGTTGCGTTGGCCCCACAAGCCCCTCTTGCAGGGCAAATTTGAGGCGTGCTAAGGTGGCTCTCATCTTTGTCACAGGACGCGACAGACCATCATGATGCGCAAAGCCAGAGGTTTCTTTCTGGCCTTCTACTTCAAGCCTTTCTACCTCTCCGAGTGGTTCGACGAATAAGTCGAGGCCCCGGAGCAGCTCATTGACGCCCGCCGATCATTGATATCTGTCGATCATTGATACCCACGGGGGCGTGATCTCGCTCATCCGCGTTTTGCCGTTTGTTGGCCATCGCTTGCCCACGCTTGCGATGCCTTGACCGCGCCTGTGCGCTTTGTAATGGAGTACTCATGATGAATACCAAACTGACCCTGTCAGCCCTGTTTGCTGCCTGCCTGCTCACCACCCCCGTCACGGCCAAGGAGTGGAAAACCGTGCGCTTCGGTGTGGAAGGCGCCTATCCCCCCTTCTCCTGGACCGATGCGTCGGGGGAGATCAAGGGCTTTGACATCGATCTCGCCCATGCCCTGTGCCAGCAGATGGCCGTCAAGTGCGAGCTGGTGGCACAGGATTGGGACGGCATGATCCCGGCCCTGCTGTCGCGCAAATACGATGCGATCATCGCCGCCATGTCGATCACCGACGAGCGGCGCAAGAAGGTGGATTTCACCGAGAAATATGCCCATATCCCCAACCGCTTCGTGGCGGTCAAGGGCACCGAGCTGGCGCTGACCCCGGCGGGGATGGCAGGCAAGCGCATCGGTGTGCAGCGCGCCACCACCCACGACAAGTACCTGACGGACAACTTTGGCTCCGATGTCACCATAGTGCGTTACGGCAATGCCGATGAGGCCTATCTCGATCTGAAGGCGGGCCGGGTGCTGGCCTTGCTGGCCGATGCCTCGGCCATCGATCAGGGGCTGCTCGGCAAGGCTGGCGGGGACAAGTTCGAGTATGTGGGGCCGGCCCTGACCGATCGCCAGTGGTTTGGTGACGGCATGGGGATTGCGGTACGCAAGGGCGATCAGGATCTCAAGGCCAAACTGGACGAGGCGATCAAGACCCTGCGGGCCAATGGCAAGTATCAGGAGATCAACCAGAAGTACTTCAAGTACGATATCTATGGTGGCTGATGGAGGGAGGGAGCTTGCTCCCTCTCTTTTTTCGCGGCAAGTGGTGATGAAACAAGGAGATAACCCATGTTGACCCTGATCGAGGGTGCGGAAATTCATAGCCCGGCCCCGCTCGGCCAGCAGGATCTGCTGGTGGCCGACGGCCGTATCGCCTGGCTGGGCAAGGGGCTGACGGTCCCCCTTGACTGGCCGCTGGTGCGCGTCGACGGCCGTGGCCGCTATCTGGTGCCCGGGCTGGTGGATCCTCTGGCCCACATCACGGGGGGCGGTGGGGAGGGGGGCTTTGTCTTCCGTACCCCTGAACTCGCGGCGGGGGAGGCCCTCAAGGCCGGGGTCACCACGCTGGTGGCGGCGCTCGGCACCGACAGCCTGACCCGCACCCCGGCCCAGGTGCTCGGCAAGGTGCGCGAGCTTCGCGCCGCCGGGGTGAGCGCTTACATGTATACCGGCTCCTATCACCTGCCGGTCAAGACCCTCACCGGCAGGGTGGAGTCGGACATCATGTTGATCCCCGAGGTGCTGGGGGTGGGGGAGCTGGCCATCAGCGATCATAGATCCAGTGCGCCGACTCATGACGAGCTGGCGCGGCTGGTGAGCGAGGCGCGGGTGGCCGGGCTGCTCGCGGGCAAGAGCGGGGTCAGCTTCTTCCACGTCGGGGATGGCCGCGGGGCCCTGGCCCCCCTGCGGGCCCTGCGCGATGGCACCGACATCCCCCTGCGCCAGCTCTATCCCACCCACTGCAACCGCAACCCCTGGCTCTTTGCCGAGGCCATCGACTGGGGCCGGGCGGGGGGCTGGATCGATCTCACCACCTCGAGCTTCCCCGAGCTGCTGGACGATGGCGAGCAACTGGCGGCAGAGGCGCTGGTGGCGCTGCTGGCGGCCGGGGTGCCTGCCGATCGCATCAGCTTCAGCTCGGATGCCAACGCCAGCCTGCCGCGCTTTGACGGCGAGGGGCGCCTTGTGGAGATGCGCTGCGGCCAGATTGCCAGCCTGTGGCAGGAGTGCGTCCGCGCCTGCGCCCTCGGGGTGTCGCTCGAGGTCGCCCTCGGGGTGGTCACGGCCAATCCGGCGCGGGCCCTGGGGCTGGCGGGCAAGGGGGTGATAGGAGTGGGGCAGGATGCGGATCTGCTGCTGATAGCACCGGAGCACCTCGCCATCGAGAGGGTGATGAGCGGCGGCCAGTGGCGAACCTGAGCCAGTGTGCGCCCGTCAGTAAACGAAAAGCCCGGCACTGCTGCCGGGCTTTTGTTCGCCTGGGGGCTTCCTCCAGACTCAGATAGCGAGGAAGCCCAGGATCAGGATGGGGCCGAGCAGGCTCAGGATAAAGCCCGAGACGATGGCCACAGGGACCACCTGGATGCCGCCGGATTTCTGGATGACCGGCAGGGTGAAGTCCAGCGCGGTGGCACCACCGTACCCGATGGCGGCGGAGGGGTGGCGACGCATCAGCACCGGAATGATGAGGATGGCGATGAGCTCGCGCCCCAGATCGTTGATGAAGGCGGCGGAGCCGAGCACAGGCCCCAGCTTGTCGGCCACCAGGATGCCGGAGAGCGAATACCAGCCGAAGCTGGAGCTCATCGCCAGACCATGGGCAAAGGGCATGCCCAGCAGTTGTGAGGCCAGCAGGCTGCCGAACCAGCTGCTGAGGATGACGGTGGCGGCTATCTTCATGCCCCAGGGGTTGAGCAGGATCTGGCGCAGCCGCATGCCGGAGTTGCGCATCTGGATGCCGATGAGCAGCAGCAACAGCATCAGGGCCCACTCGCTCCACTTGTCGATGGGCAGGGCGCGCAAGTCTACCAGCAGCCCCAGCAGCACGCCGCCGAGCACCACGAAGCAGAGCTGGAGCGACTCCCACAGCAGATGCAGCTTGCTCGGCATCCTGGCATCGCTCGACTCGTGGGTGGGGGGGCTGCGTCTGTCCAGCCACCAGAGCGCCAGCAGGTTGCAGGCGGTGATGGCGGCCAGCATCACCCCGGCCACCTTGAAGATCACCGCCAGGTTGCTGCCGAGGTTCTCCACATAGGCCAGCCCCAGCCCCATCAGGAACAGGATGAGATAGACCATCTTGCCGAGGGATTGATTGATCAGCTTGATGAGCCGGGTGGAGGAGAGGGGGACAAGATAGCCGACACCTAGCGGCAGCAGGATCAGCAACACATTCAGCAACATTGGGGCCTCGGTCACAAAACTGGGAAAACGACACATTACCACTACTTATTGGCCAAGAGTCATAAATCCACGAGTTTGTATGCCTCATTCGACCCTTTTTTTATCGGTTTGTTACTTTTCCATGGCGAGACCGCCTTCCCGGAGCCCTCTGATCTCGGGCCGTCATCGCCAATAAAATCAATTTCATTCAGAAAAAAGTGCGTTTTGTTCAGCCGAAGCGGGGTGAATAAAGTGACTCTGAACGGCTTCTGACTGAAATGGCTGAATCTTCTTGCTACTGGTGCGTTCCGGGTATAAAAAGGCGGTATTCTGGAGACGGCGCAAAGCGGATTTTATGCAGACAAAGTGCTGAAAAATACCATCAAGGCCAATAAAAATACAGATAAACCACTAAATACCTCGGTTCTGTATTGTTTTTTAACTACCTGAATGATATTTTCGCTGAAGGTTGCCATCGGTTAACTTTTTGTTAAATTTACGATGGTGGAGTCACGCCGTAGCGGCGTCTAGGGACAGACAAGGTTGTAATGGATGAGCGACGTTGCCGCACTGGAAGTTCGTGAACTGCACAAGTATTTTGGCACCCACGAAGTGCTCAAGGGCATCGATATGACGGCCCGCAAGGGGGATGTGATCTCCCTGATCGGCTCCTCGGGTTCGGGGAAGTCGACCTTTCTACGCTGTATCAATCTGCTGGAAACCCCCTCTTCCGGCACGGTCTCACTCCATGGCGAGCTGATCCGCATGAAGAGCAATCGGGCCGGTGAACGCCTGCCTGAGGACATGCGTCAGGTGGAGCGCATTCGCAGCCGCCTGGCCATGGTGTTTCAAAGCTTCAACCTCTGGTCCCACATGACCATCATGCAGAACATCATCGAAGTCCCGATCCAGGTGCTCAAGGTGCCCCGTGCCGAGGCCATCGCCAAGGCGGAGCAGCTGCTCAACCGGGTGGGGCTGTGGGAGCGGCGCGACTACTACCCCGGCCACCTCTCCGGCGGCCAGCAGCAGCGGGCGGCCATCGCCCGCGCCCTGGCGGTCGAGCCCGAGGTGATGCTGTTCGACGAGCCCACCTCGGCGCTCGATCCCGAGCTGGTGGGGGAGGTGCTCGGCCTGATGCGCGAGCTGGCGGAAGAGGGGCGCACCATGCTGGTGGTGACCCACGAGATGTCGTTCGCCCGTGACGTCTCCAACAAGGTGATGTTCCTGCATCAGGGGCGGGTGGAGGAGGAGGGCAATCCCAAGGAGATCTTCGCCCATCCCAAGTCGGAGCGGTTCAAGCAATTCATCTCTTCCATCTATTGATGGAGGAGCGGTATTTTCAATATTCTGCGTTTTCAACGATCGACGTGTTTATCAAGGAGAGATACATGAACAAGCTGATGCTGGCGACTGCCGTGATGACGGCCCTGTGTTCCGGTAGCCTGATGGCCAAGGAGTGGAAAGAGGTGCGGATCGGGGTGGAAGGTGCCTATCCTCCCTTCTCCTGGACCGAGCCGAGCGGCGAGGTGAAAGGCTTTGACATCGACATCGCCAACGCCCTGTGCGAAGAGATGAAGGTGAAGTGCACCCTGATCAAGCAGGATTGGGATGGCATCATTCCGGCGCTGCTGTCACGCAAGTATGACGCCATCATCGCCACCATGGACATCACCGAAGAGCGCAAGAAGAAGGTGGACTTCACCCAGAAGTACCAGCACATTCCGGCCCGCTTCGCCGCCAAGAAAGGCACCGAGGTGCAGCTCGACAAGGCCTTCATGGATGGCAAGACCATCGCCGTGCAGCGCGCCACCTCCATGGACACCTACATCACAGACAATTTCCCCAATGCCACCATCAAGCGCTACGGCACCGCGGACGAGGCCTATCTCGATCTGAAATCCGGTCGGGTTGACTATGTGATGGCCGACTCCGCCGCCATCAGCGACGGCCTGCTGAAGAAAGAGGGCGGCGATGCCTTCGAGTTCGTGGGGCCCAAGCTGACCGATCCCAAGTGGTTTGGCGAGGGTGCCGGCATCGCGGTGCGCAAGGCTGACAAGGATCTGAAAGAGAAATTCAACGCCGCCATCCTGGCCCTGCGCGCCAACGGCAAGTACAAGGAAATCAACGACAAGTACTTCGACTTCGACGTGTACGGCGAGTAACTCCCAGGCGCGCTACTCTGGTAGCCGCCGAAGGGATTGCGGCGGATCATCACGACAGGTTGACCCTCGTCTGTCCTCATCGGGCCCGTTGTCTCTCGCAAGGGAGCGATGGGCCCGCTTAGTTGCAATGGAGCTGCATGTGTTTGGTTTGAAAGGATATTGGGACGGGCAAGCCCGCTCAATGCGTTGCAATGGAGCCGCATATGTTTGATTTGAAAGGATACGAAACCTCCCTGCTGGAGGGGGCCTGGGTCACCCTGGAGGTGGCGCTGGCCTCTCTGCTGCTGGCGCTGGTGCTCGGCATGCTGGGCGCCCTGGCCAAGCTCTCCCCCTACAAGTGGGCGCGCGGCATCGCGACCGCCTACACCACCGTCATTCGCGGCATTCCGGATCTGGTGCTGATGATGCTGCTGTTCTTCGGCGGCCAGGTGCTGATCAACGGGATCTGCACCTGGGTCAACGAGGCCTACAACAACTACCTGCTGGAGAGCAACCCGAACCAGGAGTGGGTCTCATTGCTGCCGGATTACATCGACATCAGCCCCTTTGCGGCCGGGGTCGCCACCATAGGCTTCATCTTCGGTGCCTACATGACCGAGACCTTCCGCGGCGCCATCCTGGCGGTGGACAAGGGGGAGCTCGAGGCGGCACGCGCCTTTGGCATGCGGGCGACCCAGGTGTTTGTGCGGATCCTCTTCCCCCAGATGATGCGTCACGCCCTGCCGGGCTTTGGCAACAACTGGCTGGTATTGCTCAAAACCACGGCCCTGGTCTCCATCATCGGGCTCGATGACATGGTACGAAAGGCGTCCCTGGCGGCGGGCTCGACCCAGCAACCCTTTACCTTCTACATGGCGGTGGCGTTGATCTTCCTGATCTTCACCGCGGTCTCGACCTCGGCGCTCAAGTGGGCCGAGCGTCACTACGCCATCAAGACGAGGTAAACCATGCCGTATTCAATGCAGTCATTCGTTTACTGTGATCGTCGCGGTGTCAGTGCCGAGCGTATCTCCATCACGATCAAGACGAGGTAAGCCATGGATTTCTCCATCATTCTCACGGAGTGGCCCACCTACTGGGAGGGCTTCTATACCACCATCTGGCTGGTGGCGGCCTCCCTCATGCTCGGCCTCATGCTGGCGGTGCCCATGGGCATACTGCGCAACAGCCGCAACTGGCTGATCAAGGGGCCGATCTGGGCCTATATCTACTTCTTCCGCGGCACCCCACTGCTGGTGCAGCTGTTCATCATCTACTACGGCGCCGCCCAGTGGGAGTGGCTCAAGAACGGCCCCGCCTGGGTGCTCTTCTCCGAGGCCTGGTTCTGCGCCCTGCTGGCGTTCACCCTCAACACAGGCGCCTACACCGCCGAGATAGTGCGCGGCGCCGTGCTGAACATGCCAAAGGGGCAGATTGAGGCGGCCAGTGCCTTCGGCATGAGCCGCTGGCAGACCCTCACCCGCATCATCTTGCCCAACTCGTTTCGCCGTGCGCTGCCCGCCTACAGCAACGAGGTGATCTTCATGCTGCAGGGCTCGGCGGTGGCGGGCATCATCACCATAGTCGACCTGACAGGTGCGGCGCGGATCATCAACTCCCGCTACTACAGCCCGTTCGAGGCCTTCCTGACCGCAGGCCTGCTCTATATGCTGCTCACCTTCGCCATCGTCTGGCTGTTCAAGAAGTGGGAGGCCCGCTGGCACGCCCACCTGCGTCCCCGCAGCGTATGACCTGATACAAAAGCCAGAGACAAAAAAGCCCGCAGTCGCGGGCTTTTTCATGCTCGGTATGGCCTAGAGCATGGTCACCGGAGTGAGCATCTCCTCGGTCAGGAGGCAGAATGCGCTCAGAATGGCCAAGGCCCCGACAACGCCGGAAGGTGTTGCCGCGCGTTGACTCTTCTGGGCAGAGAGGGACTGCACATTGTGCTGCTGGATCTTCTCCACCACGGCCATGGCACCTATGTCCAGATGACGGTAGAAGCTGGCATTGAGCTGGGTCAGATGCAGCAAGGACTGGCGCATCTGCTCGAAGGTCTCGCTGCAAACCGGGCTCTGCTTGTGCCAGAACTTCGCCAGTGTGCCCCGGGTGGTGAGCCCTGGCAGGTCGTAGAGGGCCCGCCCCATGCAGAAGGTCGGCACCTGGTGCAGCAGGGCGGAGAGGCCCACCGTGCTGTTGATGGTGATGACCCCCTTGAGCAGCGGATAGAGGGTGGGCAGTGGCAGCTCATAGCCATAGAACACCCGCCCCTCCAGCCCGAGCAGCGTCACCAGGCGGTTGATCTGGGGCTGATAGCTGACATAGCCCCGATCCATGGGGTGGTGTTTGAACAGCAGCACATCCTCGCGGCGGGCGTGCTCGGCGAAGGAGTTCATCACCTGGGCGACCATCTCCTCCACCCCGCTCAAATCCGAATGCTCCCGGATCTGAAAGTCCTCGGTAACCTGGAGCGGCACGAAGAAGATGTGTCCCTTGTGCCGGGGCAGTGCCTTGAGCAGGGAGCGATCGCTCCATCTGTGCTTCCACTTCACCACCCCTCCAGCGACCCAGCCCCTGGCCTCCTGATAGAGACTCCAGGGCCTGTGATTGACGAAATGGGGGTAGCGCCAGCGCAACAGGTTCTTGTTGATGTGGTAGCGGCTGGCATACCAGGCCCGGCGGGCGAAGGTCTTGCCCACCTTCAGCGGCGCCTCATAAGGCGCTGGCCACGTCATCTCGGCCAGCGAGTCACGCCTGGCATAGAGCGGGCTGAAGGCATTGACGCCCCCTTGCTCCAGGGTTACGAAGTCGGGGCGCAGATAACCCTCCTCCATGGCCCAGACACGGATTTTTTTCAGCTTGCAGATACGGATGGCCTGCTGATGGTAGTAACGGCAATCACCGTAACAGATGAGGCTGTCGATACCATGGCGCTTGATGAAGCGGCGAAAGAAGGTGTTCCAGGTATCCGGCTTGCCGGTGAAGCGTTCACTATGGCCCACGCAGCGCCAGCACTCATCCCCCCCGTTGAAATGGATCTTGTAGACCTCGTGACCGGCGTCGGAAAGCGCCTGGCTGAGGGTCTGAAAGAAGGGGCCGAGCGGTCCTTGCAGCAGCAAAATCTTCATGTACGACTTATCTCATCAACTGGGGAAGGGAGGGGCGTTGCAGCAGGGTCTGTGCCAGATAACTCAGCTTGACTTGCCAGCGCTGCCAGTGGCTCGACTTGCGGCCGGATGATTGGCCTTGTGCGGCCAGTTGGCGGATCAACTGTTCCGGACTTATCCAGAGTCCGCTCTGCCAATCGATATAGAGCGGATAGGCCACCAGGGTCAGATAGACCAGTGCCGCCAGGGGGAGCGAGCGCTGGCGCCGGGCCGGGGGATGGGCATCCGTGGTCAGTCCCCAGCCACTGTAGAAGGGCTGGCCCCAGGTCGTGACCTTGACCCCCTGCACCAGGGCTTCGAAGCCGCTCAGGGAGGTCATGGTGTGCAGCTCGTCCACGTGGGGATAGAGGCTGGTCAGGCCGATATCCAGCACCTGGCTGTCCACGCACTCTGCTAGGCAGGCCGCAGAAATGGCCCCGGCCCGATTACCCGCCACCACATCCGGGTGGGGTTTGTAGAGGATGTGGGCCTCTGGCTTGGCGGCGCGCACCGCCCACAGCAGCTGCTCGTTGCTGCGAATGGTCGGGCTGCCGGTCAGGATGGAGGCATCCCCATCCACCTGGCCCACCACCAGCACCAGGGGACGGCCATCGGCGGGAGGCGTGAAGTGCTCCGGGGTGCCGACATTGTATTTGCTCACCTTGTTTTCGCGCAGCAGGGTGAGCAGTTGCTCGCCCCGATCGAGCTGTGACCGTGTCAGCTCCTGATAATTGAGCAACTGCTCGAGCCCGCTGGGGCTGCGGCTGTCGAAATAGATCCCGACCGGATCCAGCGACAGGGAAGAGGGGCGGCACAGGTTGGAGCCAAGCCCCCTGGAGCGGATAAAGCCATCTTCCACCCGAATGGCCGAGGTGAGCTCGGGGTAACGACTGCCCCACACCAGCACCTGCTCGTCACCGGTCAGCCGTTTTGGCGGTTTGCGCACAAAACAGAGCTCCTCGGCCAGGGGCTGGCAGAAGGCCTGCATAAAGGCGCGCTTCCACAAGGAGAATCCCACCAGATAGAGCCTGCGCCAGCGGGGAGCGGCCTTCTGTTGGCGGGCGATGATGGCGATCACCTCTTCCACCTCGCAGCACTGGCCAAGCACGGGATCCAGATAGCGGGGATAGCAGATCAGTGCCGCCGCCACCAGCTGGGCCAGTGACACCTGAACGTTGCGGCGTTCACACGGCTTGCTGTCCTGGGTCAGACCCCAACCCGCATAAAACGGCATGCCGAAGCAATACACCGATTTGCCGAGCAGCAGCGCCTCGAAGCCAAGCTGGGATGACACTGTGTAAACGGCGTCCACCAGGTTGAGCAGGGCATGGGGATGACAATGGTCGGCAACGATCTCTACATCCCTCAGTTTCAGTCTGGCCAGCACGCCACTCTTTTTGCCAAAGCGGGTATCCGGGTGGGTGCGAAGCAAGAGACGGGCATCGGGATGATTGCGCCGCGCCGCCTCCACCATGGCGATAAAGTCCGCTTCGTTGGCCAGGGCGCCGGGAATGGAGAGATCCCCGGCCACCTGATCCACCAGCAAGACGCAGGGCCTGCCATCTTGCTGCAGACGCTGGGCCAGCGCCACAGGCAGCCCACCCACATCCTTCGCCGTCAGGCTGGTCGCCGAACAAGAAGAGAGAGGGGCGGGTCGCCCGGCATAGCAGTTGTATTTGGTGACCCCAAGGCGTACCAGTTCATGGACAAGCCGCTCGGCTCGCGCCAGCATGGCGGCGTCACAGGGGGTGGCGATCAGCTGTTCAAGCTGGCTGGGCTGGCGGGCATCGTAATAGATACCGACCGGATCGGCGATAAGGGACACCGCCTTGCCGCCCTTGGCCGGATGGCCGATATAGCCGATAAAGCCATCTTCCAGCTGCCAATAGGGCAGGCCAAGATCCTGTGCCTGCTGCTTGATCTGGCGGGCATTGGCCTTCTGGCCCCAGCCAACCAGCACATCGCCAGGTTGGGGCGTGGCATCAGAAGTGAAACGCGCCAACGGCTGGTCAAGGCAGGTGCTGATCTGGGCGCTGCGAGCCATAATGCCGCCAGATTGAGTCCATAGAGTCATACAAGTTGCTCAAATAATAAGATTCAGCGAGATGTGGGTTTGAACATGTCTCTGAAAAAAGCCCGTGGGTTGAGGTACAGCTTGCGAACTTTGCGCCACAGCGGGCGCCTGAGCGTGATCCCATCCTGCCAACGTAACAGCCCAGGGTACTCGCTGACGGGATACCCCGCCTCTTCCTGCACGCGGATCATCCACTCCCGAAAGTCCGGCAGCTCGCCATTGAGATCATTGCAGGGCACCACGGGCCCCTTCAGGGGGCCTCGCTCAGCCTCGCTGCGTGACAGCATCTGTTCCAGCAACTGATCATTGCCCGCCCGTCGCTTGTGATAAGGGTGCGTCAGGGGGCGCGGATGCCATTGATGCACCAGGAAGCGACCGGCAAACAGGTGGGGGAGGGCATAGTAGCTGAAATAGCGGCGAAAGCCCTGATAATCTCCCGGATGCTGGGCCTTGATATTGAGGGCATAGTCATCCGGCCTCGGCCCTATGGGATAGTGGCGGGTGAGCCGGTCTATCAGCTCCAGATCTTCGCCGCCATGGCCGACAAACTGTTCGTCAAAGCCCCCTAGCTGCAAGAACCACTCGCGGTTCATCAGCAGGCAACTGCTGGCCAGGGCGATGCCCTCCACCCTGTGGTTTTCACCACGTAAGAAGGACTCCAGACAGCCCTGAAAATCCCCGTCAAACTGCTCCGTCTCTTCTTTGGTCAGATAGAGGCAGGGGTACATTTCGAAGAATGGAGGCCTACAATAATCGGGCTGACTGAGCAATGACTGTATGTGTATTATTAGCGACGCTTGGCTCATTAGGTCAGCATCAAAGATAAAAATATATTTAGAACCACATGATTTAATTGCTTCGTTCCGTGCAACGCCAGGAGAAAAATCTCCACGGTTAAAATTAAGAACGCGACTCACTATCCCATGCTTAGAGAGGATTTCTTTAATATTACTTGTTATATATATACTTTCTTGTTCATAGGGAGATAATGAACTGATGGCATTACTCAATCTCGTGATAGAAGAACTTATCTCCCCACGATTACTTGCATGATAAAAAGGCGTTATAATGTTTATCATGAGTTTCCTTGAAAAAGTGATAGGGTTACCCCTACCACATGTCGTTTTATTGTTCTTATTGTATTGAACTTATCCATTTGTCTGTCAATGTCAACCAGCTTTCTCTACTAAAAGCTTTGTAGAGAATAGCACCCAACACACAATGAGTTATATGATAAGGAGCGTTGCTCAAGAGCGGCTTTTCACTTAAACCAGTATAGTACTCAAGTCCATATGAGGTGACAACATTCTCACCACCATCCCAAGTTGCAAGATTTGCCACCTCGAATAGTGCTTCTTCATACTTAATCGCTTTAGCTTTCAAGTCCACATCGTCAAGAATAATCGCAGCATCAAGAATAGATAGAACAGCGAATTGAGCACCATTTAGAACATGTCGTTGTTTCGATTTGCCAGGAATTGGATATTCTTGTGGTAGTAGAAAATCTGACAACGTGTTGTCAACATCAATCAAGGATGAAATTACTCCACCATCAGCGATTGGACGGAGATAGCACTTTAGCATGGCATAAATGGCATCGTACAGCTTGGACTTTATTTCACGGTCATTTTCTATAGACCAAAGTCTAGCCCATAACGCAACATTTTTGAGCTGTATGCCAGATATCCAGCCTTTATCATATGAATAATAGCCACTATTATATTTGTTTAGTGGAACTTCACCAGATATAAGTTGCGCATTGACAAGTTGCATGCCGACAAATTTCGCAATCTTAAGTTGCTCTTCATCTGTTCTTCCAGAACTATGCCAAACTGACCAAGCTTTTAAACCACCATTTACTTGAGTTACTTTGTTTTCAGAGTGAGGGTCTGCACCATTAATGCTATAGTGCTTTAAATGTGCAAATTCTCCATCTGGAATATACTCGGTGTTTCTGTAGTCATGTTTATGAGGTAAAAATGCAGGTATTCTACTATGTATTTCATTAATTTCATTTGAGAAAAATAATTGAGCTTTCTTATTAATCTCAAGGCGATTATTGACAACATTCCAGCCTTCAATAATCCTGCTTTTTATGATGCTAACACTTATAGATGTATCCAAAGGGCGATGACCAATAAATCTAGAATTTATTGAAATGTTTATGTCACCAGAAAAATTAAAGGCTCTGCCATTTTTTGTCAACTTAGAAATGAATTCTAGATGTTCTTGAATTTCATTGTCTTCTCTATTTGTGAGAATAGTAAATGGTGGGATATAGCTTTCTTTCAGGAAACGTTCGTAAACATCAATCCGCTCCGGATGCTTAAGATAAAAATTCTCTAGTTTGTTATTGATAGAATTTTTCTCTATTTCATGAAGAGATGATTTATATGGGTAATTTAATAGATTTAACTGTGGGACTTCAGCAATAGCGTAGGAGTTCTCGATTTTACTCGATAGCATTAGTGCACCAAACCCCCCCATTGATGATCCATAAATAATTATTTTGTTTTCGCTTAAATTTAGTTTTATTAGAAGTTCCTTTGCAAAAACTGCCATTTCTTCTATATAGTCAATGTTTTCATCGCCAGATATAAACCAGCCACCATGTAGCTTAGCACCATATAAACTTGGATCGCTAAATGTTATTATTGACTGTTCTTTTAGATACTTACTCCAAGACCATCTATGGAAGATCGGATTCTGAATCTCATCTTTTTTGGGCTGGGCTGATGGCATGAATATAATAGTATGTTTGCTGTCTTTTCTAAAGTTGCAGACACAATCTATCCTTACCTTTTCATTCAGTTCCTTGTAGATGGTCACTTCATTCGAGTTATATAGGCAGTCTTTTTTTATATTATCTACACTAAAGCTTTCAAATTTCACGATGGTATTGTTCCTCACGAGTTTCTAGCAACGAAAGTTCATTATTTATTATGTGTCTTGCGTTGCACTTTATGTATGCATTTTCCCGTGCCAGATTTGTTTTTTTGATAAAAATATCTTCATTTTCATAAAGCTCAACAATGCCACGTACAATTCCTTCATAGTCATCGTCGTGAGACAACACTGCACAAGAATTATCAACAAACTCAGGTACAGCAGCTACAGCATTAGTGAGTGGCACCAGCCCGGATGACATTGCTTCATCACGGGATACGCCTTGCGTATCCATCCGAGTGGGACACATAAAGAGCCCATATTGCTGGTGCAGCGCCTTAATCTCATGACGGTTGACAAAGCGGCGTTCAATAATAACGTTATCCAGTCCCACGATGGGGGCGAGAACCTCGTCAAATAGTGGGCCATCGCCGATGATTCTAAACTCCAGCTCTTTAAAGAACTCATATTTCTGCAGTTCCAGAATCGCTTCGACCATCAGATCGTTGGCATATACGCGGGAGGCGTAGGGGCGGATGGACAGAATTTTCTTTCTCTGCTCTGCAGGCTTGGGTTTGTATTCAAAGAAGTCGGTGTCAATCGGGTTATGGATGATTGCATATTGATGCGGCGGGATTTGTATTCCCAGATCTGCCATGGATGTTTCCGCCAAATACCGTGACACAAACACTATCTTCAGATTTGGGTGCATGGGGCAGAGCATCTCTCGCCACAGAGAAAGGCGCGCATCGCTCAACATCTGCGCCTTGGCATGTTGCTCGGGCGTCTCATAGAGGAAGGCTCGTCGTTCGTAGGACTGAATATCTGCGCCATGGGTCCAGACGGTCACCCGCACCCGGTCCAAGTGGTGCTTGATAACGTCCCAAATCCCGCGATCGATAAAGTGGATCACGATGTGCTTGTAACGACCGTGTCGCAGTTGTACCTCTAGTGCTTCGGCGCCCCCCGTGGTGACATCGATATCCTCAAACTCATGATAGAACAGTGCAGTATCTGCCTTAAAACGGAAGACATCGCAGGCAACGCCGGCTTCCTTGTAAGCCTTGACACGGCTGTGAACGAAGGCATTTTTGTAGAGATCGTTGTAGCTGGGGTAGTTGTTGGTGATCACCAGATAAGGGTTGCATGTCAGTTGCTGACAGGGAGTCTGTGGCTTGAAGTCGAGAATGAGCGATGAGAGCGATGCCGAACCAGCCGCATAGATCCGCAGGCCAAACTTGACCGATACCGTTCCCTGTGGAATGGCTATTTCCACATTGCGATTGGCAGGTTTCACCACATGGGAGAGACGCTCATTGTTCCCGTCCATAAAGAAGAGGACAAATTGCAGGTTCAGTCCCGGTGTGGTCTCCATATGCAGACGCAGCTTGTCATTTTGCACATTGAGCTCTGACAGATGGTGCTCGCGTTTGGCATACCAATACTCATGTTTGCCGTCGGACAATGAAGAGCTGAACGTCAGCAGGCCGTTTTCCATTAAGGCTGAAACCTGGGTGTTCTTGGCAGGTACCAGCAACTCGCTCAAAGTGATTGCTTGTAACGCGGGCAGCTCATCGACGTTGCGTTCGAACAGTTGGCAGTTTTCGGCAATCTGGTTGAGCTCGGTCAAGCCATAACCAGTTGCCAGCGTTGGGGCATTAAACGCATCGAAGCGCTCTGCTTCCTCAGCACCGTTCATGCAGTAGTTGAACTCATCCACCGAGAATGCGCGAGCATTTTCATAGTGATAGGTGTAGAGGCTGGTGACCCACTCGCGAAGGTTTCCCTCGGGGATTAGTGAGCCAAACGCAAGGCTGCTACGTGCTGGCAGGACGGCCATCTCCTGATAGATACGTTCACCATGATTCAGTTGCAGCTCACCATTTTTAACCTTGTATAGCGCCCCCTTTCCAATGACCTGAGCGTCTGTGTAGCGTGTCGCAATGATGATGTCAGTCAGATAGTGAGGGCCATAGTAGTCTTCTGCCACCATGACTGACAGCCATGCCCCGTCGCACACCTCGCGCAGTCTGAGCTGTTGAGCGTCCGATGCACTCAGCAGAGTGACATTGCCCTCGGGAGCAAGGCCGGAGGTGTCCAGTCCGTTCGGTGTAACGATTACGAGGCGCTTGTTCTCATATTCTTGACGTGTGAAGTGTTGCATCAGGGTGACGCACTCTTCGATGCTTCTGGCATAGGCGGTGACGCAAACTGCAGAAAGCATACTTTCCTGTGGGGTGCTGCTGACCTTGGAATAGATGTACGCGAGTCGATCCTGATAGGTATGTTCCAACATGACCTTGCGTAGGGCCATCAGCCGTAGCTGCTTCACTTTCAGTGGATTCCCGGCGACATGCTTTAACCGCCTGACCAGCTCGCTTCCCGAATCTCCCGTAAAGACCAGATCGCCAAACATGGCTCTGACCCCACGTGAGAAATTACTGACACTGATAGTGTTGGATGCCAACAACTCGAAGACTCGACGTGCAAACATCGACTGCGACTGCTTGATCGAGTTCAGATTGATCGAGTAATAATAACCCTTGTAGGCCTTGTCTATTTCGCTATAGGGGAGCGTACCGACAATAAAGGGTTGATACTCTGTCGGGAACTTATAATTAGGATCATTCTTTCCATAGTTTCTGTCATATATTTCTACTGGCTTGAAACTGGGCAGGCTTAGCAAGAAATCACCTAGGTCACGGGTACGCTCAGGATATTTGGCATAGTAGGCACCAGCAAAGCAGAATGCATCCTTACGCTGATACTTCTCAATCGGATTGTTAACCTTTGGCTGAGCAGCAAATGGCAGGAAATAAACACGGTCATGACCAAGCGCAGTCTTATACCGGCTGATACAGTCGATATCTGTCGTAAAGACATAGTCAAAGAGCTTGGCAGTATTAAGGAAAGTCTCGAAATGAACCGGATCCTCTTTATTCCAGAAAATAGTGGGCACATTGTTGCTGCGGCACCATTCAACTATGCTGACGACTTCCTGGCTCATGTGACCGACTTTACTGCCCCAGAGATCATTTTTACCGCGCCAGGCTGACTCAATCATGAGCATTTCTGGGCGGAATGACTCGAGCTCGGTCAACCAGTTCTGCGGGGTGAGTTGAAGCAGATTGCATTCAGGTTCGTAGGAGAGATAGGTAAATTCATCCATAATGCTGGCGATTTTGAGACGCCTTAATGCATTAATGATTCCATCGCCGGTATCAAGGACCAGTTTTTCGATGGCGCGTTCGAGATGAATAACATCGGCTCGGGTGTGGGTACTGGTTGTGTCAGGTAGTGGTTTGGACAGCATACTCGGAGGAATGGTAATTCCACGCCGCTCCTTGGCAATTTTCTTCAGTGCCAACAATTTTAGAGGCAAAGAGAAAAAACCTTTCCAACTCTTGGTGGAAAAGATGAGCGTATGACCGAGTTGATAGGAAAGTGTGTTTTTTAGCTTGGCGGCTTTCACCCGTTGCTCTTCCAGCTCGCCATGAACGCGGGCCAGCTCTTGCCTCATCTCATGAAGAGCGAGTCTTGAGCGCAAGAACTCCATCTTCATGTGTTCTTGTTCAGACTGAATCGATTGTGTCACCGCCGTATTGACAGACAATGCACTGTCTTTTGTCAAAAGGTGACCATTGAGTTGTTCAACTTGATGATTTAACTGAGCAAGTTGCTGCTGAAGAGTATCCCGTTGTTCTCGTGCCTCATCATATTCTTTTTCTAGGTTGGTGACTTTTTCCTTATAATCAGAAACTTGCTGGGTCACATTTCGGTATTTGAGCCGAGCTTCACGTAGCTGGTGAAGGGATGCTTGTATTTCATCCTCAAGTGTGTCGATTTTCTCTGCAGACGCGCTTGCCGTCAGATCCAGTTTTTTTACCAGATCTGCCTTGGATATCTCGGCCATGCTTTTCTTAGCTATTCGGTTTTTTCTTTGTTTTTTCATGTTCTTATATATATCAACGGGGCCATGTTGACATGGCCCCGTAGTTAGTTACTGGATGGCGTTAACGAAGTCGAGTATCTCGCAGGACTTGGTATCGTGCTGGGTTATACCAAGGAACTGCGTGTGCTTGACCAAAATCACGAGCACATCTGCTTGCAGCAGAGCGTCGGAGAGAGTGGCGAGAGCAACGTTATTACGATTTTCCAGTACTGGCGGCAGGGCCTCGATATTGGGTTCCACCGCCAGAATCTGATAGGCCGGATTGCTGGCCAGGGTCTTGGTGATATCCAGGGCCGGGCTTTCGCGCAGGTCGTCGATATCCGGCTTGAACGCCAACCCCAGACAGGCAATTTTCGGATTGCTCAGCCCGGCGACGGCCTGTTCAACCTGCTCCACCACATAGTGCGGCTTGTAGTCGTTGATCAGGCGCGCCTGGTGGATGATCTTGGCGGTATCCGGGTTCTGGTTGACGATAAACCAGGGGTCGACCGCGATGCAGTGACCGCCTACGCCGCAACCCGGCTGCAGGATATTGACGCGGGGGTGGCGGTTGGCCAGGGAGATCAGTTCCCACACATCGATGCCCTGCTTGTCGCAGATGAGGGACAGTTCGTTGGCAAAGGCGATATTGACGTCACGGAAGGCATTCTCGGTCAGCTTGCTCATCTCGGCGGTGCGGGCTTCGGTCGCGATGCACTCCCCTTTTTTCACAAACATCTTGTAGACCTGGGTGGCGGCGGCGGTACTGGCCTTGTCCATGCCACCGATGATGCGATCGTTTTCCACCAGCTCGCGGATCACCTGGCCTGGCAGGACCCGTTCCGGGCAATGCGCCACAAAGATATCAGGGGTCTGGCCCTCAGCCACAGTGTGCGGGAAGGTCAGATCGCTGCGCTCTTCCGCCAGCCATTTGGCCATCTGCTCGGTGGCGCCGACCGGCGACGTGGATTCCAGTACCACCAGGTTGCCTTTCTCCAGCATGGGGGCCAGGGCGCGGGAGGCACTCTCGATATATTTCAGATCCGGCTCATGATCCTCGCCCTTGAAGGGGGTCGGCACGGCAATCAGGAAGGCATCGGCCTTCTGCGGGCTGGTATGGGCACTCAGATGGCCATCTTGTACGGCTTGCTTGACCAGGTCTTCCAGACCCGGCTCAACGATGTGGATCTTGCCCTGGTTGATGGTGTCGACCGCATGCTGGTTGACATCCACGCCCACGACACGAATGCCGTTGCTGGCGATGACTGCGGCAGTTGGCAAACCGATATAACCCAGACCCACGACAGAGATGGTTTCGAATTTCATTTTATTATGTGCTCTCGATAGTAAAAAAGGGGCATAACCCTTGCCCCCTAGACAGGTATGTAATCTGTAAATCAGGCCACTTGCAGGCTGCTGTCAATCTGCTGGCCCAGAGCGCCGCTCAGACCCAGCACCGCCTCGACGATACGCTGACTGGTCTTGCCATCCCCATAGGGGTTGTTGGCGTGGCTCATCACCTGGTAGGCCAGCTCGTCATCCAGCAGGCGAACTGTCTCGGCGACTATGGTTTCGTCACAGGTGCCGACCAGGCGTACGGTGCCAGCCTTGACGGCTGCAGGGCGCTCCGTGGTGTCGCGCATGCAGAGCACGGGCTTGCCCAGGGTGGGTGCCTCTTCCTGAATGCCACCGGAGTCGGTCAGGATCAGATAGCTCTGTTTCATCAGGTAGACGAACGGCAGGTAATCTTGCGGCTCGATCAGGTACACGTTGTCGAGCCCCTTGAGGTTGCGATTGACCGGCTCTTGCACATTGGGGTTGAGGTGGACCGGATAAACGATCTGCACGTCATCCCGCTGTGCCAGCACCGCCAGTGCCTTGCAGATGCGCTCGAAACCATCACCATGGTTCTCACGGCGGTGGCCGGTCACCAGGATCAGCTTCTTGCTCTGGTCAAGGAAGGGGAAGCGGGCAGCCAGCTCTGCTTTCATGCCCACGTTCTTGTCGATGCGATGGGATACCTCGATCAGGGCGTCGATCACCGAGTTGCCAGTGACGAAGATGGTCTCGGGGGCGATGTTTTCCATGATGAGGTTTTTCAGCGAACTGATGGTCGGGGTGTAGTGTTGGTCGGCAATCCCCCCGGTCAGGCGGCGCATCCCCTCTTCAGGCCAGGGAGAGTAGATATTGCCGGTGCGCAGGCCAGCTTCAACGTGACCCACCGCGATGCGGTGATAGTAGGCCGCCAGGGTCGCGGCAAAAGAGGTGGCGGTGTCACCATGTACCAGAATGCGATCCGGCTTGAACTCGGCAAACACAGGTTTTAACCCCTGCAAGATGGCGGTGGTGACATCGGTCAGATCCTGTCCAGGCTTCATGATGTTGAGGTCATAGTCAGGCTTGATCTCGAACAGATTGAGCACCTGGTCCAGCATCTCTCTATGTTGTCCTGTGACACAGACTCTGATGTCCACCTTGCGATTGGCCTGGAAGGCCTTGACGATCGGGGCCATCTTGATTGCTTCAGGCCTTGTCCCGAATACCATCAATACCCGCTGCGCTTTCATCGGCATAATAGTCATTCCCGTGTAAATTTATGTGATTTATGTATTGTTCCAAAACTACTCAATAAAGGCCGAGATCACGATTAAGCTGTGCCAGCCGATGTTGCCAGGTGTGCTGGGCAAGCACTATCTCCCTTGCCTGTCTACCCAGTTCGCTTCTTTGTCGAATATCTTTCTGTAATTGCACACACCATTCTTGTGCCTCGGTACCATGCTGCACCGTGACAATACTCTTGCCAAAAATGTTATCCATTGCCCGCGAAGGTGTACTGATAATAGGGCACCCTGCCGCGGCCAACTCAAATACCCGGCGGGATAACATGGTCGGTGATTGGCTGATCGTGTTGAAGTTCAAATAAAGCTGATATTGACGATAGGCCTTGGCAACCGACACCGGTGAGATGGCCGGCCTGCAATATGGCTGCAATTTTTCTGGGTAGCTGCAACCGTTGTTCTTTTGCCAAAACCTGTCGAAAATGATTAACCCTTGGTCACGCAGTGCATATAACACCTCTTCTTGTGCCCGGCTACGCTCAGCCAGCTCGTTGCCGTAATAGCCGCCCAAAAAAGCGATCCCTGACTCCCTTTCTTCCGCCGCTGCGGGCTGATACCAGCGGGGCTGGGCGGCAAACATCAAGACCCCCACATGCCGGAAGGCTTGACGAGGCAGGGCCTGATAGCGAGCGACTGAATCGGCATCCGTGGTGTAGACCACATCGAACAGCGCCGCGGCATCGGCAAAGCGTTCGAAATGAAAGGGGTCCTCTTTATTCCAGAAAATGGTGGGTATATGGCGCTTTTGGCAAAATGCCACCAATTTACTCAATTCCAGTTTGACGGGGGAGCTATGGGCATAGCTGGCAATTTTCCCTTGCCAGCTATTTTTATGACCCCGCCATGCTGACTCGACCAACAGAAAATCTGGTTTGAATATCCTCAGTTTCCATTGCCAGTCAAATGGCGTGATGTGAATAAGGTCTGCATCAGGTGTCAGGCTGAACGTGGTGAACTGGTCTGCCACTAACGCAATGCGTGGGCGTTTATTATTATGCAAATGGATTGACTCACAGCTTTAATAGAGTGGGAAATACGATAATTACATGTCGATATGACAAGAGAGTGAATTTTCTCGCCAATTGGGCGCCTGGATGAGGCGCCTCGATTATATCCTTGCTTATTCCCAGTTATCTGGGATGCAGGCAAAGCGCGAAATAGGCCATACCCATAGGCTTGAGCTCGCCGGTATGGCCCAATTCAGCACCTCGTTGTCAGTCCTGGTGCTCACGCAGGGTGGCGAGGCCCATCACGATCAGCCCGTAGAAGAGGAACAGCAGCACGCCGACGGTGGCCAGGTTGTAGAGGCGGCGAGGGTATTCCGCATCCTGAGCCTGACTTGGTTGACTGATGACCAGCAGGTGTTTGAGCTTGCGGTATGCCTCGACCCTGGCCTGCTCCAGACTGATGAGTCCTGTCTTGTAGAGATCCGCCGCCAGAGTGGCCTGGGTTTGCACATCCAGATAACCGGCGTTGATTTCGTTCATGGCATCTTTATCGAGACCGGTGAGCTTGGCACGCTCCTGCTCCAGTTGCCGGGTCAAGGCGTCGACCCGGCTCTGCACCGAGATGACACCGGGGGCGTTCTCTCTCATATAACTGCGCAGTTGTTTGAGCTGCGCCTGCTGGTTCACCAGTTCGGCCTCGATCTGGCTGACGACCCCGAGACGCGCGCTACTGGTGGATTCCGGACTGATGAGTTGATGGCTGTTTTGAAAGGCGAGCACCTTGGCCTTCTCGTCCTGCAGCCGTCGATAGGCTCTATCGACCTCTTTCTCGACAAAGGCCAGTTGATCCAGCGCCACCTGATGCCCCAGCTTGTTGATAAAACGCTCGGACTCCTTGAGCATCATGCCCACCACCCGCTGGCCATACTCGGGGTCAAACGCCTGCAATTCGATGGTGAGCACACCCGACAGCTCATCCAGGCGCAGTGTCAGGTGATCGCGGTAGTATTCGATAAAGTCTTCCCGGCTGACATCCTGTGGCAGGCGGGAGAAATAGTCGGCCTGGTCGCTCTGGTAATGGGACTTGAGGTCAAGCTCCTTGTCGAGTTTTGCCAGCAGATCCCAGGAGTTCAGATAATCCTGGATCAGCAGCACATCCTGATGATTGCTGCCACCAATCCCCAGCATGGACAGGGCATCGGGCAGCATCTTAATCTGGTCCGCCTGCTTGATGATGATCTCCGCCCGGCTCACGTAACGATCAGAGGCGATGACCCCCAGATAGAGGGCCGCTATGGTAAAACAGGCCAAGACCCAGAGAAAACTGCCGAGCTTGAGGCTCTGTTGCCAGGAGCGGTGGGCAATCTGAAAGCCGCTGGAGTCGATAAAGAACTGCTTGGGTTCATTGCCGAGCTTGCGCAATTTGCGCGCAAAGCGGGATGGTCTTTCGGAACGGATAGGTTGAGTCATATTGGGTGCAGCTTGTTAAAGATCCTGATAAATGCGGATGGCGTCATCGATATTGTCGAAGATTTCCAATTTACTGTTGCGCAGCAGCATCCCCATGTCGCACTGCTGGCGCAGGTTTTTCATGTCGTGGGACACCATGATAAGGCTCGCAGTCTCGCGCTTCTGATTGAAGGTATCGATGCATTTTTGTTTGAAGCGGGCATCCCCCACCGAGGTGATCTCATCGGTCAGATAGATATCAAAGTCAAAGGCCATGCTGACGGCGAAGGAAAACTTGGATCTCATGCCGCTGGAGTAGGTTTTGATAGGCAGCTCAAAGTGTTGGCCGATTTCGGAGAACTCCTTGACCCACTCCTCCACCGCCTGCGTGTCGCGTACCCCGTGGATGCGACAGACGAAGCGGGTGTTTTCCCGGCCCGTCATGCTGCCTTGAAATCCACCACCGAGGGCCAGCGGCCAGGAGACGCGACATTGGCGCGTCACCTTGCCCTTGCTTGGGGTATCCATGCCACCCAGCAGGCGAAGCAGGGTGGATTTGCCCGCCCCGTTGACCCCCAGAATACCGATGTTGCGATCCCGCGGCAGTGTGATGCTCACATCCCGCAGCACATAGTTGCGGCCGAACTTGGTGGGGTAGTACTTGGATACGTTGTCGAGAATGATCATGTTATTCCGCACTCATTGACGATCAACTGGCGATCAGCCGGCGATGGCTCAGACGATAGCAGCTCATGGCAAAGGTCAGCAGCAACAGGGTCACGCCTGACAGATAAGCCGCACTGACATTGGGACTGCTGTAACCGGCGATCCAGCCACTTCGAATCAGCTCGAGAGCATGCACCAGCGGGTTCCATAAAAACCAGTGTTGATACTGAACTGGGATGCTGATCAGTGGATACATCACACAAGAGATAAACATCAAGGGCATCATCAGCAGACCGAGGAACTTGTCTGCCTCCTGAAATAGCGTGCAGATAACGCAGAAGACGATGCCGAGGGAAAAGGAGAACACCATCAACAGCAAATAGATGAGGATCACCTGCAAGGGATCCGCCGGAATGGCATCGAACCCGAACCAGAGCAGCCCCAACACCAGGATGATCCCCACCATCATGCCAATCAGGGTCTCGAGCATGAAGCGGGCAACAAAGGTAGAAAATGGGGTCACTTGCCGGTAGCAGAACAGTCCCATATTGGCGCTGACTGCGGATTGCAGCTTGCTCACGACATTCTTGAAAAAAATAAAGGGTAAATAACCGGCGGTAATGAAGAGCGGCGCCGGCGCCCCCCCGAATCCGCTATGGCCGCGCATGCCAAAAATGAGGCTGAATGCGCCAATGATGAGCAGTGGGTCGAGCAGGGCCCAGGCATAGCCAAGTCGGTAACTGCCAAAACGGGTCTTCAGTTCTCGGATAAGCAAACCAAACGTCACATCGCGCAGCACCTGCAGGGGCGTTCGAGGTGTCTGATTGAGAATGGGTTTATGCATTGAGTCGTTTACCGTATGGCAGACTCGCCGATGGGCGAGCCTGCATTGTTCGGTGTGGGCGGTTTAGTTGATGGCTACGTTCGCCGCCACGGCGATCTGATAGATGATCTGGGTAATGTCTTTGACAGATTGCATGGTTTTGCTGTCAACCTTGGGCAATACCATGATCTGATCCCCAGGCTGAACATTCCCCTGACCCTTGAACTCCACCAGCCCGTTGGCATGGACCACGGCGATGCGCTGATCATTGGCTCGTTCGGTAAACCCACCGGCCCAGGCGACATAATCATCTAGGTCGGCATTGGCGTTGTAGACCACGGCTTGTGGCATCAACACCTCACCACCCACCTGGATAAGGTCAGTCTTGTTCGGGATCACAATCTGGTCGCCTTGCTCCAACTGAATGTTGGCGATGATGCCCTTGTCGGCGACCACGACCTTACCCAGGGGCTGAATCTTGCGAGCCTTGTCGACAAACTGCATGACCAGCTCGGCCTCTTTGGCACGGATGGTTGCCTCACCGTCCGAACTGGCCGGCGCGGTGAACACGCTGCGCTCCAGCCGGTTGAGCGATTCATCCAGCATCTCTTTTTGCCGGATGGCCACGCTCTTTCGCATCAGATAGATGGATTGGTAATCGGCCAGATCCGGGTTGATCGGAATGTGGTTGAGCAGATCGTGCAGCTTGGTCTCTTTGCGGACGGTGAAGTAAGAGGGGCCCATATAACTGCCGGTGACCTGCACATCGTAAACTTGTGCATGCATGTCATCGTTAAATAGCACCTTGTCGCCGTCCTTGAGTTGGACCTGGGCAAAATCTTTGTAAGGCAGATAAATAGAGAAGGGACCGTTTGCACGATCACCAATTACCCCGACATGACTCACCTTGGCGAGGGGCAGGGCATAATTGACCAGTTCCGAACCCAGTGTATTGCGCTGCTTTAATTCGAAGCGGAATGGATTGCGAACCTTGCCAGCCACATTGATCATCGGCCCCTGGGGTTCCACCAGGATCACATCCTGATCCTTCAGGGAAAGTTTGGGCATTTTGCCCTTCTGCATGAATTCATACAGGTCGATCTGCTGGAGGACCTGGTTTTGGCGCAAGACCTTGATTTGACGGTAGCTGCCACGCTCTGAATCGATGCCACCCGCCCGCTTGAGGAAATAGAGCACGCTATCAGACGATTGCCCGGCATATTGGCCTGGGCGGATCACCGGCCCCGTCACGAATACACTCACTGGGGTTGTCGTCAGTAAATTGACGTAAATGTTGACGTTGTTGGTGAATACATCGCCAATCTTGCTGGTTACCAGATTATTGACTTGGCTGGCTGGAACATTCTTGACATTGATTGGGCCTACATCAGGGATGAAGATATTGCCCTGATTGTCGACCGTTACCACATTGGAGAAATTGACGGCGCCCCAGATCCAGATATTCAGCTTGTCACCTGGTGCTATCAGGTAATTATCATTCAAGCCATCGCTGCGTTCGGTTTCATATCCACCAGCAAAGAGGTTTGCGCCGTAGGGGGGAGGGAGTCCGGCCTCGGCCTGTGGCAGTAACTTCCGAACATCTGCCTCACCTGGCAGCAACATGCCCTGCCGATTTTGTTGCGCAAAACTGCCGGTTGTTGAACTCGTACTGGCTTGACCACTCAGCGATGACTGGCCGCCAAGTTGGGGCCGATTGTTATCGCCAGAATTACCCGACAGGTTATAGCCAAATGATGCCCCATTTGCCTGGGCCTGGTCTGGTGCGCTAGCCGCCATGGTGGTGCAGGAGGCACCGATGAGAAGCAGAAGGGTACTCAGCTGACGAACGTTCATTTTCAAAACAGATACCTTCGAGTTTTATTGTTCAGCAAGAAGGCTGCTGACAGAAGCCTGATCCAATTGAGGTATCAGGTACCACAGTTCTTCACTCTTGCATGCGACACTTCTTTGCGAGTGGCCTTGCATGTTGTTGAACAACAGGTCAACGCACTCACGCCCCATGGCCGACACATAGCGTTGACCCAGGGTGAAGGTAACGCCGTTTGTGCTGAGTGCAGCCCCTTGAGATTGAGTATTGAGCGCCTGTTGCAGATTGGCTGGCATGGCTTGCTGTGCTGTGGTCGATGATGGATTGACGAGGGGACGGGAGGCTTCGACCTGCTTTGGCTCATATGCGCAGCCAGCAATACACACAGCTAGCGATATCGCCAGAAACCGGGTTGCGTAGTTCATGTGTCAATATTATCCATGGAGTCAAAACTTGAAATGTAAATTCTGTGTAAATTTAATGTTGTGGGCGGTGTTCATTTTGCGATAATGCTTGTCTTATGTTGTTCCTTGGTATTGCTGTACTGAAACTGTACACGGGAATAGATTATCTCAAAAGGCAAAAAAAGAAAAAAGCTACCGCACGGAAGTGACATTGCTCCGGCTTGGGGGTGCTCAAATTGGGGCTTGAAATAAAATTAAAAACATCTAAGACGGACTGTCATCAACAGCCCTGTTTGAATGGCTTTCCAGTCGTGCTGGAGCCGAGCTCGCATATATTGCGTTATTTCGAAACGCTCGTCATGTTTAATTTTATTGCGGGCGCATACTACCTTTGGGTTGCGAATGAGTCAATACATATTAGTCGTGAAGCCGGTCGCGCCAGAGTGGTTTAATCTATTGTTATGTAACTATATTTTCATGTTTTCAGTAATGGTTGAAACAGGTCTGATGAGTATTTTTAGCGCTGAAGTTGTTAGTTTAGAAAGACCTTAAATAAGGGGGCGTTTGAGATATCTATTTGACGATGGATATTTTTGTTGCATCAGAAGTAATAATGTGGTTGGTGTGGCAGGACGCGTCATTAAGACTTACATAGTGTATGTCATTAGTGTTATCCCCTTGAACGTAACGCTCAATTGCTAGTTTTGTAGACTATTTCTTCGAAAACATATTTATTTTTAGTTTTTGGTGTTGAGTTGACAGCTCTTTCCCTCACTGTCTATGCCTGATGTGTACCTGTTTGACGCTTGACAAAGCGGGGACATCAGGATGTAGGAGGGGGCATGGACGCCAATCTTCACTCGATAGCCAGATTATTGCTCTTGCTGAGCATGAGCACGACAGCCATTGCCAATGACGAGATCGTGGCTGTGCAGCTAGGAACACCTGCCGAAAATGAGAAGCTCGATATTTATACTGCTGACATCAAGCTCCACCATATGTTCTGGCAATGGGGTGAGTCGGGTTGTCAGTTTGGGCTGGGAGTGCGTGGTGGCGTGCTGGATGTTGGCCATGAATCCGGGGCCCGGTTGGGGGCTGGAGGGCGTGCTGAATGCCTATGGGGCCAATGGGTGGTATGGATGCCGGTTGAGGTGCTGTGGCTGAGCAAACATGAGTTTGGGCACAAGGGGAATGGTTTCAAGGACTATGGTGGCCCTGTCCAGCTATCAACAGGATTGGGGCTGGGGTATGCCTTCAATCGGAACTGGCTGTTGGGGTACCAGTATGAACATATGTCCAATGGGCATATGTATGAGCCCAATCCATCACTGGACAGCCATACACTCCACATCGAGTACAGATTTTAGATTTTCATCAGGTCTTCTGAGCCGTGTTCGACATTCAGGGGATCCGAGGCATGGGGCCGGTACGACCACCATGCCAGGCTTACCGCCCCAGATATTCCCTGTCGAAGAAGGTGTTGACCCAGTGGGGTCGGTAGACGGCGAGCAGTGTCATGGCCATGCCGTTGAGCAGGGCCTCGGGGAAGAGCAGCAGTGGCCAGATGGAGAGGTAGTCGGCAGTGATGGTGTGCCAGGGGTAGGCGCCGCTCATCCCCATCAGCAGGGCGCTGGCGAGGATCTTGACCGAGATGCTGAGCGCCCCCCCAAGAAAGGCGGGCACGAACAGGTAGACGAAGAGGTGGCGGGGCAGCCAGGCCCAGCTTGCGAGAAACAGCAGCCAGCTGGTGGCCACCGGCAGCGCGACGCCGATGAGCGCCTGCCAGCCGAACTCCGCCAGATCGGTGACACCAAAGGCCCCGAGGATCAGCAGGGTGAGGCAGGGGGCCAGCAGGGCGAGGCGCCAGCCCAGCAGCAGGGTCAGGCTGGTGAGGCCGAGAAAGTGGATCTCCAGCCCCTCATGGAGGCCGGCTCGCAGGGTCCAGAGCGGCACTAGGACGATGGCGCTCCCCAGACAGAGGTGCTGATAGAGGGGGTTGTCGTGGAGGGTGCGCAGCAGGGAGGCGCGCAGGCTGAAGGCGAGCAGCACCAGCCAGAGCAGGAGGGCGGCGACTTGTCCTTCACTCATGGCCTGTTCCCCCGGATCTCACTGCCCGGTGATGAGCCCGGGCGCTGGCGGCGCAAAAAAGAGGCCGCCCAGTCCCGGGCGGCCTCCTGTCTCAATACTTCACGTTGGGGTGGTACTTGCCGAGGATGCCCTGGACCCTGTCCATGGTCTCCTTGCTGGGGGGCTTGATCCCGGTCAGATCGTAAGTGTCTCCCAGCACGTCCCACTTGTGCTTGCCGAGTTCATGGTAGGGCAGCAGCTCCACCTTCTCGACACACTCCCCCAGCTCGGCGATGAACTGGCCGAGCCCCTCGGCGCTCTCGTCATCGTCGGACCAGGTGGGCACCACCACGTAGCGGATCCACATGGTCTGGCCGCGGGACGCCAGGTAGCGGGCGAACTCCAGGGTGTACTTGTTGCTGACATGGGTGAGGGGGATGTGCTTCTCGTCGTTGATCTGCTTGATGTCGAGCAGCACCAGGTCGGTGTTGTCGAGCACCCGATCGAGCAGCTCGTCGTAGTGACGCACGAAGCCGTTGGTATCCAGGCAGGTGTGGATCCCTTGCGCCTTGCAGGCGGCAAACAGCTCGGCGATGAACTCTTGCTGCAGCATGGCTTCCCCACCGGAGGCGGTGACGCCGCCGCCCGAGGCATTCATGAAGTGGCGGTAGCTGGTGAGATCCTGCATCAACTCGGGCACCGTGACCTCGCGGCCGCCCTGGGTGTCCCAGGTGTCCCGGTTGTGGCAATACTTGCAGCGCATCAGGCAGCCCTGCATGAATACGATGAAGCGGATGCCGGGGCCGTCGACTGTGCCGCAGGTCTCGACGGAATGGATCCGGCCAATGATGTCGGGATTGCTGGTGTCGCTAACGGTGGCGGCAGGGATCCGCTGAGTGCCCTGATCGGCAGGGCCGCTGGTTTCAACGGCAGGGATCCGGTTAATGACTGACATAGACGACTCCAATTGTTCGGACAGGGTTCGAGCGGTCGTTATTTTATGACATAAAGCCCTATAAATCCTACCAGTTTAGCCCGCCGGGGTGGCACCCAGCAGACTCTCCAGTGCCTTGACGGGGAGCGGGCGGCTGGTCAGGAAGCCCTGGTAGTGCTGGCATCCCAGGGCCTTGAGCACGGCCAGCTGCTCCTCGTCCTCCACCCCTTCGGCGGTCACCGTGAAGCGAAATACCTTGGCGAGATCCAGGATGGCCTTGACGATGGCCTTGTCCTGCTCGCTGTGCACCAGCGTCTGAATGAAGCTCCTATCCAGTTTGACCTCATCGGCGGGCAGATCGCGCAAATAGGCGAGAGAAGAGTAGCCGGTGCCGAAGTCATCGATGGAGATGAGGATGCCCAGCGCCTTGAGCTGGCGGATCTTGGCGATGCTGTCCAGCCGGTTCTCCAGCACCACGGACTCGGTGACCTCCAGCAGCAGGCGCGATGGCGGCACCCCGGTATCGCGCAGCACGTACTCCACCTGCTGCACGAAGCCGGCGGTGTGGAACTGGCGGGCGCTGACGTTGACCGACAGATGGGGGATGGCCAGGCCGTTGTTGAGCCAGAAACTGTACTGGGCGCAGGCGGTCTTCATCACCCAGTAGCCTATCTCCTGGATCAGGGTGGTCTCTTCGGCGATGGGAATGAAGTCCCCGGGGGGGATCATGGTGCCGTCCATCTTCTGCCAGCGCAACAGGGCCTCCACGCCCGAGAGGCTGCCATTGTCGACTCTGTACTGGGGCTGGTAGTGCAGCACCAGCTCGTTGTTGCGCAGGGCATCGCGCAGCTGGTTGCTCAGGGAGAGCTTGCTCTTCTCCTTCTCCGCCATGGCCTCGCTGAAGAAGATGTGGTTGCCCTGGCCGGCCCGTTTGGCCATGTGGACGGCGGTGTCGGCCTGCTGCATCAGGATCAGGTGATCCTTGTCATCGTCGCTGAACAGGCTGATCCCCACGGAGGCGCTGCAGTGCAGCTTGTGATCGCCGATGTCGAAGGGGAGCCGGAAAATCCCCATCAGCTCCCGGGCGAAGTGCTCCGCCAGTATCTTGGCGGTGACATAGCCCTGGCCCAGCGCGGTGAACAGCAGGGCGAACTCGTCCCCCGAGGTGCGGGCCAGCACCAGGTTCTCCTGGGGCAGGGACTTGAGCCGCACCACCACGGCCTGGAGCAGCAGATCGCCGCAGGCGTGGCCGAGGGAGTCGTTGATGGACTTGAAGTTGTCGAGATCCAGCAGCAGCAATGCCCCCCACTGCCCGTTCGGGCTCTGCAGGGTGCGCTGCATGATGTCGTTCAGGCTGCGCCTGTTGTAGAGGTCGCACAGATCGTCGTAATAGGCGAGCCGCTCTATGTGGCGGGCCGTCTCCTTCTCCTGGGTGATGTCGTGGAAGCTGCAGACGAAGTGGCTGATCTCGTCCTCCTCATCCTTGACGCCGCTCACCATCAGCCGTACCGGGAAGAGATGGCCGTCCCTGTGCAGGCACTGCTCCTCGCCGAGCCAGTATCCCTGCTTGTCGACGGCGGCGATGACCTCCTGCTTGAGGCTGTCGCCATAGTAGGTGGGCCTCAGGGCCTCGATATGCTGACCCAGCATCTCCTCGCTGGCAAAGCCGGTGATGCGGCTGAAGGAGTCGTTGACCTTGAGGATGATGCCGCCGTGATCCATCACCAGCAGACCGTCGTGGGTGTTGAAGGCCACTTCCGCCAGGCGCAGGGCATCGTCGTTGGCGAGGCGCTGCAGCTCGATGGCGGCTCGCTCGCGCTGCTCATGGAGGGCATCGAGCAGGGGAATGGGGTCGGCCAGCGGCCCGTCCAGCATCAGGGTGATCTGACCCAGGGGAACGCCGCCCTGGCCCTGGAGGGGGATGCCGATATAGGCCTTGGCGTCGAGGGCCAGCAACTGGGTGGCCTGGGGATAGCGCAGGGGCAGGTCTTCCACGTAGAGGCTCTGGCCGTGCTGGAAGATCTCCCGGCCCGGACCTATCTCCATTCGCATGGGCTTGACCGCGGAGAAGGTCTCTCCTTCCAGCACGCAGCGGGGAATGAGCCAGAGATCCTGGCCGCGCAGCTGAAACTCCCCGAGCCAGCCGATGCGGGCGCCGCTCGCCGTCATGGCCCAGCGCACCAGGGCGCGGCAATACTCATTGCCGGTCTTGCAACTGAGCCCGCCTGGCAGGGTGAAGGGGGAGGCCTCGACCACCTCGGGTTCGGGCTGCCAGTGACCCAGCAACTGGGCGCAGTGGCGCACCAGCTGCAGCGTCTCTTCGCCTATCAGGGTCGTCTCGGCGTACTCGAGGCTGAGCACGCCGATGAGTTTCTCCTGCTCCAGCAGGGCGCCGTCCAGGCGGGAGCTGACATTGGCATTGGCCAGATAATAGTGCTGGCTCAGCATGGGCTGATGGGCGGCCTCCGAGAAGCTCAGGGCGCCCCGGGTGCGCAAGGCCCGGATGTAGCGGCTGTCACCGCGAATGGCACCGACAGAATCAGCATTCAGGGTGAAGACAGGGGTCAGCTGCTCGCTACCGAGGGGGCCGTTGGCCTGGTAGTGCCAGAGGATGAGGCGATCGGCCCCCAGGCACTCCCTGAGGCTCTCCAGCATAGGGGCGTACTGCTGCTGACTGGCCATCTGGCTCAGGCGCGGCAGTTGCAGCGACAAGTTGGCCGCACTCTCCTGGGGCTGGGTCTGCAGGCAGATGAGCCAGAAGGCGTCCTGTTCATGGGAGAGGGAGATATGCCACTGCTGGGCGGCAAAGCGCAGCAGCAGCTTGCCCCCCTTGCCGCTGGCGAGCCGCTGCTCTATGGGCTGGCGCAGGACGTCCGGCAACTGGGCCGGCCAGGCGCTGCGGGGCTCATCGAGCCAGTGGAGCGGGGTCTGCATCACATCGGTCAGGGCGACCAGCCGTTGACTACGGGTATCCAGGCGAAAGAACAGGGGGGCCTGGCTGGCTGTCGGGAGATGACTGAGCGCGGTAGACGACATGAACTGGCACTATCCTGTTGAGCAATTGTCGGAGGGCAAGAATACTGCAAATCTGCGGCAAACAAAATTTCATTGAAACCTAAATTAGATGAGTCTAATTTATTGGTCATTTCCTGTTGAGTGGAGTCTTGCAGATGAAACGGATCCTGATTGTGGGTGGCGTCGCCGGGGGCGCCTCGGCGGCGGCCCGCGCCCGTCGGTTGAGCGAAGAGGCAGAGATAGTGATGTTCGAGCGGGGGGAGTTCGTCAGCTTCGCCAACTGCGGTCTGCCCTATCATATCGGGGGGGATATCCCCAGTCGGGATGCCCTGCTGCTGCAGACGCCCCAGAGCTTCAAGCGCCGTTTCAACGTCGATGTGCGGGTATTCCACGATGTGATCGAGATAGACAAGGCGGGCAAGAGCCTGCTGGTGCGCAACCTGCAAACCGGCGAGGAGCGGCGCGAGCCTTACGACGTGCTGCTGCTGAGCCCGGGGGCGGCGCCCATTCGTCCTCCCTTCCCCGGCATCGACAGCCCTGGCGTGTACACCCTGCGCAATATCCCGGACATGGATCGCATCCTGGCGGCCCTGCACCACGACAAGCCGCGCCACGTCACCGTGGTGGGCGGCGGCTTTATCGGGCTGGAGATGATGGAGGCGCTGCACCAGCGCCAGCTGGCGGTCACCCTGCTGGAGCTCTCCGATCAGGTGATGGCGCCGGTGGACAAGGAGATGGCCAACATGCTCCACGCCCGCATCCGGGAAGAGGGGATCGATCTGCGTCTGCGCACCGGCCTATCGGCTATCGAGAGTCTGGATCTGCCCGCCGAGATGACGGCGGCCGTGCCCACCGCCAACAGCGGCGGCCTGCGCCTGACCCTGAGCGACGGCACTCACCTCGATACCGGCCTGCTGATCCTCGCCATCGGCGTCAAACCGGAAACCCTGCTCGCCGCCAAGGCGGGGCTGGCGCTGGGCCCCCGCGGCGGCATCAAGGTAGATGCCGGCATGCGCACCTCGGATCCCTTTATCTTTGCGGTGGGGGATGCGGTGGAGGAGACCGACTTCGTCACCGGCGAATCCGTGCTGATCCCGCTGGCGGGCCCCGCCAACCGGCAGGGGCGCATCGCCGCCGACAACATGCTGGGCCGAAGCGAAACCTACAAGAAGACGCAAGGGACCGCCATCTGCAAGCTGTTCGACTTGGCGGTGGCCAGCACTGGGCTCAACGAGAAGCGACTGGTGCAGCTGGGGCTGCCGTTCGAGAAGGTCTATGTCCACCCGGGCAGTCACGCCGGCTACTACCCCGGCGCTCACCCAGTCAGCCTCAAGCTGCTGTTTGCCCCGGATGGCAAGATTTACGGCGCCCAGGCCATCGGCAAGGATGGCATCGACAAGCGCATCGACGTGCTGGCGGTGGCCCAGCGCGCCGGTCTCACCGTCTTTGACCTGCAGGATCTGGAGCTCACCTATGCGCCGCCGTTCGGCTCGGCCAAGGATGTGATCAACATGGCGGGCTTCGTGGCGAGCAACCACCTGAAGGGGGACACCATCCTCTGCCACGCGGCCGAGGTGCAGGCCCGCCACCCTCACCAGCAGGTGGTGGATGTGCGAAACGGCCCCGAGCTCGACAAGCTGGGGCGCATCCCGGGGGCGATGCACATTCCCCTCGACGAGCTGCGCGGCCGCTTCGAGGAGTTGCCAAGAGACAAGGAGCTGCTCATCAGCTGTCAGGTGGGCTTGCGCGGTCACGTGGCCTGCCGCCTGCTGAGCCAGCACGGCTTTCGGGTGAAGAACCTCTCCGGCGGCTTCAAGACCTGGCAGCTGGCCTTCGCCGAATAGTGCTGCCCGGCCGACATGGCCCAATCCCCTGCTGTGCATGAAAAAGGGCCACTCCATGGAGTGGCCCTTTTCTACATCAGGAGCACAGCCCGCTCAGGGGGCGCCGTCATTGAGCTGCTTGCGAATGTGATGCTGCAAGACCGCCAGCATGGAGGCGCCGGAGAGGCCTATCATCAGGGCGCCGTTGACCGCCTCCAGCGGCCCAAGCAGCTTCCACTGCGGGCTCATGACGATGTCGCCATAGCCCAGGGTGGCGAAGTTGACCCCGGAGTGGTAGACGGCCTCCTGCAGGGTGTCGAACTCCCCGAGCCACAGGAAGAGCCCTCCCCAGACGCCGATCTGGGCCAGGTTGCCCAGCATCACCAGGGTGATGATGCCAAACAGCGCCAGCATGCCGGCCACCACCCCTTCACGCTTGCCGACCCGCTTGATGTAGAAGCGGATGCACCAGACGGACACCAGGGATTGCAACAGCATGTTGATCAGGATCACCGGGATGCCGACCATAAAAATGAGAAACATGTCAGTCTCCTAACTTGGCTTCTGCCAGCGGGCGGCCGACCGGCCACCACTGCTCGAGCAGCAAGATACACAGCCAGCCATAGCCGGCCACCACCAGATAGAGGCCGCAACGCATGGCGGCCGCCAACCACACATCCTTGCCGGTGGCGCTGTCCTCGATGGCCGGGCCAAACAGGATGAGCGCCGTGATCCAGGCGTTGCTCCAGAATGAGGGCGGGAAGCGCCCCGCCACCAGCCGGATCAGACGCCGCGCCAGCCACAGGGTCATCAGGGAGAGCATCAGCACCAGCATCAGGAGGGAGGGCCAGAGGCTGAGTCCCATCCAGAGTGCGAACGCCAGCAGGGCGCCCGCCAGGGTCGAGAGCACCAGCTCCTGGCCCGCCTGTCTGGCGTTGAGGGAGGTGCTCTGCTGGGCCAGCGCCACCGTCTTCATCACCGCCGGAATGTAGAACGCCGGGTTGCCGAGGGCCAGCAGCCACACCGGCAGCACGATGGCGACGGCGCGCAGCGCCAGCCGCTCGGGATGTTCGGGAGGCAATGGCACCGGCCTTGCCGCCCCCCCTGTCACCGGCAGGGGGGGGAAGAGCGCGTGGGCCATGCGGTTGACCAGGGTGCCTATCAGGATCCCCAGTCCCATCATCTGGGCGATGGCGATGGCAAGGGACTGCTCGATGAGCCCGGCCACCGGGATCACCGTGATGGCCATGATGAGCAGCATGGCGGCGGCCCCCTTGCCGGCCATCGACTGCTGCATCAGCAGGTAGAGCAGCAGGGCGATGAGCAGCACGGCCGCCAGGGCATAGTGGGTCAGCAGGGGGACCAGCAGCACCCCGGCGGCCATGATCCCCAGCAGCAGTAGCCCCCCTGCCAGCCCCTTTTTCAGGCCAAGGGCCTCCCCGGGTCGGCACAGCACCACCCAGGCCATGATGACGCCGAGGTGGGGCATGGGCAGGGCCAGGCCGTAACAGATCCCCGTCGCGAGTCCGATGCCGGTGCCAATGCGCAGTACAGCCCTGTCGGCGTTATGCATATGGCGCCTCAATAGAGGAAGGAGAAGAGGCTCATCAGCCGGATATAGAGCGCCCCCAGGAAGTGCATCACCCCGCTCTCGCCGGTGTAGACCAGCACATCGGCCTGGCCGCCGACCCGCAGCGCCTCGACCGGCGGAAAGTCGTCACTCTGGAAGGCGATCTTGACCGGGAAACGCTGCGCCTGACGCAGCCAGTCGCGGTTGTTGTCCACAGTGGGCAGGGCACCGGCGGGCTGGCTCTTGCCATCGCCCACCCCGTAGCCGACGCTGCGGATCTCCCCCTTGAACAGCTGTCCGGGCAGGCTGTCGAGCAGGATGGTGACCTTGTCCCCTGGCCGAATGTTGCCGAGGTTGTTCTCCGTCAGATCCGCCGACACCCAGACGTCGTGGATGGCGATCAGTGTCATGGCCGGTGCGCCGGCCCCGATGAACTGGCCTGCATCTGTGCTCAAGTCGGTGATGAGCCCCCGACCGGGTGCCACCACTCGGGTGTTCTGGCGATCCAGCTGCGCCTTGTGGACCGCCGAGCGGGCGCTGAGCAGCTGGGAGTTGTCATCGCCGCTCGCTCCGGCGGCCTCGATGGCGCGGCGGACGTCGGCCTCCGCTGCCGCCACCTGGCTCTTGGCCGTCTCGCGGCTGGCCTGGGCCACCTCGAGGCGACGCACCGAGATGGCGCCCGGATCCTCGCGATAGAGCCGCTCCTGACGCTCCGCATCCTTGGCCGCGTTGTCATAGGCGGCGCGCATGGCCATCAGGGAGGCCTCGGCCGCCTTGACCCCTTCGGTGTTCGCCTTGACGCCGCTCAAGACCGTCTGGTAATCGGATCTGGCCTTGGCCAGGGCGATGTCATAGGGCTCGGGATCGATGTCGAACAGGGGGGAGCCTGCCTCCACGTCCTGATTGTCGTGAACATAGACCCGCTTGATCTGGCCGGACACCTCGGCGGCGACGGGGACCACGAAGGCCTGCACCCGGGCCTGGGAGCTGTATGGCGTCAGCCGGTCCGCCAGCAGATACCAGATGAGCAGGAGGAGGATTGCAGCCAGCAGCCCAAGGGTGGCGCGGCGGCTGGCCTGGCCGGGAGATGCAGTGCTGTCAGTCATGGGGGCTTGCCTTCTGTGTCATGGGGGAGTGGGTTGCGTCGAGCAGGGGAGCCCAGTCGGCGCGCGTGCGCAGCTGGGCCTCCACCTCGGGGGTCACCAGGGGACGTTCGCGCCCCTGTTCCCAACCGCCACCCAGTGCCTTGTAGAGCGTGATGAGATCCCGCATCCGGGCGCCACGGCTGTTGACCAGGCGCTCCTGCTGGTTGAACAGGGCGCGCTGGGAGTCGAGCACCCGCTGGAAGTCCGCCATCCCCTCGCGATACTGGGTGTTGGCTATCTCGAGGGAGCGGCGGGCGGCCTCGCCGGTCTGGGTCAGCAGGACGATCTCGTCCTGGCCGTTGGCGTAGGCCACGGCCGCGTCATCCACCTCGCGGGCCGCCTTGAACACGCTGTCACGATAGCGCTCGTGCAGTTGCTGGAAGCGGGCGTCCTGCACCAGGATCTGGTTGCCGAGCCGTCCCTGATCGAGCAGGTTCCAGCTGAGCGAGGGACCGACGGCCCAGGAGAAGGTGCCGCTCTCCCCATTGGTGGCGTTGACGCCCAGGGTGCCCAGCAGGGTGATGGAGGGGTAGAGCTCGCTCTCGGCCACGCCGATCAGGGCAGACTGGGCGGCCAGTTGCCGCTCCGCGACCCGCACGTCGGGACGCCGGCGCAGCAGATCGGCCGGCATCTCGGTGACCAGGGCCAGCTCGCCCTGGGGGATCTTGCCGGTGTTGGTGGCCATCTCGGGCAGGGGGCCCGGGGGCCTGGCAATCAGGGTCGAGAGGGCATTCTGGCTCTGGCGCAGGCTGGTCTCGAGTTGCGGAATGCCGGACAGGGTGCCGAGGTACTGGGTCTTGGCCTGCTGCACGTCCAGCTCGGCGCTGTTGCCGCTCTTGAACAGCCGCTCGGTGATCTCCAGGCTACGCTGCTGGAGGCGGGCATTCTCCCGGGCTATGTAGAGGCGAGCCTCCACGGTGCGGATGCTCACATAGAGCTGGGCCACCTGGGCGGCCATCAGCACCTGGATGTCATCATACTGGGCCAGGGTGGCGAAGTAGTTGGCATCCGCCGCTTCGATGCCGCGTTCGAACTTGCCCCAGAAGTCGAGCTCCCAGCCGAGGTTGAACCCGGCGCCATAGCTGCTGCCGGCGCTGCTGTGGCCGCCCCGGGTCTGCCCGGCTTGCAGGAACTCGCCCGTGCCCACGGTGGCCTGGGGGCCGAGCAGGCTCTCGGCAATGCCGAGCTGGGCCTGGGCCTCGAGGATCCGCAAGCCGGCGATCCGCACATCCGGGTTCTTGCGCAGCGCTTCCTCGACCAGGGCACTCAGCACGGGGTCGTTGAGGCGGTTCCACCATTGGCGATAGTCGGCGGTCGCACTCGCCTGCTGACCCTCGCTGACGCTGTGCCAGCCGGCCATCTCCTCGACTCTGGGGGCCTGATAGTCGGGGCCCAGCACTGTGCAGGCACTCAATAACAGGCATGCGCCCCCCGTGAACAGGGGGCGCATGTTGTGACGTTGGACGGCCATGGGGTTATTTATCCGCAGAAGCCAGACCTTCGTTGACCCAGGCCATGAAGATGCGATAGCCGATGGAGAGCAGGGTGGCGCCGATGAACATGCCGAGTATGCCACTGGTCGCCATGCCGCCAAGGGCGCCCAGCAGCACCACCGGCATGGGGGCATCGACACCGCGACCCAGCAGCAGCGGCTTGAGCACGTTGTCGGCCATGCCTGCGACGATCAGCAGGACGCTGTAGATGATGTTCACCGCAGTGCCGTGATCACCCGTGCTCCACATGTAGGCGATGGCGGGAGCCGTCACCAGGATCACGGGCACCTGGGCGATGCCGAGGATCAGCGCCAGGACGAAGAAGATGCCGACCGCCGGGATCCCCGCCAGCATCATGACGATACCCGCCAGCAGCGCCTGGATGAAGGCGACCCCGATGACCCCTTGAGCGACGGCACGTATGGTGCTGGTGCACAGCTTGGTCAGCGCCAGCCCCTTGCGTTCATCCGTGATGCGCATGGCGATGCGATCGGCGCTCACCGCACCCGGTGCGCCCCAGGCCATGATGATGCCGGCCACGATGAAGGAGAAGACGAAGCCGAGCAGGCCACCCCCCATGCTGGCCAGGATGCCGACGACCTTCTTGGCGAGATCCCCGAGCTGCGGCTGGTAGCTGATGATGAGGCTGGGCAGGTCCACCGAGGCCTTCAGCCAGACGGCATGGAGCTTGGCGCCCACCAGCGGGATGTCGGCGATGTCGGCGGAGGGGGCCGGGATCACCAGGGTATTGTTGTTCACCTTGTCGACCAGGGCGCTGACGCTGTCACCCAGGGAGCTGACCATGACCACGGTCGGGGCCACGATGAGCAGCACCCCCAGCAAGACCAGCAGGGTGGAGGCCTTGCCCTGCTTCCCGCCCAGGCGCGCGGCAAAGCGCTGGTGGAGGGGATAGAGGGTGACGGCCAGGATCAGCGCCCACAGCATCATGTTCATGAAGGGGGAGAACACGGTGAAGCAGAAAGAGCCCAGTGCCAGGATAAGGCCAAACTTGATGAACATATCCAGGAATCTGGCAACCAACCTTTTTTCGACTATGGACAGATCGTTATTTTCCATTCTGGTATGACTCCGACGGGGGATGAGCACACAACCATGCTGGCCCAACATAGATGTCGGGCCAGCAGGCATGGGTTGTGCAGTAATAAATAACACTGAGTTCAGCGCGTGGGGGCACGCTGACCTTGCCTGCATTTAATGTATGGCACAGGAACTCAATGTTTAAAAAATATTTAACCGATTGATATTAGGTTGATTGCTTCTACAACTTCAGCGGGGCCAGAGAGTAAAGAGTCCCCTCGTGCCGCACAAGCGAACAGTTGTTCCCAGTTTGGCTTGGGTTCAGAAAACGGGGAAAGTTTTCCTATCTAAAATAGCCGCCCAAAAAAGAGCCCCGAATGGGGAATATTATTGCCTGCTCATAAATAGCTATTTCTGCTGCCAGCAACGGCATGCCGTGGATGATGTGCCCACCGCACTGAGTTTTGTGTTAATGGGGGGGACGTTTTATCCTATTGGCTCCTGCGCCGCACTGGCGGCGACTCAACCCGGGATCAAATCTATGCGTCTCCTCAAGCCCTCTCCTGTGTCTCGCGTCCCTCGTCTGCTGGCCTCGTTACTGGCGGGTGTGGGGGTTCTGCTGCTGACAGGCTGCGGCCCGGACACCCCGGCCCCCGCATCCTCCCCAACCGAGGTGCAGCAGGAGGCCGGGGCACCGACCTCAGTGGTGCAGGCCAATGCTCGCCAATATCGCGATGCCCCGGCGCTGGCGCTGGTCTTCTCCGGCCCCTTGGCGCCCAAGGCAAACTGGCAGAGCTGGCTCACGGTCAGCGAAGGGGGCAAGCAGGTGCAGGGGGAGTGGATCCTGGCCGACGATGGCCGCACCCTCTATTTCCCGAACGTCCAGCCTGACAGAAGCTACGAAGTGAGTCTCAAGGCGGGGCTGGGCCCATCCCCCCAGAGCTGGACCCTCAAGACCCGACCGCTGGAGGCGGGGGCCTCGTTTACCGCCAGCGGCATGGTGTTGCCGCTGCGCGACGAGCTGCGCCTGCCCATCAGCGCGGTGAACGTGGACGAGGTCAACATCGACTTCTTCCGGGTCGATGCAGAGTATCTGCCTCGCTTCCTGGCCGAGTATCGCCCCGGTGCCGGCATGGGCAACTGGGATCTGGAGCAGGTCACCCGGCGAGCCAAGCGGGTGTTCAGCGGTCGCTATGCCCTGGAACTCGATGCCAACCGGCGCGAGACCCGCCTCATCAATGTGAAGGAGCCGCAGCTGGCCGAGGCTGGCGTCTACTTTGCGGTGATGTCTCCCCTTGGCAACTACGACTGGCGCAAGGAGACCACCTATTTCGCGGTGAGCGACATGGGGCTCAGCGCCCGCCGCTACCGCGATCAGCTGGAGGTGTTCGTCAGCTCCCTGGCCAGCGCCGACCCCCTCAAGGAGGTGCAGCTCTCCCTGCTCGACGAGAAGGGCAACCGGCTGCAGGTGCAAAACACCGATCCCCAGGGCCATCGCCGCTTCGATCAGGTGCAGGGGGCCCGGCTGCTGCTGGCCGAGCAGGGCAAGCATCTGGCTGTGCTGCGTCTCGACGGGGCAGCGCTCGATCTCTCCACCTTCGATCTCGGTACCCAGCCCTGGCAGGCCCAGCAGCTTTATCTCTTTAGTGGGCGGGATCTCTACCGCCCGGGCGAGCGGCTCGACAGCGAGATCCTGCTCAAGGGGCAGGATGGCCAGTTGCTGCCGGGCATGGCGGTGGAGCTGGAGGTGAAGCAGCCGGACGGCCAGCTGCTCGAACAGAAACGGCTGCTGCCCGATAGCCTTGGCGCCGCCCACTATGGTCTGCGTCTGCCGGACGATGCGCCGCTCGGGCGCTGGACCATCAACCTCAAGACTGCTGCCGGCAGCCGCTTCGAGTGGCCTTTTCTGGTGGAGGAGTTCTTGCCGGAACGGTTGAAACTGCAGCTTGGCAAGGGGCCGGATGGGGAAGTCACGAGTCTGGACGCCGCCCTCACTCTGCCGCTGCAAGGGGACTATCTCTACGGTGCGCCAGCGAGCGCCACCAAGGCCAAGGCGGAGGTGAAGTTAAGCCGCGCCACCATGCCCTTTACCCAGTGGCAGGAGTTCACTCTGGGTGACGTGCAGCTCGCCGAGCAGGCCAAAGAGCCGGAGCCCCTCAATATCACCCTGAATGAACAGGGGCAGGGGACCTTCTCGCTGGCTGATGAACTTGATGGGGTGCGCGCCCTCGGGCCGCTGGAGGTGGCCTATCGGGTGTCGCTCGCCGAGCCCGGCGGTCGCGCCGTCAATCGCAGCCGTACCCAGTATGGCTGGCCCGCGGGTAGCCAGTGGCCTGCGCTTAAGGCCGACTTTGTGGCAGATCGGGTGGAAGGGGGCAAGCCGCTCCCCTTCCAGATCCTCAACCTCGATGAGCAAGGCGAGCCGGTGGTGGGGACTGTGAAGGTGCGCCTCATCAACGAGTACCGCGACTACTACTGGCACTACGCTGATGGGGAGGGGTGGAAGTACGAGTTCAACAGTCAGCCCTATCTGGAGCAGGAGCAGACCTTGCAGCTGGATGGCAAGGGGCCGACCCCGCTCACGCTGCAGCTGGCTGCGGGCTGGTATCGGTTGGAGGTGGAGAACAGTCAGGGCCATCAATCCAGCCTGCGGCTGGAGATAGGCAGTTACGCCTGGGGCGGCGGTGGCGAGCAGGCGCGGCCCGACAAGATTGCCATCACCCTCGACAAGCGCGCCTATCAGGCGGGTGACAAGGCCAAAGTGACGTTGGTGGCGCCGCGCCCCGGCAAGGGGTTGCTGATGGTGGAAGATGGCGACGGCCTGCGCTGGTGGCAGCGTATCGAGCTCAAGGGCGCCGGCGACGATGCCAAGGATGCCCGCGGCGAGTTCGAGATCCCGGTCAGCCCCGAGTGGCAGCGTCATGATCTGCATATCTCGGCCCAGATCGCCGCGCCAGACAGTGACTCAAAGCCGGTGAGCCAAAAGAGTGTGCAGAGCCTGCGCTCGGTCGGTCTGGTGCCGCTCACCCTGGACCGGGAAGCGCGCCGTCTTCCGCTTACCCTGAGCGCACCTGATAAAGCGGTGCCGCTCACTCGACTGGAAGTGACCGCGACCTCCACCCCCAACAGTCAGGGCCGCGTGGTGCTGGCTGCGGTGGATCGGGGCGTGCTCAATATCAGCGACTACCAGCCTCTCGACCCGTTCGAGATCTTCTTTGGTCGCAAGCGCTTCTCCCAAGATTTGTTCGACAACTACGGCCAGGTGATCCCGCTCCAGGATGGCAAGCTGGCCCGCCTCAACTACGGGGGGGACCGGGCACCGCTGAAAAAGGGTGGCGCGCTGGAGAGCCGGGTCGAGATCGCCGCGCTCTGGAGCGGCGAGGTGAGTTTTGACGAGCAGGGCAAGGCGGTGATCCCGCTCGAACTGCCCAACTTCAACGGCGAGCTGGCGCTGATGGCGCTGGCCTGGAACGAACAGCAAGTCGGTGAGGCCGAGCGCGCCGTCAAGGTGGTGGCACCCCTGGTGGCCGAGATTGGCTGGCCGCGCTTTGGCGCCAGAGGGGATGAGACCCGGGCGCTGGTGCAGCTGCGCAACATGAGCGGCGAGGATCAGACCCTTTCTCTTGCCTGGACCCTCAATGGCGGGCTGAAAGCAAACGGCGAGCTGCCCGGCACCCTTGCCCTTAAAAACGGCGAGGAGCAGTGGCTGACCCTGCCGCTCACCGTGACCGGGGCAAGCGGCGTGGCGAGCCTGCAGTTGGCGGCCAGCGGCAAGGATTTTGCCATCAGCCGCGACTGGACTCTGCCGCTGCGCTCCCCCTGGCCTGCCGAGACTCGCCAGCGCTACCAGATGTTGCCCCCCGGCCAGCAGATGAGCTTTGCGCCAGCTGAGCTGGTCGGGCTGGATCGCGGCAATCTGCAGGGGCTGCTCAGCCTCTCCGGCACTCCGCCCTGGGATCCGGCTGCCCAGTGGCAGGCGCTGGCCGACTACCCCTATGCCTGTCTGGAGCAGACCCTGTCCCGCGCCTGGCCTTACTTGCTGACCACGGCGGATGAGCGGGCCGCCTGGAGCAACCCCGCAGAGGGCAAGAAAGCGGTGAGCGAGGCTGACCTGCAGCGCGCCCTGCTGCAACGGCTGCAGCGGTTGCAACTGCCAAGCGGCGGCTTTGGCCTCTGGGATGGCCGCTCCGACGAGGAGCAGTGGCTTACCGCCTATGCCGCCGACTACCTGCTGGCCCGCAAGGAGGCGGGTGATACGGTGCCGGAGGCCATGCTCAATCAGGCCTTGAATAGGCTGCAGAGCTATCTCACCGACAGCCAGTACGGCGAGCGCTGGAGCAGTGCCCCCGAGCACAGCCGGCTGGCCTATCAGGCCTACAGCGCCTATGTGCTGGCCCGGGTGGGCAAGGCGCCGCTCGCCACCCTGCGCCTCATCTGGGAGCAGCAGGCCGATCACGCCCGCTCGGGCCTGCCGCTCTTGCAACTCTCCCTGGCGCTCTCGGCCATGGGGGATGAGCAGAACGCCGCCAAGGCCCTTGCCCGGGCATTGGCGACCGAGCGCGGCGACGACTATCTCGGGGATTACGGCTCGCCCCTGCGCGACCAGGCCCTCGAGCTCTCCCTGCTGCGCCAGCACAAGCTGGCCGAGGAGCGCTGGCCTGATCTCAGCGCCAAGGTGGCCGACACCCTGGCTCACCGTCAGTGGCTCAGCACCCAGGAGCGGCTCGCATTGCTGCGACTGGCGCAAGTTGATCCTGCCGCCGACTGGCAGGCCAGGGTCGATTCACCCCTTGGCAGTGACTCTCTGAGCGGTTCGGCTCCGCTGCAACTGGGCGCCCCCGAGGCGCTGGCGGCCAGCGTCGTCACCAACGAGGGCAAGGGATCCCTCTATGTGCAGCGCACTCTGGTCGGTTATCCCGAACAGGCTCCTGCCCGGTTGAGTCAGGGGATAAGCGTGACCCGCAGCTGGTTCAACAGCGAGGGTCAGCGTTTTGACCCGACCAAGGTACGGGTCGGCGATCTGGTGGTGGTGCGGCTCAATGTCAGCAGTGAATCGGCAGTGCCCGATGCCCTGCTGGTGGAGATGGTGCCGGCAGGCTTCGAGCTGGAGAACCCGGCTCTTGGCAACAGCATCAAGCTCGAAGAGCTTTCGATTGAGGGGAAACCGGCGTGGCAGAGCGAGTGGAACGACTACCTCAAGCATCAGGAGTTTCGCGATGACCGCTATACGGCGGCGCTGGATCTGAGCGCCGGGAGCAACCAGCAGCTGGTCTACCTGATGCGGGCGGTGACGCCGGGTCGCTATCAGGTACCACCGACCCAGGTGGAGGATATGTACCGGCCTGAGCTCAGGGCTGTGGGTGAGGATATCCATGAGGTAACTATCTCTGAGTAGCTGGCGCTTGATGAGTAGCAGACGCCCTCTGAGTAACGTCCCTTCCCTCGAGCGGGTTCGCCCGCTCACTTTCTGGCAGCGTGGCTGGCTGCGACTTTGTCACGGTGGCCGCGTCTGCCTCGTCTGGTTGGGCCGTCTGCCACGCTGGCTGCGCTGCTCGGTGCTGGGCGTTGTAGCCCTGTTCCTGTCGCTGCTGGCGCTCGATCGCATGTTCCCGCCGCCACCGCTCGACCCCGCCTATGCACGGGTGGTGCTCGACATGAAGGGGCGGCCGCTGCGCGCCTTTGCCGACACCAGCGGCGTGTGGCGCTACCCCGTGACCCTGGAGCAGGTCTCCCCCCGCTATATAGAGGCGCTGTTGGGCTACGAGGATCGCCATTTCTGGCGCCATCCCGGGGTCAATCCGGTGGCCATGGTGCGCGGGGTCTGGCAGTGGTTGCGCCATGGGCGCGCCGTGTCGGGTGGCTCGACCCTCACCATGCAGGTGGCCCGCCTCATCGAGCCTTACCACAGGAGCGTGCCCGGCAAGCTGCGCCAGATGGCGCGCGCACTGCAGCTGGAGTGGCACCATGACAAGCGCACCCTGCTCACCGTCTACCTCAACCGGGCGCCCTTTGGCGGCAATCTGGAGGGGGTGCAGGCGGCAAGTTTTGCCTATCTTGGCAAGAGCGCCGCCAAGCTGACCTATGCCGAGGCTGCTCTGTTGGCGGTGCTGCCGCAGGCTCCCAGCCGCAACCGGCCGGACCGGCATCCCGAGCGGGCCCGCGCCGCCCGGGACAAGGTGATGCAGCGACTGGTGGCACAGGGCGTCTGGCCCGAGCAGGCGTGGCAGGAGGGGCGCATCGAGCCGGTGCTGGCCCGCGGCCACTTCACGCCGATGGAGGCGCCGCTGTTTGCCCGTCTCGCCGCCGACAATCAGGCCGGGGCGCTGGTGCACACCACCATAGACGGGGATCTGCAGCGCTGGCTGGAGGGGCGGGTGGCAAGCTATATCCGCCGCTTCCCCGAGCAGACTTCCGCCGCCTTGCTGCTGGTAGACAACAGCACCATGGCGGTGCGCGCCTATGTGGGCAGCGCCGAGTATGGCAATTTGCGCCGCCACGGTTACCTCGACATGGTGCAGGCGATCCGCTCCCCCGGCTCTACGCTGAAGCCTTTTATCTATGGTCTGGCCCTGGACGAGGGCTTGGTGCACTCCGCCTCCCTGCTCTCCGATGCGCCGAGGCTGGGGTCGGACTATAGACCCGCCAACTTCTCCGGCGCCTTTCAGGGGCCGGTAACCCTGACCCAGGCGCTGCAGCAATCCCTCAACGTGCCGGCGGTACAGGTGCTGGAGGCGCTTGGGGCCGACAAATTGGTCAGCCGCCTCGACAACGCCGGGGTGCGGCTCGCGCTTTCGGACAAACCCAACCCGGCCATTGCGCTGGGGGCGGCGGGCATTCGGCTCGAACAGCTGGTGGCGCTCTACAGCGCCCTCACTCGGCAGGGGCAGGTGGCCATGCCGGTCTGGCTGGCGGGGCAGCAGGCGGTGTCACGCCCCTTGCTGAGCCCGGGGGCGGCCTGGATCATCTGGCAAATATTGAGCGCCCAGGGACGGGCGGATCAGCCCTTTGCCAGCGAGGCGACCGGCCGGGTCAACCGGCTTGCCTGGAAGACCGGCACCAGCTATGGCTATCGCGACAGCTGGGCCATGGGGGTCTCCGGTCGCTGGACCATAGGCGTCTGGCTGGGACGCCCCGACGGCACCCCCATGCCCGGTTTTTACGGCCAGAGCGCGGCGGTGCCGCTGCTGCTCTCGGTCTACTCGCGCCTGGCCGACAACAGCCCTCTGCCGGAGCAGCCCAATACGGTGAGCGAGGCGGAGATCTGCTGGCCGCTGGGACGCAAATCGAGCGCGACCCTGCCAGAGGCGTGTCTGCAGCGCCAGAGTGCCTGGCTGCTGGAAGGGCGCGATCCCCAGACCTTGCCGGATCCCATGGACTGGCCTTCGCCGTTGCGGCAGGTGGCATTGACCGCCGAGGGCAAGCCGACCCTGGCCCGTTGCCAGGATGCGGCGCAATCCGGCGTTCGGGCGCTCTGGCCGCTCTCGCTGGAGCCCTGGCGGGTGCCAGGAGAGCGGCGCCAGTCGCTGCTGGCAAGCGGTTGTGCAGGGGAGGGACGAAGCGCCGAGCTGCAGGCCCCCATTCGCATCCTGGCACTGGGGGAGGGGAATCTTATCCGCAGTCAGCGCTATCGGTTGCAACCCAAAGTGCTGGGGGGCGTGGGCAAGCCGGCCTGGTTTCTCAACGGACAGCGGCTGCGCTGGGACGGGGATCAGGTGCTGAGCGAGGCGGGGCGCTACCAGCTGGTGGTGGTGGACGAGGCGGGCAACAGCGATCGCATCGAGTTTCGGTTGGAGAACCCCTCCTGAGAGAGGCGAGTCAAAGGGGCTACCCGTTCAGGGCGACAATATTTTGACGGCAGCCTCTGTGCCTAAGCTGGCTCAGGGTTTGACCTGACCCAGCCGGGTGAAGAAGTGCTGGCTCTTGCGCTGGTGGAAGTGGCTCTTCTTGATGGGATGGAAGACCAGAGTGCTGTCGGGATGACTCTCCTTGAGCCTGTGGATCATCGCCATGGCGGGCAATGAGCAGCTGACCAGGGTGGTGAGCGGCAGGCTGCGAGTCTGCGGGCCCAGCAGCTGGTTGAGCCCCTGCTGCGCCTGCTCGAAGCGGGCCAGTACCTCAGGGTCGGCGTAGCCGCTGCCAAGCATGGCGAGCAGGGCATCCAGAGCCTGGTGGAAGGCCGCCAGCTGCTGGCGAAAACCGCTGCGCCCGCGCAGGGCAATCAGCTCCGCAAAAGAGATCTCGGCGAGGTGAGTGGGCACTTGCAGCGGGATCTCGAGGTGGAAGCAGTCCTGACCACCGCGATTGTGGTAGCGGGATTCGAGCAGGTGAAGCAGCCGGTCGAGATAGTCGTGATCCGTGATGAGGGCCCCCTCATTGGCGAGCGCCCACTCACGGGCGAGGCGCATGGAGAGCAGGTTGGCGAAGCGCCGCGCCATTCTTATCCCCCCATCATCCTGCGTCGCAAAGCCCTGGCTCAGGCAAAAACCGTGCAGCCGCTCCAGACCTGGCTGGGCGGGGCAGAAGCAGTCGTGGTTGGCACGCTGGCGCCAGCGCGTGATCAGCTCCTTGTTGCCAAACACCTTGTGACGGACGAAGTCGGGGGCGACAAGGCCGGCAATCTGGCTCTCGACCTGGGGCGTGATGGCGGCAAAGAAGGCGGGCTCGGGCGGTTCGGTCAGCAGGTCGCTCTGCTGGCGCAGGGTATCGAGCAGGGCGGTGAGGCCGCTCTTCTCGCTGACGGTGAAGACGAAGGCGAGCCGCTCCAGATAGATAAGAGCAAACTTGAGCCAGAGTTCATCCCGTACTTCCATGCCGGGGTAGTAGATATAGGTCTTCATCGGATCGTCAGGGTTCAAGCCGGTGGCCAAGGCGCAGGCTCGGGAATATACGCAAGATTGCCGCCTTGCGGCAAACATTGCGTGGGAAAATATGCCGTCGCCTGGCCAGTAGGCGCTGGCGCCAAACTTCTGATATAATTCGCGCCCTTAAATCAAGGCCACCCGAGTCAACACCATGAAGTTCATTATCAAGCTGTTCCCCGAAATCACCATCAAGAGCAAGTCAGTGCGTCAGCGTTTCACCAAGATGCTGCAGGGCAACATCCGTAACGTGTTGCGCCGCTTTGACGAAGACGCCCGCGTGCGGATGGACTGGGACAAGCTGGTAGTGAGCTCCCGCAACGATCAGTTCCACGCCCAGTATCTCGAGACCCTGGCCTGTATCCCGGGCATCCAGTACTTCCTCGAAGTGAAGCTGAGCAACTTTACCGATCTGCACGACATCTTCGAGCAGACCCGCGCCGTCTGGGGTGATCGCCTGAAAGGCAAGACCTTCTGCGTGCGCGCCCGTCGCGTCGGCAAGCACGACTTCAGCTCCCTGGAGCTGGAGCGCTATGTGGGTGGTGGCCTCAACCAGCACTGCGAAACCGCCGGTGTGCGCCTTAAAAAACCCGATATCCAGGTCAACCTGGAAGTGGAAAACGACGAGCTCTACATCATCAGTGCGGTCCACCACGGCATGGGGGGCTTCCCCATGGCGACCCAGGAGGACGTGCTGAGCCTGCTCTCCGGTGGCTTCGACTCCGGCGTGGCCTCCTACCAGTTCATCAAGCGCGGCTGCCGCGTGCACTACTGCTTCTTCAATCTGGGGGGCGCCGCCCACGAGATCGGGGTCAAGCAGGTCGCCTATTACCTGTGGAACAAGTTCGGTGCCTCCCACAAGGTGCGTTTCACCGCCATCGACTTCGAGCCCGTGGTGGCCGAGATCCTCGAGAAGATCGACAACGGTCAGATGGGGGTGGTGCTCAAGCGGATGATGATGCGTGCCGCCGGCCAGGTGGCGGACACCTTCCAGATCCCGGCCCTGGTGACCGGCGAGTGCGTGGGCCAGGTTTCCAGCCAGACCCTGACCAACCTGAACGTCATCGATCGGGTGACCGACAAGGTGATCCTGCGCCCGCTCATCACCTGGGACAAGCCGGACATCATCAGCGAAGCCCGTCGCATCGGCACCCTGGAGTTCGCCGAGACCATGCCGGAGTATTGCGGTGTCATCTCCAAGAAGCCGACCGTGAAGGCCGAGCTCTCTCGCATCGAGGCGGAAGAGGCCAACTTCGACTTCGCCATCCTGGACAAGGTGGTGAGCGAAGCCCGCTATCTCGACATCCGCCGCATCGGCGAGGAGACTGCCGCCCAGGTGCAGGAGGTGGAGACCACCCAGGTGCTGGCCGCCAACGAAGTCATCCTGGACATCCGCTCCAGTGATGAGCGCGACGAGAAGCCGCTGGTGGTGGAAGGGCGCGACGTACTGCACATCCCCTTCTTCAAGCTGGCAACCGCCTTTGGCGATCTGCCGAAAGAGCAGACCTACCTGCTCTATTGCGATCGCGGTGTGATGAGCAAGCTGCAGGCGCTCTATCTGAAAGAGCAGGGCTTTGACAACGTCAAGGTGTACCGCCCCTGATAGCGGTGCCCATGCGCCCATAAAAAAATCCGGCCAAGGTGCCGGATTTTTTTATTTCACATGTTCGGTGATGATCAGGGGCAGGGGACGGGGGTAAAGGTCTCCTGGCCATGGCAGCGCCAGCCCATCTCGGCCTGACGCATCTGCCACAGGTTGTTGCTGCGAAACAGGGTCAGGATGTAGATCATGTCGCTCTTCTGGCCATCGAAGGCCACCGAGAGCACCAGATCGTTGTCCAGTTGCTGGGCATGGATGCGGGTGGGCACGTCTTCATGACCCACGAAGCGGCGGGCCACTTCGCGATAGTCGTTGACCCAGCCCTGCTGACTGCTGCTCGCCTGACGGATCTGCTGGTTGAACTGCTGCACCGGGGTGGATGCCAGGCGCCCGAACAGGGCCTGCGCCCCCGCATGAGCCGCTGCCACCATCATCAGAATCAGCGTGGTAATGAGCCCAAGTTTTTGCATGAGGTAATCCGGCTTGAAACGACCACTCTATGACAACAGAAAAGCGGGCTTGGTTCAATCTTGCCCCTGCAAGGGTGGGATCTCGCCCACCCAGCCCAGGTTCAGTTGCGCTGCAACGAGAAGGTCGGCAGGGAGAGGTGCCAGTAGATGGCGGCCACGCGCAGGCCAAAAACGGCCGTCATGCAGATGAGCATGGCGGTGACCCTGTCCATGTTGACCTCCAGCGCCAGGGTATAGAGGATGCCCCCCAGGATGCAGGCGGTGGCGTAGATCTCCTTTTGCAGCACCATGGGCACTTCCCGGGCCAGCACGTCCCGGATCATGCCGCCAGCAACCCCTGTCATGGTGCCCATGAGCACCGCAATCAGCCCTGAGGTGCCAAAGTTGAGCGCCTTCTGGGCGCCTATCACGGTAAAGAGCGCCAGCCCGAAGGCGTCGGCCACCGGCAGCACATACCAGGGCATGCGGCGGGGCAGCTTGACCATCCACATGCCGATGAGGGCTGTGGCGATCACCACCCAGATATAGAGGGGGTCGCGTACCCAGAATACCGGGGTGGCGCCCAGGATCATGTCACGTATGGTGCCACCACCGATGGCGGTCACCGCGGCCAGCACCATGACGCCGAAGCCGTCCATTCGAAGGCGCCCTGCCACCAATACCCCCGAAAACGCGAATACCGCAGTACCAAACATGTCGCTGATGTAAACAATCTGCTCAACCAGTGTCTGCATGGAGAACAACTCACGTCCAATTAATGATGGGGCGGCGATTTTAGGGGCAAGGGGCGCGTGTGAGCAATGCCGGTATGCAAAAGTGGGAGCCAGAGCGGGTTTCTGGGGGGCAGGGGAGGACGGGTGACTGGCAGCACAGACCCAGCGGGTGCGGGATCTGGCCACCTATCTGCGGGTCGGTTGGGGGTCAGCGACAAAAATTCTGATTTTTTTCTCAAGGCAGGGAAATAGAGGCCGATATATAGGTTAGGCGGCGATTACTGCCAAAAAGGCAGAAAAAAGAAATTAAAGTCTTACCAAACAGCGCCGTTAACTAAACATATCAGGCACAAAACAAAATAAAGCCTGAGTGAATTAAAGATAAAATTTAATAGCTTAGGAGAAAAATTATGAGTCTGTATATCAATACCAACGTTTCATCGCTCAACGCTCAGCGTAACATGATGAACAGCACCAAATCTCTGGACACCTCCTACACTCGTCTGGCCTCTGGCCTGCGCATCAACAGCGCCAAGGACGATGCGGCGGGTCTGCAGATCTCCAACCGTCTGACCTCCCAGATCAACGGCTTGGATCAAGGCAACCGCAACGCCAACGACGGTATCTCCGTTGCCCAGACTGCTGAAGGCGCCATGGATGAAGTGACCTCCATGCTGCAGCGGATGCGTACTCTGGCCCAACAGTCTGCCAACGGCTCTAACAGTAAAGATGACAGAGATGCATTGCAGGCCGAATACAAACAGCTTTCTACCGAGATAAACCGTGTTGCCAACGACACTACTTTTGGTGGTCAGAAACTGTTGGCTGGGGATTATAAAGGTACTTTCCAAGTAGGGGCTGATGCGGGTCAGACCATCTCCTTCAAGATGACCACTGCCTTTACCATGTCTGGTATTGCCAGTGTTACCAAAGGGAGTGCGACAGTTACTGCTGTAGTAGCCTCAACCGATACTACAGGTGCCGATGCTTGGGTCGTAGCGGCCGCGACAACTGCTGTTACTTGGTCAACCATTAGCGACATTTCAGGTTCAAGCGACTCCAATGCTCAACTGGCGTTTGCCAACTTGGACAAGATGATCCAGGTGGTAGACAGCAAACGAGCCGAACTGGGTGCTGTACAGAACCGGTTCGACTCCACCATCCGCAACCAGGCCAATATTTCGGAAAACGTCAGTGCGGCCCGCTCCCGTATCCGCGATGCAGACTTCGCGACAGAGACGGCCAATATGACCAAGCAGAACATCCTGCAACAGGCGGCTTCCAGCATCCTGTCCCAAGCGAACCAGCGCCCGCAGTCTGCGCTCTCTCTGCTGCAAGGCTAAACTGACTGATTGCAAGAAAAAGAAAAAGGGCGGTTGTTCAGGCCGCCCTGGTAAACAAGATGGAACAATGGGGTGTTCGGATTTACGCCTTGTCCTATCGAAAGAGAAGTTCTCTTATTGGTATACCCCTCGAGTGTTGCGCAGATCGTTCACTCTGTCACCCTCGAGGTTGTTCTCCTGAGCGTAAGCTCTTCTTTGGCCGACACATAGTCGGCCTTTTTTATGGACGCCATAAAATCGACGGCCCATAATCTTAAGCACAATGTGTGCCAACTCATCATGCTCAAGTGTTCAACATGCAAGTACGGCGGCAATTGAGAGGCGCTGCTGTCGTGATGGTGTTGCTTTTTCTTGTCATCATCTTGGGCGGAGAGCGTTTGCCTCTTTGTTGATGAGGGCGGCAATAAATTTCCTAAAGCTTCCGATGGGGCTGCCGCTACATAATATGAAGCAAATTGAGGGGTGTTCGGAAAACCAACATTTGCGCAACTGCGGGTCCAATGTCCGTTCAAACAGAGGACCCGCCAGATGGTACAGACCGTTCAATCTGTCCGTCTGAACGGTGGGATCCTTGTTTTGTAGACACAAGCAGAGCCCGCAGTTTCTTGTTCATCAGGAGAAATCTTTTATGGCCATGTATATCAATACCAATACTTCATCATTGAACGCCCAGCGTAACTTGATGAACACCAACAAATCTCTAGATACCTCTTACACCCGCTTGGCATCCGGCCTGCGTATCAACAGCGCCAAGGACGATGCAGCGGGTCTGCAGATCTCCAACCGCTTGACCTCCCAGGTGAATGGTCTGGATCAGGGCAACCGCAACGCCAACGACGGGATCTCCGTCGCCCAGACTGCCGAAGGGGCCATGGATGAAGTGACCTCCATGCTGCAACGGATGCGTACCCTGGCTCAGCAATCCTCTAATGGTTCCAATAACAAGGATGACAGGGATGCGTTGCAGTCTGAGTACAAACAATTGACCACAGAAATCAACCGGATCGCGGGTGATACCACTTTCGGTGGTCAGAAGTTGCTGGATGGCAATTACAAGGGCTCTTTCCAGGTCGGAGCTGATGCGGGTCAGACCATCTCCTTCAAGATGACCACTGCTTTTACCATGTCCGGTATTGCCAGTGCCACCAAAGGCAGTGCAACTATTGCAACGGCCACCAACTCGGCCGCCAGCACTACAGCTGATGCTTGGGTAGTAACTGCTGCAACCACGGCCGTCTCATGGTCTACTATCAGTGACATTTCTGGTTCAACAGATTCCAACGCTCAATTGGCTTTCGCCAACCTGGACAAAATGATCCAGGTTGTAGATAGCAAGCGAGCCGAATTGGGTGCGGTGCAGAACCGCTTCGATTCGACCATCCGCAACCAATCCAATATCTCCGAAAACCTGAGTGCAGCGCGCTCCCGTATCCGTGATGCGGACTTCGCGACCGAGACTGCCAACATGACCAAGCAGAACATCCTGCAGCAGGCGGCTTCCAGCATTCTGGCACAAGCCAACCAGCGGCCGCAGTCAGCACTGTCCTTGCTCGGCTAATCGTAGACAGCTAGCTGATTGATATGGGAGAGAAGAGATGACAACTGAACTCGGAAATCTGTCATCTGTCAGTGGCGCTTCCGTACAGCTAAGTGACAAGAGCGGCCAAGTGGCCGCTCAATTGCTTTCTGGTGCGGTGGAAGAGGCCAAGGCTTTACAGCAGGATCAAAAGGGCGCAAATGGACTTGAACGTTCAGGGCAACAGATTCAGGCTGATATCGAAAAGCAGGTACAAAGTTTGCATGAGTTTGCCCAGCTTCAAGGCTGGACAGTGAACTTCAGCGTGGAAAAAGAGCTGGAACAGGTGGTGATCAAGGTGATGGATGCTGATACCCAATCGGTGATCCGTCAGATCCCCAGCGAAGAGCTCATCGCTATCAACAAGCGGATCCTGGCTCTGCAACAGGGGCAAGCAGGAGCAAACCCAAGGATTGGCTTGCTGTTCGACAGCGAGATATGAGCGATTCATAACGAATAGGAAAAAGAGAATGGCAACAATTACCTCGGCAGGTGCAGGATCTGGTCTCGATCTGGAAAGCGTGATCACCGCCAGTCTGAACGCCAGAAAGGCACAGCTCCAGCAGCCAATCACCACCAAGAAGACCAACGCCCAGATCACGCTTTCCGGGGTGGGGCAGTTGAAATCTGCAATTGCCTCTTATGTCACCACCCTCAAAGACATGGCAAAGACGGATGCATTCAACAAACGCGCTGTCAATATCACCCAAGACAAAGATAACCCCATCCTTAAGGTAGAAAGCAAAGCAGGGGCCTCGAATGGTCAGTACAATATCACTGTCAATAAATTGGCAACTACCAGCAAATTTGAAGGGACTTTTGACAGTTCGACAGCTCCGCTGGCGACTGAAGATGGCACTCTCACCTTTACTGCTGGAGACAAGAAATTCAATGTTGAGGTCAAAGCTGGCGATTCTCTTCAGACTATTCGAAAGAAAATCAATAATAACGGTGACAACTTTGGGCTGACGGCCAACATCATCAATACTGCGGATGGCAAGGCCAAGCTTGTGATGGATTCAGGTGTAAGTGGTACCGGCAAGGATCTGCAGATCACGGGTAGTACAACTGGCATAACCAGCTTTGCTTCTTCACTGACCAAAACTCAGAGTGCCAGCAATGCCGAAATCACGGTAGATGGCAGCACCCTCAGTAGCGATACGAATACCTTTGATGGCACCATCATAGGATTGAAAGTGACAGTGTTGCGTGAATCAGATAAAGATACTGACGGTAATGCCAAATCCAATAAGGTTGATGTTGCCACCGATAAAGATGGTATCAAAACCATGGTCAAAAGCTTTATCGATGGTTACAACACCTTGGTCAGCAAAGCGGATGCCTTGGGCAAACGCAATAGTATAGTTGCCGGGCAGAGCCAGGATGATGGTGGAGCCCTTGCCGGTGACTCAGTGACTCGAAGCGTCGTCAATCAGATGAGCAGTCTTCTAATCACCCCTTCTGACAACTCGAACGTGTTTGACACCATTTTCCAGCTTGGGATCAAGATGGATAACAAGGGGGTACTCTCTCTTGACAGTGAGAAGTTTGATGAGGCACTTGATAAAAACTTCGAGCAAGTAGTGGCCATTTTCGGGGGTGAAAATGGAGTGGCTGGAAAGTTGGCGACCTCTCTGGAAGATTATTCCAAGACCGGAGGATTGCTTGCCCAGCGAGAAGATTCTCTCAACTCAGATCTACGGACACTGGCGCAAAAAGAATCCGATGCTTCGGCCCAATTGGTGAAATATGAAGCCAGCCTACGGGCTCGTTATGGTGGCTTGGACACATTACTTGCCAAAATGAACCAGTCGGCATCCTATCTAAGCCTTATTAATACCTCAGGCTCATCATCCTGAGCTATATATTCGCGATCCCGAATGAGGAGGAGCAACCATGTATCGCAAGAACATCAAAGCCTACACCACCCAAAACCTTCAAGCAGAGATGGCTGTGGCGGATCCCTATCGCGTCATTCAGTTGATGATGCAAGGGTGTATCGAGCGTCTCGCTCAATCGAAAGGGGCAATAGAGCGCAGGGATTTTGAAGGCAAGTCTATTGCGATTTCCAAAAGTATGGCGTTAATTAACGGTTTACAGGATGCTTTGGATCTTTCATACGGTAAAGTACCTGAAGACTTGTTCGCTCTTTATGACTATATGAAACAGCGTTTGCTGGACGCCAGTAGTAATATGGATGTTGGGCCTCTGGACGAAGTAGGTCGACTGATGCTGACAATTAAGAGTGGATGGGACTCCATACCATTAGATGATCGAATGCAGGCATTAAGCCAACAGGCAAGCATATGACACATGCCGAGATTCTGAGAGAGTCAGCAATCAGACTTGAACAGGCCATCATCGAAAATAATTTGGAGCTTGCTCATCAGGTAATGGATGAGCGACTTATGTTGTTGCAACAGCTTACACTTGAAAATAGCTACACTATGGAGTTAGTTGAAACAGCAAAAGAGACGTTTCATCATAATGAAAAGCTTATGTTGCTCGTTTCTCAGAAGAAAGATGATATACAACGTAAGTTACACGATGTAGTCATTGCGGACAAAGCTACCCAACTTTATAAAGTGCATTCAAGATAGATAGGGATCCTTCATGGATATGGATAAAGATATACAGAATATTGAAGCGGAAATAATTCGCTTGCAGCGACAGAAAGAACAAGAGCAGGCTATGATTGATGTTCTTCCTGTTCGCTTTGATAATAACATGGCTGCTTTTAAAAAGTATATCCCCTCTGTTTATGAACAATTCAAGACATATACCCCTACTCGTCCATTTCGTTTTTTTTGTAATGAAAATGGCATACCTAATATCTTGTGGCTTGACAATGAAGTTTCTTTTTATGGTGAGAATCCCTACGAATACTCAGAGTCTCAAATAGAACAAGTATTATGCCGTTCTAAGATTGATAAGTTTTCTTTTAGTGTGGAAAATGATTTATTCAATCAAGCTCATGTTCAGTATCTGAACAAACTATGTGAGTTGTATGATGAAGCAGAAAGATCACTCGAAAAATTGAGTCGCATTCCAAACCATGTCCCCATGGTGATGATGTTTGGTGTGGGGCTAGGGTATCAATTGTCATATCTTTATGAAAGATGCAGTGTCAAGAATCTCTTTGTTTTTGAACCTGACCTTGACTTGTTTTATGCATCGTTATTTTCATTTGACTGGTACTCTCTGCTTCTACATCTGAATGAAGAAGGATTAAGTCTTCATCTATTTTTAGGGCAAGATGAAGATAGCTTGATGGAGGATTTATTGCCTGTCTTGCATCGACGCGGAGCATTCTGGATATCCAGCTTGTTTGGTTTTTGGCATTATCCTTCAGATAAGATATTTTCATTAACAGAGCGTATAAAAAAAGAATTTTATCTTCTAAAATCAGGATGGGGATTCTTTGATGATAATTTGTTCGCTCTGGCGCATAGTGCAAAGAATATTGAAAATAAAGTCCCTTTTTTATTGAAAAATAAAGATGTATCACAATTTAGCAAGGGATTGCCTGCGCTGGTTGTCGGGAATGGACCATCTTTGGATGAAGCCATTCCATTTATCAAGGAAAATCATGAGCGATTTTTTATCTTTGCTTGTGGCAGTAGTATTACCGCACTCCATAAAGCAGGTATCAAGCCGGATGTTCTACTCGCTGTTGAAAGAACCAAGAGCTCAGCTGATTTCCTATCATTGATCAACGATGACGAATATTTAAAGGACATATTGTTCCTTAGTGTAGATATTATTCATCCAGCGTGTCGCTCGTATTTTTTCAGAATGGGTGTAGGCTTTAAGCCACATGAACCAATGCATTCTCTTTTGGCTCGTAATTTTGATGCGATGCCTAACTATTGTCATTTAAATGGAGTTAATCCATTTGTTGGTAATACAGGGCTGAGTTATGCAATTACATTGGGTTTTAAAGAAATATATCTCTGCGGGATCGATAATGGATATAAAAATGCCTCACATCATCATTCAAAATATAGTGCTTATTATGATGATAATGGTCAACCTATAGAGAAATTAACCAAGCTGGTAACACAGAATGGTGGTTATATAATACCAGGGAATTTTGGTGGTGATGTTACGGCAAGTAGACTCTTTTGCGTTTCCATAAAATCGATGGAATCATTACTGAGAACCAATAAAGAGGTTGCATGCTACAATTGCAGCGATGGCGCGGAAATAAAAGGGGCAATACCGCTTCGTATAAGTAATGTCCTCATGAAGAGTGATTGCATAATAGATAAACATAAGCTGACTGAACGTATATATGATGAGTTTTTCTCTGCTTTGGATATCTCTAGAGAGAAAATTGAATCTTTCATGGCATTTGACTTTTTTGATGACATTATAAATCGTTTCATATCTGATTGGAGCATTACTGGAACCAGTCGTGATGAAATTTCTGAGCTCATGCAAAAGCATTTTGAGTACCTGGTATATATATCAGAAACCCGCCAGCATCACATTCATAGGGTTCTCGTAGGGTCAATAAATTATTTTTTCTCCTTCATAAATACCATCATGTATTCATTTGATGATGATGATATGGACGAACAGGTGGTTAGGCCTGCTATTGAAATCATGATCGACTTTTTCAAAACAATGAAAGTCACATATCCTGAGGCTCTAAACTTTATTGATGAATCAGATTGTGAGATTGTTCATCTCTATAGAAAAAATGCGGTAGAAAAAAAATCTGTTCTTTAACTATATAAAGGCCTGGTTTTATATTTCTATACATATAAAGGATGTCGAAATCTTATATGTGTTTTTATTAAAATAAGCTGTATATTTATTTCAAGGTGCAGTAGAGGGTAAAGTACTTATATACTACCAGCTTGATGGCAATTCAATATACATGTGATCTCTAGCAAACCTTTTTCATATAGCTCTGTTGACCATGTGACTATCATGCCGACGGTTTTCAAGAGTCAGATGTGTTATTAGCCTTAGACGGCATGAGTATGGCTATAAGTTTCAAAGCTCAACCTGCCTGAGAATGAGTCGTTGATAGTATGATCGCCTCACACACCTGCTCCACCGCGTTGAGGGCCCGCGGGGTGAAGCGGTGCAGCTCATCTGGGTTGATGAGAACGAGCCGCTGCTGCTTGACGGCATCCAGCATGGCCCACTGGCGCCAGTGGGCCAGCACGGCGGGATCCCGGCTGCCGGCCAGGATGAGCCCGGGGTTGGCCTTGATCACCTGCTCCAGCCCGACCTGGGGGTAGGGGGAGCTGGCATCTGCCATGATATTGCGGCCACCGCAGAGCCTGATGGCGTGGCCCGGCCAGGTCGAGTCGTTGACGCTGGTGAGCGGCGGATACCAGAGCTGATAGAAGACCGAGACCGGTTTGGGCTTGCCGTAGCGCCGTTTCAGGGCATCGAGCCTGGCCAGATAGGCGTCGGCCTGCTGGTCGGCCTTCTGCCGGGTGCCGAGCAGGCGCCCCAGGCTGCGCATCTCGTCGGCCAGGGAGGCAAAGTCGGTGGGCTCCGAGTAGAAGACGGGGATGCCGAGCTTCTCGACGGGGGCCAGCATGCGGGACTGGGCCGAGCGCCAGGCCACCACCAGATCCGGCTTCTGGGCCAGCAGGGCCTCCAGGTTGATGCTGCGGTAGTTGGCGACCCGTGGCAGGGGCGCCACCTCGGGGGGAAAATCGGAGGCATCGTCGGTCGCGACTATGCGATCCCCGGCCCCTATGTCGTACAGCAGCTCGGTCAGGTGGGGGGTGAGGCTGATGATGCGCTGCGGGGTGGCCGCCGCGCCTGACAGGGGCCAGCCGAGCAGGCACAGCAGCAGGCAGAGGGTGCGAAGGGGGAAGCGGTCAGCCATGAGTCAGTGCCATCAGGGTCAGGATCAGCGAGAGCCCGAGCCAGCCCCAGCCGATCAGCAGCAGGCGATGGAGCAGGCGCCGGGGCAGGGTGGCGTCGGGCTCGCTCCCATCGCCCATCACCGGGAGGCGCACCAGCTGGCCCTGATAGTAGCGGGGCCCCCCGAGGCGGCTGCCGGTGCTCTGTGCCAGCAGGCCGAGCAGGGCGCCCATGGCCGGATAGGGCCAGCGCAGGGCAAGGCGCAGCTTGCCCCCAAGCTGGCGCAACCGGGTCAGCGCGAGGGGGAGCGCCAGCAGCAATATGGCGGGGGCACAGAGCCCCTGATAGAGCGCACTGGCGGCGCGGCCGAAGTGGACGAACTCCGCCTGTTTCGGGCTCCAGGCCTGATTCATCAGCTGGGCGAGGCGCCAGAGCAGGGCCCCCTGTACCCCGGCCAGGGCAAAGCCTAGCAGGGGGCCGGCCCACTGGCCCACGAGGCGCAGCACGCAGGTCTCGCTCACCGCCTTGTTCAATCCCATCACCGACAGGGCGCCCGTCTCTCGCTTGAGCCAGCTTGCTGCCTGCAACCTCGCCACCACCAGCGTCTCCTGGGTCGCCAGGGTGCGACTCCCCTGGGCGAGCTCCCGCAGGGGGCGCGACTCCAGCATCAGCAGCAGGAACAGCAGGTCGAACAGAGGCTCGGAGAGGGAGAGATTGCGCACCGCCCAGAGGCCGGCGGCGCAGGGCACCCAGACCACCAGCAGGGCCAACAGCCCCGCCTGGCGTTGCTGACCGGGCGAACCGTCCGGGCGATACACCTTGTGGCCGAGGCGGGCCAGCAGCGGCACAGTGGCGCCGGGCCTGAAACGCGCGGGCCAGGGCAGCAGGGCCTCCAGCAGGGCGGCACCCACCATGATGGCCGCCGTCGTCGAGGCGAGGGCGGTCATCAGGGCGTCCCAGGGAAGGGTGTCGATCACAGCTTGCCGAGCAGCGCCATGATCACCTCGGCGGAGTGTTGACCCGCCACCTCGATGAAGGCATCGAAGGATTCCACCTGCTCCTTGCCGGCGATGTCGGACATGGCGCGCACCACCAGATAGGGCACCTTGAACATGTGGCATACCTGGCCGATGGCGGCCCCTTCCATCTCGACTGCCAGCATCTGCGGGAAGTCGGCGCGGGCCTTGGCGATGGCGTCCGGCTTGCACATGAACTGATCACCGGTGCAGATGAGGCCGACCTTGGTCTGGTGCTTGCCTTGCTCGGCGATGCAGGCCTGGGCCAGGGCGATGAGCTTGTCATCGCAGGGGAAGGCGGCGGGCTGCTGGGCCATCTGACCCATCTCGTAGCCGAAGGCGGTCACGTCCACGTCGTGGAAACGCATCTCGCTGGCGATGACCACGTCCCCGATGTGCAGGTCCTGGGCGAAGCCGCCGGCGGAGCCGGTGTTGATGACGCAGTCGGGGGCGAATTTTTCCAGCAGCAGGCTGGTGGCGACGCTGGCGGCAACCTTGCCGATGCCGGAGCGGGTCAGGATCACCTCTTTACCGGCCAGACGGCCCTGATAGAACTCGCAGCCGCCCAGTTGCAGGGTGGTGGGTTCACTGAGCTGGCTGCGCAGCAGGGCCACTTCCTGCTCCATGGCGCCGATAATACCTACTTTCATCATCTACCTCGTCTCTGTGGCCGCTGGGCCGGAAAAGTTGGCGGGGATGATAACAAAACTTGGCGGTGACGCCGAGCATTCCTGTGGGGTTGCCGGGGCATCTCCTGCGTCAGCGGTAGCGCTCGACCAGGGCGGCCAGTTCGCCGCTCGAGGCCAACTGCTGCAAGGTGTTGGCAAACAGAGTCAGTCGCTCGGGGGCACTGTGGCGGTGGAACAGTATGTAGAAGGGGGTCTCTTCCATCACTGTGGGGAGAATGCGGATCCGCTCCCCCAGCCCATGCTCGCGCAGATCGGATTCAAACCCCGGGGAGCGGTAGTAGACGAATCGCGCCCGCTTCATCAACAGCTTGTCGTAGTTGGCCTTGCTGCCGATCCCGCCGCTGTCGATGAGGAGGCCGCCGATGGCCTGGAGCCGCGCGATGGCGCCGCTGCCGTGATTGATGAGGATGATCCCCTGCTGACCGAGTGCCCTGACGTCATCCCAGCCCCGGATCTCGACCGGATCGTCGCTGCGCACCGCCAGGTGGTAGCGCACCGTGAAGATGGCGGGTTGCAGGTAGACGAACTGGCTGCGGCGCTCCGGGCTGTCCCCCACGCCGCAGATGAAATCCAGCTGGCCGTGCCGCACCTTCTTCTCCAGGCGCTTGAGGGGCAGGGAGGCCTGCTCTCCCGCGATGCGCAGGGTCGGCTCCCGTGCCTCCATGCGCCGAAACAGATCGACGCAGATCCCGCCGATCTTCCCTCCCGCCAGGGTCAGGTATTTGGGGGCCGAATCGGCTTGTGCCGCCGTGTGGTAAACCTCGGTGGCACCGACGGCCCCACGGGCTGGGGCAAGCAGGCAAAGCAGCAGAGCCATCCGGAAGATCATCTCATGCAGGGTCTCGATAGGGGCGACGCTAACCCATCATCAGCCGGATCAGGAACGCAAGGAACTAGACATTAGGCTATTTATCAGCGTGTTATCAACCCAAGGCCGTATCTTGCGTCATCATCAGGGCAAGCCGGCCATCAGCCCCGGGTGGTGATGGGTCTGGTGACCGTGGTGATGGGATTGGAGTCCACTGGGTGGAAGCCCCGAGGTTGCATCCTGCCCCGGCCTCTTGCACCCATATCAACCCAAGGCCGTGTCCAGCGTCATCATCAGGGCAAAGCCGGCCATCAGGCCAAGGGTGGCGTGGGTCTGGTGGCCGTTGCGGTGGGTCTCGGGGATCACCTCGTGGGAGACCACGAACAACATGGCGCCTGCCGCGAGCCCGAGACCTATGGGGTAAGTGATGGCCATGCCGCTGGCGAGCCCGACCCCGAGCAGGGCGCCGAGCGGTTCCAGCAGGCCGCTGCCGATGGCCACCATGACGGCGACCGAGGGACGAAAGCCGGCGGCGCCCATGGCGAGCGCCACCGCCAGCCCCTCGGGGATGTCCTGCAGGGCGATGGCGGTAGTGAGCGGCAGCCCCACCGCCATATCCCCCTGGGAGAAGCTGACCCCGATGGCCATGCCTTCCGGCAGGTTGTGCAGGGCGATGGCAAACACGAACAGCCAGACCCGGGAGCAACTCTCGTGGCCGGGGCCGCAGGGGCCCGTCTTGTCGTGCTCGTGGGGGGTGAACTGATCCAGCCCCAGCATCAGCAAGACCCCGAGGGTCATGCCGGCCACCACCACGGCAGCGGCGAGAAAGCCGTCCCCTGTGATCCCCTCGGCCGCCTCCAGCCCCGGCAGCAGCAGGGAGAAGGCGCTGGCCGCCAGCATCATGCCGGCGGCAAAGCCCAGCATGGCGTCTTCCACCCGCTGGGGAACAGATCGCAGGAACAGGGCGGGCAGGGCGCCCAGCGCCGTGGCGGCAAACCCGGCGACGCCGCCGATGAGGCCATAACGCACCCCGGGGCTGATGTCACCAGCTGCCAGCATGACGAGGCTCTGTAACAGGAGCAGTAGCACGGCGGCCAGGGCGAGCAGCAGTCCCAGGGCGATGAGGGGGCGATCCGCTATCTGCTCGCGCAGTTGGACTGACCAGGAGGGACTGAGGGTCGACGCATTATCCATGGGGCCTCGGGGGATTGTGGTTGGGAGAGACGAGAGGGCCATTACATAACCTGGCCTCCCGTTTGTCCATGATGGCGGGACGATTGGGGCAATCGGCTCAAGTTTGTGGTCATCCGGTCGATCTTGTATCCCGGGCACATGCCAAACGGCGTGGCCTGTACAACACGAGAGGGATGAGCGAGGGCGGCAGCTGTGATAGGGTGCGCGCCTGCGAACGCTCTTCCCCGCTTGTTCGTGTTGTTTCATTTTCCCGTCAGGAGTCTCGGGTCACCGTTTACACGGATGTGATCGCCACAGTGCACCTGCTTATCAGCAGTCGAGGATCACCAGTCAACATGTCTTACAAGAACCTCTCCATCGGCAAGAAGATTGCCGTGGTCTTTGCGGTTATCGCCGCCATCAACGTGATATTCGGTCTTTTTCTCGCCAGCGAACTGCGCGGAGTACGGGATCGGGTACTCAATTTCACCGACTCCACCCTGCCGAGCGTGATCTCGGTAGAGAACCTGCTCTACGACGTCTCCTATGTGCGCCGCGCCCAGTTTGCCCTGCTGATGGTCGAGGACACCGCCGATGTGCAGGCCCGTCGCGGCCGCATCCAGGAGAGCGTGGCCAAGGTGGAGCGCGCCCTTAGCGCCTATGAGGCCACCGTCGGGGCCGAGCATGAGCGCCAGGTGTTCAACCGGGCCAAGCAGCAGTGGCTGCACTACCTGAGCGCGGTCAACCGGGTCGACAGCCTGCTGGTGCAGGGGCTCAAGGAGCAGGCCAGGGACGCGCTGTTCCAGTCCAACGGGAGCTACACCGAGCTGGAGCAGGGGGTCAATGCCCTGGTGGAGGTGAACCTCGGCTTCGTCAAGGAGAACCGCGGCAGCCTGCTTGGCAGCGTCAACATGGTGACGAGCTTCGCCACTGTGAGCATCGGCGCCCTGCTGCTGTTCATGGGGGTGATGACCTGGTTCCTCACGCGCCAGATCTGCCTGCCGTTGCAGGCCGTGGTCGCCCAGGCCAATGCCATCGCGCAGGGGAACTTGACCCACAGGCTGGATCGCCAGCACATAGGGCAGGATGAGCTGGGCATGCTGGCCAGTGCCTCCCTCAAGATGCAGGACAACCTGCGCGGTCTCATCGAGGAGGTGGTCGCCGCCGTGACCCAGCTGGGGGCCGCCATCGAGGAGGTGAGCGCCGTCTCCGAGCAGTCGGCCCAGGGGATCCAGAGCCAGCAGCAGGAGATCTCCCTGGTGGCGACCGCCATGGCCCAGATGAAGGCGACGGTGGCCGATGTGGCGGGCAACACCGAGGTCGCCTCGGAGTCCGCCAGCTCGGCCAATGCCCTGGCCCGTCGCGGCAATCAGGATGTGCAGGGCGCCCTGGTGGCCATCACCCGGGTTGCCGAGGAGATGGAGCAGGCGGGCACCCTGGTGGCGGAGCTGGAGCGGGAATCGGCCCAGATCAACCTGGTGGTGGACGTCATTCGCGGCATCGCCGATCAGACCAACCTGCTGGCGCTCAATGCCGCCATAGAGGCGGCCCGCGCCGGCGAGCAGGGGCGCGGCTTCGCGGTGGTGGCCGATGAGGTGCGCACCCTGGCGGGCCGTACCCAGGCCTCGACCGGCGAGATCGTCGCCATCATCGAAACCCTGCAGGCCCGTGCCAACCAGGCGAAGGCGGTGACCAGCCAGAGCTGCGAGATGATCCGCCAGTGCGTGAGCCAGAGCGAGCAGACCAGCTCGGGGATCCAGCAGATCGAGGAGGCGGTCGGCCAGATTGCCGACATGGCGATCCAGATCGCCAGCGCCTGCGGCGAGCAGGATGCGGTCTCCGACGAGCTGGGCCGCAACGTGGAGCGGATCAACGACTCTTCCAACGAGGTGGCGACCGGTGCCGATCACACCGCCCGCGCCTGTCTGGAGCTGAGCCAGCTGGCGGCTAGCCTGCGCCAGACCATAGGCCGCTTCCGCCTCGCCTGATGGTGGGCGGCTGGCAGAGTAGCAACAAAAACGGGGCCCCAGGGCCCCGTTTGCTATGTCACCGTCACCGCGAGGGTGCCGGTCTGGCTCAGACGCCGAGGCCGGTTCCTGTGTCTTTCTTGGCGATCAACTCAATCTTGTAACCGTCCGGGTCTTCCACGAAGGCAATGACAGTGGTGCCACCCTTGACCGGGCCCGGCTCGCGGGTGATCTTGGCGCCGGCGGCGCGCAGGGCGTCGCAGGTGCCATAGATGTCGTCCGCTTCCAGGGCGATGTGGCCGTAGGCAGAACCCAGCTCGTACTCGCTCACGCCCCAGTTGTAGGTGAGTTCGATGACGGCCTCGTCCTTCTCGTCACCGTAACCGACGAAGGCCAGGGTGTACTTGTATTCGCTGTTTTCGCTCTTGCGCAGCAGTGTCATGCCCAGCACGCGGGTGTAGAAGTCGATGGAGCGTTGCAGGTCGCCGACGCGCAGCATGGTATGCAGAATTCTCATTGCTCAATTCTCCGGGTTGGTGATTGGTACTGCTTTCAATCTAGGTCTTGAGGTCGGGCAGTGAACGGACAGGAGGTCGTTCAGCTCTGCCGGTAGACCTTTTCTTTGTATTCGCACAACTCTTCGATGATACAGGAGCCACGGCCGTAGACGTGTGCGAGCCAGACGGGTGGCTGTGGCGGCACCCCATTGCTCAGCTCTCCGGGTAGACCTTTTCTTTGTACTCGCACAGGTCTTCGATGATACAGGAGCCGCAGCGTGGCTTGCGCGCCAGACAGGTGTAGCGCCCGTGCAGGATGAGCCAGTGGTGCACATCCAGCTTGAACTCGGCGGGCACCACCTTCAGCAGCTTCTCCTCCACCTGATCCACGTTCTTGCCCACCGCGAAGCCGGTGCGATTCGACACCCGGAAGATATGGGTATCGACCGCTATGGTGGGCCAGCCGAAGGCGGTGTTGAGCACCACGTTGGCGGTCTTGCGGCCCACCCCTGGCAGGGCTTCCAGTGCCTCGCGATTTTCCGGCACCTCGCCGCCGTGGCGCTCCAGCAGGATGGCGCAGGTCTTGATGACGTTCTCGGCCTTGGTGTTGAACAGGCCTATGGTCTTGATGTACTCCTTCACGCCGTCCACCCCGAGAGCCAGCATGGCGGCCGGGGTATTGGCCACCGGATAGAGCTTGTCGGTGGCCTTGTTGACGCTGACATCGGTCGCCTGGGCCGACAGCAGCACGGCGATCAGCAGCTCGAACGGCGAGCTGAAGTTGAGTTCGGTGGTGGGGTGCGGGTTGTTCTCCCGCAGCCGCTCCAGTATCTCTCTGCGTTTTTGGTTATTCATTGCGTCTCATGTCTGTCTTGGTGCCAGCCCTCAGAGCTGGGTGGTGCGGGCACCGGCTGCGGGCAGGCTGCAGTGCGCCTTGTCGGCACGCTGTTTGCGGCCCATCCAGTCGTTGATGGCGTTCTTGCCGGCGATGAGCAGCCCCAGGCCGATGAAGCCCCCCGGCGGCAAAATGGCCAGCAGTAGGCTGGCATCGGCGTGGAACAGCTCGATGCGCAATGACTTGGCCCAGTCACCCAGCAGCAGGTCGGCGCCGTCGAACAGGGTGCCCATGCCGATGATCTCACGCAAGCCCCCCAGCAACAGCAGCACCAGGGTGAAGCCCAGCCCCATCATGAAGCCGTCGATGGCCGCGAGCAGGGGCGGGTTCTTGGAGGCATAGGCCTCGGCCCGGCCTATGATGACGCAGTTGGTGACGATGAGGGCGATGAAGATGCCGAGCGCCTGATAGAGGCCATAGGTGTAGGCGTTCATCAACAGCTGCACGCTGGTCACCAGAGCCGCGATGATCATCACGTAGACCGGGATGCGGATGTCCTTGGGCACCCAGTTGCGCACCAGGGAGACGGCCAGGTTGGAGCAGACCAGTACCACCATGGTCGCAAGACCCAGCCCCAGAGCATTGGTAAAGGTGGAGGAGACCGCCAGGGTCGGGCAGAGCCCCAGCACCTGCACCAGGGAGGGATTGTTCTTCCACAGCCCCTGCAGCATCAGCTCCTTGAGCTCCTCGCGGCGGCTGTTGCCCTCATCGGCCGGGCTCTGGCCGTCAATCACATCAACTTGTTCCATTGCTTGTTCCGTTGTATGCGCCATAGGGGGCTCCGGTGTCAGGGGGTGGCGTCGCAGGAGGGGGCCTGTTGCAGCAGCTCAGGGTGCTCCTGTTGCAGCAGCAGCAGATTCTTCACCGCCTTGACCACGGCGCGGGGGGTGATGGTGGCGCCGGTGAAGGCGTCAAATTCGCCGCCATCCTTCTTCACCGCCCAGCTCGCCGCGTTCTCCTTGGTAAGGAACTTGCCGACGAAGCTCTCTATCCAGCTCGATTTTTTCAGCTCGATCTTGTCGCCAAGACCCGGGGTCTCCTTGTGAGCCAGCACCCGCACCGCGCTGATGGCGCCGCTGGCATCTGTGCCGACCACCATGCGAATGGCACCACTGTAGCCGTCGGGGGCCACGGTTTCCAGCGCATAGCCGGTGTGCTCCCCCTTGAGGGTCGCGGTGTAGAGCGGCATGGGCTGATCGCTGCCCAGGTACTCGCGGCTGGTGACCAGCCTGCAGCTGGCCACCAGATCGTTGTCATAGCTCCCCGCCGGCAGCAGGGCCTCCAGGGTGCGCAGCTTCTCCAGCTGTTGCTGGTGGGCGATGCGATCCCGGGTCAGCTCGTTGGTCAGCACCACCATGGCGGTGCAGCCGAGGGCGAACAGGGCCAGGGTGACGCCGTTTTTGCGCATGCTCTTTAACATGGGAAGGCTCCTGAGAGTGAGATGTGCGCGATGATCATTTGCGGCGATCCCCATAGACCTTGGGACGAGTCAGGCTGTCGATGAGCGGCACGCAGAGGTTGGCGAGCAACACGGCGAAGGCGAAGGCATCCGGGTAGCCGCCGAAGCGACGGATGAGGTAGACCAGCACGCCGATCAGCACGCCGTAGATGAGGCGCCCCCTGGCCGTGGTGCTGGCGCTCACCGGATCGGTGGCGATGAAGAAGGCCCCCAGCATGGTGGCGCCGCTGAACAGGTGCAGCATGGGGGTGGCGGTAGAGTCCGGCGTGGCCAGATAACCCAGGGTGGCAGAGAGCAGCAGGGCCCCCAGCACGGCGGTGGGAATGCGCCAGTTGATCACCTTCTGCTGCAACAGGAAGAGGCCACCCAGCAGGTAGCCGAGATTGACCCAGCTCCAGCCAATCCCGCCCCAACCCTCGAACACGGCGTGAGTCATCACTTCGCTGGCGGTGAGCCCCTGGGTCAGGCCCGTCTTCAGGGTGTCGAGGGGAGTGGCCATGGTCAGGCCATCCACCCCCTGCTTGAGCTGCGCCAGGCTGTAGCCGTCCAGGCTGAAGCCGGTGAAGATCACCGAGACGGCATCCCCAAAGTCGACCCCGTAGGCGGCGATGCTGGAGGGGGGCAGCCAGCTGGTCATCTGGACCGGGAAGGAGACCAGCAGCAGCACATAGGCCACCATGGCCGGGTTGAACAGGTTCTGACCGAGCCCGCCATAGAGGTGCTTGGCGATGATGATGGCAAAGGCGGTGCCCAGCACCAGCATCCACCAGGGCAGCAGGGGGGGCAGGGAGAGGCCGATCAGCACGGCGGTGAGGGCCGCGCTGCCATCCAGCAGGGCCGGTTTGACAGGGCGGCCGCGCAGGCGCAGGACCAGGGCCTCGCAGCCCAGGGCCGTCACCAGGGCCAGCAGGATCTGGATCAGGGTCCCCCAGCCGAAGAACCAGGTCTGGGCCAGGAAGCCGGGCAGACAGGCCAGGATCACCAGCAGCATCAGGGTCTGGGTCTGTCTGCGGTTATGGGCGAAGGGCGCACTCGCGAGATTGAACATGGATCAGTGGCTCTTGTCGGTCGAAGGGGAAGGGGTGTGCGCCGCGGCGTCGGCCGCCAGCTTCCTGGCCTTGGCGCGGGCGATGGCAGCGGCAATGGCCGCCTTCTTGGGATCGACCTCGGCAGCGGGCTCGGCCACCGGCTCGCCCGGAGCGGCAGCCGTGTTGCTGGTCTCGTCACCGGCAGCCTGGGCAGCCTTCTTGGCCTTGGCGCGGGCGATGGCAGCGGCGATGGCCGCCTTCTTGGGGTCGGCCTCGGGGGCGGGCTCGGCCACCGGCTCGCTCAGAGCGGCAGCCGTGTTGCTGGCCTCGTCACCGGCAGCTTGGGCAGCCTGGGCAGCCTTCTTGGCCTTGGCGCGGGCGATGGCAGCGGCGATGGCCGCCTTCTTGGGGTCGACCTCGGCAGCGGACTCGACCACCGGCTCATCCGAAGTGGCGGCCGTGTTGCTGGTCTCGTCACCGGCAGCCTGGGCTGCCTTCTTGGCCTTGGCGCGGGCGATGGCAGCCGCGATGGCCGCCTTCTTGGGATCGACCTCGGCAGCGGACTCAGCCACCGGCTCATCCGAAGTGGCGGCCGTGTTGTTGGTCTCGTCACCGGCAGCCTGGGCTGCCTTCTTGGCCTTGGCGCGGGCCAGGGCGGCGGCAATGGCGGCCTTCTTGGGATCGGCCTCGGCAGCGGGCTCAGTCACCGGCTCGCCCGGAGCGGCAGCCGTGTTGCTGGCCTCGTCACCGGCAGTCTGGGCAGCCTTCTTGGCCTTGGCGCGGGCCAGGGCGGCGGCAATGGCGGCCTTCTTGGGATCGGCTTCGGCAACGACAGCCGTGCCAGCATCATCCGGCTGTGCGGTCTCGACCGCCTTGGCGGCGCGGCGCGCCAGCGCCTCCTGCTTGCGCGCCTCGCGGGCGGCCATCATGGCGGCGTTGTCCGGCGGAGTCTCTGCGCTGGCGGCCTCCTGCTTGGCCTTGAGGCGGGCCAGGGCGGCGGCGACGGGATCATCCCCCCCGGCCGCGGCCATGGCCTGGCGACGCTGGGCGGCGGCCTCGGCGTGGCGAGCCTCCCGCGCGGCCTTGTCCCGCTCGAAGCGGGCCTGCTTGGCCTCGAAGCGCTGCTTGGCGCGCTCCGCCTTCTCGTGTTCGGCACGGACCTCGCGGATGTCATCCTTGGCAATCTTGTAGTACTGCACCAGGGGGATCTCGCTCGGGCAGACCCAGGCACAGGCCCCGCACTCTATGCAGTCGAACAGGTTGAGCTTCTCGGCCTTGTCATACTCCTTGACCCGGCTGTACCAGTAGAGCTCCTGGGGCAGCAGGTTGGCGGGGCAGGCGTCGGCACAGGCGCTGCAACGGATGCAGGCCTGTTCGGGGCCGGGGGGCGGCAGCTCGGCGCGGGTGGGGGAGAGCAGGCAGTTGGTGGCCTTGACCACGGGCACCATGGCATGGGGCAGGGTGAAGCCCATCATGGGGCCCCCCATGATGACCCGCTGATCCGCCTCCGGTTGCAGTTCGAAACGCTGCAGCAGCCAGCGCACCGGGGTGCCGAGGCGCACCCAGGCATTGCCGGGCTTTTTGAAGGCGTCACCGGTGAGGGTGACGATGCGCGAGATGAGCGGCTCGCCGTCGATGATGGCGCGCTTGATGGCGAACACGGTGGCGACGTTGAGCACCATGATGCCCATGTCGACCGCACGGCCTCCCTTGGGCACCTGGCGCCCGGTGAGCAGCTCTATGGTCTGCTTGGCGCCGCCGGAGGGGTACTTGGTCGGCACCGACTTGACCAGCACATCCTCGTCTGTGGCATGGCGGGTCAGGGCGTCGATGGCCGCCGGCTTGTTGTCTTCCACCCCGATCAGGGTGAGCTTGGGCTTGAGCAGGTGCTTGAGCACCCGGATGCCGTCCATGATCTCGTCGGCATACTCCTGCATCAGGCGATCGTCTGTGGTGATGTAGGGTTCGCACTCCAGGCCGTTGACGATCAGGATCTCGGTGAGCTGGCCGCGGCCATCGAGCTTGCTGTGGGTCGGGAAGACGGCGCCACCGAGCCCCGCGACGCCCGCCTGCTGGATGCGCTCGAGCAGCTCGCCCCGCTCCAGATTCCAGTAGTCGGGTTGGGGGTTGCGCTCACCCCAGGCATCCTCCCCGTCCGGGGTCAGGATGACGCAGAGATCGTCCAGGCCCGAGGGGTGCGCCACCGTGTGTTGTTCGATGGCGGTGATGGTGCCCGAGGTGGAGGCGTGCACCGGCACTATGCGGCCCTTGTCATGACGGGTCAGCGGTTGGCCCTTCTTGACCCTGTCACCCACCCGCACCAGCAGTTCGCCAGCCGGGCCCGCGTGCTGGCGCACCGGTATGATGAGCTGGGGGGGAAGACCCGCGTCCACGACGGGGGTCAGGCTGGACTGGTGCTTGTTCTCGGGAGGATGAATGCCACCGTGAAAATCCCAGAGGGTGCCGGCTTTGATGCGTTCTAGCAGATGCTGCATGGTTACTCCGCTGTTTATTCCACTATCTTGACCGGAATGGCGACCTTGGCCAGATCCCATTTCCAGTTGTCGACCGTGGTCGGCACCGGGATCATCTCGATACAGTCGGTCGGGCAGGGGTCGACGCAGAGATCGCACCCGGTGCACTCGGCCGCGATGACGGTGTGCATCGCCTTGGTGGCGCCGAGGATGGCATCGACCGGGCAGGCCTGGATGCACTTGGTGCAACCTATGCACATGTCCTCGTGAATGAAGGCGACCTTCTTGACGGGGACGGCCGCTTCGTCGCCACCGTCCAGCGGCTGGGGCTCGACCCCCATCAGATCCGCTATCTTGCGCATGGTGGCATCGCCACCGGGCACGCACTTGTTGATCTTGTCGCCGTTGGCCAGGGCCTCGGCGTAGGGCTTGCAGCCCGGGTAGCCGCACTGGCCGCACTGGGTCTGAGGCAGCAGGGCATCGAGCTGGTCGACGATGGGGTCGGCCTGCACATGAAACTTGACGGCGGCATAGCCCAGAATGATGCCGAAGGCCAGGGCCAGCAGGGCCAGCACCAGGATGGCAAAGAGTATGTGAGTCATAGCGCTATATCTTGATGAGGCCGGTAAAGCCCATGAAGGCCAGGGACATCAGGCCGGCGGTGACCATGGCGATGGAGACGCCGCGAAAGGGGGCCGGCACGTCGGCGGCCACCAGACGCTCACGCATGGCGGCAAACAGGATTAGCACCAGCGAGAAACCGCAGGCAGCCCCGAAGCCGTAGATGATGCTCTGGATGAAGTTGTGACGCTCGTTGATGCTCAGCAGCGCGACGCCCAGCACGGCGCAGTTGGTGGTGATGAGGGGCAGGAAGATGCCGAGCAGGCGATAGAGGGTCGGGCTGCTCTTGCGGATCACCATCTCGGTGAACTGCACCACCACGGCGATCACCAAGATGAAGCCCAGGGTGCGCAGATAGGCGATGTCCAGCGGGATCAGGATATAGTGCTCCATCAGATAGGAGCAGGCGCTGGCGAGCGTCATCACGAAGGTGGTGGCCAGTCCCATGCCGATGGCGGTTTCCAGCTTGCCGGAGACGCCCATGAAGGGGCAGAGGCCGAGAAACTTCACCAGCACGAAGTTGTTGATCAGCACGGTACTGACCAGTAAAAGCAGGTACTCAGTCATTGACGATGGGTTTTCCGGTGTGAAGGCGGCAGTATTATCTGATGTTAGGTGCCTTTAGACAACCGCAAGGCCGTATGGTTATTATTCGTGGGCCCAATTCATGGAGGCATTGTGCGCCCGTTACCCATACTGACCCTCACCCTGGCCATGCTGCTCTGGTCCAGCTCCTTTATCGCCCTCAAATATGTGCTGGAGGTCTGGTCCTTCGGTCAGGTGCTGTTTATGCGCATGGCGGTGGCATCGGGCTGCTGGCTGCTCTGTTACCGTCACCTCGGCAACTTCCACTATCAAAAAGGGGATTGGCGCTGGCTGGCCCTGATGGGCGCCCTGGAGCCCTGCCTCTACTTCCTGCTGGAGGTGAACGCTCTGCGCTACACCAGTGCCGGGCAGGCGGGCATGGTCTGTGCGCTGCTGCCCCTGATGGTGGCCCTGGTGGCCTTCGTGCTGCTGAGGGAGCGGGTGAGCCGCCGCCAGCTGCTGGGTTTTGCCATCGCCATCTGCGGCATCGCCCTGCTGGGGCTGGCCGAGGGGGCAGATGAGTTCGCCCCCAACGCCCTGCTCGGCAACAGTCTGGAGATGGGGGCCATGCTCTGCGCCGCCACCTATTCGGTGGTGTTCAAGAAGCTCTCCAGCCGCTACGGCGTGCTGACCCTGACCGCCCTGCAGGCCTTCGTCGGCACCCTCTTCTTCGCCCCCTTCGCGTTCAGTGTCCCCTGGCCTGCAGCCTGGGCCTGGCAGGACATGGGGGTCATCCTCTTCCTCGGCGCCTTCGTGACGCTCGGCGCCTACCTGCTCTACAACTGGTCGGTCACCCAGGTAAAGGTGACCCTGGCGGCCGCCTATGTGAACCTCATCCCGGTCTTCACCCTGCTGCTCGCCTATCTGCTGCTGGGGGAGACGCTGGGGGCCCTGCAATGGGTTGCCTGCGCCGCCGTGCTGGCCGGCATCGGGGTCGGTCAGTTGCCCGCGGGCAAAAACCGGGTGCGCAGCGCCGCCGCCCAGAGTTGACTTTCCCCCGATCGGCTACAGTCTGGACAGGGACCTATGCTGGCCATGAAGGAGCCACACCATGAGCGACATGAAGTTGCTGGCCGAGGCCAAGACCTTGTTGAGCCACCACCCTTTTACCCTGGCCGATGCCAGAGCCCTGGAGGCCCTGGAGGAAGCGGCGGTGGGGGAGGAGGGACTCTGCATCGCCGAATTGTGGGAGCTGGCCCTGGGTCAGGCCGACGAGGAGGCGAGGCACTATCTGCAGGGAGGGGATTGACGCCTCTTGGCGTGTCTTGGATGAGCAAAAAACAACGCGGGGCCTGGCCCCGCGTTGTTTTTGGATGGTGCACCCCGGGCTCAGATGGAGAGACTCTTGACGGTGTCCGAGACCGAGTTGGCGTCTTCGATGATCTCCTTGATGACGTCGGCGATGATGTTGGCCTGATCCTGCCCCGCCACCGCCTTGCCTGAGACGATGGAGACGGTCTGGGTGATCTTGGAGGTGATGTCGGAGTTGTGCTTGATGACGGAGACGATCTCGTTGGTGGAGGTCGAGGTTCTGGCCGCCAGCTGCCTCACCTCGTCGGCGACCACCGCAAACCCCCGGCCCTGCTCGCCGGCCCTGGCTGCCTCTATGGCGGCATTGAGGGCCAGCAGGTTGGTCTGATCCGCGATGCCGCTGATGGTGGAGATGATGGACTCTATGCTCTTGGATTGCTGATTGAGCAGATCTATCTGCTTGCTCACCTCGTTGACCGAGGTGTTGATGTGGGAGGAGGTCTCCAGCACCTTGTCGATCACCTCGCGCCCCTTGGCGGCACTGGCGACGGTTTCGCTGGCGATGGCGCAGGCCTTCTGGGCCGCCTCCCGGGTGGAGATGGATTTTTCGACCCGCTCAGTGATGTCGCTCGCCAGCTTGATGATTTTGACCACCTTGCCCTCGTGGTTGAAGATGGGATTGTAGGTCGCCTCCAGCCAGATCTTCTCCCCGCGGTGACCGAGGCGCATGAAGAGCCCGGACTTGATGTCCCCCGAGCCGAGATCGCGCCAGAAGTTGGGGTTTTTCTGGTAGAACTCGGGGTCGCAGAACTGGCGGTGGTGTTTGCCGACCACCTCCTCCAGCCGGTAGCCGAAGCAGTGGAGGAAGTTCTGGTTGGCGGTGATGACGGTGCCGTCCGGCTGGAAGTCGATCACCGCCAGCGACTTGTCGAGCGCCGCCAGCAGGGCCTGGGTGCGCTCGAGGGAAGACTGTTGCTGGGTCACGTCCGAGGCGACCTTGGCGACGCGTGCCACCTTGCCATCGATCATGATGGGGAAATAGGTGGCCTCCAGCCAGACCGCCTTGCCCGATTTCGACTGGCGGATGAAGCGGCCGTTGCGGGAGATGCCGCCGCGCAGATCCTGCCACAGGCTCTCGTAATCACGGGTCTTGACGTCCTCCGGGAAGCAGAGCGTGCTGTGGTGCTTGCCCATCACCTCCTCACGCTGGAAGCCCACGATCTTCAGGAAGAGGTCGTTGACGAAGGTGACCATGCCCGCCGGGGTAAACTGGATGAAAGGCACCTGGGACTGGATGGCCTGCTCGAAAGCACCCAGCTCCGACATCCTCGCTACCTGTTCATTCGCTTCCTTGCTTGCTTTGTGATTCCAGAACATACGGAGCTCCTCCATGAGACCCTTGAATGACAGACCGACAGTAATCTGAGTGAATTAACAATAACATTGCTGCTTGATGAACCTTAATCGACTCCGCATCGACTTTTTGAATATTTATTTTCAATCCCGATTTATGTTCCCTCGGCACAGGGCGTCGGATGGCATCGTCCACATGCCGGCCACGGGGCACTGCCGGCCGAGCCGAGAGTGGCATGAAGGCGGCGCCATTGGCACTGTCGGTGGTGTGACCCTTTGGTGTCGGTGTGCGGGCAGTGGTCATCCCGTGGAAAACGGGCCTGTGCACCGGGCAGGGGAAGGGGATTATTTTGACTGCTGGAGGGTGTTTATCTTCTTGTTCAGCGCCTCCATCTCGTTCTGGTATTGGCGCGCCACGCCCTGCATCCCGGGAGAGCGTACTCTGTCCTCAAGATCGCTTGTCTCGGTCGTCGCCCTCTGGTCATTGCGCTCACCGGCTATCTCAGGGGTTATCTTCTGATCCCTGGCGCCCATCCCGGTGCGCAGGGCCTCAAGCTGGCGTTGCTTCCGACCGCTGGCCAGGTTCTCCTCTATATCCCGGGTTCGCTTGTTCGCCCGCTCGACCTCCTCGGGCGAGGGGGTGAAGATGTTCATCCGCACCGGCTCGCTGTCACCGGTACAGGGGATGTCGCTGAAGGTGATGTTGCCGTTGACGGTGCATTTGTAGACCTCGGCAGAGAGCGGGGTGGCTGCCACCAGCAGGGTGAGGCAGATGACCAGGGTGCGTGACATAGACTCCTCCTTGAATCCTCCCCTTGCACACTAGTACATGGCGCCGGGTCAGACAATCGCCCCCGACACCCGCAATGAAAGCGAGGGGGGGGCCGTGTCGCCCTGTCCTCTTTTCCTGCTCGCAGGGTGTCCGGTTGCCGTGCCAAACGGCGGGATGTTGGCCGGTTTTCCCGGCAGTTCAACACATCAGAGCACCATAGCGGGCCACAATGAGGTATCTTATGCCCCGATTTCATCCATTTAACGGATCCGAGACCCCTATGATTATCAAACCCAAGGTTCGCGGCTTTATCTGCACCACCACTCACCCGGTCGGTTGTGAAGCCAATGTTCGTCGCCAGATTGCTTACACCCAGGCCAAGGGCACCATCGAGAATGGTCCCAAGAAGGTACTGGTGATCGGCGCCTCCACCGGTTATGGTCTGGCCTCCCGGATTGCCACTGCCTTCGGTAGCGGCGCCGCCACCATTGGCGTCTTCTTCGAAAAGCCGAGCTCCGAGACCAAGACGGGCTCCGCTGGCTGGTACAACTCCGCCGCCTTCGACAAGGCCGCTAAAGAGGCCGGCCTCTACGCCAAGAGCGTCAACGGCGATGCCTTCTCCCACGAGTGCCGTGCCAAGGTGATCGAGCTCATCAAGCAGGATCTGGGTCAAATCGATCTGGTGGTCTACTCCCTGGCCTCTCCGGTGCGCAAGATGCCGGACACCGGCGAAGTGGTGCGCTCTGCCCTCAAGCCCATCGGCGAGGTCTACACCTCCACCGCCATCGACACCAACAAGGATCAGATCATCACCGCCACCGTCGAGCCGGCGAACGAGGAAGAGATCCAGAGCACCATCACCGTCATGGGCGGTCAGGACTGGGAGCTGTGGATGGCTGCCCTGCGTGATGCGGGTGTGCTGGCCGACGGCGCCAAGTCCGTGGCTTACTCCTACATCGGCACCGATCTGACCTGGCCCATCTACTGGCATGGCACCCTGGGCCGCGCCAAGGAAGATCTGGACCGCGCCGCCGCCGCCATCCGTGGCGATCTGGCTGCCAAGGGCGGCACCGCCCACGTGGCCGTGCTGAAATCCGTGGTGACCCAGGCCTCTTCCGCCATTCCTGTGATGCCGCTCTATATCTCCATGGCCTTCAAGATCATGAAGGAGAAGGGCATTCACGAGGGCTGCATGGAGCAGGTGGATCGCATGCTGCGCACCCGTCTCTATGGCGAGGTGCTGGCACTGGACGAGCAGGCCCGCATCCGCATGGATGACTGGGAGCTGCGTGAAGACGTGCAGCAGACCTGCCGCGATCTCTGGCCCTCCATCACCACCGAGAACCTCTGTGAGCTCACCGACTACGCCGGCTACAAGCAGGAGTTCCTGCGCCTGTTCGGTTTCGGTCTGGACGAGGTGGATTACGATGCGGATGTGAATCCGGACGTGACATTCGACGTGGTCGAGCTCTGAGCCTGACCATGTGACGACAGGGCCCTGCGGGGCCCTGTTTTTTTGCCGCTCATTCAAGCTGTTGCCGCAGGTTTATTATCCGTGATCACCTTTTTCCCCGAACAAACCCGCTAGTCTTGCGCTGTTTGGATCACATGACGGCATTGCCGAGGAAGGGAAGCCATGACCACATCAACCGAGGCGCCCAAGAAGCGCCAACTCCCCACCGTTTATACCCTGCTTTTCATCATCATCGCCCTGATGGCGGCCCTCACCTGGGTGCTGCCGGCGGGCAAGTACAACTACCTGACGGCCAAGACCCAGCAGCCGATTGCGGCGGCGGCCGTGGCCGACTACAGCGGCGACGAGCGGTTGTTGCCGGTGCCCGGCAGCTACACAGAGCTGCCCGCCCAGCCGCAGGGGGTGTTCGAGGTGCTCCAGGCACCGATCCAGGGCTTTCACAAGGCGGCCGACGTGGCGCTCTTCGTGCTCATCATCGGCGGCTTTCTGGCGGTGACCATGCAGAGCGGGGCGCTCGATGCCGGGGTGGGGGCCATAGTGCGCGCCTTCGCCGGCCGTGAGCGGCTGCTGATCCCGGTGCTGATCGCGCTCTTTGCCCTTGGCGGCTCCACCTTCGGCATGGCGGAGGAGACGGTGGCCTTCTGGGCGCTCATCGTGCCGGTCATGATGGCGGCGGGCTTCGATCGCATGGTGGCAGCGGGGATCATCCTGCTCGGCTCCGGGGTCGGGGTGCTCGCCTCCACCGTCAACCCCTTTGCCACCGGCATCGCCTCCGGTTTTGCCGGCATTCCCATCGGGGAGGGGATTGGTTTGCGGGTCGTGCAGTGGCTGCTGCTGGTGATCTTCGCCTCCTGGTTCGTGATGCGCTACGCCAAGCAGGTGCAGCAGGACAAGTCCCGCTCCGTGCTGGCCGACATCCAATATGACGACGAATTCTCCCAGATGAAGAGCGGCAACCTCGCCTTCAGCGGCAAGCAGAAGCTCACCATGCTGGTCTTCTTCGGCACCTTCCTGCTGATGATCTATGCGGTGGTGCCCTGGTCTGATCTGGGCATCGATCTGCTGCCCACCCTTGGCTGGTGGTTTGACGAGCTCTCTACCTTGTTCTTCAGCGCCTCCATCCTGATTGCGCTGATCAACCGGATGCCGGAGTCCAACTATGTGGCGACCTTCCTCAATGGCGCGCGGGATCTGATCGGGGTGGCCCTGGTGGTGGCGGTGGCGCGGGGCATCTATGTGGTGATGGAGCAGGGCGTCATCATCGACACCATTTTGCACTGGGCCGAAGGGCTGGTGACCGGACTGTCGTCGTCGGTCTTCATCCTGATGGCCTATCTGGTGCACATCATCCTGAGCTTCTTCATTCCCTCCACCTCGGGGCTGGCGACCGTCTCCATGCCGCTGATGGGGCCGCTGGCGGACTTCTCCGGCATCTCCCGGGATCTGGTGATCACCGCCTATCAGTCCGCCTCCGGCTGGATCAACCTGTTCGCCCCTACCGCTGCTCACCTGGTGGCCGGTCTGGCGCTCGCCAGGATCCCCTACGATCGCTTCGTGCGCTGGGTACTGCCCTTCATCATCGGCGTCGCCCTCATCACCATGGGGGTGCTGGTGGCCGGGGCCCTGCTCCACGGCTGATGGCACGGATAAAAACGACAGATAACAAAAAGGCTCCCGAGGGAGCCTTTTTCATGGGCGGAGCTTACTGCTTGTAGCCCTTGAGGAAGCGGGCGAGACGACCGATGGCCTCTTCCAGCTCCTCTTCCCGGGGCAGGAACACCAGTCGGAAGTGATCCGGCGCGGGCCAGTTGAAGCCGGTGCCCTGCACCAGCAGCAGCTTCTCCTGCTGCAGCAGATCGAACACCATCTTCTGGTCGTCGCGGATGTCGTACACCTTGGGGTCGAGGCGCGGGAACATGTAGAGTGCCCCCTTGGGCTTGACGCAGGAGACCCCGGGGATCTCGTTCAAAAGCTCCCAGGCTTTGTCCCGCTGGCGGCGCAGGCGGCCGCCCGGCAGGATCAGCTCGTTGATGCTCTGATAGCCACCCAGGGCGGTCTGGATGGCGTGCTGCATGGGCACGTTGGCACAGAGGCGCATGGAGGCCAGCATCTCCAGCCCCTCGATGTAGCCCTTGGCACGGCCCTTGGGCCCTGTGATGACCATCCAGCCTTGGCGGAAGCCGCAGGCGCGGTAGGCCTTGGAGAGGCCGTTGAAGGTCACCACCATCACATCGTCGCACAGGGTGCAGACGCTGGTGTGGGAAATGTCGTCGTAGAGGATCTTGTCGTAGATCTCGTCGGCGAAGATGATGAGGTTGTGCTGGCGGGCGATCTCGATCACCTCCAGCAGGAACTCGCTGCCATAGACGGCGCCGGTCGGGTTGTTCGGGTTGATCAGCACCAGGCCGCGGGTGCGCGGGGTGATGCGGGCGCGGATGTCGTCGAGATCCGGATACCAGTCGGCCCCTTCATCGCAGCGGTAGTGCACCGCATGGCCGCCGGAGAGGGTGACGGCGGCGGTCCAGAGCGGGTAGTCGGGGGAGGGCACCAGCATCTCGTCGCCGTTGTTGAGCAGCGCCTGCATGGCCATCACGATGAGCTCGCTCGCGCCGTTGCCGATGTAGATGTCATCGATGTCGACCTTGCGCATCCCCTTTTGCTGGTAGTACTGCATCACCGCCTTGCGGGCCGAGAAGAGCCCCTTGGAGTCGCAGTAGCCCTGGCTCTGGGGCATGTTGAGGATCACATCCTTGATGATCTCCTCCGGCGCATCGAAGCCGAACGGGGCCGGGTTGCCGATGTTGAGCTTGATGATGCGGTGGCCTTCGTCCTCGAGACGGCGGGCCTCTTTATGCACCGGGCCGCGAATGTCATAGCAGACATCGTCGAGCTTGTGCGACTTGTCGATAGTGAACATGGTGAGCGTGATTCCTTCCCCTGGGGGCGCGTTGGCAGAAAAGCTGTTTTTAGTATCAAATTTCTCTACCCCTATTCTTCACAGAATTGAATGCTAGAACAATCTAATTTATGGAATAAATCCCTGATATTTACCCCTGAAACAGGGTTGCCAGTCTGTTAAATTCAGCAGGATCGTTTGCCTCTCTCGCAAGAGACTAGTGAAAGATGAGGGGGAGGTTCATAAAGCAGCAAGAGTGTATTGAATTATCCACCCCATCTGGCACGATTGGCTGGGGTAAAAATCTGCTTCAACCCCTGCTGCCAGCCAAGGGCGCGCGCAGCCCAGGGCGCCCTTTCATCCTGTCGTCGAGGCTCTTCATGCACGCACCCGCCACCGGTCGCTACCGCCACTTCAAGGGGGGTTACTATCAAGTGCTCGCCCTGGCCCTGCACACCGAAACCCAGGAACAGCTGGTTGTCTACCAATCCGAGCAGGATGGACAGGTCTATGCCCGCCCGGTCGCCATGTTCATGGAGTGGATTGAGCATCAGGGGCAGGTGGTGAGCCGCTTCACGCCGGTGGCATGAGCCTGGTAAAGTGACATGAAAAAAGGCGCCTGAGGCGCCTTTTGCATTGGTAATCTGTCTTACAGACCCAGATTGGCTCTGGCATAGGCTTCGAAATCGGTGCAACCACCGATGTGCTGCTCGTCCAGGAAGATCTGCGGCACCGTGGTGACGGGCTTGCCCGCCTTGGCGGCGAGATCGTCCTTGGTGAGCCCGGCGACGTTGATGTCCACATAGCGGAACTCGAAGTCATCGCGATCCTCGGTCAGCTGCTCGGCAATCTGCTTGGCACGAACGCAATAGGGGCAACCCGGGCGACCAAAAATTTCTACAAACATCTTTTCTCTCCGTTAGATAAGGCCGTTGAGACGAGGCTGGCGACAGCATAGCCTCGGCTCCTGGCCAGTCAAAGCTGAAAATACCGATACGCCCATTCGCCGTGCTCGATTGCCCGGGAGCTCTACCCGGCCATCTATTCGAACTGCTTCAGATAGAGGTTTCCCGGGCATCCCTTTACTGTTCGGCAATCTGGATGGGCTGCTGCTGATAGATGCTCTCCAGCACCCCCTTCTCGAAGACGGTCCAGGGCCAGGCGGCCTTGCTGGCGCGATAGCGCTCGTGGGTCGCCGGATCCTGGGAGAGGCCGCGCTGGAACATCACGAAGGCCTTGCGCTGACCACCGGCGGTGTCGATGAAGCCCGCCAGGTTGGAGGTGCCCGTGATGGTGCCGGTCTTGGCATGCACCTTGTTCTTCATCATGGGGGCGGTGACGCTGCGGCGCCAGGCCAGGGTACCGTCCACCTGGGAGCTTGGCAGCAGCTTGATGAAGTCGAGCTGGGCGTCGTTCTTCTGGATGAAGTTCAGCACCGACAGCATCTGGCGGGCGCTGATGAGATTGTGGGCGGAGAGACCGGAGCCGTCGGCCAGGGTGGCGTTACCCAGATCGATGCCGTTCTTGGTCAGGATGGCGCGTACCGCCATGGTGCCGCTGCGATAGCTGCCCGGCTTGTTGTAGTAGTGGCGGCCGACGGTCTTCAGGAAGGTATCGGCGTAGAGGTTGTCCGATTTCTTCAGCATCTTGGACAGCATCACCGGCAGAGAGACGGAGTAGTGGGTGGCCAGGGTCTGTGCACCCACAGGGGCCTGATGGGTGACTCGCAGCAGGCCGTCGTGGCTGATGCCGGCGCGGTTCATGGCCCAGCGGATGTTGTCCCAGCCCCAGGCTTCCACGTCGTGGATGGCAAAGCGCAAGCCTTGCGGCTCCTTGTTCGGGGTGATGCAGCCCTTGAGCTCATAGAAGTTGCCCTTGGCCATGTCCACTTCCAGGGCGCAGAACTGGCGCGCCATGTCCCCATAGCTCATCACCTCCACGTTGTCGGCACCGATACCGATGGGGACGCCGGTGGCGACGTTGCCCACCGCGGGTTTGCCAATCTGGGTGGCGGTGACGGTGCCGTAGGCGCAGTTCTTGTCGATGATGACGGCCGAGACGGGAGCCGCGAAGCAGAGGGTCTGATCCCCCCAGGACCAGCCGTTGCCGCGCTCGTAGCCGTTGTAGGCGCCGGTGTTGACGTAGACATTGCCCTTGATGCGGGTCACGCCGAGCTGCTTGAACAGGGCGACCAGATCCATGCGCGACAATGTGGGGTCGCCGACGAAGTTGATCCAGATATCACCGTTGATGGCATCCCCCTGCTTGGCACCGGCCTGGGCCTGGATGTCGGTGGCGAAGCGGAAATCGGCGCCGAGCTCGAGGCGGGCGGCCAGGGCGGTCAGCACCTTCATGGTGGAGGCGGGGGCTATCATGTCGTCGGCGTGGCTCGCAAATTCCACCCCGTTGCTGCCCTGGACGATGACGGCGTACTGGCCTCCCTTGGGGGGGGTCAGCGGGGAGGCATGGGCCTGGAGGGAAAAGAGCGCCGCAAAGAGTGTGGCGAACAGAGCATAAAAACCAATCAACAGCCGCATAAGATCCTCAAACTGAACGAAAGGGGCCTGGCATCTCGCACCATCCCCGATAATCAAAACCGGTATTTCACCTGCCAGGGTGCCATCAGCCGAGGGTGTCGGCGGTGCGATAACGGCCCTGATAGTCAAAAATTTTCTCCTTCACCTGCCAGAAGCGCCCGGATTTGCGGGCGATGACGAAGTCCGGGTGGCGGAACCGGCTCTCGGCGGCCAGCACGCTCTCCAGGGTGGTGAATTCGGGCTCAAGGCCCGGGGCGGGCCAATGATGACGCACAAAGCGCTGTTGAAACAAGCGCCGTGCACCGCTCGAGTGAAAGCCGAAGTATTCCACCAGGGTCAGGCCGTCCTCGTCGTGGTAGGTCACCTCCAGCCGCTCCCCCTGTTTGCCGCGGCCGCTGGCGAGGCTGAGGCCGGCGCAGCGGATCACCATGCAGTCCTTGAGATTGAGGGCCTCTTTCAGCTTGTCGTCCGGATCCACCAGCAGCTGATCGCAGGACTGGCAACGGCGGGCGGCGATGTCGTTCTCGGCGCCGCAGGCGGGACAGCTCTTGGCGCGAAAGCGGTAGTCGCACTCCTCGCGGTGGCGCTCGTCATCTTCAAACAACCCCTGACAGCGGCGGCCGTAGTGCTCTATCACCTTGCCATCCTCGTCCGTCTTGCCCCAGAAGGTGTTGGCAAAACCGCAGGCGGGGCAGGGCACCTGCACCGGCTCCGTGCCGGCGTGGGGGCGAGGCTCTCCCACCTCGGGGGCAAACAGGTTGAAATTGTTGCCGGCATAGTCGAGCACCAGGCAATCCTCCTTGCCCGGCGAGAGCCGCAGGCCCCGGCCGACGATCTGTTGATAGAGGGACACCGACTCTGTCGGCCGCAGCATCACGATGAGATCCACGTGGGGGGCATCGAAGCCCGTGGTGAGCACCGCCACGTTGACCAGAAACTTGATCTCCCGCCCCTTGAAGGCATGGATGAGAGCATCGCGCTCCGGCCCCGGCGTCTCGCCGGTGACGAGGGCCGCGCTCTGGGATTTGGCGAGCAGCAGTCCTTGAATTTCCCGGGCGTGCTCGACGGTGGCGGCGAAGATCATCACCCCCTGGCGCTCGGCCGCATACTCCAGCACCTGGTTCAGGATATGGGGGGTGACCCGCTGCTGGCGCTTGAGTTCGCCGTTGAGATCCGCCTCGCTGAAAAGGCCGTTCTCCCGCGCTACCAGCTTGCTGAAGTCGTAATGGACTATGGGGGCATCGATCATGCGCGGCGGCGTCAGGTAGCCGTTTTTCACCATGAAGCGCAGGGGCAGCTCGAACACGCAGTCACCGAACAGCCGCTCCCCGTGGCTCTTCACCATGCCGTGGTAGTGGCGTCGGTAGATCCAGCCCAGCCCCAGCCGATAAGGCGTGGCGGTGAGGCCGAGGATCTTGAGGGCGGGATTGGCGGCCTTGAGGTGCTCGATCACCTGATGGTACTGGCTGTCGTCATCGAGCGAGACCCGGTGACACTCGTCGATGATGAGCAGCGAGAAGGCGCCGTCGAAGGCATCCAGATTGCGCGCCACCGACTGCACCGAGCCGAACACCACCTGGGAGCTCGCCTCCTTGCGTGCGAGCCCGGCGGCAAAGATGTCGGCCTTGAGCCCCCAGGCCTCGTACTTGGCGTGGTTCTGCTCCACCAGCTCCTTGACATGGGCCAGCACCAGCACCCGGCCACGGGCCTTGCGGGCCAGCTCGGCGATCACCAGACTCTTGCCCGCCCCTGTGGGCAGCACCACCACGGCGGGATCCGGGTGTTTGCGAAAGTGGCTGATCACGGCGTTGACGGCGTCGGTTTGATAGGGTCTGAGAACGAACATGAGGGTGTGGCGTGTGGACATGGTGCGGCGCAGGATGGCGCCATTATAGGGATCTTGGGGCCACAAAAACAGCGGGCCGGCATGATGCCGGCCCGCAGGTACCACCAAGGTGCTTAGTGGAAGGGGAACAGGTAGTTGAGCCAGCTGCCCATGCGCAGCAGGATCTTGCGCATGATGGCCACGTGGTGCATGTGTTCGGTATAGATGGCGGCCTGGCCGCTGGAGCCGGCGATCACCTGATACTGGGCCCAGTCCGGATCCGTGATGCGGATGAGCACCGGCAGGCGACCCGGTTGCTGCGCCGAGTTCTGGTCCAGCAAGGGGGCGTTGGCCTGTATGTTGCCGGGTGCCATGGCTGGGATGATGGCCTCGACCTTGCCCTTGAAGATGCGGCCCGGGGCACCATCGATGACCACTTCCGCTTCGTCACCTGCCTTGAGGCGTTGCATGCTGTTCTGCCAGAACCAGCCCACATAGAAGTTCTCGTCCTTGTGAACGAAGGTCATCACGGGGCGATACAGGTAGGGGGTGGCCACCATGCCGGGGCGCAGGGCCATTTGCAGCACATAGCCATCCGAGGGGGCATAGACCACTGTCTGCTCCAGGTTGTACTGCGCTTCGCCCAGTTGGGCCTGCAGATCGTCGATGGCCGCCTTCTGCTGATCTATCTGCGCCGTGATGTCATCGACGTTGGCCTGTGTCACATCCAGATCGCGCTGCTTGCCGATACCACGGCGCATCAGCTCTTTCGCCCGATCCCGGTCAAGCACCGCAGAGCGCAGCCTGGCGTTGATGGAGTTGAGGCTCTCCTTGCTGGCGGTGAGACGGGCGGCCAGACTGTTGACCTTCTGCTCGAAGCGCACCGGATCTATCTTGAACAGCACGTCGCCTTGCTTCACAGCCTGGTTGGGCTGGACGGGGACCTCGGTCACTCGCCCCTTCACCAGGGGCACGACGGGGGTGGAGACGTAGTAATTCCGGGCCGTCTGGGCATAGGGGTGGTTGTAGTTCATCAGGGTGATCAGGGCCCCTATGATGATGACGCCACCCAGCACGGCGGTCGGTACGGTCCACTTGTTGAGCGGGATCTTGAAGATCTTGAAAATCCCTACACAGATGGCCGTATAGGTGAGAATAAGTAGCAAATCCATGGAGGGTTACCTATTTTTCAGTCTGTTCGAGCGTGGTCATACGGGCCTGCAGGGCGGCAAGTTCCTGCTTGAGAGCGTTGATTTCGTCTTCGTCTTTTTCAAGACGCTGACTGAACCCCCAGCCGCGATCGGGGCGATAGAGCGTGGCCCAGATCCAGAGGAAAGGCCAGAGTACGTGCAGGGTGAACAGGCTGACCCAGCCGGCCACATGAATGGCATCCTGGTGGGGGTGATTGCGATGCTTGGCGATTTCATACGGAATGTCGTGGATGACGATGACTCCATAGAACATGATCAAGACGACGAACACCAATATTCCCAGGGCAATGTAGTCAAGTACCATCGATTTCTCCCATCTAAGTCGCGAGGCCATACCCGGAGCCTGGCATTCACAATAATCGGCTCATGATGACAGCATATTAGCAGATCGCAAGAGTGCAATCGGGGAGTTAGCTTGCCAGTACAGGCTAGGTTAACCGGTTGGTTATTTAACATGCACCGTCTAATTATTTCTATAAAATCAAGCAGGAAAGAGATTCGTATGTCTCGTAACAGAAAGGATGCGCGATGGAAAGGCGATACAGAATGAACCTCTGGCTGGGGCTGTTGCTCATGCTTGCCCAGGCCACGGTGGCATGGGCCGCCGAACCCAGGCTGGAGCCAACCGAGCAGGAGCAGGCACAGACCCTGGTGCTGCTCCATGAACCCATCGTCATGCTCCAGGCCAAGTTTGGCAGTCTGGACGGGGCGGGCAGGGTCCGGCTGGTGCAGGAGCGGATCAAGCAGATGCAGGCCTCCGATCTTGAACAGCCGGTGACCCTGGTGAGCGCCAGGCGCTTCGGGCAGGACAGCCGGGAGTTTCTGGTCAATGGCAAGCGGATACTGGTGCTGGTGGAGGGGGATCTGGAAGCCCTCGACGAGCTGAGCCTGGATCAGGCGAGCGAGCGGGTCCGCCAGCGGCTCGACAAGGTACGGCTCAAGTACCTTGAGCTGCACTCGACCCCCTATCTGGTCAAGGCCAGCGGCATGGCGATCCTGGCCAGCCTGATCTTCTTCGGCCTCATCTGGGCGCTGCAATGGGGACATAGACGGCTCAGGAAGTGGCTCGCCAATCGCCTCCTGCTGCAGAAGGGATTGATCCCCCACCAGTGGCGTCAGGTGGCGGGCAACGTGGAGGTCCGCTTGCTCGGCCTGCTGACCCTGTTGCTGGTCTTCATGCTCACCTATGGCTGGCTCACCTTTGTGCTTGGCCTCTTCCCCCAGACCCGTGCCTGGAGCGAGCGGCTGGGAGACTCCCTGTTTGCCCTGTGCGGCGACATGCTGGAGGGCATGATTGCGGCCATGCCGGGCCTGGTGACAGTGCTGCTTATCGCCATCATCACCCGCTTCTTCATCCGGATGCTGGCCATCCTCTTCGATCGCATCGAGCGGGGGCAGTTTCGCGTGCAGGGGCTGCATGCCGAGACCATAGGGGCCACCCGGCGGCTGCTCTCGGTGGTGATCTGGCTGTTTGCCCTGACCGTGGCCTACCCCTATCTGCCCGGTGCCAACTCCGACGCCTTCAAGGGGATCAGCGTCTTCTTCGGTCTCATGGTGACCCTGGGGTCGGCGGGCATCATGAACCATGCCATGAGCGGCCTGGTGCTTATCTATTCCCGCGCCCTGCGGCCCGGTGATCTGGTGCAGATTGGTGAAGTTGAGGGGATGGTGAGCGAGCTCAATGCCCTCTCCACCAAGCTGGTGACCCGCCAGGATCACGAGGTGACCCTGCCCAATGCCGTGGTGGTGGGAGGCAAGGTGGTGAACCTGACGCGGCTGGCGGGGGAGAAGGGGGTCGCACTGCTGACCAAGGTGACTATCGGCTACGATGCGCCCTGGCGTCAGGTGCACGCCATGCTGGAGCTGGCGGCCCGCCGCTGCACCCTGCTCAACCAGTCCGAGCCACCCCTGGTGCGCCAGCTGAATCTGCAGGACTGGTATGTGGAATACGAGCTGCAGGTACGGATGAAGGCGGACCTGCTCCCCGCCGTGGTCAAGACCGAGCTTCACGGCCATATCCAGGACGTGTTCAACGAGTTCGGGGTGCAGATCATGTCCCCCAACTTCATCGCCCAGCCGGAGCAGGCGGTACTGGTGGCGAGGGAACATTGGTACCAGGCGCCCGCCGAGGCGCCAGGGACGACCAGCAAAGGGTAGCTCCCCGGAAAATGAAGAGGCCCGGCAGCAATGCCGGGCCTGTTGTCATGGGGAAAATGCAGTCTCGGGACTCAGCTCTCCTTGGCTTCCCTCAGTTGGGAGGGTCTGAACTTCACCAGGAAGGCCAGGGTGATGAAGGCGGTGCTCACCAGACCTATGATGGTGGAGACGTTCATCGCCAGCCCGAAGCCGATGGGGGCGTTGGCCAGGTAGGTGATCACCACGGCGGTCATGAAGATGGCGGGTATGGTGCAGATCCAGTGCAGCTTGCCCTCCTTGATGAGGTAGGCGGCTGCGGCCCACAGCATGATGACGGCTGTGGTCTGGTTGGCCCAGCCGAAGTAGCGCCAGATCACCCCGAACTCGGCCTTGGAGATGATGAAACCGAGGATGAACATGGGGATGGCGATCAGCAGTCGCTTGGCCAGCGGCTTCTGGGTCATCTTCAGGAAGTCCGCCACTATGAGGCGAGCACTGCGAAACGCGGTGTCACCTGAGGTGATGGGCAGGATCACCACGCCGAGGATGGCCAGGATGCCGCCCACGGTGCCGAGCAGGCTGGTGGAGACCTCGTGTACCACGGCCGCCGGGCCGCCGTTGGCCATGGTGGCGTTGAGCGCCTCCGTGCTGTCGTAGAAGGAGAGACCCAGGGTGCACCAGATGAGGGCGATGATCCCTTCACCTATCATGGCGCCGTAGAAGATGAAACGGCCGGACTTTTCGTTCTGCATGCAGCGCGCCATCAGCGGTGACTGGGTGGCGTGGAAGCCCGATACCGCGCCGCAGGCTATGGTGATGAACAGCAGCGGCCAGAGCGGCAGCTCGGTCGGGTGCAGGTTGGAAAAATCCATCCCGGTGTTGTAGAAGCCCTTGCCTGAGACGATGAGGCCTATGATGAGGCCGACCGACATGAACACCAGCAGGGCGCCGAAGATGGGGTAGAAGCGGCCGATGATCTTGTCGATGGGGACTATGGTGGCGAGGATGTAGTAGGCGAAGATCGCCACTATCCAGTAGACCAGATCGGTGGAGGTGAGGTTGGCCAGGAGACCCGCCGGGCTCAGCACGAAGACCACACCCACCAGCATCAGCAGCACCACGGCAAAGAGGTTCATGAAGTGCTTGGCGGCGGTGCCGAGGTGCTCGCCGACCACGGTCGGTACCGAGGCGCCTCTGGCGCGTACCGACAGCATGCCGGAGAAGTAGTCGTGGACCGCGCCGGCGAAGATGCAGCCGAACACTATCCAGAGCATGGCGACCGGACCATAGAGGGCACCGAGTATGGGGCCGAAGATGGGGCCGACGCCGGCGATGTTGAGCAGTTGCACCAGGTAGACCTTCTTGTCCGACATGGGGACATAGTCCACCCCGTCCGCCATGGTGATGGCGGGGGTCTTCAATTCGGGCTTGGGCCCGAATATGCGCTCGACGAATTTGCCATAGATGAAGTAGCCGGCGACAAGTAAGCCGACACAGAGGAAGAACCAGATCATTGCTACGCTCCTGCTTTGTTATTGTTTGGTGTGCGCAGCCAGTCTAGGTGGGGGCTTCTGTTAACGGCAGGTAAATGAGGGTGAGCGGCGACATGGCGACCCGAGCGGTCGCCCGTTGTGATCCGGCGCACAGCGGGCGACCTTATTCCAGCCCCAGCTCGTCTCTCAGCTCCTTGAGATAGCGTCGGCTGACCGGCACCCGGGCACCGCTCGGGGTGACTATCTGGGCCAGCTGGTTTTCCAGCAACTGGATCTCGAAGATCGCGGTCGGGGCCACCAGGTACTGGCGGTGGCAGCGCAGCAGCGGGGTCTTCTCCTCCAGGGATTTCAAGGTGAGCTGGGTGTGAAACAGCTCCCCCTGGCAGGCGACGTGCACCCCGCCGAGATCCGAGAAGGCGTACTCCACCTGCTCTATGGGCAGCAGCCGCACCCGGTTGTGCAGATAGCCGGGAATGTGGCGAATGGCCGGTGTCAGCGCCGCCACCGGCTGGTGGCTGAGATCCTGTTTGAGGCGCGCCAGCGTCTTGGCGAGGCGGGCAGGTTCCACCGGTTTGAGCAGGTAGTCGAAGGCGTTCTCCTCGAAGGCCTGGATGGCATAGTCATCAAACGCCGTGACAAAGACGATGCGGGGCAGGGGGTCCAGCATGGCCACCAGCTCCATGCCGCTGAGCTTGGGCATCTGGATGTCGAGAAACACCACCTCCGGCTTGAGTCGTGTAATGAGGGAGAGCGCCTCTATGGCATTGGCGGCCGAGCCGAGGATCTCGATGTCGGGGTCGCTGCCGAGCAGCTCGGCTAGCTCCTCGCGGGCATAGGGTTCGTCGTCGACTATCAGGGTGCGGATCATGTCATCTCCTTGGAAGGGGAATCCGGCTGTCTGGGCAGGGTGAAAGAGACCCGGGTCCAGTGCTCCGGCTCACACTGCACCTGGATGCCAAAGCGCTCGCCGAAGGCGCTCTTGAGCCGCCTGTCCACAATGCTCATGCCAAGGCCGTCCCCCTGGGGACCCGGCTGCCAGGCTCCGGCATTGTCCTCCACGCAGAGGGTGACACTCTCTTGCCCCTCCTCGGCGAAGAGCCGGATCCGCCCCTGCTCCAGCAGGGAGCAGATCCCGTGCTTGATGGCATTCTCGATGAGGGGCTGCAGGGTGAAGCTCGGCAGTTGCATGTCGGCCAGGTGTGGCGGTATCTCGTTGATGACGGTCAGGCGCTCGCCAAAGCGGGCCTGCTCTATCTCCAGATAGGACTGGCAGTGCTCCTGCTCCTCCCGCAACGTGGTCAAGCCGCTCTGACGCTTGAGGTTGTTGCGAAAGAAGCGGGAGAGGTGCAGCAGCAGCTCCCGCGCCCGGCCCGGATCACGGCGGGTGATGGCACTGATGGTATTGAGGGTGTTGAACAGAAAATGGGGATTGATCTGTGCCTGCACCAGCTTGAGCTCGGACTGCACCAGCAGGCGCTGCTGCTGCTCCAGCCGGCCGGCCAGCAGCTGTTGCGACAACAGGTTGGCTATCCCTTCCCCCAGGGTGTGATTGATCTTGAGGAAGAGCCGCTTCTTGGGCTCGTAGAGCTTGATGGTACCTATCACTCCTCTGTCTCCCTGCAGCGGGATCACCAGCACGGAGCCGAGCTGGCACTGGGGGGAGATGCTGCAGCGATAGGGCTGACTATTGCCGTCGGCAAACAGCACCTTGTTCTGGGCTATGGCCTGCAGGGTGATGGCGGAGGTGATGGGGGTGCCCGGCTTGTGGTGATCCTCCCCGGTGCCGATGAAGGCGAGGATCTTGTCGGTGTCCGTGATGGCGACGGCGCCGACCCCGGTCTCCTCCTGCACTATGTGGGCTATCTTGCGGCTCGCCTCCGGAGTGAAGCCCTGGGCCATGATCCCCAGGGTGCGGTTGGCTATGGTGAGCGCCTTGGCGGAGAAGACCCGGGAGAACTTCTCGTACATCCGCTGCTGGTCGCGGATCATGCTGATGAAGAGCGCCGCCCCGCAGGAATTGGCGAGGATCATGGGGGTGGCTATGGTGCGCACCAGCTGCAGGGCCTGATCGAACGGGGTGGCGACCAGCAGTATGATCACCATCTGCAGGATCTCGGCGTAGAGGGTGGTGAAGAAGGCAATCCGGGGAGTGAACAGGGCATCCACCCGGTTCGTTCGCATCAGCCGCCAGTGCACCAGGCCCCCCAGCAGCCCCTCGCAGGTGGTGGAGATGGCGCAGGCGAGATCGGTAAAGCCCCCCAGGGTATAGCGATGCAGCCCCCCGGTCAGCCCTACCAGAAAGCCCACCATGGGGCCCCCCAGCAGCCCTCCCAGCACGGCGCCGACGGCGCGGGTATTGGCGATGGCATCGTCTATGTCCAGCCCCACATAGGTGCCCAGTATGCAGAAGCAGGAGAAGATGACGTATATCAGTATCTTGTGCGGAAGTCTGACCGAGTAGTTGGCCAGGGGGCGCAGCAAGGGACTCTTGGAGAAGAGGTAGGCAATGACCAGGCTGACGCTCATCTGCTGGAGCAGGGAGAGGACTAATTGCATAAAAAACCTTCCTCAAGAGTGATCCCGGGTCAGAGCGCCACCAGGGCGTACTGTGAGCAAGATCCCGTCCTGATGCAGGACGCGGCCCCATGGCGGGGGCAGTTTGCCAGAATGAAAAAATAAAACCATATAAAATCAGCATGTTAAATTGATATTTGTGTAACCGGGCGGAGCTTGATATTGCTGGAGTGAGCATGAATGTGCCCATTGGGTGCGCCACACGGAGGTGGCATGCTCCGCCCGGCCTTCGGTTGGGCGTTTTTTATCCAGCTCCAATGGCGGACGATTTTGAGGGGGCTCGAGCAATTATTCAGGTTTGTCCAATGAGTTATCCCCAGCTTCTGGGGATAACTCAGAAGGCGAAATAGTAGCAGACGCGTCGGCCCAGGTTGAAAAACGGCCGCTGCCCCTCATCCAGCTCCTCCTGCCTGAGGGTGGCTATGATGCTTCTCCCATCTTCCCGCAGATCCATCATGGCCACGGCTTCCGGGCGCTGTCCCCTGATATAGGGTTGCACCTTGGGTTTGAGGGGCATGCTGGGCTCTGTCGAGAGCACCAATGCCACCGTATCATCCTCCAGGCGTACCAGGGATCCGGGCGGATAGACCCCCAGCACCTTTATCAACAATCTGACCAGATCTTGATCGAATCTCTTCTGGGACAACTTGTAGAGCTGGCCGATGGCCTGACTCGGCCCCGCCGGGTGGAGGCCGCTGCGCGGGTGCAGCAGCTCGTCGTAATAGTCCACCAGGCCGATGAGGCGGGCGAGGGGAGGGATCCTGTCCCCCTGGATGCCGAGGGGAAAGCCGCTGCCGTCCAGCCGCTCGTGATGGAGGTGGGCAACTTCGCGGATCCTGGGTTCGAAGGCCTGCCACTGGTTGAGCATCTCCAGCCCGTACTGGGGATGCATGTTGAGAAAATTCTGCTCGGCGCGGCTGAGCTCTCCCCGCTTCTGGGTGATCTGGCTCGGGATCCTGAGCTCGCCGATATCGTGCAGCAGGCCGGCCAGCCCCGCCTCCTCGATCTCGATATGGCTCATGCCGAGCTCCCTTGCCATCAGCATGGCGATGAAGGCCACGCTCAGGCTGTGTTGCAGCAGGATGTCCGTGTGCTGGCTGCGGATGAGGTGCAGGCCCAGGGGCCCCTGGTGGTCGGCGAGGCGGGCGGCGACGGTGCGCACCATCTGGGCGGTATTGGCCAGTCCCTCGTCCGGCTTGAGATTGAGGGCGCCGAGGGCATCGCGAAGGTCTGATAGGGATTGGCCGAATGCCTTGTCGGCGGTGCGCAGGGAACGGCGAAAGGCCTTTTCGTCGAACGCGGGTTCGGTCGGTGGGGCGGAGGCATCTTGCGCAGCCCCGAGATCGGGCGAAGGTGCCGGCTCGGCCCGCAGCAGGGGCTCGACGGGGAGATCGCTCTTGTCGGGATCCACCATCAGCAGGGTGAGTTCGAGGTGGCGGATGATCTCGAGTTGCTGCTGGTCCTTGATCTTGAAGGCGTTGAACATGAAAGGGTGGCTGGTCCATCCCGTGGGGAGATGGATGTAGTGGCCGACTCTCAACTGCTCGATGGAGGCCTGGATCAGCGCCATAGACTCACTCTTCTGTCGAATTTGCCTATCAACAAGCTAGCAAAATTAAACAGATAGACAAACAAAAAAGCCCGCGCATGTGCGCGGGCTCTTGTCATCCTTGCCGGTTATCAGGCCTTGGATTTTTTCTTGCTGTCTACCTTGGCGTCGACTTTGGCCTCAACCTTGGTCGCTACCTGAGCTTCCTCGGTGAAGGGACGGCCGTAGTAGGTGTCCATCAGTATGGCTTTGAGCTCGGTGATCAGCGGGTAGCGCGGGTTGGCGCCGGTGCACTGGTCATCGAAGGCTTCCAGGGCCAGCTGGTCAACCTTGGCCAGGAAGTCGGTCTCGTTCACGCCGGCTTCACGGATGGAGGCCGGGATCCCCAGGGTCGCTTTCAGCTCGTCCAGCCAGGTCAGCAGCTTCTCGATCTTGGCCGCGGTGCGGTCACTGGCGGCAGTCAGACCCAGATGGTCGGCCACTTCGGCGTAGCGACGACGAGCCTGCGGACGGTCGTACTGGGAGAACGCGGTCTGCTTGGTCGGGTTGTCGTTCGCGTTGTAGCGGATGACGTTGCTGATCAGCAGGGCGTTGGCCAGGCCGTGGGGGATGTGGAACTCGGCACCCAGCTTGTGGGCCATGGAGTGGCACACACCCAGGAAGGCGTTGGCGAACGCGATACCGGCGATGGTAGCGGCGTTGTGCACCTTCTCGCGGGCAACCGGGTCGTTGGCACCGTTCTGGTAGCTGGAGGGCAGATACTCTTTGAGCAGTTTCAGGGCTTGCAGCGCCTGACCGTCGGAGTATTCGTTGGCCAGTACGGAGACATAGGCTTCCATGGCGTGGGTCACGGCATCGATACCGCCGAAGGCACACAGGGACTTGGGCATGCCCATGACCAGGTTGGCGTCGACGATGGCCATGTTCGGGGTCAGCTCGTAGTCGGCCAGCGGGTACTTCATGCCGGTGGCGTCGTCGGTCACGACCGCAAACGGGGTCACTTCAGAACCGGTACCGGAAGTGGTGGTGATGCAGACCAGTTCGGCCTTCACGCCCATTTTCGGGAACTTGTAGATACGCTTGCGGATGTCCATGAAGCGCATGGCCAGGTCTTCGAACGCGGTGTCCGGGTGCTCGTACATGACCCACATGATCTTGGCTGCATCCATGGGTGAACCACCGCCCAGGGCGACGATCACGTCCGGCTTGAAGGAGTTCGCCATCTCGGCGCCCTTGCGAACCACGGACAGGGTGGGGTCGGCTTCCACTTCGTAGAAGATTTCCACTTCCATGTTCAGCTTCTTGAGCAGACGAACCACTTCATCGGCATAACCGTTGTTGAACAGGAAACGGTCGGTGACCACCATGGCGCGCTTCTTGCCTTCCAGGTCGCCCAGGGCGATCGGCAGGGAACCACGACGGAAGTAGATGGATTTCGGAAGTTTGTGCCACAGCATATTTTCTGCCCGTTTTGCGACTGTCTTCTTGTTGATCAGGTGCTTGGGACCGACGTTCTCGGAGATGGAGTTACCACTCCAGGAGCCGCAACCCAGGGTCAGGGACGGGGCGAGAGCGAAGTTGTACAGGTCACCGATACCGCCCTGGGTGGAGGGGGTGTTGATCAGGATACGGGCAGTCTTCATCTTGTCGCCGAAGTACTTGATGCGGTCGGCGTTGCGATCCTGGTCGGTGTAGAGGCCGGAGGTGTGGCCGATACCACCGATGTTGACCATGTCGCAGGCCATTTCGACGGCTTCTTCGAAGTTCTTGGCGCGGAACATACCCAAGGTCGGGGAGAGCTTCTCGTGAGCGAACTCGTCCTCTGCACAGAGCTCCAGACCTTCACCGATGAGGATCTTGGTGGTGGCAGGCACTGTCACACCGGCCATGGCGGCGATCTTGGTGGCGGGCTGGCCCACGATGTCGGCGTTCAGGGCGCCGTTGATCAGCAGCACCTTACGCACCTTGTCGGCTTCGTCCTTGGAGAGGATGTAGCCGGCGTGAGTCGCGAAACGCTCCTTGACCTGGTTGTAGATGGAGTCGACCACGATGACGGCCTGCTCGGACGCACAGACCACGCCGTTGTCGAAGGTCTTGGACATCAGGATGGAGGCGACGGCACGCTTGATGTCGGCGGTTTCGTCGATAACGATGGGTACGTTACCGGCACCCACACCGATGGCGGGCTTGCCTGAGGAGTAGGCGGCCTTCACCATGCCCGGGCCACCGGTGGCCAGGATAAGGTTGATGTCGTTGTGCTTCATCAGGGCGTTGGAGAGCTCGACGGACGGTTGGTCGATCCAGCCGATGATGTTCTTCGGGGCACCGGCGGCGATGGCTGCATCCAGTACCAGCTTGGCAGCGGTATTGGTGGAGTTCTTGGCGCGGGGGTGCGGGGAGAAGATGATGGCGTTGCGGGTCTTCAGGGAGATGAGGGCCTTGAAGATAGCAGTGGAAGTCGGGTTGGTGGTCGGCACTATACCGCAGATGATGCCTACCGGCTCGGCGATGGTGATGGTGCCCATCTCGTCGTCCTGGCTCAGGATGCCGCAGGTCTTCTCGTCTTTGTAAGCGTTATAGATGTATTCGGAGGCGAAGTGGTTTTTGATGACCTTGTCTTCGATGATGCCCATGCCGGACTCAGCCACTGCCATCTGGGCCAGGGGAATACGGGCGTTGCTGGCGGCCAGGGCGGCGGCGCGGAAGACCTTGTCTACCTGCTCTTGCGAGAAGCTGGCGAATTCACGCTGGGCTTCTTTGACGCGGGCAACCAGTGCATCCAGTTCAGCCAAATTGGTTACTGCCATGTTTATCTCCTGATGATTTGAAAACTGTTTAGTAAGACCTTGGCAATGCCCGGCAATTATAGCCGCCCTGTCAAGGAGAGAATCACCATAACGGGGTATTTACATGCCTTACTAAATTGTTTTCTGGCTCGATTATAGAGCCGGGATGTGTCAGAAAAGATTGATCTGGATCATATGTAACAAAAGAACAAAAGAAATTTTGTTTCACCATCCCGGTCGGCCAGATGTTACGCATTTGTAGAGTAGAGCGCCGGGGGGATGAACACGAGGTGAACAGCCATTTTTGCGCCAGGTATCAAACCGTTGTCTCACATCCCCCCGCGGTTTCGCCGCTGGCAAGGAGGACGGTGAGGCCAGGCCTGGTGGCGGCCCTTGCAAGCCTCTCGCCCTGATAGAGGGGCCGGCGTTTCATTTCTGTTGGAAAAAATGGTGGTTGTTTTCATCCAGCGCCGGGCCTTTGCGCCGGACTTTAGGCGGTGTTCGGCAAATCCCATGGCGACGCCTGTGCGGGGGGCACGGCTTGCTGCATGGCCGCCCCGGGCAGATCGGGGTGAAGATAGGGTGCCAGCCTGGGGCGCGCTGTGGAGGTGAATAGGGGTTATCCCCTGGGGTCCTCCAGATCAATCCATGAAAATGACGCTTTCCTGAAGGGAAATAGGGTGATGACAGGGAGTTTCGACATAAAACGCCGCCACACTTTGCAAGCGTGTTAAATGGCCTCCATGACGGTTAACAACTCGATATGTTGATTTTTGTCGATTCATTAGAGGAACTAACTGAAAAGCCCCGGAAAGGGTGAGATTATTTGATTGGAGAAGGGAAATATCATGGTGTAAATTTACGCGCAGTTTGACGGGGATGGCCCTCAGTGGCCCGAATTGGTTCTGGATGGCGCTTATGGCAGCAATTGACTTCTCTTTATACCTGAAATTTTTCGTTGGCCTGTTTGCGATCATCAACCCGCTGGGTCTGTTGCCGGTCTTTGTGAGCCTGACGGGCCACATGCAGCCGGATGAGCGCAGGAAGACCAACACCACGGCCCATATTGCCGTGATGATCATCCTCATGGTCTCCATGTGCATGGGGCAGCTGATCCTCGACGGTTTCGGCATCTCGCTCGCATCGTTCCGCATTGCCGGCGGCTCGCTCATCACCCTGATCGCCTGGTCCATGTTGCAGGGCAAGCTGGGGGAGGTGAAGCACAACAAGCAGGAGAAGGGTGAACTGGCCGCACGCGAATCCATCGCCGTGGTGCCCCTGGCGCTGCCGCTGATGGCCGGCCCCGGGGCCATCTCATCCTCCATCGTCTATGCCAGCCAGAAGACCCTGCCCGAGCTGATGGGCATGTTCGTGGTGGTGATGGCCTTTGCCTACTGCTCCTGGCTCATCTTCCGTGCCGCCCCTCTGCTGTTCAAGCTGATGGGCAACACCGGCATCAACGTGGTGACCCGGATCATGGGTCTCATCATGATGTCCCTCGGTATCGAGATCATGGTGGCGGGGATCAAGGGAGTCTTTCCCGGATTGATGTGATTCAGGTCTGTTTTGTCGGAGCCGGTCCTCGTGACCGGCTTTTTATTGTTTCTTTTTTGTTAGTCATTTCCTAGAATCGAGCGGCTTTGTATAAAAAACGCCCATCTCACGATATTTAAATGCTGAATAAATGGTTTAAAGCTGTTTTTTTGACCGCCAAAGCCGCCCCCACCTGATGATATCTGTTGCATTATCAGAATTGTCAGGGAATTATGCGGGCAGCGGGATTTTTATCTCGTGAATGGACAAATGCATGGAATGTTCTTGTTGGAGTATGGAAATGACTCATAGAAAAACAATTATTAATACCCTTTTATTGACTGCACTCTTTGGTGGCGCCACCCTGGCCCAGGCCGCCGACGTCCCCGCCGGCACCAAGCTCGCCCCCGAGCAGACTCTGGTGAAAGGCAATGGCTCCGAGCCAGCCACCCTGGATCCGCACAAGACCGAAGGAACGGTTGAATCCAATATTCTGCGTGACCTGTTCGAGGGTCTCGTCACCTCAGGCCCCAAGGGTGAAACCCTGCCCGGCGTCGCCGAGTCCTGGGAAACCAAGGACAACAAACACTTCGTGTTCCACCTGCGCAAAGATGCCAAGTGGTCCAACGGGGATCCGGTCACCGCCCATGATTTCGTCTTCGCCTTCCAGCGCGCGGTGGATCCCAAGACGGCTTCTCCTTACTCCTGGTACATGGAGATCCCGACCATAGTCAACGCTACCGACATCATTGGTGGCAAGAAACCGGCCGACACCCTGGGGGTGAAAGCCAGCGACGACTACACCTTCGAAGTACAGCTGGAGAAGGCGGTGCCTTACTTCGTCAGCATGCTCTCCCACACCACCACCTACCCGGTGCCGAAGAAAGTGGTCGAGAAGTTTGGTGACAAGTGGACCCAGCCCGGCAGCATGGTTTCCAACGGCGCCTATGTGCTGAAGGATTGGGTGGTCAACGAGCGCGTCGACGTCGAGCGCAACCCCAGCTACTGGAACAACGCCAAGACAGTGATCGAGAAGGTCACCTACCTGCCCATCCAGTCCACCAACGCCGAGCTGAACCGCTACCTGGCCGGTGAAGTCGATCTCACCTACAACATGCCCATCGAGCGCTTCAAGCAGATGAAGAAGGAGCACCCGAACGAGGTGCAGGTGAGCGGTTATGTGGGCACCTACTACTACCAGTACAACTTCAAGCACAAGCCGTTTGACGACGTGCGGGTGCGTACCGCGCTCTCTTATGCCATCGATCGCAACGTGATCGCCGACAAGGTGATGGGCAAGGGCGAGACCCCGGGTTACACCCTGGTGCCTGACTTCGTGGATGGCTTCAAGCCGGTGGCCCCGGCCTGGTCCAAGCTGACCCAGGCCGAGCGTGACGCCAAGGCGAAAGAGCTGCTGACCGAGGCCGGTTACGGCCCGGGCAAGCCGCTCAAGTTCGAGCTGCTCTACAACACTGACGACAACCACAAGAAGGTGGCCGTGGCCGTCGCCTCCATGTGGAAGAAGCTGGGCGTGCAGGTGAGCCTGGTGAATCAGGAGTGGAAGACCTACCTGGAAACCAAGAAGCAGGGTAACTTCGACGTGGGTCGCGCCGGCTGGATTGCGGACTACAACGAAGCCTCCTCCATGCTGGATCTGATGCAGACCACCCACGGCAACAACGACGGCAAGTACTCCAACACCGCCTTTGACAAGCTGATGAGCGAGTCCCGCAATCAGGTGGATGCGGATGCGCGCAACAAGCTCTATGTCCAGGCCGAAGATATCCTGGCCAAGGACATGCCGATCGCCCCCATCTATCAGTACGTGACCTCCCGCATGGTCAAGCCCTATGTGGGCGGCTACCCGGCCAACCCGCTGGACAACCTCTACAGCAAAGACATGTACATCATTGCTCACTGAGTAAAGAAACAAGTCGCATAACAAGCAGGCCCGCCGGACGGCGGGCCTTTATTACAACCGCGACCCTTTGGAAGCAGTACAGGACAGGAAATGTCTATGTTGAAATTCATCCTTAAACGTCTACTGGAAGCGATCCCGACTCTGCTGGTCTTGATCACAGTCTCCTTCTTCATGATGCGTTTCGCGCCGGGTAACCCCTTTACCAGCGAACGCGCCCTGCCGCCGGAAGTGCTTGCCAACATCGAGGCCAAATATGGCCTGGACAAGCCCATCGGCGTGCAATACCTCACCTATCTGGGCAACCTGGTCCAGGGGGATCTGGGGCCCTCCTTCAAATACAAGGATTTCACCGTCAACGATCTGGTGAGCCAGGCGCTGCCGGTCTCCGCCAAGATTGGTTCGGTCGCCTTCCTGCTGGCGGTGACGCTGGGAGTCACGTTCGGCACCATTGCGGCCTTGAAACAGAACACCCTCATCGACTATCTGCTGATGTCGTCGGCCATGGCCGGGGTGGTGATACCCGGCTTCGTGCTGGCACCCTTGCTGGTGCTCTTCTTCAGTATCTACCTGGGCTGGTTCCCGGCGGGAGGCTGGCAGGGGGGCGGGGTGCAGTTCATGGTGCTGCCGGTGTTCGGCATGATGATGTACTACATCTCCGCCATCTCCCGCATCATGCGTGGCAGCATGATTGAGACCATGAACTCCAACTTCATCCGTACCGCCCGCGCCAAGGGGCTGCCGCTGCGCCATATCATCCTGCGACACGCGCTGCGTCCGGCCATGCTGCCGGTGGTCTCCTACCTGGGCCCGGCGTTCGTGGGCATCATCACCGGCTCCGTGGTCATCGAGACCATCTTCGGCCTGCCGGGGATTGGCCAGCTGTTCGTCAACGGTGCCCTCAACCGTGATTACTCCATGGTGCTCGGTCTGACCATACTGGTCGGCGCCCTCACCATCACCTTTAACGCCGTGGTCGATATTCTCTATGCCGTCATCGATCCCAAGATCCGTTACTAAGCCGGGAGTACATCATGGTAGTCACAACTGAAAAGCGCGAAGCCGTCGAGGCGTTCGCCCAGAAAGTGGAAGTGGTGGAAGGACGCTCCCTGTGGAAGGATGCCCGTCGCCGTTTCCTGCGCAACAAGGCGGCCCTGACCAGTCTCATCATCCTGACCATCATTGGTCTGGCGGTGATCGTCGGGCCGCATCTCTCCCAATACACCTTCGACGATCCGGACTGGGGAGCCATGCAGGCCGCCCCTGACATGGAGACGGGACACTGGTTCGGCACCGACAGCCTGGGGCGCGACTTGTTCGTGCGCACCCTGCTGGGTGGCCGCATCTCCCTCATGGTCGGTATCATGGGGGCCCTGGTGGCCGTCATCATCGGCACCCTGTACGGTGCCGCCTCCGGCTTCATCGGCGGTCGGGTCGACAGCCTGATGATGCGGGTGCTCGAGATCCTCAACGCCTTCCCCTTCATGTTCTTCGTGATCATGCTGGTGACCTTCTTCGGTCGCAACCTGGCCCTCATCTTCCTCGCCATAGGCGCGGTGAGCTGGCTCGACATGGCACGGATAGTGCGAGGCCAGACCCTGAGCCTCAAGAGCAAGGAGTTCATCGAGGCGGCCCACGTCTGCGGCGTCTCCAAGTGGAAGATCATCACCCGTCATATCGTGCCCAACGTGCTCGGGATAGTGGCGGTCTACGCGACCCTGCTGGTGCCTGGCATGATCATGTTCGAATCCTTCCTGAGCTTCCTGGGGCTGGGTGTGCAAGAGCCCATGACCAGCTGGGGTGCCCTGCTGGATGAAGGCTCCAAGTCGATGGAAGTGGCCATCTGGCAACTCCTGTTCCCCGCCGGTTTCATGGTGGTGACCCTGTTCTGCTTCAACTTCCTCGGGGATGGTCTGCGTGATGCCCTGGATCCAAAGGATCGCTGACACCAAGGGACAGGCAAGACGCCAAGGGGCCATAAGACCCGTCCAGAGAACGCACTGCGTTCACGGGATGGGCAGGCTGGCATCACGACAGCGCGATAAGGAGTGCTGATATGAAATTACTGGATGTGAAAGATCTGCGGGTCGAGTTCAAGACCCCGGACGGCAATGTGGTGGCGGTCAACGACCTCAACTTCTCCCTCTCTGCCGGCGAGACCCTGGGGATCGTCGGTGAGTCAGGATCAGGCAAGTCCCAGACGGCCTTTGCCATCATGGGGCTGCTCGCCAAGAACGGCATCATTACCGGCTCGGCCAAGTTTCAGGGGGACGAGATCCTGAATCTGCCTGAGCACAAGCTCAACAAGATCCGCTCCGAGAAGATCGCCATGATCTTCCAGGACCCCATGACCTCCCTGAACCCCTATATGAAGGTGAAGGATCAGCTGATGGAAGTGCTGATGCTGCACAAGGGAGTGAGCAAGGCGGCGGCGTTCGAGGAGTCGGTGCGCATGCTGGACGCGGTGAAGATCCCCGAGTCGCGCAAGCGAATGAACATGTACCCCCACGAGTTCTCCGGCGGCATGCGCCAGCGGGTGATGATCGCCATGGCGCTCCTGTGCCGGCCGCAACTGCTCATCGCCGATGAGCCGACCACGGCGCTGGACGTGACGGTGCAGGCCCAGATCATGACCCTGATGAACGAGCTCAAGCGGGAGTTCAACACCGCCATCGTCATGATCACCCACGATCTTGGCGTGGTGGCGGGCATCTGTGACAAGGTGCTGGTGATGTACGCCGGCCGCACCATGGAGTACGGCCGGGTCAACGACATCTTCTATCGCCCGAGCCACCCCTATACCGAAGGCTTGCTGCGCGCCATTCCCCGTCTCGATACCGAAGGGGAAGTGCTGCCCACCATACCGGGCAATCCGCCCAACCTGCTGCGTCTGCCCACCGGCTGCCCCTTCCAGGAGCGTTGCCACCGGGCACACGAGATTTGCGGCCAGCAATCTCCCGTCCTGACCCCCTTCGGCGACGGACGGACAAGGGCCTGCCATTGGGTATCGGATGCCATGATCAAGGGGGTGAACTGATGGGTACTGACAAGAAACTGCTGCTGGAAGTGTCCGACCTCAAGGTTCACTTCAGCATCAAGAGTGACAAGGCCTGGCCCTGGGCCAAGCCCTCCGCCCTGAAGGCGGTGGATGGCGTCACCCTGCGGCTCTACGAGGGGGAGACCCTGGGGGTGGTGGGGGAGTCCGGCTGTGGCAAGTCCACCTTCGCCCGGGCCCTGATAGGCCTGGTGCCGGCCACCGACGGCAAGGTGGTGTGGCTGGGCCAGGATCTGACCAAGCTGGAGCAGGGGGCGCTGCGGGAGAAGCGCAAGGAGATCCAGATGATCTTCCAGGACCCGCTGGCCTCCTTGAACCCGCGCATGACCATTGGCGACATCATCGCCGAGCCCCTGGTCACCTTCTATCCCAATCTCTCCAGGGAGCAGGTGAAGGAGAAGGTGCGGGCCATGATGACCAAGGTGGGGCTGTTGCCCAACCTGGTGAACCGCTACCCCCACGAGTTCTCCGGCGGCCAGTGCCAGCGCATCGGCATCGCCCGGGCGCTGATCCTGGAGCCCAAGATGATCATCTGCGACGAGCCTGTCTCGGCGCTGGATGTCTCCATCCAGGCCCAGGTGGTGAACCTGCTCAAGTCCCTGCAAAAGGAGATGGGGCTCTCCCTCATCTTCATCGCCCACGACCTGTCCGTGGTCAAACACATCTCGGATCGGGTGCTGGTGATGTATCTGGGCAACGCGGTGGAGCTTGGCACCCGTCAGGAGATCTTCGCCAATCCCCTGCATCCCTACACCAAGGCGCTGATGTCGGCCGTGCCCATTCCGGATCCGGATCTGGAACGCAACAAGGTGATCCAGATCCTGGAGGGGGACCTGCCGTCCCCCATGAACCCGCCGTCCGGCTGCGTGTTCCGTACCCGTTGCCCGGTGGCGGGCCCCGAGTGCGCCAAGACCCGCCCCATGCTGGAGGGGAACTTCGATCACGCCGTCTCCTGCCTCAAGGTGGATCCACTCTGAGGGCGTGAACGAGCATGCGGGGCACCCAGGTGGTGCCCCGTTTTATTTCCATTCGCGGTGAAGATGCCCCTTGGCGCCACCTTTGGAGGCTGTTACTATCCGCCGCACAAGGGGAGTAACTTCTCGCCGGTTTGTCGTCATTACGGTGCACCCATATCCTGCAGTGCACCCGGCAGCCGGGCAGTCGATGAACATTGGCTGTAAGTGAGACCTTGCCGAGAGGCAAGGTGTATCTGCTCCAAACGCAAACCCACGCCTCTCGGTCGTGGGTTTTGTCGTTTTGGGAGAAGTGAAAAATGGGTGAATGGTGGATGTGGACCGGTTTCTTCAGCATAGTGCTGGTCCTGTTGTGGATTGACATCCGCTTTGTCGGCGGCGGCAAGGCGCACAAGGTGTCCCTGAAAGAGGCGGGGATCTGGTCCCTCGTCTGGGTCAGCGTGGCCCTGCTGTTCAACCTGGCCATCTGGCTCTGGCTGGATCACAGTGCCGGGCGTGAGATCGCCAACGAGAAGGGGCTGGAGTTCCTCACCGGCTACCTCATCGAGAAGGCGCTGGCGGTGGACAACGTCTTCGTCTGGCTGATGCTGTTTGGCTACTTCGCCATTCCGGCCGAGCTGCAGCGCCGGGTGCTGCTGTACGGGGTGCTGGGCGCCATCGTCATGCGTGCCGGCATGGTGTTCGCGGGCAGCTGGCTCATCGAGCAGTTCCACTGGATCCTCTACCTGTTTGGCGCCTTCCTGCTGCTGACCGGGGTCAAGATGCTGTGGGCCGCCGACAAGGAGCCGGATCTCGCCAACAACCCGCTGCTGGGCTGGATGCGTCGCCGCTTCAAGGTGACCGAGACCCTGGAGGGGGAGAACTTCTTCGTCTGGCGTGACGGTGTGCGCTATGCCACCCCGCTGCTGCTCATCCTGGTGCTGGTGGAGGTGAGCGATCTCATCTTCGCGGTGGACAGCATCCCGGCCATCTTCGCGGTGACCACGGATCCCTTCATCGTGCTGACCTCCAACATCTTCGCCATCATGGGCCTGCGCGCCATGTACTTCCTGCTGGCCGGCGTCGCCGAGCGCTTCGCCCTGCTGAAATACGGTCTGGCGCTGATCCTGATGTTCATCGGGGTCAAGATGCTGCTGCTGGACATCTTCAAGATACCGACCGGCATCGCCTTGGGCGTGGTGGCCCTGATCCTGCTGGCCTCCATGGGGCTCAGCCTCTGGGTGACCCGCAAGAAGGTGACCGACCAGAAGACGGTGTAAGTACCCGCAAAAAAGGGCTCCCTCGGGAGCCCTTTTCATATCAGATCCGTGCTTAGCGCTTGATCTTCTTGGGGTTGGTGTAACCCCAGATGGTGTACATGTCCGCCAGCAGGGCGCCGTTGTACTCCTCCAGATCCGCCTGTTTCACCTCGGCCTCACCCTGACGGCCGAACAGCACCACCTCGTCACCGGGCTTCACCCCTTTGAGATCGGTCACGTCCACCATGATGGTGTTCATGGAGGTCTTGCCCACCACGGGCACCTTCTGGCCCTGGATCAGCACATAGGCCTTGTTGCTGAGCGCCCGGCGGTAGCCGTCGGAGTAACCGAGCGGCAGGTTGGCGAGCAGGGAGTCGCGCTTGAGGGTGAAGGTGCGGTCATAGCCGACTGTGTTGCCCGCCGGGTAGTGGTTCACCGAGGCGACCTGGGTCTTGAACGCCATCACCTTCTTGTATTCGGTGTAGGAGGGGATGGTGTCGCCGTAGATGATGCCGCCCGGGCGTACCATGTCAAAGTAGGCTTCCGGCACTTCCAGGGTGGCGAAGGAGTTGGCGGCGTGGATGGTGAGCTTGCTGCGATCCAGCTTGCCCGCCTCGATCAGCCACTGGTAGTCCAGCTTGAACTGGGCCAGCCCCAGCTTGACGTCCTCTTTCTCTTCCACCGGGAAGTGGGTCATGATGCCGACCGGGGTGATCCCCTGGAGCTTGACCATAGCCAGGGCATCTTCCTTGGCGTCCGCCTGGCGAAGATCGATGCCGTTGCGGCTCATGCCGGCGGAGTTCAGACCTATGTGCACCGGAATGTTGGTATGGTGGCGCTGGGCGATGTCGGCGATCCCCTTGGCGCTCTCCAGGCTGCCCACCAGCTCTTCCAGCTTGTAGGGCAGGGCCTGCTCCACTTCGGCCGGGGTAGCGGCACGGACCCGCATCAGACGGCCCTCGAAGCCCTTCTCGCGGGCCACCCGGGCCTCTTCATTGCTGGCGATGCCGATGCAGGGAATGCCCGCCTTGACCACGGAGGGGACCAGCAGATCGATGCCGTGACCGTAGGCGTCGGCCTTCATGATGGCGCAGATCTGCGGGCCCTTGTCGCCGAGACGATCCTTGAGGGTCTGGATGTTGTGCTCGAAGGCGGTCAAATCCACCTCCAGCCAGGCGTTGGCGGCGGTCTGCTCCTGACCGTTGCGGGTGTCACTGGCCAGGGGCAGATAGGGGGCGGCGACGGCCTGGCCGGCGAGCAACCCGAAGACCAGGGTCGCGAGCAGGGTTTTCTTGTGCATGGGATGATACCTTCTTATTGTTGAGGTTGGGGGCGTCCGGGTGTGGACGCGAGCGTTAGTCGCCTGGGAATTTATTCGTATGTGGATGATATTTATCCATTTTTTATAATTTGACGACGACGAGAGTGTATCTTATTGGCGCCATTCGTGGCACTTTTTGCAGGAAGAAAATATGCGTTTCGAGCTGCGTATCCCACCTTTGCTACTGTTTGTCGTCATCGCGCTCGCCATGTGGCTGGGAGCCGGAGATGACAGGGGGAGGGGCGTCTTGCTGATCCTGGCAGGAGCCCTGCTGCTGGTGGGCGCCGTGTTCGGCGGCGGGGCCTTGTTGCACTTTGCCCGTCAGCGCACCACGGTCAATCCCGTGCGCTTGCAGCAGAGCCGGGTGCTGGTGACCCGGGGGGTCTATCGCATCAGCCGCAACCCCATGTACCTGGGGCTACTGTGTTGGTTGCTGGCGCTGGCCTGCTATCTCGGGGGCCCCTGGGTCTGGCTCGGGCCGCTGCTGTTGCTGGGCTGGCTCACCCGCTTCCAGATCCTGCCGGAGGAGCGTGCCCTGCGTGCCCGCTTCGGCATCCCCTATGTGCAGTACTGCCGGCGAGTGAGGCGCTGGTGCTGAGCACCAAACGAAAAAAGGCCCGCAGTTGCGGGCCTTTTGCCGGGTCTTCTTGATTCAAGCCTTGGCGAGTTCGCCCTCGGTCTGGGTCTCTCCCAGGCTGTCTTCCGTCTTGGCCACCACGCTGGCGGCGATGGCGTTGCCCAGCACGTTGGTGGCGGAGCGCCCCATGTCCAGGAAGTGGTCTATGCCGAGCAGCAGCAGTATGCCGGCCTCCGGGATCTGGAACTGGTTCAGGGTGGCGGCGATCACCACCAGGGAGGCGCGCGGCACCCCGGCCATCCCCTTGGAGGTGACCATCAGCAGCAGCAGCATGGTGATCTGCTGGGCCATGCTGAGCTCGATGCCATAGGCCTGGGCGATGAACATCACCGCGAAGGTGCAGTACATCATGGAGCCGTCCAGGTTGAAGGAGTAGCCCATGGGCAGCACGAAGCTGGCGATGCGCTTGTCGCAGCCGAATTTCTCCAGCCTGTCCAGGGTCTTGGGATAGGCGGCCTCGGAGCTGGCGGTGGAGAAGGCGAGCAGGATGGGCTCGCGGATCATGGCCAGCAGGGTCAGGATGCGGCGGCGGATGAAGAGGCTGCCCATGGCGATGAGCAGCAGCCAGAGGCAGGCCAGGGCCAGGTAGAACTGGGCCATGAAGGTGCCATAGGTGGCGAGGATGCCGAGCCCCTCCTTGGCGACCATGGCGGCGATGGCGCCGAATACCGCGAACGGGGCGAAGTTCATCACGTAGCCGGTCACCTTCAGCATGATCTCGGCGCTGCTTGCCATCAGCTTGACCACGGGTTTGGCGGCATCCCCCAGGGCGGCGGCAGCCAGCCCGAAGAAGAGGGAGAACACCACGATCTGCAGGATCTCGTTGGTGGCCATGGCCTCGATCACGCTTTTCGGGATGGCGTGGGTCACGAAGTCCTTGAGGGAGATGGCGGTGGCGGCCACCCCTGAGCTCGCGCCGTCATCGGGCAGGGAGAGGGAGAGGCCGACCCCGGGCTGCATCAGGTGCACCATCACCAGCCCCAGGGTCAATGACATCAGGGAAGCCAGCATGAACCAGCCCAGGGTCTTGGCGCCGATGCGCCCCACGGTGCGGGTGTCGCCCATCTTGGCGATGCCGACCACCAGGGTAGTGAACACCAGGGGGGCGATGATCATCTTGATGAGGCGCAGGAAGATGTCGGTCAGCAGGGTGATGTCACTGGCAAAGGTGGCGGCCTGGGCCGGGGCAAACAGGCGATAGCCTTGCCCGGTAAAAATGCCAAGCAACATCGCAATGAGGATGGCAACGGTCAATTTGTTCATTTTCATGGGGGGACAGTCTCGATATGTGCAGTGCCTGTGCAGGTGGGGAGGGTACCACCTAAGTCCGTTTTTGTGATCCGGGCCATGGAATCCTGACAGCCGGTATGCTGGCAGCATGCCTAATCACGAAGGGGAAATCCAGCGACTTATATCAGAACTTTATGTTGCAATTAGTTGTATGTGATGTAGATCTTGTAAATTAATTATATTAATCACTGTTTATTTTCATCTTTGCCAGATAAATAGCTTCCAGACTCTGATCGTCCAATGGGGCTCTCCCCAGGGAGAAGATCAGCAGTGCCGAGGTGCGGTGCTCTACCTGCATCTCGTCCATGAAGGTGTCGGGTTCGTACTCATCGAAACCGAACCAGGGACGGGTCGGGGTGACCCTGACCGCATCCCGCGACAGGGTCAGCGATTGCACCTGCACCCAGGCATACCCCTGCGCCAGCGCCATCTCCCCCGCTCGCTTGAGCACGTACTTGCGGGCCGTCTCCCTGTCCACCAGATCGTTGCCCACAAACTCCAGCTGCCAGCGGGTCGCCCCGAGCCGGGTCTGGGAGAAACCTGTCTGGCCGTTCCAGAAGGACTTCTCGCTGTCATAGGAAGTGGCGCAGCCGCCGAGCAGCAGCGAGCCGCACAGGACGAGGACGAACAAGAGGGGGGAGCTTGGTGACATGGTGCCGGCCCTTGGCAAAGAGGGTGTCACTACAGCACAGCACAGCACAGCCCACGAGACAATCGCCGGCCTGGGCGCCGCCGCGGAGGGGCAAAAAGAAAAGGCCTTGTCGTCTGACAAGGCCTTTCTCGGGGAATTTGGTCGGTGTGAGAGGATTCGAACCTCCGACCCTCTACACCCCATGCAGATGCGCTACCTGGCTGCGCTACACACCGACGGAGTCAGCTCGGCTGACGGGGAGGGAGTTTATGGAGATGCCCCGACCCTGTCAACAGGGGAAATCCCGGTTCGAGATCGTTTGCCTGCTTTGCGAGCAACTTCGGATCAAAGTGCGACCAGTGGTGCATTTTGTCGGCACCTCACCTCCGTCTTGCATGAAAAACGGCCGCCCTGGTGGGCGGCCGTCTGGCGTGAGTGACAGGCGTCGCTCTCAAGCAGAGATCAGCGGTTGAAGGTCAGTCGCTTGCCCAGTACCTGATCGGTGACCTGACCGTTCTGCCAGGCGATCTGGCCGTTCACCAGGGTCATTTCGATGGTGCTCTGGAAGCGGTAGCCGTTGAAGGGGGACCAGCCGCACAGGTAGAGCAGGTTGCTGTCGTTGACCACATAGGGCTTGCCGAGATCCAGCAGCACCAGATCCGCGAAGTAGCCCTCGCGGATGTAGCCGCGATCCTGCACCTGGAAGCGCTCGGCCACCGCGTGGGAGGTCTTCTTGACGATGGTTTCCAGCGAGAAGACGCCGTTGTGGTAGAGCTCCAGCAGCGCCTGCAGGGAGTGCTGCACCAGGGGCACGCCGGACGGCGCCTTGAAGTAGCTGTTCTGCTTCTCTTCCCAGGTGTGGGGGGCGTGGTCGGTGGCGATGATGTCGAGCACGTCGTTGCGCACCGCATCCAGCAGGGCGTGCTGGTCGGCGGCGCTCTTCACCGCCGGGTTGCACTTGATCTGGCTGCCCAGGGTGTCGTAGTCCGCCTCGTTGAAGAACAGATGATGGACGCACACCTCGGCGGTGATGTTCTTGTCCTTGAGATCCTTCAGATCCGGGGTGGCGGTGAAGAGCGACAGCTCCTTGGCCGTGGTCAGGTGCAGCACGTGCAGCTTGGCGCCGTACTGCTTGGCCAGGGAGACCGCCATGCTGGAGGATTTGTAGCAGGCGTCGGCGCTGCGGATGCGGCCGTGCTCGCGCATCGGCACATCCTCGCCCCACTTGGCGCGGGCCTCGTCTTCCAGCACCTTGATGCTGGGGGTGTCCTCGCAGTGGGTGACTATCATCACCGGGCTCTCGCGGAAGATGGCCGCCAGTGTCTCCTGGTTGTCCACCAGCATGTTGCCGGTGGAGGCCCCCATGAAGATCTTGATGCCGCAGGACTGCTTGGGATCGAGCTTCTTGATCTCTTCCAGGTTGTCGTTGGTGGCACCTAGGTAGAAGCTGTAGTTGGCGGCGGCGGAGTTGGCGGCTATCTGGTATTTGGCTTCGAGGGCGTCGATGGTGGTGGTCTGGGGATTGACGTTGGGCATTTCCATGAAACTGGTGGTGCCACCGGCGACGGCGGCCCGGGATTCACTGGCGATGGTCCCCTTGTGGGTCAGGCCAGGCTCCCGGAAATGGACCTGATCATCGATCATCCCGGGGATGAGGTGACGGCCTGCGGCATCGATCACCACGGCATCGGGGGCGCTGATGTCCGGAGCGATGCGGGCGATCCGCTCACCCTCGATCAAGACGTCGGAAGCATAGATGCGGCCTTCGTTGACCAGGGTGGCATTCTTGATAAGCAATTTGTTCATGGGGGGTTCCAGTTCCTTTGCCGATAATCCGGGGTCATAATATCGCAAACTGCACTTTCTCTGTAGCAAGGCCTGAGTAATGAAGTTATTTGTTAGAGATTTGACTGTGATCGATTCTAGCTATCTGTGCGAGCGTCGCGGCATGGTAGGGGAGAGCTGGCTGGTGGACATCGAGATGAGCGGCGAGCTCAACGAGATGAGCATGCTGCTGGATTTCGGCCGGGTGAAGAAGCTCGTCAAGTCGATCATCGATGAAGAGGTGGATCACAAGCTGCTGGTGCCGGCCGAGAGCCCCCTGGTCCATGTCCACGCTCTGGACGGCGACGAGTGCACGGTGGATCTGCTGCGCCCGGGGCGCTCCATCCACCTGCGCTGCCCGACCCAGGGCTTTGCCTTCATACCCGCGCCCCAGGTGGACAAGGAGTCGGTGACCCGCTATCTGCTGGCGGTGCTGGCCAAGCGGCTGCCCGGCAACATCAAGGATCTCTCCCTGACCCTGCGCCAGGAGAAGATAGAGGGCGCCTTCTACCACTACAGCCACGGCCTGAAGAAGCACGACGGCAACTGCCAGCGCATCGCCCACGGTCATCGCTCTCCGGTGGAGATCGAGGTGGACGGGGCGCGCGACGAGGAGCTGGAGCTGAACTGGGCCGAGCGCTGGGCAGACATCTACCTCGGCACCCAAGAGGACAAGGTGGCCCTCTCCGAGCTGGCGTTGAGCGAGCTGGCCAAGGCCCATCTGGGGGAACACCACCAGGGCTTCAAGTACCTGGCGCCCCAGGGGCTGTTCCAGCTCGCCATGCCGGCCGCCGAGGTGGAGATGATAGACACGGACACCACCATAGAGCTGCTGGCCCACTATATCGCCCGCGAAGTGAAGAAGCAGGTGGGGGAGAAGTTCGTCAAGATTGTCGCCTATGAAGGGGTCGGCAAGGGCGCCATCGCCTACGCCTGAACGGGCATCTCCTGTTCAAAGTAAAAGGCTCCCGATGGGAGCCTTTTTGTTGCCTGCTTGAGGGCGGCCAGGCCTTAACTGCGGCCCTGAGCCAGCAGACGGACGGCAAGCAAACCGAGCACAGTGGCCATCAGCGTGGTGACTGCAATGTCTCGCCTAACTGCGGCCTTGGGCCAACAGACGCACGGCGAGCAGACCCAGTACCGTTGCCATCAGGTAGCGCTGCACTGCTAGCCAGAGCCGGTGGCGGGCAAACCAGCCCGAGATATGGGCGGCAGAGAGGGCTACCCCCAGGTTGACGGCGGCGCTGATAAGCAGTTGTACAGTGCCGAGCTGCAGGCTCTGGCCGAGCACGGAGCCCACATCCGGTGAGATGAACTGGGGCAACACCGAGAGATAGAAGATGGCGACCTTGGGGTTGAGCACGCTGGTGAGCAGGCCCATCAGAAACAGCCGGCCGGAGGAATGAGCAGGCAAGGATGATGGCTCGAACGGGGAGGTCGAGCCAGGTTTTATCCCCTGCCAGGCCATCCACAACAGGTAGAGGGCGCCGGCGACTTTGAGCAGCTCATAGCCCATGGGGATCGCCATGAAGAGCGCGGTCAGGCCAACGGCGGCGCACAGCATGTGGACGCTGAAGCCGAGCACCACGCCGCCCCATGACATGATGGCCGCCATCCGCCCCTGGCAGAGGGAGCGGGAGAGCAGGTAGATCATGTTCGGGCCCGGGGTGAGCGCCATCAGCAGGGAGGCGGCGGCAAACAGCAGTAACTGGCTAAGGGAGATAATGACAACATCCGGAGGGCGACCGGGTCGCAAAAGGAAACATAGAACTATGCTGGCCCAGAGGAGGACGGCTGTCCGTGATCGGGATCCGTCTTTCACTCTCTGGCCGGTGCGGCAATGAAAACGGCAAGAAAAAGGGGCCCGTTGGCCCCTTCACAATACAGTGTGGAATGAGTCAGGCGCTGAGACGGAAGCGCTGCACCAGCCCCTCCTGCTGCTCGGCCAGGTTGTCGAGCTGCTGGCTGGTCTCGGCGACCCGCTCTATGCCCTGATAGTTGAGATCCGAGATGTCGGAGATGCGGTTGAGGTTGGTGGCGATGTCGGCGCTGGTGGCCTGCTGCTGCTCGGCGGCGGAGGCTATCTGGCTCGACATGTCGCTGATGAGCACGACGATGCCCTGCACCTCCTCCATGGCGTTGTTGGCCTGGGAGCTCTGATCCACGCAGCTGTCCATCTCGCGGGAGCACTCCTGCATCACGTTGACCGCCCGGGCGACCCCCTGCTGCAGGTTCTCTATCATGGTCTGGATCTCGCTGGTGGACTGGGCGGTGCGACCGGCCAGGTTGCGCACCTCGTCCGCCACCACCGCAAAGCCGCGGCCCTGCTCGCCGGCCCGGGCCGCCTCGATGGCGGCGTTCAGCGCCAGCAGGTTGGTCTGCTCGGCGATGCCGCGGATGACGTCGAGGATGTTGCCAATCTGGCCGCTCATGGCGCTCACGTCGCCAATCACCTTGCCGGTCTGCTGCAGCTTGCCCGCCAGCTGGTGGGTGGTGGTGATGTTGCCAGCCATCACCTTGCGCCCCATCTCGGAGGCCTTCTCCACGTCCTGCACCCGCTCCAGGGTCTGGTTGGCGGCCTGGGCCACCTCCCGCACCGAGGCCTCCATCTGGGTCATGGCGGCGGCGACCGAGGCGGTCTCCTGACGCTGTTTCTCCAGATCCGCCCGCACCGATTCGGTGGTGTGGCGGTTGTCGTGGGCGGCGCTGTTGAGCTGGGTCGAGGCCTGGGAGAGCTGCCTGAGCACGTCTCCCATCTGCTGGATCAGCAGGTTGATCTGGCTGGCGAGCTGGCCGAACTCGTTCTGGCTCTTGAAGCCGACCCGCTGGGTCATGTCACCCTGGGTCACCTCGGTCAGTACCCGCAGCAGCTCTTTCAGGGGGCGGCGGATGGCCTTGCCGAGGGTGAAGGCCACCAGGATGGCGACGAAGATGGCGATGACTATGCTGATCCCCTGGGTCAGGGTGCTCTGGGTCTGCACCCGATCGGAGGCCCTGATGCTGGCGTTCATCAGCTGCTGGCTCTGGGCGGTGATCCCCTCCAGCTTGTTCTGGATGCTGACGATGAGCTGGCTCGCCTGCTTGCTCTGCTCGCGCATGCTCTGTTGCTGCTTCATCAGCGCCAGGTACTGGGCGAGCACCCCCTCATTGGCGGTGGTGTCGCGCACGAAGCCATGGACGTAGTGGCCCATGTTGTTGTCGAAATCCTTGAGCTCCCCCTGGAGATCCTTGATGGTGCTGTTGAAGCCCTCGATCTGCATCTTGTTGCGCTTGAGCGCCGCTTCGATGGGGGCGGGGATGCTCTGGTTGAGGGCATCCATGGTGGAGAGCTCGATGGCGGAGAGCTTAGTGGTCAGGGTCTCGGAGAGCATCTTGATGAAGCTGTCGTCGACGGTGACCATCATGTCGCCGAGGTTCTTCTTGAACTGGGGCAGGCTGACCTGGAACTGGCCCTTGGCCTGGTTGACCTTGTGCAGCCGGGTGAGCAGGGCCTCGTGCTCGGTGGGCAGGGTCTGGGTCAGCTGCAGGTAGTCAGCCACCAGCTTGTCGAGGGCTGTCATCTCCCCCTGCAATTCGGGGTGCGCCGCCACCTGCTGCCTGAGGGTTGTCAGCATCTTGTCGACCTGGCCCTTGGCCTGCTGCAGCTCGGCCACTTCCGCCGGCAGTTGCTTGGGATCCTGCTCGGTCAGCACGTCGGTGAGCCACTTGTTGGCGCTGAGCAGGCTGATCTGGGTCTGGCTGCTGGCGATCACCAGCGGCATGGACTCTTGTGTTACCTGATCCAGGGCATCGCTGAGTTCACTCTGGCCGCGAAAGGTCAGTACCGCGCTGGCGACCATGACGGCGACCAGGATGGCAAAGCCCAGATAGACTCTCTGTAAGATCGAGAGGTCTGACATTGTTTGTTTCATTATTGTCCCGCTGTCTATGCAAAAGTCCCTTGCCTGAGTACCCCGTCCCTTTGGTACCCTGCATGCCCTCACGGGGAATGCCGCTGGGGTACTCGGGACGTCATCCTCACTATCGGTATTCTTCACAATAACTGAAGTGATTGGGACAACGGCTGTGTCAAATGTCGGCTTGTGTCACACTTGGCGGGCTGTGGCGACATTTTTGGGAGTCGCTTGAGTTTTGCATTGAATTTTCTTTTTCATATAAAGGAGTTACCCATGGCGCAAGAAACCATTTTCAGCAAAATCATCCGCAAGGAGATCCCCGCCGACATCCTTTATCAAGACGATCTGGTGACCGCGTTCCGGGACATCCAGCCCAAGGCCAAGACCCACATTCTGATCGTGCCCAATGTGCTGATCCCCACGGTCAACGACGTGGAGCCGGATCACGAGCTGGCGCTCGGCCGCATGTTCACCGTGGCCCGCAAGCTGGCGGCGGATGCCGGGATCGCCGAGGACGGCTATCGCCTCATCATGAACTGCAACCGCCACGGCGGGCAGGAGGTCTACCACATCCACCTGCACCTGGTGGGTGGCCAGCCGCTGGGACCCCTGCTCAGCCTGTGATGCGTCCCGCCTCATTGACCGGCCTGCTGTTGGCCGGTCTGCTGCTGGGCGGCTGCGCCTCCCGCTGGCAAGATCTCTTCGTCTCCTATTCCGATCAGATGGTGCCCCTGCGCAACCAGCTGCTGCTGGGGCATGCCGCCGAGGCCCTGCCGAAGGTGCGGGAATCGACCCCGGGGGACGACACCTATGTGCTGGATCTGCTTGAGAAAGGGCGCATCGCCTGGCTGGCGGGTCAGGACGGGGTCAGCAAGCAGGGCTTTGCCGCCGCCGACAGCCGGCTCGCCTGGGAAGACAGTCAGGCCCAGTATCGCCTGAGTCACGGCCTCGATCAGGCGGGCAGCCTGCTCACCAACGATCAGACCATGGCCTACCGGGCGCCGGACTACGAGCGCACCATGCTGCACCACTATCTGGCGCTGAACTACCTGCAACGGGGGGATGCCGAAGGGGCCCTGGTGGAGGTGCGCCGCGCCAACCAGGTGCAGGAGCGGGCGCTCAAGGCGCGGGCCGACGAGGTGCGCAAGGCCAAGGAAGAGAGCGAAGAGGCCGAGGCAGATACCGCAACTGAAGGGGAGATGCGCCAGCTGATGTCGCGCGGGGCCCCCGATCTCGATCGCCTGATAGGTCAGGTGAAAAACGGTTTCCAGAACGCCTACACCTTCTATTTCTCCGGCGTGCTCTACGAGGCGGCCGGGGAGCTCAACGACGCCTGGGTGGACTATCAGCGCGGCTACCAGATAGCGCCGGACAACCGGAGCCTGCAGGATGCCTTGCTGCGCCTGGCCCGGCTACGCGGCTCGGTGGACGAGCTCAAGGAGACAGAGAAAAGGGTGGGCCGCAAGGCGCCGCCGCTGGCCAGGGATCAGGGCCAGCTGGTGGTGCTGTTTGAAGATGGCCTGATCCCGGCGCGGCGAGAGATCTTCCTGCCCCTGCCGATTTCCACCTCCAGCGGCGATTTTCGTACCTTCACCGTGGCAGTACCCTATTACGACAACAGGGCCAGCGACACCGGCCCGCTGACGGTGTCGGTGGACAAGCGAGTCGAACAGACCAGCGAGCTGGTCAGACTCGAAGCGCTGGCGGCCAAGGATCTGCAGGAGCGGCTGCCCGGCATGCTGACCCGTCAGGCGCTGCGGCTGGTGGCCAAGGAGCAGCTCAGACGCTCCGCCGCCAAGGAGGGGGGAGATGTGGGCAACATCCTGGTGGGGATCTTCAACACCCTCTCGGAGCGGGCCGATACCCGCAGCTGGTTGACCCTGCCCGCCGAGGCATCGAGCTGGCAGGGAATGGTCCCGGCCGGGGAGGTGCAACTCCGGCTGGGGGCGGGCAGCGCCATGCGCACCCTGCCCCTCACAGTACACGCCGGCCGTACCACCCTGGTCTGGGTGCAGCGTCTCGGCGCAGGACTGAGCACCCGAGTGATGCCCCTATGAGTGCCCGTTTGGGCAAGATCACACACTGACCGGCTCGGCCCCTGGCCGCCGGCAAGGAGAGCAAGATGAAAGCATATGGCTTGGCCCTCGGGCTGGTACTGCTGCTGGCGGGTTGCGCCACCAACACCTCTGGGGTGGCGCTCTATGGCGCGCCCGGGGCGGCGGCGGTGGCGGAGCAGCACCAGAACGTCAATGTCACCCTGACCGAGCTGAGCCGCCGCCAGCAAAACGGCCTGCTGCAGGTCAACGTGGCCGCCGCCAGCACCCAGCGCGGCGACAACAAGCTGCAATACCTGTTCTATTGGTATGATGACGCCGGGCAGGAGGTGGCCAGCGATGGCCGCGGCTGGACCCCCATCAAGCTGCACGGCTACCAGACCCGCACCCTGTCCGCCCTGGCGCCGAGCCCGGCCGCCCGGGGCTACCGGATTTACGTACGCGAAGTGATTGAGGAATCGAACTGATGAGAATGAACCATGCCCTGCTGATCCTGACCTCTGCCCTGCTGCTGGGCGGCTGCTCCAGCACCACCGTCAGCTATGGCGACGCGACCGAGACAGAGACGGTGACAGTGGATTACGGCTCCTCCGACTTGCAGGCCATCGCCGACAAGATGGCGGACTCCATGCTGGCCTCGCCGGTCACGGGCGAGATCACCGCAGGGGGCCGTCCCGTGATGTTCATGGACTCCATCCGCAACAAGACCTCGGAGCACATCGACACCGAGGCCATCACGGACACCCTGCGCACCAAGCTGCTGCGCGCCGGCAAGTTCCGCTTCGTGGACATGAGCAAGGTGAGCGCGGTCAAGCAGCAGCTCGAGTACCAGCAGAGCAGCGGCATGGTGGATCCCGCCTCCATGGTGCGCCTGGGCAAGCAGACCGGCGCCCGCTACATGGTCTATGGCAACCTGGCCAGCATCGTCAAGGACAACGGCAAGGTGAAGGACGTCTACTACCAGATGACCATGAACCTGATGGATCTGGAGAATGGCGAGCTGCTGTGGGCCGACCAGAAAGAGATCCGCAAGCAGGCGAAGACCTCCACCTTTGGCTGGTGAGGCGACCCGGCAGCAGGGGGATCTGGCGGAGCTGACCCTGCTGGCCAGCCTGCCGGCCCCCTGGAACCAGGGGCGCCTTGAGCCACTGGCGAGCGGCCTGACCAACGGCAACTACCGGCTGCATCTGCCCTCGGGGCAGAGCGGCTTCCTGCGGCGCGGCCACCCGGATCCGGTCCGGCTCGGCATCGACAGGGCCACCGAGTGGCAGCTCTATCAGGGGGCCGTGGGGCAGGGCCTGGCCTTGCCCTGTCATCACGGCGATCCCGCCACCGGCCTGATGCTGCTGGCGTGGTGCGACGAGCCGAACTGGGCCGAGCAGGCGCCGCCCCTCGCCGAGCAACCGCCCTTGATGGCGGAGGTGCTGGCGCGGCTGCATCGCCTGCCGCTGCCCCGGGTGGTGATGGCGGTGCGGGCCCACAGCGCCGGCTATCGCGGCCGCCTGGCCCGGATCCCTGACTGGTTGCCGGCGCTGGAGCGGGCCCTGCTCGCGAGCCGGGAGCCGGACGACTGCTGGCTCCCTTGCCATCACGATCTCAATCCGGCTAACTTGTTGGGCCACAGACCCTGGGTCATCGACTGGGAGTACGGCGCCGCCGGCCATCCCGGCTTCGAGCTGGCCAGCATACAACGCACCCATGGCTGGAGCGAAGAGCTGCGGTGCCAGTTGGAGAGCTGCTATCTTGAAGGCAGGGGAGGCGCTCATAAGCTGCTCAATGGCAAGGGATTCCAGGCCGATGTCTTCCTGCCCTGGGTCGATTACATCGGCCTGTTGTGGGCACTGCTGATGGCGGAGCAGCAACCCGGGCCCGACTATCAGGCCCTCATCGACACCAACCGCCAGCGCCTGGAGTGAATCCGGGCAAGGGCCAGCGCGACGCTTATTTTCTACGACTTGGAGGCATGCATGGTGACCAGATTCTCATGGCGTCAACCCCGCAGCTGGAGCCTGCTGCTGCTCTGCCTGCTGCTGACCGGCTGCGCGACCCGGGTGATCTACTACTGGCTCGACTCGGCCATCGTCTGGCAACTGGACGACTACTTCTCCCTGGACCGCAGCCAGAAGACCCTGCTGGACAGGGAGGTGAAGGGGCTCATGGCCTGGCATCGCCAGCACGAGCTGCCCATCTATGCCCGGGATCTCGATGCCCTGGCCAGGGCGGTGGCCAGCCCCATGACCCCGGCCCAGGTCACCCTGCACCTGGATCGCACCCAGGCCAGCCTGACCCGCACCCTGGAGAACGCCATTCCCCGCACCGTGCGCCTCGCCAGCACCCTGACCGATGCCCAGGTGGCGCGCTTCATGACCGACCGGGTGAAGCGCCAGCAGGAGCGCAAGCATGATTTCGCCACCGAGCCCAAGGCGCAGATGCTCAAGGAGTTTCGGGAGAAGATGAGCGAGCGGCTGGTGTTCTGGATTGGCAAGGTGAAGCCGGCCCAGGAGCCGCTTATCGCCCAGTGGGCCGAGTGGCAATACGAGATGATGCCCCCCTGGCTGGAGTTCCAGGAGGCCTGGACCAAGGAGCTGGAGCGGCTGATGAAGCAGCGTCAGAGTCCGGACTTCGGCAGGGAGCTGACCCGCCTGCTGCAACAGGGGGACGGCCTGATGGATGGCCGCTTCACCGGTTACACCGACCAGTCACGGCAGCGCACCATACAGTGGCTCAGCGCCCTCAGCCAGTCGATGGATCTCTCCCAGCGCGCCCACCTCTATACCCTGCTCAAGGACTATGCGGAGGACTTCGAGGCCATGACCCGCAGCCGCTGATTGACAGGATCCGCGCCGCAAGGGCGGCAGGCGTCATGGCCTGCCGCCCTTGTCCTTGTAGGGGGGCTATGGTAGTTTGCCCTTTCTATTATTCGGGAATTAACTTTTTGAGCCTGCTGGACAAAGTGAAACTGGCGGCGATGACCCTGCTCATCGCACTCACTCTGCTGCTCTCTACCGTTTCGGTGGAGGGGCTCAAGGTACCCGCTTCCCAGCACGCCGCCCAGCTGATGGGGGAGGCCGCGGACTCCGCCGACGGCGCCCGGATCCAGCACGGCGCCAGCGACAGCGACGACGGTGTCGTCAAGTTCGTCGGCTCCCACCAGAGCCACCTGCTGCGCCTCGAGCACTCCCTGAGCCGGGATCATCAGCCCGGCAGCGTGGTCTACGAGCTGGTCATGAGCTGGGCCCAGCAGGCCATACTGCTGCTGCTGTGCGGCCTGCTGCTCTACGCCGCCCTCTTCTACCCGAGGACGAGCTTTCGCGATCACTTCGCCAGCATCCACCGGCGCCGCCTGCAGCGCCGGCACCTGCAATACCGCTTCTCCCAGAGCTTCCTCGCCTGACCCCGATGGGGTCAGTCTGCCTGCTGTTGCCTCATCTTCTCTCTGTTGCTGTTCACTTTTAGTGAACGGCTAGGCTGTCTTGTTTCATTTTTTTGCACGGTGCGACCCTGTGTCGCCCTTGCCATCGCCTGACAGAGGCCGATTTCATGAGAAAAAAGAGTCATACCATACTGAACCGCATGAGCCTGTGGCAGTACGCCCTGCTGCTGCTGATGCTGCTCACCTTCACCTTCTACTCCCTGCCCACCTTCTTCGGTGAGCAACCATCCCTGGGCCTCCATGGCCAGAGCCGCCTGAGCGGGGCGCAGCAGCGCCTGCTGCAGGAGCACCAGATAGCGCCCCAGCTGCAGATCGAGCAGAAGGAGCGGGTAGAGCTGGTGTTCGCCACCCAGGCCGAGCAGCAGCGGGCCAAGCAGTTGCTGGAGCAGCAGGGGGTGGACAGCGCCGCCCTCACCCTGGAGTTTCACTCCAATGCCCCGACCTGGATAAGCCGGCTCGGCGCCGATCCCATCAAGCTCGGGCTGGACTTGCGCGGCGGCTCCCAGCTGCTGATCGGGGTCGACGTGGACTTTGTCATCGACAACCAGACCAAGAACCTGGTGGACACCCTGCGTACCCGCTTCCGCGAGGCCAACCTGCGCGGCGCCAGCGTGATGCGCACCGCCCAGGGGGCCCTGGCCGTCACCCTGCCGGACGTCGACGGGCAGGAGGGCTGGCTCAATATCATCAAGGAGAGCGCCGGTACCCGTCAGGATCAGTGGAAGCTCTCCCGCTCCGGCAATGAGCTCAAGCTGGTGCTGAGCGATGCAGAGCGCACCCTGCTGGTGAACAACGCCGTGACCCAGAACCTGTCGATCCTCAAAAAGCGGATCAACGAGCTCGGCATCGTCGAGGCCTCGGTCCAGCGTCAGGGTCAGGACGGCATCCGCATCGAGCTGCCCGGGGTGCACAACCCCAAGCAGGCGAAAGAGGTGATAGGCGCCACCGCATCCCTGGCCTTCTACGAGGCCAAGGCCGACAGCCGCTTCTTCATGGCGGATCGCAGCGGCCAGGCGGTCGGTCTGGCCCGCAAGCCGGTGCTGAGCGGCGAGCACATCGTCGATGCCCGCGCCAACATGGGGGAGATGGGTCAGCCCCAGGTCAACATAGTGCTCGACACCCTGGGTGGCAGCAAGATGAACCAGTTCAGCCGCCAGCACGTGGGCAAGCCCATGGCCACCGTCTTCACCGAGTACAAGACCAACGCCGAGGGCAAGCTTCGTGCCCGAAGCGAGGTGATCAACGTCGCCACCATCCAGACCGCCCTTGGCAACCAGTTCCGCATCACAGGGATTGGCAGCCTGCCAGAGGCCCAGGAGCTGGCCATGCTGCTGCGGGCCGGCGCCCTCACCGCGCCGCTCAAGATCCTGGAGGAGCGCAGCATAGGCCCGACCCTGGGCTTGCAGAACATAGAGGCGGGCTTCACCGCCCTGGCGTTCGGCATGGCGGGCATGATGCTGTTCATGATGGCCTGGTATCGCAAGTTCGGCTGGGTCGCCATCACGGCGCTCATCGGCAACCTGCTGATGCAGGTGGGGATGCTGGCGGTGCTGCCGGGGGCCGTGCTGACCCTGCCCGGGATCGCCGGCCTGGTACTGACCGTGGGCATGGCGGTGGATACCCACGTGCTGATTTTTGAGCGGATCAAGGACAGGCTGCGGGAGGGGGGCTCCTTGGCCAACGCCATCGACTTTGGCTATCGCTCGGCGTTTCGCACCATCTTCGATGCCAACATCACGACCCTCATCTGCGCCGTGGTGCTCTATGCCATCGGCTCAGGGCCGCTGCAGGGCTTCTCCATCACCCTGATCCTGGGGCTCATCTCCAGCATGGTGACCGGCATCTGGGGCACCCGCGCCATCATCAACCCCCTGTGGGGCAACAGCCGCGCCAAGCTGCTGAGGGTATGACCATGACTGACCACCTGTGTCATGACACCGCGCGTTCGAGCCTGCTCCGCGCCACTCGCTTCCTTGCGGGAAGCCAGCACCAACTGTCGAGGGAAGAAGAATGCTGAGAATGATCATTGCCATGGGCCTGACCCGCTGGCGCTACATCGGGATGTGGGCCTCGGTACTGCTGACGGTGGCGAGCATAGCCGTGCTCGCCATCAACGGGCTCTCCCTTGGGCTCGACTTCACCGGCGGCATACTGCTGGAGTTTCGCATCCAGACCCTGAAGGAGGCCCACGAGCTCAACGCCCTGCTGAGCGCCCCCCTGGCGGGGGCCGTGGAGCTGCACGGCGCCGGCGTGCCCGGCGAGTGGCTCATCAAGCTGCCTCCCCACGAGTTGCCCTGGGCGGCGGAGGATCTCGCGACCATGCTGGGGCAGCAACTCGCCCTGCCGGTGGAGCTGCTGCGCACCACCATAGTGGGTCCCCAGGTGGGCGCCGAGCTGTTCCAGCAGGGGATGCTGGCGGTGCTGGTGGCGTCGCTGGCCATCTCCGCCTACCTGGCGGTGCGCTTCGAGTGGCGCCAGGCCATCGGCATCCTGGTCTCTGTGCTGCACGACGGTCTGGTGGCCCTGGGGCTGCTGGCGCTGTTCAACATCGAGTTCGACCTCAACGTCATCGCCGGTCTGATGGCGGTGATCGGCTACTCCCTCAACGACAGCATCGTCATCTCGGACCGGCTGCGTGACCTGCTCGGCTCGCGCACCCAGATGGGGATCCACGACTGCTCCGACGTGGCCATCAAGGCCACCTTCAGCCGCACCATGATCACCTCGGGCACCACATTGTTCACCGTGGGGGCCCTGCTGCTGTTCGGCGGCGACGCCCTGTTCGGCTTCTCCTTCACCCTGTTCGCCGGCATCCTGGTGGGCACCATCTCCTCCATCACGGTCGCCTCGACCGTGCAGGAGTTGCTGGGGCTCTCCCCCCAGGCCTACCAGAAGAAAGAGGAGGCGCTGGCGGAGGCGGCATGACCCCGTCACCCTGCATGCAAAACGGGCCCGAGGGCCCGTTTTTTTATGCGCGTTTGGCGGCACGGCTCAGAAGCCGGAGCCCGGTTGGCGCAAAAACTCGGTCTCCTCCGGGGTGCTGGTGCGCCCCAGAATGGCGTTGCGGTGGGGGAAGCGGCCAAAGCGCTGAACGATCACCTGATGGCGGCGGGCGAAGTCGGCGAATCCCTCGAAGGTCTCGCGCGCCTGGCCGTTCCCCTGCTCGGCCGCCAGCGCCTCGAACAGGGCCACGCTTCTGGCCTGCTGCTCCCGGGACTCCGCATGCTCCAGCGGCAGGTAGAAGAAGACCCGCGCCAGCGGGGAGAGGGCCTTGTCTGCGCCAAGGGAGAGGCCCCTGAGGCAGAGATCCCGGGCCTTGGCATCCTGGGCAAAGGCCGCTGGCGTGCCACGATGAAGGTTGCGCGGCAGCTGGTCCAGCAGCAGGATCAGCGCCAGCCTGCCCACCGGCACCTCGGCCCAGTGGGCGAGCTCCCCCTCGGCGGCGGCCTGTGCCAGCTCGCCAAAGCGGTGTGCCAGCAGCGCGTCCGTCTCGCTGCTCTTGCCCCACCAAAGGGGGGCTTGCCGGGCGGCGCGGGGGGCGTCGCCAGAGTCGTCGCCAAACCAGAAATCGAGCAGGGGTTGCCAGGGTTGCATGGGTACTCCTTGGGCCTGGGGCCTTCAGGTGAAACAAGGCCGGTTGACCCTGTCATGGGGGCTGCCGAAAGGGCGGCTTCTCGCTACACTGTGCCATCTTTTGCCTGAAATGCGGAACCCCAGATGAGCAAGGTCGTCGCCAGACCACCTGGGAAGAACGCCGTGCTGTCTGGGGAGATGTTTCCCACTGATATAAGGAATACCTGATATGGCCGGAACCAGTCTGTTGGCCCTGCTCGACGATATCGCCAGCGTGCTCGATGACGTGGCCCTGATGACCAAGATGGCGGCCAAGAAGACCGCCGGTGTGCTGGGGGACGATCTCGCCCTCAATGCGGAGCAGGTCTCCGGGGTGCGGGCCGAGCGGGAGCTGCCCGTGGTGTGGAAGGTGGCCAAGGGCTCGTTTCGCAACAAGCTGATCCTGGTGCCCGCCGCCATCGCCATCAGCGCCCTGATCCCCTGGCTCATCACCCCCTTGCTGATGCTGGGGGGCGCCTACCTCTGCTTCGAGGGGGCCGAGAAGCTGGCCCACAAGTTCCTGCCCCACGACAGCGGCGAGACGGCCTCGTCGGCGCAGGCGATTCCGGACGATCTGGAGGCCTTCGAGCAGCAGAAGATAAAGGGGGCCATTCGCACCGACTTCATCCTCTCCGCCGAGATCATCGTCATCGCCCTCGGCACAGTGCAGGGCTCGAGCCTCGGCCTGCAGATTGCCGTGGTGGCGGGCATAGCCCTGCTGATGACAGTGGGGGTCTACGGCCTGGTGGGGCTCATCGTCAAGCTCGACGACATAGGCCTGCACCTGCTGCAAAAACCTGATGCCGGCGCCCTGCGCCGGGCAGTGGGGCGGGGGCTCTTGGTAACGGCACCCCGGCTGATGCACCTGCTGGCTCTGGTCGGCACCATCGCCATGTTCATGGTGGGGGGCGGCATTTTGGTCCACGGCTGGCCCTTTGCCCATCACCTCATTGAGGGGGTGGCCGCCAGCCTGGCCCCCCTGACCGGGGGCGCCGTGCTGGCCGCGGTGACGCCGACCCTGCTGAGCGCCCTGGTGGGGGTGGTGGCCGGCCTGCTGCTGGTGCTGGCCATGACCCTGGTGGGCAAGCTGACTCCCGCGAAATAACAGCGGCGGTCGCTCAGGAATCGTCCCCTGCCGACAGGGGGCGTCGCAGGTCGGATCTGCTGTTTGTTGACCAGAATGGGGGCTAGGCAAGGGTCGGCCCCCTTCGTACTATTTGGCGGTCACTGCCCACAGAGGCGGGACGCCCACATGGACGCAAACAGACAAGGACAGTTATGACCACCACCCTCTGGCAGGATGATCACATCTATGCCGCCCCCGATTGCCCGGCCATCGACGCCGACTTCCAGCGCGCCGCTCTGGCCCTGACCGAGATCGCCAGCCTGCTGGCCAGCCTGCCAGAGACGCGGGACATCAATGCCTTGCGCCACCTGCTTAGGGCCATTCGTCGCCAGGCCAACGCCGTGCGCAGACAAGCCTGGAACAGCCAGACCTTCGCCTACAACAGGCTCAGTCGCAACGGCCGCGACGAAGCCGCCCGGGTGCTGCTCTCCCGTGGCCAGCAGTTGCAGGTGAGGCTGGCCCAGCTCGTCAAGCCGGTGGCCCTGTTCTGGCTGAACGCCCCCGAGGATCAGGTGCGGGCCCTGCTGCAGGATCCCGAGCTGTTCGAGCTGGCCTACCTCATTCGCCACGATCGCCGGTTGCAGGATCAGGCCCTCTCCCTCGAGAGCGAGCAGCTGATCGAGGGGCTGGCGGTGGACGGCCTGCAAGCCTGGGGGGATCTCTACGACAGCCTGGTGGCCAGACTCAGGCCAGAGGTGGCGGGGGAGCCCATGGGGCTGGCCCAGGCGGACAACCTGCTCTCCCACCCGGACAGGGCGCGGCGCGCCAGCGCCTGGCACGGCATTCAGGCCGCCTGGGCTGGCGAGCAGGAGACGGTGGCCGCCATCCTCAACGCCATCAACGGCTGGCGCAACGAGCTCGCCACCCAGCGCGGCAAGGGGCGGCTGCTCGATGCGCTGGATCTCTCCTGCCACCAGGGGCACCTGGAGCGCATCACCCTGGAGACCCTGATGGCGCAGGCCGAGGCCCACAAGGCGCTGGGCAGGCGGGTCCTGCGGGCCATGGCCAGTGCCCAGGGGATAACGGATTTCGCCCCCTGGGATCTCTATGCCCCGGCGCCTTATGGGGCGCAGGCCGGCTTTGGCTTCGGACAGGCGCTGACCCTGGTGGCCGATGCCTTCGCCGCCTTCGATCCCGAGATGGGGGCCTTCGTCCGCATGATGGCGGATCGGGGCTGGATCGATGCCGCGCCGAGCGACAACAGGCGCAGCGGCGCCTATTGCACCGAGTATGCCGACCCCGCCGAGCCCCGGGTCTTCCTCACCTTCGAGGGCACCATGGACAACGTCATCACGCTCGCCCACGAGCTCGGCCACGCCTGGCACAGCTGGCTGCTGCGAGACCTCCCGCTGGAGCAGCGGGACTACCCCATGACGCTGGCGGAGACCGCCTCCCTGTTTGCCGAGGTGCTGGTGCGGGACGCCCTGCTCGCCCGTGCTCAGACCCGGGAGCAGCGCCTGGCCATCGCCTGGATGGACGGGGAGCGGGTCGCGAGCCTGCTGCTCGACATCCCCTCCCGCTTCCACTTCGAGCGGGCGCTGGTGGCAGGCCGGGCCCAGGGGTATCTGGGGGCGGGCCAGCTGAGGGCCATGATGAAATCCGCGAAGCAGCAGTGGTATGGTGACAGCCTCAGCCAATATGACGAGCTGTTCTGGGCCAGCAAGGGTCACTTCTCCATCGCCGATCTCGGGTTCTACAACTACCCCTATCTGTTTGGCTACCTGTTCAGCCTGGGGCTCTATGCCCAGAAGGAGCGGGTGGGCGATGACTTCGTCGAGGCCTACCGGGCGCTGCTCGCCGACACAGGGCGCATGAGTGCCGAGAGCCTGGTGGAGAAGCACCTGGGGGTCGACATTCGCGAGCCCGCCTTCTGGCAGGAGAGCCTGCACCTGGTGGAGGAGGCAGTCGAACGTCTCGAGCGGCTGGTGTAGTCGCGACTCCTCCTGAGCTTCTGGCAGGAGAGCCTGCGCTCTGTGGAGGAGGCGGTGGAGCGCCTCGAGCGGCTGGTGTAGTCGCGACTCCTCCTGAGCTTCTGGCAGGAGAGCCTGCGCTCTGTCGAGGAGGCGGTGGAGCGTCTCGAGCGGCTGGTGTAGTCGCCGCGTTTGATCCGGCTGGTGTCGCCGCCAGCCTTGGTATTCCTGTGCGTGGCCCTGGGCCACCCTGTTTCACGACGGGCCGGACCCGTCTCTGACAATGAGCGTTCGATGCAACAACGAGTCTACCCACAGCAGTGGCAAAATCAGCACATCTACCCCTCCCTCGACAGCAGCGTGCTGGAGGCGGACATGAGCCTGGCCCGCGCCAGCCTCGCCGAGCTGGCGCTCTTCATCGACGGCCTGCCGTTGCGTGATCTGGACGCCGCCCAGCAGGATGGCCTGCGGGATGGCCTACGGGATGGCTTGCGAGAGGTGCGGCTGCGGGCCCGCCGCATCCGCGAAATAGGCTGGAACATCGCCGTGCTGGCGGCCTGCACGGGGAGCCAGGACGCCCGGGATCCCCTGGCCAAGCAGCTGGCCTCCCGGGCCCGGGCCCTCAACGCGGACCTGTTCAAGACGCTGGCCCCCATCGAAGATCTGATGCTGGGGCTGCCGGAGGCCGAGTTCGAGCAGCTGATGCAGGACTCCCTGCTCGGGGAGGAGGAGTACCGGCTGCGCCACGAGCGCCGCCTGCAGGATCAGCGGCTGCCGGTGGAGGCGGAGCAGCTGGTCATCGGCCTTGGCACCGACGGGCTGCACGCCTGGGGCAACCTCTACAACGATCTGGTGGGCAAGATCCGGGTGCAGGTCGCCGGCCAGGAGCGGGGGCTGGCGGAGGCGAGCAACCTGCTCTCCAGCCCGGATCGGGCCCTGCGCAAAGAGGCCTTCGACGCCATCAGCGCCGGCTGGGAGGGGGAGCAGGAGACGGTGGCCGCCATCCTCAACGCCCTCAACGGCTGGCGGCTGGAGCTCTCGCGCCAGCGCGGCAGGGGGCGGACCCTGGATGCGCTGGATCTCTCCTGCCACCAGAGCCACATCGAGCGGGCGACCCTGGATACCCTGATGCAGGAGACCTGGCAAGCGCGCCATCTGGGTCAGCGGGCCCTGGGGCTGATGGCCCGGCGGCTCGGCATCGAGGAGCTGGGGCCTGAGGATCTGTTCGCGCCGCCCCCGGCGAGCAGCCACCGCAGCATCCCGTTCGAGGAGGCGATCGAGATCATCGCCCTGGCCTTCACCGGGTTCGATCCCGAGATGGGGGAATTTGCCCGCATGATGGCCGAGCGCGGCTGGATTGATGCGGCTCCCACCCCGAACCGGCGCACCGGGGCCTACTGCACCAAGTTTGCCGATCCGGTGGAGCCGCGGGTCTTCATCACCTATGCGGGCACCATGGACAACGTCATCACGCTCGCCCACGAGCTGGGGCACGCCTGGCACAACTGGCTCATCCGGGATTTGCCCATGAGCCAGCGCAGCTACCCCATGACGCTCGCCGAGACCGCCTCCATCTTCGCCGAGACCCTGGTGCGCAGCGCCCTGTTCGAGCAGGCCCGAAGCGCCGAGGAGCGCCAGGCCATCGCCTGGGCGGAAGCCGACGGCGCCGCTACCTTCCTGGTCAACATCCCGGCCCGCTTCGCGTTCGAGCAGGCCCTGGTGGCCGAGCGCGAGCAGGGCTATGTCTCCTCGGCCCGGCTCAAGGCGCTTACCGACGAGGCCTGGGGACGCTGGTATGAGCAGAGCCTTGGCCGCTATCACCCCATGTTCTGGGCCGCCAAGGCGCACTTCTCCATCGCGGGCTTCGGCTTTTACAACTATCCCTACCTCTTTGGCTACCTGTTCAGCCTCGGGGTCTATCAGCAGCTGATGAGCCGTCAGGCCGCGGGCGAGCAGGATGTAGCACAGGCCTATCGTGCCCTGCTGCGAGACACGGGCCGCATGAGCGCCGAGGCGCTGGTGGCGAAACACCTGGGGCAGGACATCCGCGAGGCGGCCTTCTGGCAGGGGAGCCTGGCCCTGGTGGCGGCGGCGGTGGAGCGCTTCGAGCAGACCCTGGGCTGAGGCCGGGAGCAGGCAGGGCAGCGCGCCTGCCCTCGTCAGGGGGCTGGCGCCCCTTTTCCCCTGCCGAATGCGCCCAAACGGGGTGGGGAAAGGATTTTCCGGCGGCGGGGGGCGTGATCCAAAGCAAGAAAGTGCGATGTTTTGGTGGCGCCTCTGCGGTTCGCTGGGGTAGTTTCGATAGAACCGACACAGTTCTTGAGGTCTTATCCATGATCATCTATCTGCATGGCTTCGATGCCACCAGCCCCGGCAATCATGAGAAAGTGCTGCAGTTGCAGTTTATCGATGATGATGTGCGCTTCGTTCACTACAGCACGGTTCACCCCCGCCACGACATGAGCCACCTGCTCAAGGAGGTGAAGAAGCAGCTCGACATGAGCACAGACCCCAAGCCCCTCATCTGCGGGGTAGGGCTCGGCGGCTACTGGAGCGAGCGGATCGGGTTTCTGTGCGGCATCAAACAGGTGGTCTTCAACCCCAACCTGCACCCGGAAGAGAACATGCAGGGCAAGATCGACAGGCCGGAAGAGTACGAGGACATCGGCACCAAGTGTGTAACCGAATTTCGTAATAAAAATTCAGGAAACTGCCTGTGCATCCTTTCCGTTCAGGATGAAATCCGCGATAATCGGGACACTGAACGTGAATTGAAGAACTATTACGACATCGTATGGGATGAGCGCGAGACCCATAAGTTCAAGAACATCTCGCACCATCTGCAACGGATGAAGGCCTTCAAAGAAGCCTGAGCCATCACGTCAACCGATTTCGTTTTAGGGAGCCAATGGCTCCCTTTCGTTTTGAGGAACCAAGGAAAATCATCATGATGAATATTGTCGTTGTAGGCGGTGGCGCCGGCGGTCTCGAGCTCGCGACCAGCCTGGGCCGCAAGCTGGGCAAGAAGAACAAGGCCAGGATCACCCTGGTGGATCGCAACCGCACCCACCTGTGGAAGCCCCTGCTGCACGAAGTGGCCACCGGCTCCATGGATGCGGGCATCGACGCCCTGAGCTACCAGTCCCACGCCAAGAACCACGGCTTCGAATTCCAGCTCGGCAGCCTGACCGACATCAAGCGCGACGAGAAACGCATCGTGCTGGCCCCCATCCACGACGAGAGCGGCGCCCTGGTGGTCAACGAGCGGGAAGTGGCTTACGACGTGCTGGTGATGGCCATAGGTTCTGTGTCCAACGACTTCAACACCAAGGGCATCAAGGATCACTGCATCTTCCTGGACAGTCCCTCCCAGGCGCACCGCTTCTACAACAGCATGATGAACCGCTTCCTGCAGTTCGCCACCGAATACCAGCCCGGTGACAAGGTGAAGATCGCCATCGTCGGCGGCGGCGCCACCGGCGTCGAACTCTCCGCCGAGCTCTACAACGCGGTGGAGCAGCTCTACGCCTACGGCTTCAAGAACCTCACCACCGACAGCCTCAAGGTGACCCTGGTGGAAGCGGGCCCCCGCATCCTGCCGGCCCTGCCGGAGCGCATCAGCGGCTCCGCCCACCAGGAGCTGGTGAAGCTGGGTGTGGACGTGCGCACCGCCACCATGATCACCGAAGCCACTGCCGAGGGTCTGCACACCAAGGATGGGGAGCTGATTGAAGCAGACCTCATGGTGTGGGCCGCGGGCATCAAGGCGCCGGACTTCATGAAGGAGATAGCGGGCCTCGAGACCAACCGCATCAACCAGCTGGTGGTCAAGGAGACCCTGCAGACCACCCGCGACGAGAACATCTTCGTCATCGGCGACTGCGCCGCCTGCCCGCAGCCGGACGGCAAGTTCGTGCCGCCCCGCGCCCAGTCCGCCCACCAGATGGCGACCCAGGCGTTCAAGAACATCCTGGCCAGGATGAACGGCGGCGAGATGAAGCCCTACCTCTACCACGACCACGGCTCGCTGGTGTCCCTCAGCCGCTTCTCCACCGTGGGCAGCCTGATGGGCAACCTGATGCGCGGCTCCATGATGGTGGAAGGCTACATCGCCCGCATCGTCTACATCTCCCTCTACCGGATGCACCAGGTGGCCCTGCACGGCTACATCAAGACCGGTCTCATCATGCTGGTGGGCCGCATCAACCGGGTGCTGCGCCCGAGCATGAAGCTGCACTGAGCGGCGTCGGCAAGGGAAACCACAAGGAGAGGCCTGGGCCTCTCCTTTTTTTATGGCCGAAGCGGGGCCTGCCTAGAAGCGCCTGCCGTAGTTCAGGGCGAAGAAGTAGAGGGCCGGGGTGGGGTAGCGACCCGAGAGGGAGCTTTCATCGACGCTGGCGCTCTCCATGTGAATGTACTCAAACCCGGCACCCAGGGTCTCCTGGGCGTTGAAGGCATAGGTCACCCCGGTGCCGAGGCGCAGCGCGGCGCCGCTTGGCACAGTCAGGGAGGTGTGGTCCTGATCCCGATAGGCGCTGCTGTCGTAGGCCAGGCCGCCATTGAGGGCCCACTGCGGCGTCAGCGCGTGCTGGAGCCCCAGCGCCAGGTGGTAGCTGTCCTGATAGAGCCCCTTCTGCGAGGAGGTGCGGTCGAAGATGGCGACCTCGTTGTCGTTGTAGCGGCTCCAATCCTGCCAGCCCAGATTGCCCATGATGGCCCAGTCGTGGGCGAAGGCGTGAAAGGCGCTCACCATCAACTGTTGGGGGCTGTTGACCATGCCGGAGAGGGGGAGGCTGGCGCCGATCCCGGGCAGATTGGGGCGCGAGAAGGTGATGTCGCGGTCGATGGCGAAGTGATAGGTCACCTCGCTGGCATAGCCGAGTCCGAGTCGGGTGCCCGGGTTCCACTCATAGAGCAGCCCCAGCCTGGCATTGAGGGCCCAGTCACTGTCGTCCTGCTTCTGCTCCCCGCCACTGCCCTCCCGGGTGAGGGCGAATAGGCCGTAGTTGATGCTGACCCCGGCCCCGAGCGACCAGTGCGGGTCGAGGCGGTAGGCGATGGATGGCTGCAGGGTGAGGGCGAGCAGGGTGGCCTCCTTGATGAGCTGCTTGCCGGCCCAGTCGCCAAAATCGAGCCCCAGCCCGAAGTTGCCATAGAGCGCCAGGCCCGCCGACCAGCGCTCATCGAGCTGCTGGCTGTAGTAGGCGGAGGCCGCGGGGAACCAGCCGATGACGGTATCGACATCCCCCTGCGCGGGATCGTCCAGATCGTAGGGGACGTCCCCGTAGAGCAGTTGCCCGCCCAGGGTGAGGTGGCGCCCCTCCAGGTGGCTCAGGCCGGCGGGATTCACCAGCTGCACTGTGGCATCCTGGGCCCTGGCGGCCATGCCGGCGGAGGCGAGCCCGAGATCGTTGGTGCCGGTTTCGTACAGATAGAGGCCGGCGCCCTCGGTGGGGGCGCTCAGCAAGGTGGCCAGTGGCAACAGCAGCAGCGTTCGTTTCATCAAGGTCCCTCTCCCATCAATCCTGAGGATCGGCCCCCTCAGGCAAGTGCCAGATGTATCTGGCAAAGAGGGAGAAGATCCGCGACACAGGCAGTATAGATGGCACTTTGAATGCTGAATCAGTCACTTGTCAGTGCCGGGGGCGCAGTGTCTCCTGCCGCCTCCGGCAAGGCGGGGTTATGCTTTGGCCAGCGCCTTGCTACCATGACGCAACGGTGCCTCGCGCACCCAGCCCAACCCACAGGAGACCTCATGATCCTCTCAACCACCCCCCACCCTGGAAGGCAAGACCATTCGTGAATACCGCGGCATCGTCGTGGGTGAAGCCATCCTCGGCGCCAACATCTTCAAGGATCTGTTCGCCGGCATCCGCGACATCATAGGCGGCCGCTCCGGCGCCTACGAAAAAGAGCTGGCCCGGGCCCGGGAGATCGCCTTCGAGGAGCTCAAGGAGCGCGCCCAGGCGCTGGGGGCCAACGCCGTGGTCGGCATCGATATCGACTACGAGGTGGTGGGGCAGAACGGCAGCATGCTGATGGTCAGCATCAGCGGCACCGCCGTGGTGATCTAGCCCGCCTTTGCCCTTGGCTGCCTAAGGCGGCCCGCAGCAAGCCGACTCCAGGGTCGGCTTTTTATTGGGCGCGGCACCGCCATGGCATGGGGGGGCGATTCACCCTTCTTCCTTGCGGAAGAAGGGTGAAGGATGAGGGGGAGGCCTGGGCCGGGAAAGTTGTTTATTTTTTCTATCCGACTGGCTTGTGTCGTTTGGTTTATCCAAACAAAAAAGGGCCTGTACGGAGCCTATGAGTCCTTGTCGGGGAGAGAACAGCTGGATTAGGATGGAGCCTGATGCCGGATCATGGAGATCCCGGCCCCAGACTCTCAGGAGCGACCGTCATCCATGGCACTGCGCAAACCCGCCGGGCTCAAGCCCGGCGACACCATAGGCTTCTTCTCTCCCTCCAGCGCGGCCACCGCCTGGGCTCCCCGGCGGTTCGAGCGTGCCAGGGCGTTTCTGGAAGGGCAGGGTTTCAGGCTCAAGGCGGGCAGCCTGACCGGTGAGCGGGATCACTGGCGCTCCGGCTCCATCGCGGCGCGGGCCGAAGAGCTCAATGGCCTCATCCGGGATCCAGAGGTGCGGGCAATCATGTCGGTGATTGGCGGCAGCAACTCAAACTCCCTGTTGCCCTATGTGGACTACGAGGGGCTGAGAGAGGATCCCAAGATCATCGTCGGTTACTCCGACGTGACGGCCCTGCTGCTCGGCATCCACGCCCAGACCGACCTCGTCACCTTCTATGGCCCGGCGCTGGTGGCCTCCTTTGGCGAGCTCTCGCCGCTGGTGAACGAGACCCTGGCGGGCTTTTGCCAGATCTGCCTGACCGGTGGCGCCGCCGCGCCCCATACCCTGCCGACCCCGACGCAATGGACCGACGAGCGGCTGGATTGGGAAAACCAGACCCGGGCCAAGCAGTGCCAGCCCAACCGGTTGATCTCGGTGGGTTCCGGCCGGGTGCGGGGCCGGCTGATCGGCGGCAACCTCAACACCCTGACGGGGATCTGGGGTTCACCCTATATGCCGCCCATAGCGCGGGGGGACATTCTGCTGCTGGAAGACAGCCTACTGTCGGCGGAGACGGTGGAGCGCTCATTTGCCCACCTCAAGCTGTGCGGGGTGTTCGAGCGCATCGGTGCCCTGGTGCTCGGCAAGCACGAGCTGTTTGACGGCCAGGGCAGCGGCAAGCGGCCGCTGGATATCCTGCTGGAGGTGGTGGGGGAGCCGGCCTTCCCCATTCTGGCGGAGTTCGACTGTGCCCACACCCACCCCATGCTGACGGTGCCGCTCGGCATCCAGGCCGAGCTGGATCTCGATGGCCAGTGCCTGACCCTGCTGGAGTCCTGGTTGCGCTAGCTCGGGTGCTCACCCATAAGAGAGGCCGCTATTGCGGCCTCTTTGCGTTTCAGATCCCTGTCAGGGCAGCGCATCGGCCCGGAAGGTGTTGCAAGGATCTGCGGCCCCCGTCTCTTAAATGTTTATTGATCTCAGGGTAATGCGTCGGCCCGGAAGCTGGCGCGGATCTGCGGCACCAGGGGCGAGGGGTCGAAACCCTTCTCCTCCCCGAGCACCGGGTGGAGCAGGGGTCTGTCCTCTATGGGGGTGAGATCCCCCGCCAGCAGCGCTCGGGTGGCCTGGCCCATCTGGTAGAGCTGGCGCACCGGGGCAAACTGGCGATCGAGTGCGATGGCGCCATCGTTTCGGGTGAAGGCCATCATGGGGATCTGGTAGGGGGCATCGCGGGGGGGCTTGGCGCCATGGATGCCCTTGCCCGCCGACATCAGGAAGGGCTGGTGATCCCCGAAGGCTACCACCAGGTAGCGCTTGCCTGAGCCGTCCAGGGTCTTGAGCAACCGCTCCAGCGACGCCATGGCGTCCACCACCCCTGTGTAGTAGGTGTTGAGCAACTGTCGCTCTGCCGGGCTCTGATCCGGGCAGGCCTTGTCGATCTGCTGGGCCCGGTAGCGATCCCCGTCGAAGGGGCCGTGCCCCTGCATGGTGACCGCGTAGGCGAACAGCGGCTTGTCATCCTGCTCGCTGCGTTTGATCAGGTGATCGATGAGGGCATCGTCCGAGATGTAGATCCCCTTGTGTTCGAGGGTGGTGAAGCGGGTGTCGAACCAGCGCTCCTCATAGCCGAGCGCCGGAATCGCCTTGGCGCGGCCCCAGAACTTCTCCACATAGGGGTGGGCGAACAGGGTCTGGTAGCCGTTCTGCCTGGCGCTGCTGGCAAGGCCTGGCACCTTGTCCGAGAGGTAGTAGTAGGGCACCACCCCCTGCTTGAGCAGGCCCGCCGGCAGGCCGGTATTCATCTCGAACTCCGCCAGCACCGTCATGCCCCCCGTGGTGGGGGAGTGGATGGTCTTGTGCCACTGGGCCACGCCGGCGGGCAGGCTCAGGGTGGGGGCGGGGGCGCAGATCCTGCCCTGCCAGTCGAGCCAGAGGGACTCATATTGCAGGACTATCACCAGATCGAAGCGGGGCGGCTGGCCTAGGGCCGGCTGGCTGAGCTCTGGGGTACGCTCGTTGATCTGCAGGGGGTAGCGGAAGATGTTGCCGCTTTGCAGCATCTCGTCCACCAGGTTGAACAGGTAGAGGCCGGGACCGGCGCGGATGATGTCCCTGTGGTAGTTGACCGCCCTGTCCACGTAGCGGATGTTGGCTCCCAGCAGCTTGTTGCCGGTCTGGGTGGCGAACACGCAGAGCGCGAAGAAGGCGGCGGTGGCGGCGGCTGTGCGCAGGATCCAGCGCGACAGGGCAAAGCGCCAGCACAGGAACAAGAGCCCCAGCAGGGCCAGCACCGGCAGCACGGGGTGCTGATCGAGCAGTATGTGCAGCAGGGCCATCAGGTTGCCGAGATCGTCCCCCCCCAGCGGCACCCCGTAGATGGCTATCTTCATGAAGTTGGCGAGCAGCCCTATGCCCGAGAGCGCCGTGAACACCAGCCCCATATAGAGGTTGAAGCCCGCGAGGGCGCAGAGGCTCCAGCCCAGCACCATGCTGCCCCAGGCGAGGTAGTAGTGCTCGGGCCGAAAACCCGACCAGAGCAGAAACTCCCCCAGCTTGAACACCACGAAGCCGTGCAGCAGCACGAAGGTGAGGTTGCCGAGCAGCAGGCTGCCCAGCACCCGGGAGCGGTAGCTGCGGCGCAGCCGCGGCAGCAGGGTCCTGAGCACGGCGGCGCTCAGCAGCAGCACCAGCAGCAGGCTGGTCATCAGATAGGTCAGGTTGAAGCCGCGCTCCGGCAGGGTCTGCAGGATCTGGCTGTACTCGGCGCTCTCGGGTCTGTCCGCCAGCAGCAGGCCGATCCGCAGCTGATAGCGGCTGTCCAGGGCGTCGTCGGGGGCGCGCAGGGCGCTGTTGAGATCCAGGGTGCAGCGGTTCTGGCGACACTTCTGGCGCTTCTCCACCGCCTGGCTCAGCTGATCGATGCGAATGCCCTTGTCGTTGAGCAGCTCCACCCGCACCTTGTCCCCCGCCTGCAGCGGCTTGAGCAGTTGCCACTGGCTGCGCACCACCAGATAGAGGCCGCGACTGTCGCTCTTGTAGAGCAGGCTGTGGCGGGTGAGGGTGGCGATGGGCTGATCGGCGGGCCCCAGGATCAGCGGTTGTGCCTTCCCGAGCCAGCCGGCGGGATTGAGCAGCGGCAGGGCCAGGGTCAGCAACAGCAGGGCGATCAGCAGGCCGAACAACCACCCGGCCAGAGACCGGGAGAGGGAGGGGCTGTGACCACAGACGGGGGCATTCATAGGGGCTCATCCTTGGAGCGGGCAGGGCAGCAACGCTGCATCTATTTTGACCCGATGGTGAGGGGCTTGTTCCTTGATGTCAATTTAATGACGACGGGATGAATCCTGGGTGACAGCCTGGGCGTGCAAATTGTGATCCCGATCCGGGAGGGGCACTGATTCTGTGATGAAAGCGTCATCATGGGGCTTTGCCGCTGGTCTGGGAGGGGGGCGCTGTTTAGTCTCTCAGTAACGGTTGGAGGTACATGCATGAATCCCAAGGTTGCGGCACGTCAGGCAAGATTGCTCCAGATGCTGGAGAACGGGGACGAGATCCGGATCGGGCGTGAGCGGGACTGCCCCCTGCCCCTGGCCCAGTTGATCAGGCTGACCGAGGATCACCCGGACGTCGTCAAGGTCTATGGTCACGGGCTCACCGCCGAGGTGTTCCACCTCAAGGTGGAGGGCCATCACTGGTGCCTGAAGCGGTGCCGGCCAGACTCCCTGGTGGCCAACGTCGACGGCAAGACCGCCTTTCTCACCGAGCTGGAGCGGCGCCGGGAGATAGAGAGCCTGCGGGAGCTGCACCCCACCATCCTCTCCAACGTGGTCTGCACCAGCTTCGGCTCCGCCCGCGCCGGGGTGCTGGTCTCCCCCTGGCTGAGGGGAGAGCCGGTGCGCAGGCTCAATGAGCGCAACCTGGCGCAGATGCTGGCGGTGGAGGCGGAGCTGGCCCGCTGGGGCTGGTTTGACTGGGATCCGAGCCCGGGCAACCTGCTCGACGACGGCCAGCAGATCTCGGTGTTCGACTTTGGCTACATGTGGCCCTTCGATCCCCTCCACGAGTTCAACTCCAACGGCCTCACCGATCCGGCGTTTCATGTGCCTGAGCGGCTGGAGACCCGCACCCTGTCCGGGCTCTGGCTGGAGCAGAGCGATCCCCTGCCGCTGTTTCGCCACTGGCGCACGCTCTGCCTCGCCTGGGCGAAGGGGGAGTTGCAATATCTGTCACGGGAGGGGGCCAGTGCCCCCGTGCTGGCCCGGATGCAGGGGCTGGTGGGGGAGTGGAGCGCGGCGCTGGCAAGCGAGCAGGCGCTCGCCGCCAACTGGTGGCGCGACATGTATCGTAGCCATCGGCTCGACATCCAGGACGATCTCAGCGGCAAGAGCTGCGGCCCCATGACCCTGCGCCGCCTCGACTGGCTGGAGCTGGCGGTGCGGGATCACTTCCCGGCGCTGGCCGATAACCTGGGGTTTGACGAGGCCGGGCTCAGCCAGGCTGCGCTGTTGCAGCGGCTGGGGGGGCTGCGCGAGCAGATCCGGGCCAACCTGTTGCCGACCCGGACCCGCCAGCCCGCGCGCTGACATGGGGACGACAGCATGACGAGAGGGGCGCATCGGCGCCCCTCTTCGTTGGTATAGGGTCGCCATGGGCTTCCCCTGATGCCAGCCCTTCTCCCTCGCGGGGAGAAGGGACTGCAAGGTTATGTCAGGCTCAGTCGAGCAGCTCCTGATGGAGGCGGTTGACGATGTGGCCCGCCTCGCTCTCCTTGACCAGGAAGCAGAGGTTGTGGGCGCTGGCGCCGTAGCAGATCATCCGGATGTTGTGCTCGCGAATGGCGTCGAACACCCGGCTGCCCACCCCGGCGGCCTCGCTCATGCGGTTGCCGATGAGTGCCACCAGGGCGAAGTCGGTCTCCACCTCCACCTTGCACAGCTGGCCGAGCTCCGCCAGCACCTTGTCGCCCAGGATGGGCTCGCCGTTGCTCTGGCTGCCGGTGTGATCCAGGGTCAGGGAGACGCTCACCTCGGAGGTGGTGATGAGATCCACCGAGATGCGGTGACGGGCCAGGATGCCGAACACCTCCGCCAAAAAGCCGTAGGCGTGGAACATGTTGAGGCTGTGCAGGGTGACCAGCACCTGCTGGCGGCGCAGGGCCACGGCGCGAAACAGCGGGTTGCTGCCGGTGCTGGCGCGGATCCAGGTGCCACCGGCCGCGGGATCCCGGGCTGAACCGACGAACACCGGAATGTCCTGGCGCAGGGCGGGTTGCAGGGTGGCCGGGTGCAGCACCTTGGCGCCGAAGGTGGCCATCTCGGCCGCCTCCACGAAGCTGATTTCCGGGATGGGGCGGGCCCGGGTGACCAGGCGCGGATCCGTGGTGTAGATACCGGGCACGTCGGTCCAGATCTCGATACTGCCGGCATCGAGCGCCTCGGCGAGCAGGGCCGCGCTGTAGTCGGAGCCGCCCCGGCCCAGGGTGGTGGTGCGGCCATCGGCGTCGGCGCCGATGAAGCCCTGGGTGATGATGAGGCTGTCACCGAGCAGGGGGCCCAGGGTGGCTTGACAGAGGGTGCGGGTGGCGGCCAGATCCACGGTCGCCTTGCCAAAGCGGCTGTCGGTGCGCAGCAGCTGGCGCGCGTCCTGCCACTGGGCCTTGATGCCCCGCTGGTGCAGCAGTTCGGTGAAGAGGCGGGTGGACATCAGCTCGCCGCAGGCGATGAGGCGGTCGGCCAGCTCCGCATCGGTGTGCTGGCAGGCCTGGCGGGCCATGGTGCGAATGTCGCCAAGCTGGGCGTGGATGAGAGCGCTCACCTCGATCGGGTTGCCGAGCGCCGTCAGTATGGCCTGCTGGATCCCGGTCAGCTTGTCGAGCTGGGCATCCTGCCCGGCTTCGTCCAGTTCACCCTGGGCCAGGCTCACCAGCAGGTTGGTGACCCCGGCGCTGGCGCTCAGTACCACCACCCGGGTCGCCGGATTGGCCAGCACCACGTCGGCGCAATGGTTCATGGCCGCGGCATCGGCGACACTGGTTCCGCCAAACTTGGCGACGTTGATCGGGTTCATTGCATACTCCTGTCTCAAGGTGAAAATCCGGTTTCATCGGGCAAAAGAGAGGAGGAGGCAGAAAATGGCAGGAAAACGTAAGGATCCCGGCCAGAAGCACTCCATCCGCGGTGCCCATCCCACAAGGATCCTGCTGGATGCCTGTGGGATGCACACGACCGATGACAACCCGGGGGATTCAGCCCCCGCAGCCGACGTTGAGGTATCCAGTTGCCTCACTCGTCTCGGCGCTGCTCCCCCTGACCCAAGTTCACCGGACTCTGGTGTCCTCCCTTGGGCTGCCTGGGCAGCGCTCCTCTTCTGGTGCCACCCTGGAAGGTGGCGTGCATGTAGAAATACCCTGCACTGGATTGCACTGTCAATCGAGTTTGTAAAAAAGTACACAATTGGCAACAACCAGGCACAAGATCAATCAGTTACGAAATGGTCTTGGACAAAACCTTGGAGCGGCGCTGCCAGTTGTAGAGGCGCTGGCGCGCCACCGGCAGATCTTCCACCTCCAGGGGATCGAAGCCCCGCTCCCGGAACCAGTGGATGGAGCGGGTAGTGAGCACGAACAGGCGGCGGATGCCGAGCCGCTTGGCCCGCTCGGCCACCTTGGCTACCAGCTGATCCCCTCGGTTGGAGTTGCGGTACTCGGGATGGATGGCGACGCAGGCCATCTCGGCCATGGCCTCCTCCATGAAGCAGTAGAGCGCCGCGCAGCCGATGATGAGGCCGTCGCGCTCTATGATGGTGAACTTGTCTATCTCCATCTCCAGCTGCTCCCGGGAGCGGCGCACCAGTATGCCTTCCTCCTCCAGCGGCCGGATCAGATCCAGGATGCCGCCGATGTCCTCTATGGTGGCGGCCCGCGCCCGCTCGGCGCTTTCGCGCACTATCTGGGTGCCGAGCCCCTCGCGGCTGAACAGCTCCTGCAGCATGGCGCCGTCATCCTGATAGCTCACCAGGTGGGAGCGCGGCACGCCGCCCCGGCAGGAGGCAATCGCCGCGCGCAGGTAGCGGGCGGTGCCGGACATCTCCTCGCCCGCCTGCTCCAGCTCCACCAGCAGCTCCTCGGCCTGCTCGGGGAAGAGCTCGGAGATGGCCACGCCCTGCCTGTTCATCACCCCCTGGGTGCTGCTGAAGCAGATGAGTTTGTCCGCCTTGAGATCCACCGCCACCCGGCGCGCCACCTCTTCCGAGCTCAGGTTGAAGCTCTCGCCGGTAACCGAGCAGCCGATGGGGGAGATGAGCACCAGCCCATGCTGATCCAGCTGGCGGGTGATCCCCTCCACGTCGATGCGCCGCACCCGGCCGCTGTGGCAGTAGTCGATGCCATCTTCCACCCCCAGCGGCTGGGCGGTGACGAAGTTACCGCTCACCACGCTGATGCGCGCCCCCTGCATGGGGGTGTTGGCCAGCCCCATGGAGAGCTGGGCGGTGATGTCGTATTGCAGACCGCCGCACACCTGCTTGATGATGGCGAAGCTCTCGTCATCGGTGACCCGGATCCGTCTGTGGTACTGGGCCTGGATGCCGGCGCGGGCCAGCGCCTCGTCGTTTTGCGGACGCGAGCCGAACACCAGCACCAGGCGGATCCCCAGCGTCTGCAGCAGGGCGATGTCGCTCACTATGTTGGCAAAGTTGGGGTGGCAGATGGCTTCCCCGCCCATCATCAGCACAAAGGTGGCACCCCGGTGCACGTTGACATAGGGGGTGGATTGCCGAAAGGCATGGACCAGGCTGGGTTCGCGTTCACGCACGTGTTTCGTTCCATAAAAAAGCAGCAATTTGCTCAATATATGAAAATAAATTCACAAATCAAGACTAAATATTGGTTTTGGTGTTTTGTGCCGCCATTTTGACCAGCCGCAGGCGCCCTGCGCCCGGGCGAGCCGGAAGGCGGTCAGCCCGCTGAAGGGACCGCCCTGGTTGATCCGGGCTCATAACCTGTTATCTTCGGGGTTCCTTTTCGTCAGCCGCGTCGCGCGGGATTTTATTCAAGGACAGGGCATATGGAGCAGATTATTTCACCGGCAGAGGCCCTGCCGGGACGACGGGAAGCGCTGGCGATCGGCCAGCAGCATGCCGTCAACGGCCACCCGACCCAGGGCCCCTGGCCCGAGGGGATGGAGCTGGCCTGGTTTGGCATGGGTTGTTTCTGGGGCGTGGAGCGCCTGTTCTGGCAGCAGCCCGGCGTCTATTCCACCGCCGCTGGTTATCAGGGGGGCCTGACGCCCAACCCCACCTACAAGGAGGTGTGCAGCGGTCTGACCGGTCATGCGGAGACGGTGCAGGTGGTGTTCGATCCCAAGGTCATCAGCTATGGCGATCTGCTCAAGCTGTTCTGGGAGCAACACGATCCGGCCCAGGGCATGCGCCAGGGCGGCGACATCGGCACCCAGTACCGCTCGGTGATCTTCTATGGGGATGAAGCCCAGGAGGCCATCGCCCAGCAGAGCCTGGCGGCCTACCAGCAGGCCATGATGGCGAGCGGCGATGCCCGCGCCATTACCACCCGGATCCTGCCGCTGGCACCCTTCTACTACGCCGAGGATTACCATCAGCAATATCTGGAGAAGAACCCGGAAGGCTATTGCGGCCTGGGGGGCATTGGCGTCTGCCTGCCCCCCAGCCTGAACCGCTGAGGCGCAGTCTGGATAAAACAGGGGCCATTAGGCCCCTGTTTCGTTTTTTTGAAAGAAAGATTAAAAAAAGCGTCCTGGCCGGGAACTTAACCGAACCTCGGCAGACTAACAGGGTAGCTACCATGGACGGCAGCCAAGACCAGACACATTTCTTGCCTCGATATTCATTCAACTGACAAGCGCGATGAATCGGAAGTGATAGCAAGCAGGGCTGCCCTTTGAGGCGGCCCTTTTCATTGCGGAGCTTTGCGGGCCCTGCGGCCGCGGGGGAGGGGACTAGCCGATGGTGCTGTCGAACAGGTTCTTGATGAGATCGATGAACTCATCGAGGAAGGCGTGCTGGGCCGGGGTGGGCGCCCGCAGCCAGACGGCGGAGAGCACCTCCTCCAGATCGGCCACCACGGCGTCGGCCTCCTGCATGATCATGAAACGCACCTTGGGGTCGAGCTGGGGGTTCTGCTCGCAGATGGCCATGAGGTTGCCTGCCACTCGGTTGCTCACCAGATCCTCTATGGTCTGGGTGCCCGTGCCCTGCTGCTGGCTCTCGAACAGGCCCAGACTCTCTACCAGATACTCGATAAGCGCAATATAACCGTCGCTCTCTACCACCATGATGGCTGCCTTCATTCATCGCTTTGGGGAAATGGGGGGTATTTTAGTGGCTGGCCTTGGCTTGGCAAGCGGCAGTAGAGGCGATGGCGGACAAAACTGACCCCGCCGCGCTCCACGGTTTCCAATCCGGCCTGCTCGAAGCCGTGGCGAAGAAAGAGCGCGAGGCTGAAGGCACTGGCCTCTGTGGTCAGGCTGTGCAGGCCCAGCCGGCTGGCCGCCTGCAAGGCCTGCGCCAGCAGCAGGCCGCCGAGCCCCTGGCGCGGATGATCTGCGCTCACATAGAGCAGGCTGAGGTGGCCATCATCGCTTAAGGTGACAAAGCCAAGGGGGATGCCCTCCTGCTCGATGATCCAGCCGTGGTGCTCGCGCAACTGGCTGGCGAGACCCGGATGACGGGCGCCCAGCGCCCATTGCTCCACCTGCGCCGGGCTGTAGTGCTCAGGGCCCATGCGGCGCACCGACTGCTCGAACAGGGCGAGCAGGGCCGGGATATGGCGCTCATCCAGGGGAACGACGCGATAGAGGTCAGGGTTTAGGGAGTGCGGAGCAGGGGAGTCAGACATGGGAAGGCTCATGGTTTGGAATGGGAGGTCGGCGCCTGGGGCCGCTTGGCCTTGGGCAGGCCCGCCACCACCCGCTGGTAGGAGTGTTCAATCCAGCCCTGCCAGAGCTCGGCGTCCAGATTCTCGCTCAGGGTCACCGTGTTCCAGTGCTGCTTGTTCATGTGCCAGCCGGGTTTGACCTCGGGGTGGATCTCTCGCAGCAAAAGCGCCAACTCAGGCTCGCATTTGAGGTTGATGGTCAGCGGTTCGGCCTGCCAGTCCACCAGGGCGAACATCTTGCCGGCGATGCGATAGACCAGGATCTCCGGGCCGAAGGGGGTATCCTCGGTGGCCCCCGGCTGGCTGAGCAGAAATTCGCGCAAAAGGGTGAGCGTCATACAGGCCTCCAGGCTGGTCCGATCATGAGAGCAAGCATATTCATCGAGGCGAGGCTTCTGTTAATATGCCCGCCGAGTATATCCCTCAACCCCCCGGGAGCCCATAAGATGTTGTACCACAAGACCTTTGAGCTGGGCCCCGATCGGGATTGGGTGGTGTTCGTGCACGGTGCCGGCGGCAGCTCCTCCATCTGGTTCAAGCAACTGCGGGCCTACCGGGAGCACTTCAACGTGCTGCTGCTGGACCTTCGCGGCCACGGCCAATCCAACCAGTTGCAACAGGTGGTGAAGGGGCACTACAGCTTTCGGGCCGTGACCGAGGACATACTGCGGCTGCTCGATCACCTGCGCATTCCCCGCGCCCATTTTGTCGGCATCTCCCTTGGCACCATCCTCATTCGCCACCTGGCCGAGCTCTGCCCGGAACGGGTCAAGAGCATGGTGCTCGGCGGCGCCATCCTGCGCCTCGACATCCGCTCCCGGGTACTGGTGCAGCTTTGCCGGGTCGGCCAGCACATACTGCCCTACATGTGGCTCTACCGCTTGTTCGCCTTCATCATCATGCCGCGCCAGCACCATCAGGAGTCCCGCAACCTGTTCGTGCGCGAGGCCCGCAAACTGTGCCAGAAGGAGTTCAAACGCTGGTTCCGCCTCGCCACCGAGGTGAACCCCCTGATGCGCTACTTCAAGGAGCGCGCCCTGCCGATCCCGACCCTCTATGTGATGGGGCAGGAGGATCATATGTTCCTCGCCCCGGTGCGCGAGCAGGTGGCCCGGGATCCCTACAGCCGACTCGAGATCATCGAAAACTGCGGCCATGTCTGCAACGTGGAGCAGCCGGAGCACTTTAACCGGCAGTCGTTGGCGTTTTTGTCCACCCAGGCGGCGTAGCCCGCCCTCTGAGGCCCGCCTGGTGCCTCAGATGAAGTAGTGGGCGATATCCAGATAGCGCTGGCGGATGTGCTCGATCAGCAGCCGGATCTTGCGCGGTGGCTGGCGGGTGAAGGGGTAGACGGCGTAGATGCCAAGCTTCTTGCCCACCCGTTCCGGAAACAAATCCACCAGGTCCCCGCTCATCAAATCGTGATAGACCAGGCAGCGCGGCACATAGACGATGCCGCGCCCCCCCAGCGCCGCCTTGCGCAGGGCACCGGCGTTGTCGGTTGAAAAGCTCCCCGACACCGACACCAGATAGTTGCCGTCCTCCCCCTTGAAGGCCCACTCCGACGCCCCCGTGCTCTGATAGGCGTAGCGCAGGCAGTTGTGAGCCTGCAGGTCTGCGGGCTCGCGCGGTGCTCCGAAGCGGCGCACATAGGCGGGGGCAGCGCAGATCACCCACTGGGAGTCGAGGATATGGCGGGCGATGAGGCTGGAGTCATCCAGATAACCGGTGCGAATGACCAGATCGAACCCCTCTTCCACCAGGTTGACGAAGCGGTTGTCCAGCGACATCTCCACCGTGAGCCCCGGGTGCTGCTGGCAAAAATCGGCCACCGCATCGGCCAGCAGCAGCTCCCCGGAGATGGTGGGCACCGACATGCGCACATGGCCGCTCACCTTTTCACCGAATCCCGCCACCGCGTCGAAGGCGTCCAGTGCGGCGGCCTTCACATTTTTGGCACCCTGATAGAGCTCCTTGCCCGCCTCGCTCAGGGTGAGCCGACGGGTGGTGCGATAGAGCAGCTGTACCCCGAGCTCCTCTTCAAGACGCCCGATCCGTTTGCTAACCACTGAATTTGTAATGGAATTTTGCTCAGCCACCTTGCTGAAGGAGCCTGCCTCCACCACCTGGGCGAAGAGGATGAGGTCGTCTGTACTGGCCATATTGATAAACTTTTGGAACGAATGTTGTTCATTATTTCCATATATCGCGAAAAAGGAACAGGGTAAGGTCACGTCCGGTTAACAAAACAACAACAAGGCACCCTCAGGGTGCCCCTCTGGACAAGGACGCAATGATGACAGACACCCTGCTGGCCCTGGTGGCCTTCTCGCCGATCTTGGTGGCCGCCGTGCTGCTGGTCGGCCTCAACTGGCCCGCCAAGCGCGCTATGCCCATCGCCTTTCTGTTGACCGTGTTCATCGCCCTCTGGGGCTGGCAGATGAGCCCGACCCGGGTGCTCGCCTCCACCCTGCAGGGGCTGGTGATCACGGTGACCGTGCTCTGGATAGTGTTCGGCGCCATCCTGATGCTCAACACCCTGAAACACACCGGTGCCATCACCGCCATTCGCGGCGGTTTCACCAACATCTCGCCGGACCGGCGCATCCAGGCCATCATCATCGCCTGGTGCTTCGGCGCCTTTATCGAAGGGGCCTCGGGCTTTGGCACCCCCGCCGCCATCGCCGCTCCCCTGCTGGTGGCCATCGGCTTTCCGGCGCTCGCCGCCGTGCTGCTCGGCATGATGATCCAGTCGACCCCGGTGTCGTTCGGTGCGGTGGGCACCCCCATCCTGGTGGGCATCAACAAGGGGCTGGATAACCAGGCCATCGGCCAGACCTTGAGCGCCGGTGGCAACAGCTGGGACATCTACCTGCAACAGGTGACCACCAACGTGGCCCTCATTCACGCCACCGTCGGCACCTTGATGCCGGTGCTGATGGTGATGATGCTGACCCGCTTCTTTGGCCGCAACCGCAGCTGGACCGAGGGGCTCTCCATCCTGCCGTTCGCGATTTTCGCCGGGCTCGCCTTCACCGTCCCCTATGCCCTGACCGGCATGTTGCTCGGTCCCGAGTTCCCGTCCCTCATCGGTGGTCTGGTGGGGCTGGCCCTGGTGGTGACGGCGGCGCGCCACGGCTTCCTGGTGCCAAAAAACACCTGGGATTTCGCCCCCGAAAAAGAGTGGCCCGCCGAGTGGCTGGGTTCCTTGAAGCTCGATCTCAAAGAGGCCGCCGGCCGCCCCATGTCCCTGCTGCTGGCCTGGCTCCCCTATGTGGCGCTGGCCCTCTTGCTGGTGGCCAGCCGGGTGAGCCCGGAATTCAAGGCAAGCCTCTTGTCGGTGAGCCTCGCCTTCACCGACCTCCTGGGAGAGAAGGGGGTCAGCGCCTCCATTGAGCCGCTCTACCTGCCGGGGGGCCTGCTGGTGTTCTGCGCCCTGATCGCCACCTGGCTGCAATCGCGCTCCCTCGCCCCCTTCGGGCGGGCACTGGGAGAGTCCAGCCGCACCCTGATCGGCGCCGGCTTCGTGCTCATCTTCACCGTGCCCATGGTGCGCATCTTCATCAACTCCGGCGTCAACGGAGCGGATCTCGCCAGTATGCCGGTGACCACGGCCAATTTTGCCGCGGGGCTCGTCGGGGAGTTCTTCCCGGCCCTGAGTGCGACCATAGGTGCGCTGGGGGCCTTTATCGCCGGCTCCAACACAGTGTCGAACATGATGTTCAGCCAGTTCCAGTTTGAAGTGGCCCAGACCCTGGGGGTCTCCACCGCCGCCATGCTGGCCCTGCAGGCCGTGGGCGCTGCGGCCGGCAACATGATTGCCATCCACAACGTGGTGGCGGCGTCAGCCACCGTGGGGCTGCTCGGCCGTGAGGGGGCGACACTGCGCAAGACGGCGCTGCCGACCCTCTACTACCTGCTGGCCACCGGCCTTATCGGGTTGGCGCTCATGTACAGCTTCCACGTCTCGGACGCACTGCTGCAGTTGAAGTAAGGAGAGCAAGTGATGAAGGTAATGCGGGTCTATCCGGCCAAGCCGGCCGATGTCTATCTCTACGCCACCTGTCTGGTGGACCTGTTTGACCCGGTGGCGGGGCTCGATGCCATCGCCCTGATCGAGCGGGAGGGGATAAGGGTGCACTTTGTCGAGAAACAGACCTGCTGCGGGCAGCCGGCCTACACCTCGGGTCACGAGGAGGAGGCGCGCAAGGTGGCGCAAAGCCAGATGGCGCTCTTCCCCGAGCCCTGGCCGGTGGTGGTGCTGTCGGGCTCCTGCGGCGGCATGATGCACCACCACTACCGCCGCCTCTTCCCCGAGAGCCCCGAGGTGGCCGATTTTTGCGATCGGGTGTTCGAGCTCACCGAGTTTCTGGCCCGGGTCTGCCGGGTGCGCTGGCACGCGGTGGGGGAGGCGAGCATCGTCATGCACACCTCCTGCTCGGCCCGGCGCGAGATGCAGGTGCACACCACGGCCCGCAGCCTGTTGGGGCAGCTCGATGGCGTCACCTTGCATGAGCAGGCCTACGAGAGCGAGTGCTGCGGCTTTGGCGGCACCTTCTCGGTGCGCCATCCCCACATCAGCCAGGCCATGGTGGAGGACAAGACCCGCCACCTGCTGGCCACTGGCGCTCATACCCTGGTGAGCGCGGACTGGGGGTGCCTCTTGAACATCAAGGGATCCCTGGCCTATCAGGGCAAGACGCTCCCTGCTACCCATCTGGCGAGCTTCCTGCTCGCCCACAGCGAGCCTTTGTCAGCAAAAGAGGAGGCCCATCATGAGTGATCACGCTAAGTATTCGCCGCGCCGCTTCCATCCCCAGGCCGAGGCGGCCCTGGCCGACCCCGTGCTGCGCCAGAATTTTCGCGGCGCCATGGATTACCTGCGCGGCAAGCGCCGCGACGCCTTCGCAGACCCGGCCGAAGAAGAATCGGTGCGCAATGCGGCCGAACAGATCCGCCAGCGCTGCCTGTCGCGCCTACCGGAGCTGCTGGATCAGCTCGATGCCAACTGCGAGCGCAACGGCATCAGGGTGCACTGGGCCCAGACGCCGGCCGAGGCCAACGCCATCATCCTCGGCATCGCCCAGCAACATGGGGTGAGCAGCATCGTCAAGGGCAAGTCCATGGTGAGTGAGGAGGTGGGCTTCAACCACGAGATGGCGCGCCACGGCATCCGCTGCTTGGAGAGCGACATGGGGGAGTTTATCGTCCAGCTCGACGGCGATACCCCGTCCCACATCATCATGCCCGCCATCCACAAGAACAAGCAGGAGGTGAGCGACACCTTCGCCGGCAATCTGGCGGATTTCACCCCCACCACCGACGTGGACGCCCTGATCCAGACCGGGCGGCGGGCCCTGCGTGAAGAGTTTCGCCGCGCCGGCATGGGGCTCTCCGGCGTCAACTTCGCGGTGGCGGAGACCGGCAGCCTGTGTCTGGTGGAGAACGAGGGCAACGGGCGCATGTGCACCACTGTGCCGAAAGTCCACGTGGCCATCACCGGCATCGAGAAGGTGGTGGAGTTCTTATCCGACGTACCGCCCCTTTACAGCGCCCTGACCCGCTCGGCCACCGGCCAGGCCATCACCACCTACTTCAACGTCATCAGCGGCCCGCGCCGGGCAGGGGAGCTGGACGGCCCGGACGAGGTGCACCTGGTGCTGCTCGACAACGGCCGCAGCCAGGCTTACCGGGACGAGGAGCTGCGCAAGACCCTGCAGTGCATCCGCTGCGGTGCCTGCATGAACCACTGCCCGGTCTACACCCGCATCGGCGGTCACGCCTACGGCACCATCTACCCGGGCCCCATCGGCAAAATTATCTCCCCCCACCTGCTGGGGCTGGAAAACACTCAGGATCTGGTGACCGCATCCAGCTTGTGCGGGGCCTGCGGCGAGGTGTGCCCGGTGCGCATCCCCATTCCCGACATGCTGCAGCGCCTGCGGCGGGAGGCCAAGCACGACGCTATGCCTGGCCACGAACCGCTGGCGGGGCAGGGGGCGGCCAAGAGCCGGCTCGAGACGCTTGCCATGCAGGGCTTTGCCTTTGCCGCCACCCACCCGCGCCTCTATCACGCCGCGACCGGTGTGGCCAGCCGCCTGCGAGGCTTGATGCCTAAACACCTTGGGCCATGGACCCAGTGCCGCGAGGCCCCCCAACCCGCCCCCCAGAGCCTGCACGCCCTGCTGCGCCAGAAGAAGAAGGAGTCCTGAGATGTCGAGCAAAGAGGCCATATTAAGCCGCCTGCGCGGCGCCGCCACCCCCATTGCCCACGCACCGCACGCCTGGCAGCCCTGGCGCGGGGTAGATGACAACGCACGGCGCGAGCGCTTCCTTGGCATGATCAGCGTCAGCCACGCCGAGATCCTCACCGTCAAGGAGGCAACCCTTGCCCGGGATCTGGCCGCCTGGCTGGATGGGGAAGCAATAACGCATCTGGCCTGTGGCCAGGGCGGCCGCTGGCAGGCGGCGGTTGCGGCCGCCTGCGCCGGGCACTCTGTGTTGACCCCGGCGGGGGAGTTCGCGAGCTGGAAGGACGAGCTGTTCGACGTCTGTCAGGCGGGGATAACCCACTGCGCGGGTGCCATCGCCGATACCGGCACCCTGGTGTTGCTGCCGGATGGCGGTGAGCCGCGCACCCTATCCCTGGTGCCCCCCTGTCATATTGCGCTGCTGGCGGCCTCCACCATCGCCGACAACCTGGCGGGGCTGGTGGAGGCCGGGCGCTGGCAGCAGGCCATGCCCACCAATCTGCTGCTGGTCTCCGGCCCCTCCAAGACCGCCGATATCCAGCAGACCCTGGCCTACGGTGCCCACGGCCCGAGCCGCCTGCTGGTGGTGCTGGTGGAGGATTGCTGATGCTTTGGAACCAGTTTGACGCCGCCGTGCTCTCGCGCATTCCGCCGGAGCGGCTGGTGAGCGACCCTGATCTTCGGCTGGCCCACGGCACGGACGCCAGCTTCTACCGGCTGGTGCCCGAGCGCATCGTGCGCCTCGACTCCCTCAATGAAGTGCGCTTTGTGCTGGCGGTGTGCCGCGAGTTGAACCTGCCGTGCACCTTTCGCGCCGCCGGCACCAGTCTCTCGGGCCAGGCCCTGAGCGATTCGGTGCTCATCACCCTGACCGACAGCTGGCGCGGCCACCGCATTCTGGACGAGGGGGCGCGCATCGCCCTGCAACCCGGGGTGATCGGCGCCGATGCCAATCGCTATCTGGCGCCTCTGGGGCGCAAGATTGGGCCGGATCCCGCCTCCATCAACGCCTGCAAGCTCGGCGGCATCGCCGCCAACAACGCGAGCGGCATGTGCTGCGGCACCGCTCACAACAGCTATCACACCCTGCACGCCATGACCCTGCTGCTGGCCGATGGCACCTTGCTGGACAGTGGCGATCCCCACAGCCGCACCGCTTTTGCGGCCAGGCGCCCGGAGCTGCTCACGGGGCTCGCCGCCCTGCGCGCCGAGGTGCTGGCGAACGCCGAGCTTGCCGCCAACATTCGCCACAAGTACCGGCTCAAGAACACCACCGGCTACGCCATCAATGCCCTGCTCGACCATGAAGACCCCATCGATATTCTCACCCACCTGATGATCGGCTCGGAGGGCACCCTCGGCTTTATCGCCGAGGTAGTGCTCGACACCGTGCCCGAATACCCCCACAAGGCCTCGGCCCTGCTGGTGTTTCGGGATGCCGAGCAGGCCTGTCTGGCCACCTCGCGCCTTAAAAGTGCGCCGGTGGCGGCGGTGGAGCTGATGGATGGGCGCTCCCTTCGCTCGGTCGCGGGCAAGCCCGGTCTGCCGGATTTTATCAAGACGCTGGACCTGGCCGCCTGCGCCTTGCTGATCGAGGTGCATGGGGAATCGAAGCAGGAGCTGGTGGATCGCTGCGAGCAGGTGACGGTCATGGCGGCCGAGTTCGCTCAGGTCGCCTCTGTACCCTTTACCAAGGAGAGCGCCGGCCTCTGGGCCATTCGCAAGGGGCTCTTCCCGGCGGTGGGGGCGGTGCGCACCACGGGCACCACCGTCATCATCGAGGATGTCGCCTTTCCCATCGAGCGTCTGGCCGAAGGGGTGGCGGGGCTGCAGCAACTGTTCGATCGCTTCGAATACGGTGAAGCCATCATCTTCGGCCACGCGCTGGAGGGGAACCTGCACTTCGTCTTTACCCAGGGGTTCGATGATCCGGCGCAGGTGGCCCGCTACGGCGCCTTTATGGATGCGGTGGCCGAACTCGTCGCGGTGCGCTTTGGCGGGTCCCTCAAGGCCGAGCACGGCACCGGCCGCAACATGGCCCCCTATGTGGAGCTCGAATGGGGGTCGGAGGGGATGGCGCTGATGCGGCGCATCAAGGCGCTGCTCGACCCAGCTGGCCTGCTCAATCCCGGCGTCATCATCAACGACGACCCCAAGGCCCACCTTGCCCACCTCAAGCCCATGCCGGCGAGCGATGCCATCGTGGATCCGTGCATCGAGTGCGGCTTTTGCGAGGCGGTTTGCCCCTCGCGCACCCTGTCGCTCTCGCCGCGCCAGCGCATCGTGCTCTATCGGGAGTTGTCACGCCGTGGTCGCAGCGGTGAAGCGGCAGGGGATCTTGCCCGGCTGTTTGACTATCAGGGCATCGACACCTGCGCCGCGACCGGGCTCTGCGCCGACCGCTGCCCGGTTGGCATCAACACCGGCAGCCTTATCAAGAAGCTGCGCAGCGAAAAGTACCAGCGCTTCGTGCCCATCGCCCGCTGGAGCGCCGATCACTTCGCCGGCGTCACCCGCACGGCCCGTGGGGCCCTCGGCCTCAAAGGCATTGCCGGCAAGCTGTTGGGAGACAAGGCACTGGCAGGCTTGGTGGGAGGCGTGCGCAAGCTCAGCGGCCAGCGCACACCCGCCTGGCTGCCGACCCTGCCGGGGCCGAGCCGTTACCAGTGGTCGCAAGGGGAGGGGAGCCATGGCGAAACAAGGGATCGCGCTGTGGTCTATCTGCCGTCCTGCGCCAGCCGGGTGTTCGGCCAGCAGGAGGAAGCCCCGTCACTGCCACAGGTTGTGCAATCCCTACTCAAGAAAGCGGGTTGCCGGGTCATAGTGCCGCAAGGCATTGAGGGGCTCTGCTGCGGCATGCCCTATGACAGCAAGGGGATGAGTGAGGTCGCGGAAGCCAAGCGTACTGATCTGGCCGAGGCCCTGTGGCAGGCAAGCGAGCAGGGGCGCTGGCCCGTGCTGCTCGACACCAGCCCCTGCGTGCAGCGGCTGCTCTCGGGGGCGCTTGGCAAGGACCTGCGGGTGTTCGAGCCCTCCGCCTTTGTGCTGGAACACCTGCTGCCCCACCTTGAGCTGACCCCCATCGATGAGACAGTGATGCTCCATATCACCTGCAGCAGCCGGCGCATGGGGCTGGGGGAGACCATGCTGGCGGTGGCCCGCGCCTGCGCCCGCGAGGTGATAATCCCTGAGCATATCCAGTGCTGCGGCTTTGCCGGCGACAAGGGGTTGATGACCCCGGAGCTCAACGCCGCGGCGCTTGCCAGCCTGCCTGCCCAGGTGCCCAGGGATTGCCGTCAGGGATTCAGCAACAGCCGTACCTGCGAAATGGGGCTCAGCCAGCACGCTGGCATCCCCTATCACAGCATCCTCTATCTGGTGGATCAGGCGGCGAGATAAATAAAACCCCCGACAGAATAGATTTTGTCGGGGGTTTCTTTGTTGGAAAATAGGTGCAAGAGTCGGGTGTTTATTTTTAACGCCTATGGCCGTTAGCTGCTTCACGCCAAGTTCTCATTAAGTAATGTTCAACTCAGCCAAGATGCAATAGACACTAACCCTACTGGAATGATGATCATCATTGCTAGAACACCAAGGCAACCACGACCTCTGCTTGATGAGTAGGAATTATTATTTGTAGCATTTTGATTGCTTAACCATTCAGCATGGCAATTTGAGCAATAGAGTTTTAGCGTGCCCGTATTCCAAGCGCGAATGGTGCGATTGTCAAACGGAACATTGCAGCGACAGCGAGAACAGGTAAATAATTTGTTTGAAGGTTTTTTGGGGCGACTAAAGAGAGCAAGTAATATTATTGCAAGCAATGCAATTGGAAGTGATATCGTAAGATCTTCTTCTTTAAAATAGTTAAAGCCAGCTAAAGTTATCAAAACTATAGCCATGATTAAAAAAATATAATCTAGAGGTGTTTTTCTGACTGGTTCAAGGGCGATCTTTTTATCACTTGACCCTCCCTTAGAATGAGAGCTTTGTTTGGAAGGCTGTTTGATAGGGCGAAGAGTCCAACCTTCATAGTAAACTTCTGTAGCTCTCACTCGTCGCTGACTATCGATTGCAGTCTCAAACAATACCTCGTCATTAATCTGTGGCCTTCTTTCTTTGGGGTTTACAGCAGAGATATGGACGAAGATATTGTCTGATCCATCTTCTGGTGTGATAAACCCAAAGCCCTTGTCATCATTCCATTGAGTAATTTTACCTTTCATTTTCTTCCTATGGGTATCGAATGTTGAATTGACTGTGTTAATGGTCGAAGGATTTACAAAGAAAGTAATTTCTTGAATCGTGTATCTCTAGATGCTTTCTATATAGTGGAAGCTCTCACTGAGATTATTATATCGTATACCACACTCAATATTGATGCTGTGGATATATGAAACCCTACCTAACTATGAAACAATGGTGTTCACTGGTATCCAGTCTTATTCCATTACTCACTAAATCACACGGCTACCGCACGGAATATAGCCTCCGTTGTGCTGAGGTTAACCGAATTGAAGAGGTACGAACCATAGTCGCTCCCTTGCTGCCTTTGGGGCTATGAGGGTCGCATGAGTAGGGTACCAAGTGTAGCAGCACTTGTTGAGCGAAACGTTTTACTTTAGGTGTGGTTTGGAGAGTATTTTTGATGGGGATCAGAAATTGGAGAGGGCAGGCAATTTGGTGCTGGCTGTTATGGATAGGCTGCCTCAGAACCAAACCGTAGAGATGGTAATGGGGAGCAGACTTCGCCCCGCAATACAAAAAAATAGACGCAGCGAAGAAACGGGGCGGGCCCGGGCTCAATATCCCGTCATCTCCAGATAGCCGAGTCCTTGCGCATCGCCCTCCACAGTCACAGCCCCCTCCCAGTAGTCAAAGCGGCCCGTCATGGCCTGATTGGACTGGCGTGCACGGATGGTTAGATTCAGATCCCCGGCCTTAAGCTGCCACTCGATGGGGTAGGGCTGGCCCTTGGGGCCGCGCCAGGTTTTACCGGGGGTGAGGACGATGGATTCGGGGGCGAGCAATCGGCTGCTGCCATCCCGCTCGATCAGGGTGCCGTAGCGGTTCTCCGGCTCAGTGTGTCCGGCCTTGGTGCGCAGGCGAAACAGCATCAGCTCGCGGCCATCAATGAGTTGCAGGGAGAACCAGTCCCAGCCCGATTGCCACTCGGCCAATACCGAGCTGCTCCACTCGTGATCAAACCACCCCTGGCCTGTGACATTGCGGGTCTCTCCCTCCAGGGTCAAGGTGCCGCTAAGCGTCAGGCGCGGGTAGGAGTAGTAGAAGGAGGCGTTGCCCGGGCTCTTCTCGCTGTACCCCTCGTTGCCTTGCAGCACCACCGGCTTGGCGGCGCTCACCCTGAGGTTCAGCTCACCCATCTTGCTCTGCACCTTGAGGGTGGCGGGAAAGAGCGATTTCCCTTCAGAGGCGAGTACCCACTCTTTCAGCCAATACTGGCCGCCGCTGGCGCCGGCGAGCCCCGGCCCCTGGCGGCTGGTGCGCTCATCCTGCTGGTGGCTGCCTTTGCTCACATCCGTGATGGCGAACTGGGCCAGCCAGAGCTGGGGGCTGAGCCAGGGGTTGTCCGATTGTATCTGCTGCTCGATACCCTGGCGAAACAGGGTCCACTGCAAGCCGTAGTCGCGCCCCTGCTCATCCTTGAGGTTGCCGGTGAGATACCACCACTCGGATCGGTAGTCGGGGTGGGCGCCGTGATCGGCGGGCAGCCGGATGGGTTGGCCCGGCAGGGCCTTTTTGAATTGATCGCTGCCGCCGCCAAGGATGCTCCCCAGATCGCTGGCCTGCGCGTTGCCGCTCATGGCAATAAGCGGGATCAAGAGGGCTGCGAGCCACAGGGTCCGTGAAGAGAACAAGATCCCCCTCACCCTGGCCCTCTCCCGAAGGGAGAGGGGATGGTTAGCGGCAGCTCTATGCGCTTCTCTGCGCTGAATCAAGAGCGGTGACAGGGATGTGGTCAATGGGAGCGTCAAGCCATGGCCGAGCCAGTGCGGTAACCGATATTTCATACCACTCTCCTCGCGGCATACCAGGAGGCGAGCGCCCCGCACACCGGCGCCAGCAAGAGCGCCGTGACGGCGTGCAAGGGGGCGGCCTCGAAGGCGAGGCGCCAGCCAAAGGCGCGGGGGTTGACCACCTCAATCAGCACCCAGGCGAGGCCATAGCCCACCGGCAGGGCCAGCAGCGCCGTGAGCAGCCCCAGTCCCGCCCCCTGCCACACCAGCAGGCGGCGGCAGTGGCGGGGGCCTATCCCTAGGCTCTGCAAGGTCAGCAACTCCCCGCGCCTGGCCAGCCCCAGCACCATAAAGGCAGAGCCTATGCCGACGAAAGCGATGCCGAGGATCAGCAGTTTCAATAGCTCGGTCACCACAAAGGTCTGATCGAACACCTTGAGCGCCGCGGCGTGGATGGCGGGGGCGGGCAACAGATTCACCCGCTCGCCAAGGCGCGAGCGCAGCCGATCGCCGAGGCGCTCGGGATCCGGGCTGAAGAGGGCGAGGGATTGCACCGCCCCCCCTTCGAAGGCGTGCAGTATCTGCCCCTTGTCGCTGCCGTAATCCTGATAGACCCCGGTGACGGTGAGAGCCCTTGGCCCCCCTTCGCTCGTTACATCCAGTGTCTGGCCCACTTTGACCCCGAGGCGCACCGTGAGCGGTTCGCTCGCCAGCACCTCGTCGGGCGTTGCGGGCCAGCGTCCGGCGAGCAAGGGGTAGGCGGCCTTGAGCTCGGGGATAAAGTCCATCTGCGCCCACTCGATGGGGTGTCCCTGCCAGCGGGCGGGGAGCACGGCGCGGCGCGAGGCGGCGCTCAGCTGCGGCTCGGCGAGTATGGCGGTCAGGGTCTGCTCGCTCAGCTGGCCTCTGCTGCCTGCCACCCCCTTGGGGGTGCTGACATAGAGATCGGCGGCCAGACGCTGGCCGAGCCAGATCTCCACGCTCGAGCGAAAGCTCGACACCATGACCCCGATGCCGATGGCCGCGGCGATGGCCAGTTGCAGCGCCATCACGGCGATGGCGGTGCGATCCAGATGATATTGGGTCTCGGCCACCCCGAGCCGGACGCTGAGGGGGCCGTGCCCGCGCAGCCGCCCCAGCAGGGCGCGCAGGGCATCGGGCAGGGCGAGGGCCATGGCGAGCAGCCAGCCCCCTGCCACGAAGAGGGCGCCCCCCAGACCGGTCTGCGGCAACAGGAGGCAGAGGACGCAGAGCAGCAGTATGGCGATGGCGAGCAGGCGTCTGCGCCAGGGATAAACCGGCGGGCGGCTGTTGCCTTCCCGAAGCTCAAGAGGGGATTGGCGCAGCAACTGCCACCAGCCGGGGAGGTTGGCGGCAAGGGTGCCAGCCAGGCCTATCAGCAGCGCCTTGATGAGGCTTGCGGGGGAGAGGCGCAGCAGGTCGATGGGATTGGGGCCATAGAGGTCGGCCAGCGCCTGGGTGAGCTGGCCCATGAGGGCCAGCGCCAAGAGGCTGCCGAGCAGCAGCCCGAGCAGGGTGCCTAGGGTGGCGAGGATGGAGAGCTCCAGGGCCAGCCAACGGAGTACCCGGCTTGGCGGCATGCCGAGGATGATGAGCTGGGCGAGCTGGGGGCGGCGCACGCTCTGCACGAAGCGCTGGGCGTTGAACACCAGAAACAGCCCTACCGCCATGGCGAGCAGGGAGAGGGCGCTGAGGTTGAGGGCCAGGGCATCCCCGAGCTGGCTGGCATCAAGGGCCGGGCTGATGGGCTCGAGCCATAAGGGCTGAGCGGGGAACTCGGCTCCCTGCGCGGCCTGCAAGGCTCTTTGCAAGGTATTGGCCTCTGCATCGCTCAGCTTGAAGACGATGCGATCCAGCCTTCTGGCCTTGCCAAGCAGCGATTGAGCGAGACCGATGTCGGTCACCAGCAGCCGCTCCATGGGGACGGCGCCTGGCTCGAAGGTGCCTGCGAGGGTGAGGGTCAGGGGGCGCTGCCCCTCATCGCCCAGCATAAAGGCCCGCGACTGCCCCGGTTGCCAGTCAAGGCGCCTTGCCTCGGGGGCCGAGAGCCAGACGCTGTCGGCGCGGCTCAGGGTGAAGTCGGGCTCGCGCCCCGGCTGCTCACCAAAGAGTCGGCGTAGGGGGCCTGGGTTGAAGAGATCCATCCCCAGCAGCTGGAAGCTGCGCCCCTGCTCGTCCTTGAGCCAGGCGTGCAGCTCTGGCATGGCGTCAAGCTCCGGCTGGCTTCGCACCAGCGTCACATAGAGCTGCTCATCCAGCCCGCCCTGGGGGGCCAGGCGGTAGTTCGCTTCCCCCGCAAGCTGGCTGCGGGCGGCGACGAAGTTGGTGCGGGCGCTGTGGTTCAAGAGCTCGATGGCCACCACCAGGGTGACCCCCAGCATCAGCCCCGCCAGGCTCATCAGCAGCAGCCAGGGGTGGGCGCGATAGAGGCGCAGCAGCGCCTTCAGCGGCAGCATGGATCATCCTTGCGGCTTGCGTCACCCATGGGGTCTGCCCTCGAGCAGCTGCCCCCCTTCCAGGCGCAGCACCCGATCCGCCAGGGCGCCATAGCCCGGGTTGTGGCTCACCAGCAAGAGGCCGGCGCCGGTATCGCGCACCGCCGCCATCATCAGCCCCATCACCTGCTCGGCGTTGTGCTCGTCGAGACTCCCGGTGGGCTCGTCTGCCAGCAGCCAGGTTGGCTGGTGAACCAGGGCCCGAGCCAGGGCCACCCGCTGGCGCTGGCCGCCGGAGAGCTGCTCCGGCCAGGCGTGGCGCTTGTGGCTCATCCCAAGGCGCTCCAGCAGGGCATCGAGGCGCGCCATGTCCCGGGGCAGGTGGTTTATCTCCAGGGGCAGGCAGAGGTTTTCCAGCACGGTGAGGGTCGGCAGCAGGTTGAAGTCCTGATAGACGATGCCAAAATGCCGGCCCCGCAAGCGGGCCCGCTCGTCCGGGGACTGGGTGTCGAGCCGGGTCTCTCCCAGCCAGATCTCCCCCTCGTCCGGGGCGATGAGACCGGCGATGAGGTTCAGCAGGGTGGACTTGCCACAGCCGCTCTGCCCCAGCAGCAGACAGGTTTCCCCCGGGGCGAGCTTGAGATCCAGCCCCTCAAACAGGGGGAGCGTCTCGCCGCCGCTGGCGAAGCGTTTACTGAGGTTGCGCAGGTTCAGCATGGGATAACCGGTTGATGGCCAATGGCTTTCACGATGTCAGCCACTATGCCAGTTAGTGATCGCGCCTGCAAAAGGGATGAGGATCCTTGCTGGATCCCGCTTGCCAGAGGTGGTTAGAATAGGGGCTTCCATGGGTCACAGGATGAGCAAGGATGTTACACAAGCAAGTCAGTTTTATCGTCGACAGCAAGGGGGCCAAGCAGGCTGCCGTAGTCCCCATCGATATCTACAACGAGCTGATGACCCTGCAAAAGGCGCTCTCCGACAACAAGCCCGGCGAGCGCGAGCTCTATCACTTCAACGGCAAGGGTGCCGAGGCCCATGGTTATCCGGTGGGCAAGCGGCAGAACCCCGGCTTCATGGTGCAGGCGGGCTCCACCGCCAACGGGGAGGATGCCGCCTCCCTGCGCGAGGCGGTGATCGAGCTGCGCCAGGAGCTGCTGGCCAAGGGGGTGCTCATCCCCCGGGCCGAGGGGGGCTTCGTGTTCGGTGCCGATCAGCTGTTCAACAGCCCGAGCCTGGCCGCCAGCCTGGTGGCGGGCAACAACAGAAGCGGGCTGGATGCCTGGCAAAACAGTGCAGGCTACACCCTCAAGCAGTCCGGTTTTGGCAAAAAATCCCCCTGATGCCCCCTGAGCCACGCCGCCTGCCCGGTCGAGGCGGGCGGCGGGCAACAACAGAAGCGGGCTGGATGCCTGGTAAAACAGCGCCGGCTACACCCTCAAGCAGTCCGGTTTTGGCAAAAAATCCCCCTGGTATCCCCTGAGCCACGCTGCCCGGTCGAGGCGGGCGGCTCGACCTGCGGACAGGGATGAGGGTGACTTCCCTGTCCGCTGCTAGCCTCAATGCCAGACGGTACTCAAGAGACGCGCACCCATGTCTGGATCCTCACGCCTTGCCCCCTTGTCCGGGCTCTGCCTGTTCTGCGGCCCCGCCCTGGCCGAGGGCCCCCTCGCCCTGACCCACAGTGGCGTCGGTGTATTCGCCCTCGCCATCTTCGTGCTCGCCTACCTCCTGGTGATGGCCGAAGAGTACCTGAAGCTGCGAAAATCCAAGCCGGTGCTGATCGCCGCCGGCATCATCTGGATAGCCATTGGCGTCGTCTATGCGGACGCGGGGCAGAGCCCTTTGGCCCACGAGGGGTTTCGGCAGAACCTGCTGGAATATGCCGAGCTGATGCTGTTCCTGCTGGTGGCCATGACCTACATCAACGCCATGGAGGACAGGCTGCTGTTTGCCGCCCTGCGCGCCCGCCTGGTGCGGGCCGGGCTCAGCCTGCGCACCCTGTTCTGGCTCACCGGGTTGCTGGCCTTCTTCATCTCCCCCGTGGTGGACAACCTCACCACGGCGCTCCTGATGTGCACAGTGGTGCTCAATGTGGCGAACGAGGATCGCCGCTTCATCAACCTGGCCTGCATCAACATCGTCGTGGCGGCCAATGCTGGCGGCGCCTTCAGCCCCTTTGGCGACATCACCACCCTGATGGTGTGGCAGGCGGGCAAGGTGCCCTTCGGCCAGTTCTTCGCGCTCTTTATCCCCGCCCTGCTCAACTTCCTGATCCCGGCCCTCCTGATGAGCCTGATGGTGCCACGCCATGCCCCCAGGGTGCTGGACGAGGAGGTGACCCTCAGGCGCGGGGCCGTCGCCATAGTGTTGCTCTTCCTCCTCACCATAGGGACCGCCGTCGCCTGCCATCACTTCCTGCACCTGCCCCCGGTGCTCGGCATGATGACGGGGCTCGGCTATCTGCAGTTTTTCGGCTTCTACCTGCGCAAGACCCAGCCAGGTGCCCTGGCGCGGGAGCGCGCCCTCTATGAGCGCACCGGTGACGAGGCGCGACTGCTGCGCCTCGGCTCCATAGTGCCGTTCGACGTGTTCAACAAGATTGCCAAGGCCGAGTGGGACACCCTGCTCTTCTTCTACGGGGTGGTGATGTGCGTCGGCGGACTCGGCTTCATGGGGTATCTGGCGCTGGCGTCCCAGCTCCTCTATCAGGGGGATCCGACCCAGGCCAATGTGCTCATCGGCCTGCTCTCCTCCGTCATCGACAACATTCCCGTGATGTTCGCCGTGCTGTCGATGGAGCCGCAGATGTCGACCGGGCAGTGGCTGCTGGTGACCCTGACCACTGGGGTGGGGGGCAGCCTGCTCTCCATCGGCTCCGCCGCCGGGGTGGCCCTGATGGGGCAGGCCAGGGGCATGTACACCTTCCTCGGTCACCTCAAGTGGTTGCCTGCCATTTTGCTTGGCTATATGGTCAGCATAGGGGCGCATCTGTGGCTCAACCGCGCCCTGTTCTGAGCACAATCGACACAGCAGGGGAAAGGGACTATGGGACAACTGTTCGAGGCGCTCTCGCCGCGCCATGTGGCCTTTATCGAGGCGCAGAAGATCTATTTTGTCGGCACGGCGGCGGCGGAAGGCACGGTCAACCTCTCTCCCAAGGGCGGGGATTCGTTGCGCATTCTCGATGCCCATACCCTGGCCTGGCTCAACCTGACCGGCAGCGGCAACGAGTCGGCGGCCCATGTGTTGCAGAACCCGCGCATGACGGTGATGTTCTGCGCCTTCGAGGGGGCGCCCATGATAGTGCGGGCCTATGGTCAGGCGCGGGTGCTGCACCGGGGCGACCCGGACTGGGAGACGGCGCTGGCGCGCTTCCCGGCCAGCATGGCGGCCCGCCAGATCTTCCTGCTCGACATTGAACGGGTCCAGACCTCCTGCGGCATGTCGGTGCCCCTGTTTGACTATCAGGGGGACAGGGAGGAGCTCGCCAACTGGTCGGCGCGCCAGGGCAAGGAGGGCATAGAGGCCTACTGGCGCAAGAAGAACCAGCTGAGCCTGGATGGCGTGGAGAGCGAGATCCTGGCTCGCAGCGGCTTGGAGGCCGATGCCTGAGGGCCGCGCCCCTGATGCAAAAAGCCCTGTCCGGTGGACAGGGCTTTTTCGTGTCGGCATAACGGTGAGCCGAAGGGATCGTCAGGCCGCCCTGGCACGCTTGCCGGTGAGCAGCCAGTAGCAGAGCGCCGAACTCAGGCCACAGGCGGCGATGGCGATGGCCATGGGCAGCGGAGACTCGGGGGGATTGAGGTTGACCAGTATGCCCACCACGGCGCCTATGCCAAAGCGCAGTGTGCCCGCGAGCGCCGAGGCGGTGCCCGCCGACTGGGGGAAGTGGCCCATCAGGCCCGTCATGGCGTTGGCCCCCACCAGGCTGATGTGGCCGACGAAGAGCACCACTGGGATGACGATGCCCCACAGGCCCCCGGTCTGGCTCCAGGCGTTGTAGATGAGCAGGGCCCCGGCCAGCGGCAGCACCGTCAGGCCGTACTGCAGCATGCGCTCGGCGCCCACCCCCTTCACCAGACGGCTGTTGACGAAGGTGACCACCATCATCAGCAGGATGTTGAGGCCAAAGAGCCAGCCGTAGTGCTCGGTCGGTACCTTGAAATACTCGATATAGACATAAGGGGAGGCACTCAGGAAGGCGAACATGCCCGAGCTCGACAGGGCGCCGCACAGCACATAGCCCATGGCGCCGCGGTGGGAGAGCACGCCCCAGTAGTTGCGCAGCACCTGGCCGAGCTTGAGGGGCTGTTTGTGTTCGGGTTTGAGGGTCTCCTCTATCTTCCACTGCATCACCACGCAGATGAGCAGGCTGATCCCCACCAGCAGCCAGAAGATCACCCGCCAGTCGGCATGGGCGCTGATGTAGCCGCCCACCACGGGGGCCACCAGGGGGGCCAGCGTCATCACCAGGATGACGAAGGACATGGCCCGCGAAAACGCATCCTTCTCGAACAGATCCCGCAGCAGGGCATTGACCACCACGGATCCCGCCGCCCCGCCGGCGGCCTGCAGCATGCGCCAGGCCAGCAGCTCCGGCAGGGAGTCCGCCAGGGCGCAGCCCACCGAGGCCACGGCGAACATGGAGAGGCCCGCCAGGATCACCGGCTTGCGGCCGAAGCTGTCGGCGAGCGGCCCGTAGAACAGCTGGCCGATGGCGAAGCCGCCGAGGAAGGCGCTGATGGTGAGCTGGGCCCCGTCTATGCTGGTGGCCAGATCCCGGGCGATGGCCGGAATGGCGGGCAGGTACATGTCCACCGCGAGCGGGGTCAGGCCCGCCAGGGCGCCGAGCAGGATGAACAGGAAGCGGGGAGAGAGGGTCGTGGCTTGAGGCATAGGGTATCCGAGTCGTGGCAGGGCCGGGAAAAGGGGCAAGTGCTGAGTCTATCAGCTTTGGCAGGCTTGGGCAGGTCTATCCTGTCCCGGGCCCAGAGGTCAGATCTGCGACGGACTCAGCGCACCGGACGCCTTGCCCTGTGGTGGCACAGAAGCAGCAGCCAGCCGAGCCACCCGAGCAGGGAGAGGGCATTGCCTGCCCGCTCGGGCCAGCGCGCCGTCAGCCTGAGGGTGAGGCTGTGGCTGCCCGCCGGCACCCAGAGCTGCATCAGGCCCTGGGGGTTGGCACCCACCGTCAGCATCAGGCGCTCGTCGAGCCAGGCCTGCCAGCCGGGGTAATCATACTGGTGCAGGACCAGCCGGGTCGGCACGGCCGCCGTCACCGCCAGGGTCAGGGCCCTGGGCTGCCAGCGGTGCACTGTCCAGCTGGCGCCCGGGGGTTCGGCGCTCACCGGGGGCTGGAACTCCTCCTTCCAGGCGAGCAGGGTGGGGGCGAACATGCCCCCCGGCACCTGTCTTGGCCTGTACTCCCGGGCGCTGCGCTTGCTGTCGAACTCGAGGGCCATGGCCTCCCGGGTGGGGGCCTGGGTGAGGGGGGCGTGGCGCACATAGGCCAGGGTGGAGAGGAGGGTCAGCAGCAGCATGCCCCACCAGAGCCACTGCCAGGGACGGTGAGTGGGGGTGCCGAGCGCCACCACGGCGATGGTGGCCAGGGTGAGGATGAGATTGAGCCGCCAGGGAAACTGTACCCGTTGCAAGGGGGGCAGCAGGCTCCAGAGGGGCTGGCTCACGGGCAGCATCATCAGGAAGGCGGCGACGCCGATCGCCCCCCAGCACAGCAGCTCGGGGTGGCGCGGCTCGCGGGCGGCGGCCCAGGCGGTGAGCAGCAGGGCCAGGGTCAGCAGGCTCTGCCACGCCAGGTGGCCGCGAAAGCGCCAGTCCCCCCAGCCCGAGGGCAAACGATCGAGGAAGTTGCGCCTAAAGTCGAACATGCCGCCGCGCATCAGCTCCATGGAAATGGCCCCCTGATCCGCCAGGGCGGGCAGCAGCAGGGCCGCCGCCATGCAGAGCCCCAGCCCCTGGGCCCCCAGGGCTATCCAGCAGGGCGCCAGGGTGCGGGATCGCCAGGCGAACCAGAGGGCACGCACGCTGACCAGCCCCATCATCAGCAGCAGGCTGGGCAGGTGGGAGAAGGCCAGCAGCGCCAGCCCCAGGATCAGCAGGGGCAGGCCCTGGCGCAGGCCGCGATGGGCGAGATCTTGGCCAAGCAGGATCAGCGGCGCCCAGGCGAAGGCCCAGAACTCCGCCAGGGCGAAGCGGGCATAGAGATCCATGGCCAGGTGATAGGGCAGGATCAGGTAGAGCAGGCTGACTGCCAGGGCCCGGCCCGAGGGCGTGGTGGCGCGCAGCCACAGATAGGCGAACGTGCCAGAGAGCAGCAGCGCCAGGGTGGCGCTCCCGAGCAGGGGGTAGATGGCCTGCTGGGCGGGGGCACCGGGGCCGGCAAAGAGGGCGCTGACATAGTAGGGGAGCGGGGGATAGAAGAAGAAGGTGGGGCTGCCAAAGCCGCCATTCATGGCCATCAGCCAGCGGGGATAGAGCTCCCCCTGCCACAGCTGGCGGGCAAAGTAGTGGCCGGAGAGCAGGTGGTGGAACAGATCGTGCCCCTGAGTGCCCCCCTGCAGCCAGACAGGCAGCACCAGGAGCGCACTGGCCAACGCCAGAACCAGGGGCACCAGTGCCCACTCCTTGCCTCTCTTCATGCATCCTCTCCCTGCCACGCCCATGCGCAGTGAGTGTAGACGAGTCAGCTGACGCAGCGACGCGTTTGGGCCAGATGTCAGCGCGGTATGGCGAGCCAGAGGCCGGGTTCGGCGCCAAAGCGGGGGGCAAACCAGTGCCCCTGGTGGGGGAGGGGCATCTCGCTCTGCGCTATGGGGCGGCGGCTGAGGCGGCAGGCCCCCTGGGTGAGCGCAAGGGCGGCATCCCCCTGATACCAGCCGTCCGTCACCGGCAGGGTCGTGGTTTCCCTAAGCAGCCTCACCCCCCACTGGGTCACCAGGGCCGGACACGCCTGCTCGGCCAGTCGGGCGGCCTGCACCATGGCGGGTGGCGCTGGCGCTGTGAGTGTGGTGCAGAGCAGCAACAGGGCTCCCAGCATGGCAGGGCGATCGCCCCATCGGGGCAGTCTGCCCGCCAGCAGCACTATGCCGAGCAGGGTGATGGGCGCCAGATGGCGGGGATTGTCCGGGTTCTGGCCAAACAGGGTCCAGAGCAGCAGGGCGAGCCAGTAGAGCGGCCAGAGCGGGGAGAGGGCGGTAGTCTGGCCTTTTGACCGCTGCCAGACTGGCAGCAGGAGCAAGGCCCCTATCGGCAAGGGCCAGAGCGGGGTGAGCTGATCGTTGAAGGTGCGCGCCCAGCTCAGTAGCCGATCCCCGTGGGCCGCCGCCGTGTTGCCCCAGAGGGTGAAGTGGCCGTCGGTAAAGCGCCGCCCCTCGGCAAAATAGGCCCAGCCATCGGCCTGCCAGACAAAGAGCAGGCTGATAAGCCCCACCAGGGTGATGGGGAGCACAAACCTTAAGCGCGTTCCCTTCTGCGCCATCCCGAGCCAAAGGGGCAGCAGGGCCAGCACAAAGTAGGAGGGGCGCAGCGCCAGCAGCAATCCAAGCAGCAGACCCGCCAGCGCCGGTTTGCGATGCTGCAAGGCCAGCAGCGCCCCGAGCCAGGCGGCCAGCGCCGGCCCATCCGAGAGGCCGGAGAGCGCGAGGGTCGGGGTGAGCGGCAGAGCCAGCACCAGCAGCCAGACCGGCGCCAGCAGGCTTGTCCGTTGCCATAGTTTCACCGCCAGCAAGGCGGCGAGGGGCGCTATCAGCGCTGTGCAGAGCAGGCTGGCCCACTGCACCGCGCGGGCCGGGTCGTCTACCGCGAGGTTGATAAGCCGCGCCAGCCAGATAAAGGCGGGGTAGCCCGGAAAGTGGGGGGAGAACTCCAGCACGCTAAAGCGCGTCACCCCATGGGCGAAATTGAGGGCGTCGTCGGAATCGAGCGCCACCGGGAAGGCCAGCAGCCAACAAAGCCACACCCCTTGCAGCAGGATCAGCAAGCAGGGTCGATTAGTGAAGCGTAATCGGCCGTGGAGACGCCCCCCTTCTCCCCTTGTGGGAGAAGGGTCGGGGATGAGGGGGGCTGTCATCATCGATGAGAGGTCATCAAAGTGCGTAGGGTGGGTAGAGCGCAGCGAAACCCACCATTTGTCACAGCGAGGTGGCGCAATGAGTGGCTGGTGGCCATCAGAGCGGTGCCAGCACGGCCATCAGCGCTTTTTCGGCATCGCTAAAGGCGGCGGCATCGGCGGGTTTGGCGCCCACCCCGAATACACCCGGGTTGCCGATGGCGTCCAGCACCCTGGCCAGCGCCTGTTCGGCCGCCTTGCGATCCCCTTCATTGAGGGAGGGGAGGATCAAGTCGAGGAAGCGCTTGCTTTTGACCACAAGCACCTTGGCGGTTTGGTAGTCGCCAAGGTTCTGAGCCGCCCCTTCGAGGCGGCGCTCGATCTCCGCCTTGTAGGCGCGGTTGAGCAGGGCTTTGGTCGCGGCGGCGTCTTTCCCCTTGATGGCGGCGGCCAGGGGCGCTTGCAGTGTAACCTTGTGGTGCTCTTCCAGATAGGTCAGCTCGTCCGCAATCTCGCTCAAGGTGGCGCTGGCATCCTTGCCATCAGTGGCGGCGCCCAGCAGCGCCTCGCGGGCGTCGATCAGCGGCTCCTTGCCGGCGGCGGCGTAGGAGTAAGCCTGCGCCTGACCGCTCAGGGCCAGCAGCAGGGTGAGGGCAAGCAAACCCGGGCGTATGGTCATCCTGTTCTCCTTGTTGATTTGTCCTGACGGCATGGCGCCAGTCCTGATGAGTTGGACCCCACCCCGACCCTGCCCCTTTCGAAGGGGGGGGGCCGGGAGGGGGGTGTTCCTGTTGCTACGCCACGCTCTGGGTCTCGATGACGGTATTTTCGTTGCGATGGTTATAGATGGCGTGCCGTCTGTCCACCCCGTCGATCACCATGTCCGCGGCCATCATCCCCATCTCCATGGCTGTGTCGGTGAAGATGTAGCGGAATGTCCCCTGACGGCCGGTCATGATGAGGTTGGCTATCGGCATCAGCGCCTGGATGGCGTCGTTGCGGCGCGCCTGATAGCCGAGATCCATCAGCGGATAGGCGTACTCGCTGCGCGCCTCGAAGGTCTCGTCACCAAGTTTGGCGGTATCGACCCCGAGGCTCGCGAGATCCTCTGTCACCCGACCGCGCAGATCGGCGAGCGGCGCCTGCCAGGTGGCATCCCCCGGGTTGCAGGGGATCTCCAGCATCACCGAGCTCTGGCCTTCTGGCGCCATAAAGGGGCTGCGGCGGCGCGGCTCCTGCAGACGGGTGGCCAGAATATGGGGGTCTGAGAGGTACTGCCAGGTGTTGTCCGACAAATTCTCCTGTTTGAGGGGCATATTGACGAAGCGCAGGGATCGGTAGTGCAGATCGCAGGGCAAGCCCAGATGCTGGCAGGTGAGCGGTAGCGGCAGGGTGGAGATCACCTGATCGAAGTGCTCGCTCTGCTCAACGTTATCTTGTGACCAATAGACCCGCTCGATGCGGTCATCAGCCTGCTCGAGGCGGGTGATGGTGGCGCCGGTCTTGAGTTCGACTCCCTCTGCCACCAGCCGCTCCCCCAGGGTGGTGAAGATCTGGCCGAAGCCGTACTTTGGATAACGATACTTGCGGGCATAGGTGCGCACCGAGAGGTTGCCCTTGCGCCTTGGCAGCAGGCGGCGCGCCACGTCTTTCAAATCGATGAGACTGATGCGCTGGCCGGCCCAGTCGGCGGAGAGACGGTCAGGGTTGATGCCCCACAGCTTGCCGGTGTAGCCCTCGAAGAACTGGCGATAGAGGGTGCGACCGAAGTGGCTCTGGATCCACTCGGCAAAGCTCGCCTTGGCGAAATCATCCGGCTTCTTGCTAAAGGGCAACAGCAGCAGATCCTTCACCGCCCCGGCCATCAGCGGCAGGGGGGCGGTTTTCAACAGGTTCGGCAGGTTCAAGGGGTAGTCATAGGTGCGCCCGCCGAAGCGGATCACGCTCTTGCGCTCGGCGTGGAGCAGATCGTCCCCCATCAGCTCGTCGATAAAGGCGAGCAGCTCGGGGTTCTTGGTGATGAAGCGGTGACCGCCGTAGTCGAAGCGATACTCTCCATCGCGTCCCTTGAAGGTCTGGGTGGCGCACATGCCGCCGACGACCGGCTCCTGCTCGAACAGGGTGACCACAAAACCGGCCTGGCAGAGGCGCCAGGCGGCCATCAGACCGGCGGGACCGGCACCCAGTACCGCAATCTTCTTCTTGTTGTTGTCGCTCATGAGTGTTCCGACACTGCTTGATAGATAAGGGCGCCGCGCCAGGGCGCGGCTCCCGAATGGGGTTGCAACCGCGGGTTTATCCCTACGCCCGAGGGCGATAGCTGCGATGCCAGAGGGTGACGAAGATGGCCAGATAGGCGGCCCAGGTCAGCAACTGCAAGCCGGCCGGCGAGGCATTGTAGCCAAACAGGGCGCGCAGGAAGGTGCCGAAGACCCCCTGATCGTCGAGGATGTGGCTGATGTTGAACACCGGTGTTGTCCAGAAGGTGATGACGTCTGCCGCCTGCAACATGTTGACGGCGGACGACAGCAGCCCCGCGGCTATGATGATGATGAGCAGCCCGGTCCAGCGGAAGAAGGGGGCCAGCGCCACCTTGCGGGTGGAGCGCAGCAGCCCCCACACCAGCACCACAGAGACCAGCAGCCCTGCCAGCGCCCCCATCAGCCCCTGGTGCAGATCCACCCCTTGCCCTGAGTAGACCAGGGCGGAGAAGAAGAGCACGGTTTCAAAGCCTTCGCGCATCACAGCCAGGAAGGCGAGCAGCACCAGGCCAAACAGGTTGCCCCCGTCGATGGCGGCATCGATGCGCGCCGTCATGGCCCCCACCTGGGATTTGGCCTGCTTCTGCATCCAGACAGCCATGTAGGTGAGCACCAGGGTGGCGAAGATGAGGATCCCCGCCATCAGCAGGTGGTTGTAGCGCTCGCTCTCGAACTGGCTCACTACCACCTGGAACAGGAAGGCGACCACGAGGGAGGCGACGAGGCCCAGCCCCACCCCCAGATAGATGAGCTTGTTGTAGCGGCTCGCCCCCAGCTTGGCGAGGTAGGAGAGGCAGATGCCCACCAGCAGGAAGGCTTCCAGCCCCTCGCGCAGGGTAATGAGAAAACTTGCAAACATCAGGTTTGAGGCTCCGTATCGGGCGTAACGGGGAGGGGCTGCAGGGTCAGTTGCAGCCGATTGAGTTGCACTATGGGTGGCGCCGGCAAGCTTGGCTCGGCGGCGCGCACCGCATCATTGACCCACTTGGGGTAGGTGCGGAAATTGAGTCTGATATCGGCCTTGAAGGGGCCTTTGGCATCCGCTGGCAGCGGCCAAGCTTCATCGCGCCAGCCATCGGCCGGAATGCGGGTATCTTCCAGGAGCTTGGCGTAGCGCCAGAACTTGAGCCCCGCCGGCTTGCCCTCGGCATCGCCGAACACTTTTCTAAATAGCCGCGCATCGTCGGGCACGGCGCCATCCACCGGCTGGCCGCTTCTGAGCACCACCTTGCCGCTGGCGTCGGTGACGGTCAGCTCCAGCCAGAGTTCACGGAAATCGGCGACCCCGGTGGGCAGGGCGTGGCCGGCGCCGGTATTGGCGACCCGCACCACCAGTTGCGGGCTGTCTGCCCCCTGTTCGATACGGGCCGAGAGGGTGGCGCTTGAGCGCAAGAGCGCCAGGCTCTCCTGCTCGAGCGCGGGATTGCGCAGCCCCACCAGCTGGTGCTGGGCGCCGGTGAAGTTGTGGCGATAGAGCCGTGCCTTCATGGTGCCGTTCTCGGTGGACTGGCCCGCCACCGGTGCGCCGCCATTGCCCGGCTCCGGGTTCATATGGCAGTCGATGCAGGTGCGCCGTTTGGCAGGATCCTCGGCCTTGGCGAAGCTGGATTTCTCCCACTCGTCCCAGGTGTTGACGATGTTGGCGCCTGTGCCCGGGGCAAACTCGTTGTGGCAGGACTTGCACAGGGCCGCATCCTGGTAGAAATCCTTCTGGTAGGAGGCCTTGTGCATGGCGGGGCGGGCATTGATCTGCCGCTCCGCCAGCCAGTGCTTGAGGCTGCCCCCCGGGGCATCCTCGAACACATAGCTCTCGCGGTCTTTCAAATTCACCGTAAAGGCGCTGTTGCCGCCCGCGTCTTCCACTTTGGTGATGCGATGGCAGAGCACGCAGCTGGTGCCCTCTTCAACCACGGGTTCACCAGCCTGGTGGGCGGCAATCAGCGAGGCGCCGCCCTGCTCGAACATGTGGGAGCCCTTGGGCAGTTCCATCTGGCCGTTCAGCACCTGCTGGGGCATGTGGCAGCCCTGACACCACTGGCCGAATGCCTCGCCTTCTGTCTCGCGGGCCAGGGCCTGCACCACCTTGTAATAGGGGTGGGAGTTGCCCATCAGCCGGTGGTTGCTCTCGCTCCAGTCCTTGAATGCCTCCTGGTGGCAGTTTTGGCAGGAGGCGGAGTTGAGCCACTCTTTCGGGTGGGTGGTCGGCGCCTTGGCGGGATCCCTGCGCGGGGCATCGAGCCTGAGCCAGTTGGCCAGATAGGGGAGGTTGCCATCGGCGGTGACGAAGGCGTGCAGATCCTCCATCATGGCCTTCACTTCCGGCTGAGGCCTCTCGGGATCCACCGGCTCGGCCCCATCCCGGGTGTCGTGGCCCATGCCGCCCTGGGTCTGCTGGGTCATGCGCAGGTACTCGCCGACGAAGTCCCCCGCCACCATGTTGGCGAGGTTGGCGTGGCCGTTGATGGCGTTGTCGCCGCTCTTCTGGCGATGGGCCGCCATCAGATGGCGGTTGGTGAAGTTGAACCCGTCCAGATGGCAGGAGTTGCAGCTCATCCAGTTGTCCCCGGCCATGGGGAAGCGGCTGTTGGCGGCGGTATTACTCAGGTTGAACAACCGCTCGCCGCGCTTGAGCGCTTCGGGGCGGGGATCCGTCTCCACCAGTTTGGCGAAGTGGGGCACATCCACTGTCACCCGGGCAAAGGGGCCATTGCCCCCTGAGCTGAGGCGGGTGAGATCCTGCCCCATGACGTTGTGCACCAGGATATGGTCGCCATCGATCAGCAGATCGCGCGGATTCTGGCCCGGCAGGTGGCGCAGCAGCTGGGTCGCCTTGGCCCCCCCCTGAAACTTCTTGCGGCGGTGACGGTTGCTGTTGGATTTGCCGCTGCGCGACAGGTCAAATACCAGCAAGTCCTCGGAACCCGCCAGAGTCAGGTAGACCCGCTTGCCGTCGGCGGCGAAGCGCGCCGCGAACGGGTTGGAGACGATCTGGCTGCGGTTGCCGATGCTTGGCAGGTTGATCTGCAAAAAGAGCTGCTTTCTTTCATCTACCCGCTCTTTCTCTTCATCGAGATCTATGATGGAGACCGCCGGGAAGACGGTGCTCTGAAACTGGAAGGGGTGGTCGAAGCTCCACAGCACGTGGGGCAGCCAGGCTTCGCTGCCATCGGGGGAGAGGGTTATGCCGTCCAGCAGGCGCGGCAAGCCTTGCGAGTCGCTTGGGGTATCGCTGTGGGTCTCGGCCAGGGTGATGAGCTTGGGCAAGGTAGCACTCTTCGCGTCCTTCTCAAGCTTGGCGAGATCATAGATGGCGAGCTGGCCGGTCATGGCGTGGGTGAGCAGCAGGCGATCGTCATCGGTCAAGGCCAGTCCGCGCGGGGTCTCGGCAGTGGCCACATCCAGCTGCAGCTTGCCCGCCGTGTCATAGGCCTGCAGGCGAGCTGATTCGAACAGCGTGACCCAGAACCACTGCCGCTTGGGATCGAAGATGACCCCGTAGGGTCTATGGCCGGTGGGGATCGCCTTTTCCAAAGTGAGATCATCATCCAGCAGCAACAGGCGATCGCCGCTGTAGTCGGTCACCAGCAGGGTGCCGTCGTCTGCCCGGGCCAGCTGGCGCAGATCCCCCCCCAGCTGCACCTCTTTCAGTCGCTTTCCGCTCTGGCGTTCAAGCAGGGTGACGGAGCCAGCGCCCTGGTTGGCCACCAGCAGGCGAGGAGTGTCGCCCTCGTCATAGGGGATCATGGCCGCGCCCATCTCCTGGGCCGAGGCGGTCCCCAGCAGCAGGGCGGCGAGCATCAGGGATAACAACCACTTCAACATAAGATCAGGCACGCCATTTCAAGATGGTCCAGCGCCAGGCGTGGCGCAGCACCAGGGGTGTCAACGCGAGTGCGCTCAGCCAGTGGGCCCAGCTGGCAAGGTTGCCGAGGCTATCCCCCGGGGTGCCGTGCAGTATCAGCAGTAATCCGCTTGCCAGACAGACCAGCAGCAAGGCTTCGATGATGCGACCCGTGGTGCGCAAGAAAGGTCTGCGGCTCTTGTTCAGCAGGCTGCGATGGGAGAGCCAGAAGGCGCCAAACAGCAGGGGAAACAGGGAGAGCGAGAGCATCACATGGAGAAACAGGTTCCAGCGCGCCAGAGACCAGACCGGGGTCAGGGGCTCCCACAACAGCAGGCCGGAGAAGAACATCAGGTAGAGGGAGCCCTCGGCGGCCTGATGGTGATAGGCCAGCCATTGCCAGAGGTGTCGCGGTGAGAGGGAAAGGCTTGTCATAGGTGCTCCAGCACCCGGGCAGTTCAGCCCGGGGCGAGCAAGTTTACAATGGGGTAAGGGTAATGAAAAGAGTTATCAATTCGGCCGCTGATGAATAGATCCTGAATGAAATCAGGGCCGGGTCACTTGTGATCCGCCAGCCGCTCCGTGATGGCGTAGATGAGGGCGGCGGTGGAGAAGGCCAGGAAGACGATGACAGACCACTTCATCTCTGTCTCGTTGCCGGTGCCATCTTCCAGGAAGGCCTTGAGCACCTCGATCCCGGCTATGGTGACCAGGGAGTTGATGACGATGAGTTTGAGGGAGGCGAAGTTGATCTTGCTGAGCCAGTTGTCCCCCAGGGCCGCCCGCTGCTCCGGGGTCTTGATGAACTGCACATAACCGCAGATGGCCACCAGGATCAGCATCTGGGCCACCAGCACGAAGTCCACCAGGGTGAGCACCCCTGTGATGAGATCCAGATAGTCGATCTCGATGATGTCGCGGCACAGCACATAGAGCTGCATGGCGAACTTCACCATCAAGAGGGCAACGCAGATAAGGATGCAGACATAGAAGGGGAACATCATCAACCGGCTGCCGTTGAGCATGACGTTGAAGCGGCGCATGGGGACTCCATCGAGAGGGAAGCGAATGGCAGCCAGAATATCTGGAAAGAGGGGGGCGGGAAAGCGCCATGGCGCTTCCCCGCCCGTTCAGAGGGGGAAGGGGGGGAGATCTCGAAACAGCCGCTGCAACCCCTCGCCCCAGGCCTTGCGCAGGGCCAGGAAGTGGGGGTTCTGCTCTGTGATGCGGTGCAGGTTCTGCGCCGAGAAGCTCCCCTCGGGATAGACCAGGGCGTCCAGGGGCAAACCCACCGAGAGATTGCTGCGCAGGGTCGAGTCGATGGAGATGAGGGCGCACTGCAGGGCGGTCTGAAGCGGCGTCTCGTACTGGATGATGCGATCTATGATGGGCTTGCCGTACTTGCTCTCCCCTATCTGGAAGTAGGGGGTGTCGGCGCTCGCCTCGATGAAGTTGCCCTCCGGATAGATGTGGAACAGGCGGTGGCGCTCCCCCCGGATCTGCCCCCCCAGCAGTATGTTGCAGCCGAAGTTGACATGCCCCTGCTGCTGGCCCCCATCCCGGCTGATGACGGTGCGTATGGTCTGGCCGATGAGGGCCGCGACCTCGTAGAGGCTTGGGAGGCTGAGCAGACCCGCCCCCTCCGTCAGCAGGCTGATGACACTCTGGGTGGTGGCCAGATTGCCGGCGCTTTGCAGCACTATCACCCTGTCCTCCTGGGTGAAGAGGTGCAGCTTGCGGAAGGTGGCGATGTGGTCCACCCCCGCATTGGTGCGAGAGTCTGAGGCGAAGACGATGCCATCTTGCAGGCACATGGCGACGCAATAGGTCATGGCCGCCCTCCCGCCAGCGCTTTTCGGGCCCTCATTGCTGCTGCCCATCCAGGCGGGTGACTCGCGCCTGGCTCTGTAACTGCTCGCAGCCGCCGCCGTAGCGCACCCCGCGCACCGGGCAGGCATCCAGATAATCCATGCCGACCGCGAGCTTGAGGTGCTCGCTGGCGGAGCAGGTGAGGTTGGTGACATCGAAGGTGTGCCAGCGCGCCTCGATCCACACCTCGGCCCAGGCGTGCATCGCCACGTGGCTGCTGTCCTGGCTGTAGAGGTAACCGCTCACGTACCTGGCCGGCAGACCAGCATGGCGACAGCAGGCCAGGAACACATGGGTGTGGTCCTGACAGACGCCACTGCCCGAGGCGAGGGCCTCGTCGGCGCTGAAGGTGGCGTCCGTGCTGCCGGGCTGATAGGGCATCAGCACCAGGATGCGTGCCATCAGCCCCTGCAGATCGGCCAGGGTGGGCTCCTCTGGCAGACAGGCCTTCGCGAGATCCCGCAGGGCCGGGGTCGGACTGGTGAGGGCGGTGGGCCTCAGGTAGCTCAGGGGGGAGATGAGGGAGTGCTCCTCATCGTCCTGAGCGTCGTCGCAGATCTCCACCTCGCCACGGGCGCGGATGAGGATCCCCTCGTGGGGGGACTCCAGGCTCAGCACGTGCAATATGTTGCCGTAACCGTCCGTGGTGCAGGTGGCCTCCCCGGGCAACTCCAGCAGCCAGGAGAGGATCTGCTGGCGGGCCGTGCTGTGGGGAGTTAGGCGCAGGTACTGGGTGCTGCGGCGCACCATGTCGGCATAGTGGTAGCGGGTCTGGTGATCGATGATGAGTCTCATAATACCTCCAGGTAGGCGGCGTGGATGCTCTGGCCGATGGCGCCGATGTCGCTGAGAAAGTCCCTCAGGTACGCCTGCATGCCGAGGGCGAACACATCCTCGATGGCGCCATAGGTCAGATGGGCGTTGAGTATGGTGGTGAGGCGCCGGGGCGCCTGGCCGGCGTTCCCCTCGATCTGGGCCAGGATGTGCTCCATCTCGTCGAGGCAGGCGCGCAGGGAGCGCGGCACTTCGTTGCGCAGGATCAGCAGCTCGGCGATGGAGGCGTGGGAGAGGGTCTTGTAGAGGGTCTGGTGCGCCTCGTAGGCCCCCACCGAGCGCAGCAGGGCGTTCCAGCGGTAGAACTCGCGCACGCTGTCCTCGTCCTCCCGGATCACCTGATACTTCACGGTCAGGATGCGCGCCGTGTTGTCGGCCCGCTCGATGAAGGTGCCAAGGCGTAGGAACCAGAGCACGTCTCCGCGCATCATGGTGCCATAGGTGGCGCCGCGGAACTGGTGGGATCGCTCCTTGATCCAGTCGAAGAACTCCTGGGCCTGGCCGCTGGAGAGCCCCGCCTTGCGGCGCCTGCGGATCTCTATCCAGGCGGCGTTGATGCTCTCCCACACCTCTCCCGGGATCTTGCCGCGCACCCCGTGGGCGTTGTCCCTGGCCATGCGCAGGCAGCTGAAGATGCTGCTCGGGTTCTCCTCGTCGAAGCAGAAAAATTGCAGCAGGTTCTCCATGTTCACCTGGCCGTAGCGGGCCAGGAAGGGCTCGTGGGTGCCGCTGATGGTGAGGGGCGCCACCAGCTCGCTGTGATCGGCGTCGATGGAGGGCATCAGCGACATGGTCTGGGTGACGTCCAGCATGCGGGCCGTGTTCTCCGCCCGTTCCAGGTGGCGGGACATCCAGTAGAGTTCGCTTGCGGTGCGGCTCAGCATGGGTTGCCCTCCATGACCCAGGTGTCCTTGGTGCCGCCGCCCTGGGAGGAGTTGACCACCAGGGAGCCTTCGGTGAGGGCGACCCGGGTCAGGCCGCCCGGCACCAGGCGCAGCTCCTGTCCGGTGAGGACGAAGGGGCGCAGGTCGATGTGACGGGGGGCGATGCCCGCCTCGACGAAGGTGGGGCAGGTGGAGAGGGAGAGCGTCGGCTGGGCGATGTAGTTGTCCGGCCGAGCCTTGAGCAGCTCGCGAAAACGGGCCAGCTCCTCGCGGCTGGCGCAGGGGCCGATCAGCATGCCGTAGCCGCCGGCGCCATGGACCTCCTTGACCACCAGCTCCTCCAGGTGCGCCAGCACATAGGCCAGGGCCTCGGGTTCCCGGCACTGCCAGGTGGGGACGTTGTTGAGGATGGGCTCCTCTCCCAGGTAGAAGCGGATCATCTCCGGCACATAGGGATAGATGGACTTGTCATCGGCCACCCCGGTGCCGATGGCATTGGCCAGCACCACGCCGCCAGCGCGATAGACAGAGAGCAGGCCGGGCACACCGATGAGGGAGTCCGGGTTGAAGGCCAGGGGATCCAGGTAGTCGTCGTCGATACGGCGATAGATGACATCCACCCTTTTCAGCCCAGTAGTGGTGCGCATCAGCACCTGACCATCCTTGACCACCAGATCCGCGCTCTCCACCAGCTCCACCCCCATCTGCTGGGCGAGGAAGCTGTGCTCGAAGTAGGCGCTGTTGAAGCGGCCCGGGGTCATCACCACCACGCAGGGGTTGTCCACCGGGCTGCTCTCGCGCAGGGTCTGCAGCAAGAGCGCCGGGTAGCGCTCCACCGGCGCGATGGGCTGGTTGTGAAACAGCTCAGGGAAGAGGCGCATCATCATCTTGCGGTTCTCCAGCATGTAGGAGACCCCGGAGGGGGTGCGCAGGTTGTCCTCCAGCACGTAGTAGTCGCCGTCGCTGTTGCGGATGATGTCGACCCCTGTGATGTGGACATAGGTATTGCGGTGCAGGTCAACCCCCTGCATACAGGGCTGGTACTGGGCGTTGGTGAGGATCTGGGCGGCCGGGATCACCCCCGCCTTCAGGATGCGCTGATCGTGATAGATGTCGTGCAGGAAGGCGTTGAGGGCGGTGACGCGCTGGCGGATCCCCTTGTCCAGATGCTGCCACTCCCGGGCGGGGATGATGCGGGGAATGCTGTCGAACGGGATGAGACGCTCGGCGCCGTCCCCGTCCCCATAGACGTTGAAGGTGATGCCGACCCGGTGAAACAGCAGATCGGCCTCCTCACGCTTGCGTTCTATGCTCTTCTCGTCGGTCTGGTGCAGCCACGCCAGGTAGGCGTGGTAGTGATCGCGAAACTGGTTGTCGGCGAACAACATCTCGTCGTAGCAACCGGGTCCGGGCGGCTTGATGGGTAGCATAGGCAACTCCTTGTGACGTCCCTGAGGTCAGGAATTGCAAGGGCTGTGCCAGTCAACTGAGTCGCTACGAAGGCCGATGCCAGTAATTTTATACTGATAAATCAAATGGATGAGTGCATTGTCATCAAGGGAGAAAGGACGCTGCACCAGACTGGTACCCCAGAGAGGGTATGCCTGCGCCATCTTGTGGCAGTGCCCCCAGGCGCAATGAGAGGAAACGGGCAGGGAAGGGAGGCCACGCTGCTTCGTCTTGCCCCGTGCTGGGGCAGTAGAAACGAAAAAGCCCAGCCAAAAGGCTGGGCTTTAGAAGATGGCTCCCTCGACAGGACTTGAACCTGTGACATACGGATTAACAGTCCGCCGTTCTACCGACTGAACTACGAGGGAATTGGCTCCTCCTACTGGACTTGAACCAGTGACATACGGATTAACAGTCCGCCGTTCTACCGACTGAACTAAGGAGGAATTGCCTGTCTCGTCGAGACGGAGCGGATATTAATGATCCCCCGGACGGGTGTCAACCCGCCATGCCACGGAAAAAGGGCTTTTCGGCCCGTTTGCCCAAAACTTGGGCGCTGTGGACTATTTTCAGCACAATCAGCAGCTTGAGATGCCCTGCCTGCGGCCACGGTGGAGCTGGCCGTGAAGGCGCCCCCCGGTCTGGATGGGGCGCGGCAATGGATAAACCGATCATGGAGGGGGGTGATGCCTATCGGCGATAAGCCCCTTGTCGATGGGCTTGCCTCTGAGGTGATGGGGGGGAGGCGGGGAAGAGGCAGGCTCGCGATGAGCAGAGAGCGGAAGGGATGGCTGGGAAAATCGGCGATATGCGAGCTATCGATGACAATAATGCGGGGTAATGGCCATTTCTTGATCCTGCCCATCGAATTATCGGGCCGGCTCGGGTATGGTTGCTCTGGATACCATCGCCGCGTCGACAGCTCTGCCGGCCCTTGATGATGATCGGGTGCCGGTTCACTCCGGCCTTTGTCTCCCTCTTCTGGTATTACCCTAGACATGCACAATCAAGCTTCCTTACAAGGCGTGAAGCTGGCTATCGCATTGCGCCAATCCTGCATCGATGAACCCTATAGCGTGGCGCGCTTCGGCCGCGACCTCATCGCCGGCATCACGGTCGGCATCATCGCCATTCCGCTCGCCATGGCGCTGGCCATCGCCAGCGGGGTGCCGCCCCAGCACGGCCTCTACACCGCCATCATCGCCGGCATCGTCATCGCCGTGACGGGGGGCTCGCGCTTCTCGATTTCTGGCCCCACTGCCGCCTTCGTGGTGATCCTCTATCCGGTGGCCCAGCAATTCGGGGTGGGGGGCCTCTTGATGGCGACCCTCATCTCCGGCTTCTTCCTGGTGGCCATGGGGATGGCGCGCCTCGGCCGCCTCATCGAATACATTCCGCCCTCGGTGACGCTTGGCTTTACGGGCGGTATCGCCATCGTGATCGCTACCTTGCAGATCAAGGACTTCTTCGGCCTGCACGTCCCCGAGATGCCGGAAACCTATGTCGGCAAGGTGCAGGCGCTGGCCCATGCCCTGCCCAGCTGGCAGTGGGGTGATACCCTGGTGGGGGTGGCCACCCTGGCTGTGCTGTTGCTCTGGCCCAGATTGCGGCTGCCGGTGCCGGGTCATCTGCCGGCCGTGCTGGTGGGTGTCGGTCTGGCTTTCGGTCTGCACCAGTTCGGGGTGGACGTGGCCACCATAGGCAGCAAGTTCAGCTATACCCTGGCCGATGGCACTCAGGGCATGGGGATACCTCCCATAGCCCCGACCCTGGTGATGCCCTGGGCCCTGCCCGGGCCGGACGGGGCGCCGGTGGAGTGGAACCTCGCCGCCATCGAGCGCTTGCTGCCCGCCGCCTTCTCCATGGCCATGCTGGGAGCCATCGAATCCCTGCTCTGCGCCGTGGTGCTGGATGGCATGACGGGGCGCAAGCACAGCTCCAACGGCGAGCTGGTGGGGCAGGGGCTTGGCAACATACTCGCCCCCTTCTTCGGCGGCATCACGGCGACGGCCGCCATCGCCCGCTCCGCCGCCAACGTGCGGGCGGGGGCCACCTCGCCCATCTCAGGCATAGTCCATGCGCTGGTGGTGCTGGCGGCCATTCTGGTGCTGGCCCCCTGGCTCTCCTGGCTGCCGCTCTCCGCCATGGCCGCCCTGCTGCTGCTGGTGGCCTGGAACATGAGCGAGGCCCACAAGGTGATGGATCTGGTGCGCCGGGCGCCCCGCTCCGACGTGCTGGTGCTGCTGGTCTGCCTGTCGCTGACCGTCATCTTCGACATGGTCATCGCCATCACCTTCGGGGTGATCCTGGCGTCCCTGCTGTTCATGCGCGAGATTGCCAAGATGACCAAGCTGCACAATCTGGCGGAGCATGGGCGCTATGCCAGCGAGGTGCCGGCGCAGACCCTGCTCTACAAGATCAACGGTCCCCTGTTCTTTGCGGCGGCGGAGCGGGTCTTCGACGAGTTGCTGGCCCAGGTGGGGGAACACAAGGCGCTGATCCTGCAGATGGAGGCCGTCTCCATCCTGGATGCCGGCGGGCTCTCAGCCTTCCAGCAATTTGCCAGGCGCATGGCCAAGTCGGGCGTCCAGCTGAAAGTGGCCGAGCTGCAGTTCCAGCCCCTCAAGACCCTGGCGCGCGCCAAGGTGCGTCCTGTCCCGGGTGAGCTGGAGTTCTACGGCTCGCTGGAGGAAGCCATCAGAGGGGAACACTTGCACGAAGCGGTTGAAAATTGATGTAAAGGGATAGGAAACGGCATCTTTTTGGTCAGTTGGTTCGCAAATTGAGCAAACGATGGCAAAAGATGAAAAATGAGATTGACCGGCATGCTCCTATCCCTTACATTACGCCCCGTTCCAGCGCAGCAGCGCAACGAACCGTGTTGGCTGAACACGTTAAACAGCAGACAGAACTTTGGTGCGGTGTCCGAGAGGCTGCCCACCGACGAAGTCGGCAAGATGCGCGCGCAGCGTGCTCCGAAAGCCACTTCAAGAAGTAAAAATTTGGTGAGGTGTCCGAGTGGCTGAAGGAGCACGCCTGGAAAGTGTGTATACGGCAACGTATCGAGGGTTCGAATCCCTCCCTCACCGCCAAATTGAAAGCCCGACCTTATGGTCGGGCTTTTTGCATTTCGGGTTATCACATTCCCTGATGCCCAGCGAGGGGCGGCTCGGTTCGAGCCCTGGTTCGACAAGGGGGCAGGACAGCCCGCCTGGATAGCCGCAGGCTGCCCGCAGGGCGAGCGCCAGGGATGGTGCGAGTCAATCCCGACCACCGCCTCATGCAAAGCCCGATCTCATGATTGGGCTTTTTTGTTGTTGGGGCCGTCATCTCCTCGGCTTCAGCACAGGATGGTTGTGTCTCCTTGTCGGAGACGGTAATTCGTCCAGCTCATGCCGCTTTTTTCTTCCCCACCCGCATCAGAAGATCACCCCCACCAGCCTGTCGAGCAGAGTCTCGAAGGAGAAGAGGGTGAGGAGCAGGGGCAGGAAGGGCACCACAGTCGCGAGCACCAGCTGCAGGAACATGTCCCGACTAAATGGCATGGGCCTTATCTCCTTGATGACGGCATAGGCATTGCCGAAATCTGCGAGGGACTGGATATCCGAGGCGCCGAGCAGGGATTCCCCGTCTCTGTCCGCCGTGCGCAGCCAGCGGTGTTCGAAGCTGCGGCTGTATTCGGCGGCGAGGGCGCCGTATTCCCGCAACCCCAGACGCTTGGCCGCCAGAATATGGGGGGCAAAGACCGTCAGGGGCGCCAGCACCAGCAGCAGGCCGAAGCCGGCGAGCAGGATGATCTCCGGCTTGTAGGCGGTGAGCACGGCGGCGTCAAAGAAGATCCGGTTGGCGATAAAGCCGGCCAGCTGGGCCCCCAGAGCAGTCAGCAACGGCGAGTAGGCGTAGGCCGACCCCCCGAGAAAGCCGAGGCCGCAGTTGCGATCGGGATGGGTCGGCATGAGGGAGAGGGGGATCCGGGAGACCTGCCAGAGGAAGCGGGTCCAGATCAGTAGCCGGTAGAGCCAGCGCAGGAGCAGGAACTGGATGATGGGGTTGCTCACCCAGAAGAACCAGAAACCGGGCAGGGTCAGGGTTGGGTTACCCCCTTCCATGGTGGCGTACCAGGTCGAGGACTCCAGGATGAAGGTGTGGGTCCGGATGAAGTACCCCATCGAGAAGACCAGCAGGATGAGCCCGACCTCCCCGGGGATCGAATTTCGCCAGATCATGGCGCTACGAATGGCGTCATGAAAGCGTGGCAGGGAGAGCGGCGAGATCAGCTCCCGTTCGATGAACTGGCTGACGATCCCCCGGATGCGCTGGTGGACGACGAGTTCGGCGAACACCAGCAAGGAGACGCAGATGAGAAAACGGACATGGGTCTCTATGTCCAGCAGAAAAGGCACCTCCACCCCTTGCAGCAGGCTGCCTTCCCACCCGCACAACAGCAACAGGGGCAGCCAGCAGATCCCGCTCAGGATGAGGATCCGTCGCCTGATGTGCGCCTCTATGTCACCAAGATGCGCCCGACTCCAGAGCTGATAGAGGGGGCCCCCCAGGATCAGGGAGAAGTTGCCCGGATCGGACAGGGGAGGGCTGAGGGGATCGGGCGGGGTGACAGGCCTGTGATGCGACATGATGGGACCACCTTGCTGTGCGACAAATGTGCCATCCGGCCGCCACAGGCTCCCCTTGCCACCAGGGTGGAGGGGGAGGGAGCTGCGGGCCGGGATCCGGGCTTGGTGTCATGAGTGCACCATGACGGATCCTCTGAGCTCAGCCTCTGTATTGGCTGAAAACCCCATATGTAACAGGATTTGCAGAGGAAAATGACTGCCGTGGCGGCGGGTTCCATCGCAATGCCTTTGAGCCAAGCCCCATGGCTATAGGTATAGCCTTTGCCAAGGACGGGTGATGTGATCGGCCCACGACAATTTAACCCTTGGAGTGCGCCCGCTTTCCCGTGATGGTCCTTGCCTCAGGGCCGTGCCGTGTCAGAGAAAGGGATGTGCTGCGATAACGGTATAAAGAGCCGTGTGTTCACCGCTGGTGGCAGTATCACATGCTGTTACGGGCAATATCTTGCCGTAATGGTGGGATTAAGTGCTGTTATTGCAATAAATGCCAGCGATAGACACTGGGTGCGCAAGGCATTGCGGCGCGTCGATGGAAGCTTGGATGAAAAATAATTTCAACCATTTGTTTTATAACAAAAAAATAGATTGGCATGGTCACTGCTAACGGTTTCGGTTGAGTGTCATTACCGTTCAACCAATCAGGAGCAAACTCATGCCAACTCCATGTTATATCAGCATCGAAGGTAAAACCCAGGGCAACATCACCGCCGGTGCCTTCACCTCCGACTCCGTCGGCAACATCTTCGTGCAGGGTCATGAAGACGAGATGCTGGTGCAAGAGTTCCAGCACGTCGTCACAGTCCCGACCGATCCGCAATCCGGTCAGCCTGCAGGCCAGCGTGTTCACAAGCCGTTCAAGTTCACCGTGGCCCTGAACAAGGCCGTGCCGCTGATGTACAACTCCCTGGCCTCCGGCGAGATGCTGCCGAAAGTGACCCTGAAGTGGTACCGCACCTCTGTTGAGGGCAAGCAGGAGCACTTCTTCTCCACCGTGCTGACCGACGCCACCATAGTCGACATCGACTGCCAGATGCCTCACTGCCAGGATCCGGCCAACGCCGACTTCACCCAGCTGATCCAGGTCTCCCTGGCCTACCGCAAGATCGACTGGGAACACACAGTGGCCGGTACCTCGGGTGCCGACGACTGGCGTGCCCCCATCGAGGCTTGATGCCATGAGGGAGCACTCGTTCGGGTGCTCCCCTTTCTGAATCAGACAAGGAGGCATCATGCCAAGAGAGTCGTTCTATCCCGATACCAATGAACCGCACATCCACCTGCACAGAGGGGGCGCCACCTTCACCGACATTGGCCACAGCCATAGAACCCTGGTGCGGGGCTCTTTGGTGTATCGCGGCACCCTGCAGGAGGTGATTGCCGAGCTGCAAAGACGCGGTGATGCCCGCAGCCTCCAGATGGCGCAATACATCCAGACCAATCTGGCGTGATCTCGAAGGCCGGAATGCCGGCCTGCTTGTGACTCCCACTCAATAACGCCCCGTCGGTTTTTCTTCTGCTCGTTTGCAGCTGTGAGCGAGCACAAGAAAAATCACGACTGAAGTTCCAACCGCGCGCCTTTGGGCGTGCGGTAGCCATGGCGGCGAAAAAGTGGCGGCCAGGGTGGATCTCTCACTCCCCTTGACGTCACCCGGCAGTATTGCAGGGCCGGGTTCACAGCAGAGGCGCGCCGATGGCAGACAGCACTGGATTACAATTTACCGTCAAGGTGGGGGCCCTGCCCGAGAGCACCTTCGTGGTGGCCGAGTTTGCGCTGGAAGAGGGGCTCAACCAGCCATTTCGTCTGCGCCTCGAGCTGGCAAGCCCCGAGCCCGACGTGGATTTCGGCGCCGTGCTGGACCAGCCCTGCGAGCTCTTGGTGTGGTACAACGGCGAGCTGCAGCGCCGGGTGTGCGGGGTGGTGAGTGACTTTGCTCAAGGGGACAGCGGCTTTCGCCGCACCCGTTATCAGCTGCTGGTGCAACCGGCCCTGTGGCGGCTGGGGCTTCGTCAGAACTCCCGCATCTTCCAGGCCCAGAAGCCCGACGAAATCCTCTCCATCCTCTTGCAAGAGCACGGCATCACAGACTACGCCTTTGCGCTCAAGAACGAGCACGCCAAGCGGGAATACTGTGTCCAGTATCGCGAAACCGACCTCGACTTCGTCAATCGGCTTGCCGCCGAAGAGGGGCTGTTCTACTTCCACGAGTTCGAGCAGAGCAAGCATCGTATTGTGTTTGCCGACGACGCGGCCGCCCTGACCGCCGGCCCCGAGCTTTTCTTCAATCTGGGCAACCGCTCGCTGGAACAAGGCCCCTATGTGCGTCAGTTCCACTACCGGGAGGCGGTGCGGCCTTCTGACGTAGAGCTGAAAGACTACAGCTTCAAGACCCCGGCCTATGGTCTCTCCCACCAGAAGGTGGGGGCGGAGCTTGCGCACCAGCGCGATACCTACCAGCACTTCGACTACCCGGGCCGCTACAAGCTGGACCCGAGCGGCAAGGCCTTTGCCCAGCATCGGCTGGATGCGCTGCGCAACGATGCGGTGACCGGCAGCGGCAAGTCCAACTGCGCGGCCCTGCTGCCGGGGCAGACCTTCGCCCTCACCGAGCACCCGAACGGGGCGCTCAATGCCGACTGGCAAGTGGTGCGCATCAGCCACACCGGCTCGCAGCCCCAGGCGCTGGAAGAGGAGGGGGGCAGCGGCCCGACCGTCTATCACAACGAATTCGGGGTGGTGAAAGCGAGCACTACCTGGCGAGCGCTGATGCCGGCCAGGCCCATGGTGGACGGTCCGCAAATCGCCATGGTGGTGGGCCCAGAGGGGGAGGAGATTTACTGCGACGAGCACGGCCGGGTGAAGTTGCAATTCCCCTGGGACCGCTATGGCAGTTCCAACGACCAGAGCTCCTGCTGGGTGCGAGTCAGTCAGGGCTGGGCCGGCGGTCAGTACGGCATGATGGCCATCCCGCGCATCGGCCACGAGGTTATCGTGAGTTTCCTCGAAGGGGACCCGGACCAGCCCATCGTTACCGGTCGCACCTTCCACGCCACCAACAGGCCCCCCTACGAGTTGCCAGCCAACAAGACCCGTACCGTGCTGCGCACCGAAACCCATCAGGGGGAGGGGTTCAACGAGCTGCGCTTCGAAGACCAGGCGGGCCAGGAAGAGATCTATATCCACGGTCAGAAAGACCTGAACCTGCTCATCGAGAATGATGCGGCCTGGCATATCAAGCACGACGAGCACCGGGACATCGACAATGAGCGGGTGACCCGCATCAAGACCAATGACCACCTGACGGTGGAGGGGGAGAAGCGGGACCAGATCAAGGGCGACTATTCGCTCAGCGTGGATGCGTCAATGCACCAGAAACTCGGTCAGAGCTGGCTCACCCAGGCCGGGCAGGAAGTGCATGTCAAAGCCGGTGCCAAGGTGGTGCTGGAAGCGGGATCTGAAATTACCGTCAAGGTCGGCGGCTGCTTTATCAAGGTCGATGGCGGCGGCGTCACCCTGGTGGGCCCCACCATCAAGATGAACTCAGGTGGCAGCCCAGGCTCGGGCTCTGGTTGGGCGGGCCAAATTCCCAAGAGTTTAACGGAAATGCTGGATGTCCCTCATAAACGCTGGATGAAGTTTTATCACCTCGACTCCGAGTTGATGCCGCTGGCGGGCACCCCCTACAAGGCCGTATTGAGCGATGGTTCGGTGCGGGAAGGAACCCTGGATGGTGAAGGCATGGCGCTGCTCGAAGAGGTGCCTGCCGGTACGGCATCTGTGACCTATGACCTGGAGGACAACTTTGTCGACCTGCCCCGTGAACCCATCTCGGCCCTCGCCGGCCATCTCGACAGTCTGAGCGACGAGGGCTGATATGTTCGGTAACGATCTGTTTGAGCGGCTTTATGACCACCTGGATAAGGCCGTTTCCGGCGGGGCTGCTTATGTCAGGCAAAGCGCCGAAGCTGTAAAGAAGGGGGTTGCCTCCAGTCTTCAATGGATCTGGGAAGCCCTTCAGGGGGATTTCAACCCCAACCAGAGCGCTGGGCAGATTGCCGCCAATGCGGTGCTGGGTCTTATTCCCGTGGTCGATCAGGTGCTGGATTGTCGCGACCTGATTGCCAATGCCCGAGATATTTCCCGTAACCCCAAGCAGCCGGAGAAATGGGTTTTCCTCAGCTTCACCCTGATAGGTCTGATCCCGTCGTTGGGCTCAGCCCTCAAGGGGGTGTTGAAGATCATCTTCCTGTTTGTCCGCAAGGCGGGCGGGGATGCCACCAAGGCGATCAGACCCGCAATGGCACCCGTGCTGACGTTTCTCAGCGATCCCAAGGTCAAAAAAGTGCTGGGTATCTCGCGCCTTGACAAGGTGCTGAAAGGATTTGCCAGCCAGATCAGGGGGCTGCGAGGGCAGGTTGCAGTCAGCGTGCTGCTGGGTTATCTGGATGATGCCGTCGGGTCACTGACCAGCCTGATCGGCAAGATAAAAGGGTTGGCACCCGCGTCGGTCAGGATCTGGCTTGAGCAATCCCAGCGTATGGTGCTGCAGATGCAGTCACAGGCCGATCGGATGTTGCCTGCGGCCATGGGGTCCGTACTCAAATCCCTCGACGAGATTGCCGCTGGATTGGAGAAAGAGGCGGTCAAGCACGCCCCTGGTTACAAGGCCGTGCCTGGTGGTACCGTTATCCACCCGCTGCCGGATGATGTCGCCAAAGTGGATCTCAAGATTCTGAGCCGTACCAAGAAAGGGATTTATGGCGAGATCATCAGCGATAACTGGATGGCAAATCACAAGTTCGAGAACCTGCTGCCAGAGCATCGCCGGGTACGTAGCCTGAACGACAAGCCCAGAGGGCGTGGCATCGATGGTATCTACAAGAACACCAATCCTCCGCCTCCCTATGTGGTGACCGAGACCAAGTTTCGGACGGCGGGGGGCGAGTATATCGACGGGGATGGCACCAAGAGTACCCAGTTGTTGTCGATGACCAAGGGGTCAGGCAAGCAGATGAGTAACAAGTGGATTGAAGATCGTTTGCCATCCGAGATAGCCGATAAAAAGGTACTCGCAGACATCAGAAAGCAAAGGTATGAATCTTGGCTAATGATCGTCGATGAATCTGGTAAAGTGATTCAGATAACCAAGTTGAATAAGAATGCCGATGCTATCGGTACTATTCCGGTCCAGTAGGAGCAGAGAATGAGTTCGTTTATTGAGCAGCGCCGAGATCCACTGCTATCTGAGGATTTCTTCTTGGTACAGCTAGAAGACTACAAAGAATCGCTCTATTTTGACCAAGAGTGGTGGAGCTGGATAAATGATCCTCAACATGAGCGCTGGAGTGACCCAGCAGGGTTGCCTACTCGCTCTGGTGCCAGTGAAGGGATGTTTCGGGACAATTTCAAACATACCATTCTTATATATTCCGGGGGGCTGTCTCATAAAGAGGTTATTGCTCAATTACAAGTTGCCAATAAAGAGTTTTTGCGCCATAAAGAAGAGTTTCCAGATGACCTGTTTTATTACTGGGAACATGATGCATATCAATATCTGCTCTGGATGTTTTCACTGAATATCCTCTATGGGCAGGATGAGGTGCTGCCAGATATGGTGCGCTATATCAGTAAAAATCCGGAAGGGGACGACGACCCGCTCTGGAGCGTGCTGCTGGCCCGTCTCGGCTATCCTGGTTTTCCCCGTGGTCCCGAATCCTATATTCCCGAGGTTTATCGCACTCTATTTGATGCCATCAAGGGGGATGGGGTGACCCCAACTAAAACCGAGCGAGAGGCGAGTATCAAGCAGTATCTCAAGGGATGGTACAAAGGATGTAAAGAGTGTTTCTGGTATGACTGGCACAAGGCAAAGCATGCCATCTATTTTGGCTATTGGGCTTTTGAAACGGCGCTTGTCACCCTGCTCTATGAGTTGGATGACAGCAGCTACCGGGATATGCGCTATTACCCCAAGGACCTGGTCGATTATGCCAGAGACAATGGTATTGCAGAAAAATGGCAGGCACTGCGAGTGGCTCAACATCACATTGCCATGCCGGGCTCAGTGGTGGAGCAAGATGGCAACTGGCGGTGCAACCTGACCGATGAGCAGTGGCAACTGCGCAAAGGGCAGAGGCTGCCTTCGCAGACCCATATCAACAAGGATGACATGTTGTTCTGGGTACAGGAGTAGTCCGCGTTTATCGATCATGCATAGCCTACATGATCGATATATCTCGAACCAAGTGACATTTTGCTGCTATTGTGACATTGCTTGGTCCCGTGGTTCTGTATGAAAAGAAATCGAGGAAAACAAGTGAAGGTGATAAAAAAAGTATTCCTGCTCCTCTCTGTCATCATCTTGTCTCCTCTGTTGATTCCCATGGTTTATGTCGAAAGACGAAGAAAGAAATGGGTTCTATCAATTTTACTATCCCCTCTGCCTGAAGAGATCAGGGTCGGCAGGTTGAACTCTCTGATGAATACGAATGCCGATGCGCTACAGGACGGTATAGTGTCAACACTTGTTGCGCTGAATTCTGATGAGCATTGGGGATGTCTCAATATCGACTGGCGAGACGTCGAGGAAGTTGAGTTACAGGGCAACGCATTGGCGGATGTGCATGGTTTGAAGGAGCACTTCATTTGCTCTGAGCCGGATGAGGATGCATCAGTTTGGAGCATGTTGGTGCTTTATGACTTATGGCTGCAAGCGCGAGGATATGAAGTTGTGCTTTGGGATATCGAGGCTGATCAATATATGGGTTTTATTTGTCGCGCTGATATTCTCGATAAGCTGTTAAACGAGGGGCGCAAGCTGGGTCTGGACCTGGTCAAGCTGGACCATGTGAATGAGCAATAGTGCTTTGTATCGGCATGAGGGTCTCTAGAACACGGTCAATTTTAAAGAGAGCTGAAGAGAAATAGCAAATACATCAGGTGGTCAAAAAGTGCTACGCACGCAGCCACCCCTCCCATCTTAATTATTCGCAGATATAGATAATGACATACCGCACATTATGGTTGGCACTGGCGAGCAGCTGGTTAACCGCTTGTACCACAACTACACCACTCACCGAGTCCGAACTCTCTCAAGCCGCCCGGCAGGGCCAGGGCAAGGCGCAATATGAGCTGGCCAATCGTCTGGCGGCCAAGCCGGATTATCCCGAGGCCATGCGCTGGATGAAACTGGCGGTCGAGCAGACGGGCCCCATGGCGGCGGACGCCGATATGCGCGGTAAGGCGGCGTTGCAGGTGGGGAGCTGGTATCAGGCTGGTTTGGGTGAGCCCAAGAACCCCAGGCTGGCCCATGACTGGTGGCAGCGTTCGGCCAAGCTGGGCAATCGGGACGCCAGCTATCAACTTGGCAAGGAGTGCCAGCGTCAGCACCAGGATAAGCTGGTGAGCGCGTGTCTCGACTGGTTCGAGCAGGCTACCAAACGGGATCATGCCGGTGCTCAGTTGGTTCTGGGTGAGTGGTACGCCAGCCAGCCCGGCGCCGATGCCGATGCGGTTCAGTGGCTGGAAAAGGCCGCCGAGCAGGGGAATCGTGACGCCCAATATCGGCTCGGCCTGCGCTATGAGCAGGGCAAGGGGGTGACCAAGCGCCCCGATCTTGCCCAGCGTTGGTACGAAAAGGCCGCCGCCCAGCAACAGCCGGATGCCTTGTTGACCCTGGCTCGCCAGGCAAACACGGCAGAAGCGTTTCCCCTTTATCAGCGTGCCGCCAATGCGGGTTCGCCATCAGCTCAGCTGTGGCTGGGGCAGGCCTATCTGGCGGGTGAACAGGTGCCCCAGGATCTGGCGCTGGGCCGGTACTGGCTGGAGCTGGCCGCAGGCCAGGGCTTCCATGAGGCCGAATACCAGTTGAGCCTGCAGCAGACCGATGCGGTTGCCCGTGAATATTGGCTGACCCTGGCCGCCGTGGGTGGGGTGAGCCAGGCTCAGCTTGAGCTGGCAGTCTTGCAGCAGGAGAGGGGAGAGCTGAAGGCGGCTCGCCAGAGCCTTTCCCTTGCCGCTGGTGAAGGCAATGTGGATGCCCGCTATGCCTATGGTGAGATGTTGCGGCTGGGACTCGGCGGTGAGGCGGACTACAGCCTGGCATTGAAACAGTACCGACTTGCGGCAAATGCCAACCACCGTCAAGCCCAATATCGTATGGGTACCATGCGTGAACAGGGCTGGGGGGCGCCTCGCAACAGATTGCATGCCTATGCATGGTATTTGCTGGCGGCCACGGATGGCAATACTGATGCGACTGCCGCTAGCCGTGAGCTGGAAAAAGGCATGACAGAACAAGAGAAGGGAGCTGGACAGAAGCTGGCGCAGCACTGGTTTGTGACACTGGAAAAAAACAGTCAGCTGGTGCAGCCACACAACGACATTTAGCACCATGAATGCCGTGTCGATGTCACATATTCAAAGCGAATGAATGATATCTTGTTTCCCCTATGCCTCCTGTTTTCTTGTCATTAATCAGTCATGAAGTCGTCATGAAACACCATCATGGCGGATTTACTATATGTCAACAGACACTTATTGTTACATAATTAGTCTTGAAATAGGTTGTTGATTGACCTGTATTCATAGAGTGAAGTTCACTCTACATCTTGGCTGAATATCAGATTAATCCTACGTCAATAATGGTTGTTTCTGATTTATCCTTGTTTATGACCTTGCACTGAAAGACTTGTGAGTTGAATGTAATCTCTTGTTTTAATTGATGTATTTTGTTATTCGTTGTTTTATAAATCCATTTTAAATAGTTTATTGTTGACTCGTTGATATTTTAAAATATACCATTTATCGCAAATAGCTCTCTAACCAATATGATCTCTAACAAAGAGTAGAGACGTTATCTGGTTGTATTAAGTAACAAGATGCATACTGTGTTTTCGGTTGCCAAGCTTCGCCTTGGTATATATCGAGAATGCGCCGTCGGCTGATGTTTTTTTGTCAGGATCCCTGCCGATCCCGTCAACTGTCATTTTTTACAGTTGCTGACAGATGCATTGGCTATAAGCTTTGGGGTCTTCATGGATCCTTAACTTGGTATTTAGAGCATGGGAAAAGGAATTGATGGCGCCACTGTTGCGCCCAAAGAGCGTATCAATATCAAATATGTGCCGGCAACCGGTGGTCAACAGGCGGAAATAGAACTTCCGTTGACCATGATGGTGGTGGGCAATATGAAAGGACGCACGGAAGAGACCCCCATTGAGGAGCGTCAAACCGTCTCCATCGACAAGAATAATTTTTCCTCTGTCATGAAAGAATCTGCATTGGAGCTGAAGTTCTCCGTTCCCAACCGCCTGGAAGAAAACAGCCAGGACGAGTTGCCAGTGTCGATCAAGATCCAGTCTCTGGAAGACTTCACCCCCGACAGCGTGGCCCAGCAGGTTCCCGAGCTGCGCAAGCTCTTGGAACTGCGTGAGGCCCTGGTTGCCCTGAAAGGACCGCTCGGAAATATCCCGTCCTTCCGCAATCGTTTGCAGGATCTGCTGTCCAGTGACGAAGCTCGCGAGCAACTGCTCAAGGAGCTGGATCTGATTAAGCCTGCGCAGTGATCCGCAGATTAATTGACTGACTGATAAGGAAAAAATATGTCTCTGGTCGAAGAACAGGTTCAAGCGGGGGCGAGTGCGGCCTCCTCGTCCTTGCTGGACGAAATCATGGCGCAGGCCCGCATCACCCCGGTGGATGAGGGATACAGTGTCGCCAAGCAGGGGGTTGCCGCCCTGATCGCCAACATTCTGGACAGTGGTACCACCTCGGAGCCGGTCAACAAGGCTCTGGTGGACAGCATGATTGTCGAGCTCGACAAGAAGCTGAGCAAGCAGATGGACGTCATCCTGCACGCCAAAGAGGTGCAGGAACTGGAGTCCTCCTGGCGTTCCCTCAAGCTCTTGGTGGATCGCACCGATTTTCGTGAAAACATCAAGATCCAGGTGCTTCATGCGACCAAGGAAGAGCTGCTGGAAGATTTCGAGTTCTCGCCCGAGATCACCCAGTCCGGCCTCTACAAGCATGTCTATTCGACCGGTTACGGCCAGTTTGGTGGTCAGCCTGTCGGTGCCGTGATCGGCGACTATGCCTTCACCCATAGCGCACCCGACATCAAGCTGATGCAATATGTCAGTGCGGTGGGAGCCATGGCCCACGCGCCTTTCATCTCCTCCGTCGCACCGGCCTTCTTTGGCGTGGACAGCTTCACCGATCTGCCCTCCATCAAGGATCTCAAGTCGGTCTTCGAAGGCCCGGCTTACACCAAGTGGCGCTTGCTGCGTGAATCGGAAGATGCCCGCTATCTGGGGCTGACCGCACCGCGTTTCCTGGCTCGTCTGCCCTATGATCCGACTGAAAACCCCATCAAGGGCTTTAACTATCAGGAAGACATCAGCTCGGATCACGATCACTACCTGTGGGGCAACACCGCCTATCTGATGGGCACCTCCCTGACCGACAGTTTCGCCAAGTATCGCTGGTGCCCGAACATCATCGGTCCCCAGAGCGGCGGTGCCATCCATGATTTGCCGGTGCATGTCTACGAGGCCATGGGTCAGCTGCAGGCGAAGATCCCGACCGAGGTGCTGATCACGGATCGCCGTGAATACGAGCTGTCGGAAGAGGGCTTCATCACCCTGACCATGCGCAAGGACAGCGACAACGCGGCCTTCTTCTCCGCCAACTCGGTGCAAAAACCCAAGGTGTTCCCGAACACCAAGGAAGGGAAGGAAGCCGAGACCAACTACAAGCTCGGTACCCAGCTGCCCTACATGTTCATCATCAATCGCCTGGCACACTACATCAAGGTGCTGCAGCGCGAGCAGATCGGCTCCTGGAAGGAGCGTCAGGATCTGGAGCGTGAACTGAACGGCTGGATCAAGCAGTACGTGGCCGATCAGGAGAACCCGCCGGCAGACGTGCGCAGCCGTCGCCCGCTGCGTGCCGCTCAGATCAAGGTGCTGGACGTGGAAGGGGAGCCGGGCTGGTATCAGGTCGCCATGGCCGTGCGCCCGCACTTCAAATACATGGGTGCCAGCTTCGAGCTGTCCCTGGTGGGTCGTCTGGACAAGGAATAATGCCCGATGCCGTATCTCTCTTCCTGGGATAGAGGAAATGCGGCCAGTCTGTTTGACCGGATCCGGGGGGAGGGGCTTGTCTCCTCCCCCCAATCGGACGTTGAGGAGCTGATCGACTCGGTCAAACGCCAGCTCGATCAGATCCTCAACACTCGCCCCGGCAATTGTCGCAGCGCGCCCGAGCTCGGTGTCATCGATCTCAATGATGCCACCCAGGGCAGCGCCGACATCCGTGGGCGGATCCGTGAGGCGATCCGGCAATGCATCCGCCGCTATGAGCCGCGGATCGTGCATGTGGATGTGCGTTCACCCGATCATCAGTCGAGTCCGCTCGAGATGTCGTTTCAGGTGACGGCCCACGTGAGACTGGAGCATATCGAGCAGGTTACCTCGTTCAACGTCCATATGGACAGCCACCGTCACTACCGCATGGTCTGATCTCAATGTCGCTGGAACATTACTTCAGGGATGAATTGGCATTTTTGCGCCTGCAAGGGCGCGAATTTGCCGATGCGCATCCCGAACTCACCCGTTTCCTGTCGGAGCAAAATACCGATCCGGACGTGGAACGCCTGCTGGAAGGCTTCGCGTTTCTCACCGGCAATCTACGCGCCAAGATAGAGGATGAGTTCCCCGAGCTGACCCACGGTCTGCTCAATATGCTCTGGCCGAACTATCTGCGCCCCGTGCCCAGCATGACCATCATGCAGTTCTCGGTCATTCCGGGAGCCATCACCCAGCCGGCGTTGGTCAAGCAAGGCTGCCAGCTCGACAGCCTGCCCATGGACGAGGTGACCTGTCACTTCCAGACCAGTCACGATGCCTGGGTCTATCCGGCCGATATCCGCCACATCGCGGCCCAAAGCGGCAACGATCTCTCCACCATCTCGCTGGATATCGCCCTGCATGCCCCTTTGCCATTGAGCGAACTGCAGCTGGACAAGCTGCGTTTCTTCCTCGGTGGCGACAGTTATACCGCCTATGAGCTCTACTTCTGGCTCTCCAACCAACTCTCCCATATCGAGCTGGAGATAGACGGCAAGCGCTTTCGCCAGGAGGCCAAGGCGCTCAAGCCCGTCGGCTTCGAGCGCGACGATGCGCTCCTGCCCTATCCGAACAACGTCTATTCCGGCTACCGGATCCTGCAGGAGTATTTCTGCTTCCCGGAGAGCTTCCTCTTCTTCGAACTCAGCGGTGGCGACTGGCCAAAACAGCCGCTGCCGGTGAGCGAATTCAAGATCCACTTCTGTTTCGACCGGCCCCTGCCGGCTGAGCTCAAGATCCGGCCCGACTCCTTCATGCTCAACTGCGTGCCGGCCATCAACCTGTTCCAGCACGATAGCGAGCCGGTCAATCTCAACGGCCGCCAGACGGAGTACCCCCTCAAGGCGAGCTATCGCCATGCGGACAGCTTCGAGATCTTCTCGGTCGATGAGGTCGAGGGCTGGGTCGAGGGCAACCTCGGCCGCTCCCGCGGTACGCCGCGCATCTATCAGCCATTCGAGAGTTTCCAGCACCAGATAGAGCGGGCCAAGCAGCGGCTGGCGCTCTATTACCGGGTGCGGGTCAGAGAGTCGGTGAGCGGCGACGGTTTCGAGCACAGCCTCTCCTTCGTGCGGGGAGATGAAACCACCACAGTCAATCTGGATGAGTCCATCTCAGTCACCCTGACCTGCACCAACCGCTCCCGTGCCGCCCGCCTCAAGGTGGGCAGCATCTGCGTGCCCACCGGCAGCTCCCCCTCGTTTGCCACCTTCCGCAACCTGATCCGGCCGACCCGGCCATTGCGACCGGCCCTCGATGGCAGCCTGCACTGGACCCTCATCTCCAACCTGTCCCTCAACTATGTCTCCCTGCTGCGCCGGGATGCCCTGGTACAGGTGCTGCGCACCTACGATTTTCCGGCACTGCACGACAAGCAGGCGGAGCAGGCGTCGCGCAAGCGGCTGGCGGGGATAGAGCAGATCGAAACCAGCCCGGTAGACAGGCTGGTGCGGGGCATGCCGGTGCGCGGGCTCAAGTCGGTGCTCTCCATCCGCCAGTCCGCCTTTGGCAGCGAAGGGGAGCTCTACCTGTTCAGCACTGTGCTTGCCCACTTCTTCTCGCTGTATGCCAGCGTCAATGCCTTCCACCTCCTTGAGGTGGTCAATCTCGACAACAAGGAGCGTTACCTGTGGCCAGTCCAGATCGGTCAGCACTCCCTGATGTGACGTCCGCGAAGGACGCGCCCCGCTTCAGTTTCTTCCAGCTGGTTGAGCTGCTCAACCGGCTGGACGGCACCGATCAGGAACGCAGGCTCGATCACCTGCCCGGGGATGAGGGGATCCGCTTCAAGGCGACCGCCTCCTTAGGGTTTCCTACCAGCGATGTGCTGCAGATCGGCCGCGATGGCAAGGGTCGCCACGAGCTGGAGGTGGCGTTCCTCGGCCTGCATGGCAGCCAGTCCCCCATGCCCGGGTACTACCTGGACTCCCTGGCGTGGGAGTACGCCCAGGGGGAGCAGAAGCTGGGTCTGTTTCTGGACTTCTTCCATCACCGTCTGCTGACCCTGCTGCACCGGATCTGGCGCAAGTATCGCTATCACGTGCGCTTCCAGGACAACGGCGAGGATGGTTTCTCCCGCCTGATGTTCGCCCTGGTGGGGCTGGGCAACGAGGCAGTCTGCCAGAGCCTGCCGGTCAACCGCGCCAAGATGCTCTCCTATGCGGGACTGCTGGCCAGCCCCAGCCGCTCCCCCGAGGTGGTGGCCGGTCTGGTGGCGCACTGTTTCGATCTGGCGCAGGTGGAGGTGAGTGCCTGGCAATGGCGCAGGGTGCCCATTCATCAGGATCAGCAAAACCGGCTGGGCAGCGCCTGCGCCACCCTGGGGGACGATTTTGTCATCGGCGACAAGGTGAACGACTGTGCGGGCAAGTTTCTATTGAAGATCAATAACCTGAGTTTTGGGCAGTTTCTCGGGTTTCTGCCGAACGGGGAGCACTTCCCCGCCCTGGTGACCTTTGTCTCCTTCATCCTGCGCGACCAATTGGCCTGGGATCTGCGACTTGGTTTCGGCCAGGAGCAGGCCAGGGGGCTGCGGCTGGGGGAGGAGCAGAGTGCGCGCCTCGGGTGGAGTACCTTTCTTGGCCAGCCGCCGAGTGATCCCTTCGTGACCATTTGTGTGCAGGAGTGAATGTGGACGACTTTAACCAGCAACTTTCCCTGGTGGTGCTCAACAGCGAGCAGCTCGACGGCAACCAGCAGGGGCAATACCGCTTCGACGAGATGGGGGGGACCCTGGGGGCCTCCGAGCAGGATGACTGGCAACTGCGAGACAGGTTGGGGGCCGTGATGCCGGCCCACGCCCGGGTCGAGCGCCAGGATGGCCGCTTCTGCCTGTGCGATCTGAGCGGCCAGACTTACATCAACGGCGCGACCTCGCCCATAGGGCGGGCCCGCAAGGTGTATCTGGAGCAGGGGGACGAGCTCGTCGTCGGCCCGTTCCGGCTGCGCGCCTATCTGGGGGCCATCTCGGCCGAGCAGAGCCTGCAGCAGGTGCTGGGCACACGCCCGGCCGAACAGCTTGACGAGTGGCTGAGCGGCGATGAGCGGATCAGCCAGCCCATGGAGGCGTCGCGCGCCCTGGCCGTCGACCCCCTGCTGGCGCTGCAGCATGAGCGCTCCTCGCTGACTCCCCTGGTGGATCCTCGTCGCCAGGCCGACTTCTCTTTACAACCGGATATGGAACATCCGTCCCTTTCCCCCTTTTCTGCCGCCGAGAACACCATGAACCAAGAATTTCTGGATATGCCCACCATAGAGAACCATCCCGATTATGCCCATCCGCTGGAGGGGGTCGATCACGTGGCCCTGACCCCGCTGATGCGCGGCCTGGGTCAGCCGCTGCAGCTGCAGGATACCCAGCAGGCCCACGACATGCTCGAAGAGATGGGCAAGACGGTGCGGGCCATGGTGGAGGGGCTGCTGCAACTGCAAAGCGATCAGGCCGCCCTGGCGGACAAGCACCTGCGTCCCATCGAGGACAACCCGCTGCGGCTCGGGCTCGACTATGACGAGACCCTGGCGGTGATGTTTGCCGAGCAGAAGAGCCCGGTGCACCTGACCGCCCCGGCGGCGGTGGCCGAGAGTCTGCGCAATGTGCGCATTCACCACGTGGCGAACCAGCAGGCCATAGGCGCGGCGCTGGACAGCATCCTTCAAGCCTTCTCGCCCGAGGCGCTGCTCGGTCGCTTCGAGCACTACCGCCGCACCGGCACTCCCGGCATGGCCGACGAGGGCTGGGCCTGGAACATGTATCAGCACTACTACCGCGAGCTCACCTCGGCCCGGCAGCAAGGGTTCGACAAGCTGTTCCACCAGGTGTATGCCCAGGCCTATGACCAGGCAGTGCGTCAGCAACAGGGACTGATTTGATGATACGTGCGTTGATGCTGGGGGCCTGTGTGCTGACCCTGGCAGCTTGTACCACCATGGGCAAGATGGCCGACGTGGCCATGAACCCGGACATCCAGGTGGGCAGCAATGACAGCCAGCCCTCCACCCTGGGGCTGAGCCTGGTGGCCGAGCCCGACGTCAACCCCAACGAGAGCGGGGAGGCGGCGCCGATCGAGTTTCAGGTGCTGCTGCTGGCGGAAGATTCCAAGCTGCTCGCCACCGACTACGACCAGGTGACCGAGGACGTGGAGAAGGCCCTCGGCAAGAACTACCTGGATCATCAGGACTACACCTTGCTGCCGGGCCAGTTCAAGTATCTGCCTCCCATCAAGCTTGACGAGAAGACTCGCTACATCGGGGTGATCGCACGCTACGCCGATCCGGACAGCGCCGAGTGGCGCAAGGTCATCAAGGTCAAGAGCAAGGGCACGGCCTATCAAATCCTGGTTCATCTGCGTCTGGATGAAGTGGAACTGCAACAAGAAGAAGAATAACCATGTCGAGTCGAAATCGGGTTATCTGGCGTGAGGGGCTCTTCATCAAGCCCCAGCACTTCCAGCAACAACAAAGGCATTCGGACTACGCGCTGCACGCTCGCCTGAGCGCGCTCTCCGACTATTTCTACGGCTTGCAGTCGCTCGCCATCAACGAGGATTACCTCGGCTTTGGTCGCATCGCCCTGGTGGGGGCCACCGGCATACTGCCGGACGGCACCGTTTTCAATATTCCCAATGACGATGTGCTGCCATCGCCCCTGGAGGTTACCGACGCCTCGGTGGCAAACCAGAAGGTCTATCTGGCGCTGCCGCTTTCGGTGAGCGGCGTCAACGAGGTGGGGCAGGGGGGGCTGGTCTCCAGCCGGTTGCAGGCCCATCGCCACGACGTGCGGGATCTGCACAGCGAAGGGGGGGACGTGGTCTCCCTCGAGGTGGGAAGGGTCAGTCTGCGGCTGATGCTGGAGCGGGACGATCGCAGCGCCTATGCCTCGCTCGCCATCGCCCGGATCCTGGACAAGCGCCCGGACGGCGGCCTGGTGCTGGATCCCAACTTCATGCCCTGCAGCATCAGCGTCTCCGCCATCCCGACCCTCAAGCGCTTCCTCGGCGAGTCGGCCGGCCTCGTGGCAGAGCGGGCCCGCAGCCTCTCCCAGCGCATCGCGGCGCCGGGGCAGCAGGGGGTCGCCGATGTGGCCGAGTTCATGATGCTGCAACTGCTCAACCGGGCCCAGCCCCAGCTGTCGCACCTCGCGCGTCTTGGCACCCTGCACCCGGAGCGGCTGCACGAGGCGCTGGTGCAGCTGTGCGGCGAGCTGATGACCTTCACCGACGAGTCCCGCCTTCCCCCCGAGTTCCCCGCCTATCGCCACGACGATCAGCAGGTGAGCTTCGAGCCGGTGATGCTGGCCCTGCGTCAGGCGCTGAGCACAGTGCTCTCGCCCCGCGCCGTCTCCATCCAGCTGCGCAAGCACCAGTACGGCGTCATGGTGGCCGTGGTGGGGGAGAGCGAGCTGATGCAAAGCGCCGACTTCGTGCTGGCGGTGCGCGCCCGCATGCCCCAGGAGCAGCTGCGCAAGCAGTTGCTGCAACAGACCAAGGTGGCCTCCAGCGACAAGATCCGCGAGCTCATCAGCCTGCAACTGCCCGGCATTCCGCTGCTGCCGTTGCCGGTGGCGCCCCGTCAGCTGCCCTATCACGCCGGTTACAGCTATTTCCAGCTCGACCGGCAGAGTCCGGCCTGGCAGATGCTGGCGGTGGGCAACACCCTCGCCTTCCACATCGCCGGCGATTTCCCGGAGCTCGACATGCAGCTCTGGGCCATCCGTAGCCAGTGATAGCACCAAGGAAACAAGCAAAGATGACCACGGACATTATCAAGAACGAGCAACTGAGCGACCTGCTGTTCGATCATGCCGAGCAGCTGGACATGGATTCGGACCACTGGTTCCGCCTGCGTGGCCAGAGCATCAACCCCATGATAGATGCGGTGACCCCCTTGCTGGGGCTGGTGCAGCGGGTGCGCCTGCTGTCGCGCCACGACCGGGTGCCCGAGCTCTATCAGCGGGTGGTGACAGAGATCCAGGCCATTGAACAGGAGCTGATGGCCCAGGGCTACGAGAACGGGGTGGTGCTGTCGTTTCGCTATATCCTCTGCACCTTCATCGACGAGGCCGTGATGGGCCGCGACTGGGGCAGCCAGAGCGAATGGTCCGAGCACTCCTTGCTGACCCGTTTTCACAACGAGACCTGGGGCGGCGAGAAGGTGTTCGTGCTGCTGGCCCGCCTGCAGGAAGATCCGGTGCGCTATCGCGACATCCTGGAGTTCATCTATCTGTGCCTCTGCCTCGGTTTCGAGGGGCGCTACAAGGTGATGAGCCAGGGACGGGACGAATTCGAGCGCATCGTCAGGCAGCTGCACAAGCAGCTCGCCCCCGAGGTCGGTGGTGAGGCCCCCAGCGTCTTTCACCTCGACCTCGGTCGCCAGGCCTCCCGCTACCAGCTGCGCAAGCAGGTTTCCCTGCGCAGCCTGTTCATGGGCGGCGCCCTGATCCTGGCCATCATCTTTGGCCTCTATCACCACCAACTCAATAACCAGACCCAGGACGTGCTGCGTCAACTGGGCGAATTATTAAAATAAAATACTAAGGAGAGCACGCCTTGATCCGTATAGAGCTACCCGTACTGGTGGAAAGACTCAACCCCATCTGCCGTCACATGCTGGAGGAGGCCGCGGCCCTCTGCGTCAACCATCAAGGGGCCGAGATCCGCATCGAGCATCTGCTGCTGAAAATGCTGGAGACCCCGCTGAGCGACGTGCGCCAGATCCTGAAAGTGGCCGGGGTGGAGGTAGAGGAACTCAAGACCCTGCTGCAACCCTCGAACGCCGACAGCGGTTATGGTCAGGGATATCCCTCCTTCTCGCCGCTCCTGGTGGAGTGGCTGCAAGACAGCTGGCTGCTCGCCTCCGCCGAGCTGCAACACGCCCAGCTGCGCAGCGGCGTCATGCTGCTGGTGCTCTTGATGACTCCCCAGCGCTATTTGCCGGGGTCGGTGACCCGTTTGCTTGCCAACGTCAATCGGGAGCTGCTGCGCCAGCAGTTCGACGAGTGGGTCAAGGATTCTGCCGAGACCCAGGTGACAGTCTCTGCCAGCGGCGCTGCGACCCAGGCCGCCCTGCCGGCCGATGCCAGCCTGCTGGCCCGCTTCACCGTCAACGTCACCGAGCAGGCCCGCCAGGGGACGCTGGATCCCGTGCTCTGCCGGGATCATGAAATCGACCTGATGATCGACATCCTCTCCCGCCGCCGCAAAAACAACCCCATCGTCGTGGGGGAGGCGGGGGTCGGTAAAAGCGCCCTCATCGAGGGGCTGGCCCTGCGCATGGTGGCGGGCCAGGTGCCCGAGAAGCTGCACGGCGTCGAGCTGATGACCCTGGATCTCGGCGCCATGCAGGCCGGTGCCTCGGTCAAGGGGGAGTTCGAGAAGCGCTTCAAGGGGGTGATGCAGGAGGTCAAGGATTCGGTGCGTCCCGTCATCCTCTTCATCGACGAGGCCCACACCCTGATCGGGGCTGGCAACCAGGCCGGCGGCCTGGATGTCTCCAATCTCATCAAACCGGCCCTGGCCCGGGGCGAGCTGCGCACCATAGCCGCCACCACCTGGGGCGAATACAAGAAGTACGTGGAAAAAGACGCCGCCCTGTCGCGCCGCTTCCAGCTGGTGAAGGTGGGTGAGCCCAATGCCGACGAGGCTACCGTGATCCTGCGCGGCCTGCGCAGCATCTACGAGAAGGCCCACGGGGTGCTCATCGACGAGGAGGCGCTGCAGGCGGCCGCCCAGCTCTCCGCCCGCTACATCTCCGGCCGCCAGTTGCCGGACAAGGCGATCGACGTGCTCGACACCGCCTGTGCCCGGGTGGCCATCAACCTCACCACGCCGCCGCGCGCGGTCAGCCACCTGCAAAACGCGCTGCGCCAGCGCGAGCTGGAGATCCGCCAGCTGGAGCGCCAGAGTCTGATAGGCCTTGGCGACAACGCCGAGCGTCTGGCCGAGTTGCAGGCCGCCCAGCAGGCTTGCCGCGAGGAGTTGGCCGAGCAGGAGGCCCGGTGGCAGCAGCAGCAGGGGCTGGTGCACCAGATAGTCGAGCTGCGCGCCGCCCTGCTCGCCGATCAGCAGGATGAGATGCTGGCCAGGGAGGCGCTGGATCTCGCCGATGCGCCGCTGGATCCCCAAGCCGCCGCCGAGACGCTTGCCAGCCTCGAGCGCGAGCTGGCCGCCCTGCAGCAGGGAGAAGTGTTGGTCTCCGCCCATGTCGACAAGACCCAGATTGCCGCCGTCATCGCCGAGTGGACCGGGGTGCCCCTCAATCGCATCTCCCAAGGGGAGCTGGACGTGGTGACCCGGCTGCCGGAGTACCTCGGCGAGCTTATCAAGGGGCAGGATGTGGCGGTAGCCCACCTGCACAAGCACCTGCTCACCGCCCGCGCCGACCTGCGTCGTCCCGGCCGACCGCTCGGCGCTTTCCTGCTGGTGGGGCCGAGCGGGGTCGGCAAGACCGAAACCGTGCTGCAGATTGCCGAGCTGATGTTCGGTGGCCGCCAGTACCTGACCACCATCAACATGTCCGAGTATCAGGAGAAGCACACCGTCTCCCGTCTTATCGGTTCGCCGCCCGGCTACGTCGGTTTCGGCGAGGGTGGCGTGCTGACCGAGGCCATTCGTCAGAAGCCTTATTCCGTGGTGCTGCTGGACGAGGTGGAGAAGGCCCATCCGGATGTGCTCAACCTCTTCTATCAGGCGTTCGACAAGGGCGAGTTGGCGGACGGGGAAGGACGCATCATCGACTGCAAGAACGTGGTCTTCTTCCTCACCTCCAACCTCGGCTTCCAGACCATAGTCGATCACGCCGAGCAGCCCGATGATCTGCTGGATGCGCTCTATCCCGAGCTCGCAGCCTTCTTCAAGCCGGCCCTGCTGGCACGCATGGAGGTGATCCCCTATCTGCCGCTGGGTCACGACACCCTGGTGCAGATTGTCGGCGGCAAGCTCAACCGGTTGGTCAAGCTGCTCAAGGAGCGCTTCGGCGCCGAGGTGGTGCTGGAGAGCGAGGTGGCCGAGGAGATCCTGCTGCGCGCCAATCGCAGCGAGAACGGTGCCCGCATGCTGGAATCCGTCATCGACGGCGCCCTGCTGCCGCCGGTCTCCCTGCAGCTGTTGCAGCGCCTCTCGGCCGGTGAACCCATCAAGTGCGTCCGCTTCTCGGTGGCCGATCACCAGTTCGTGGCCGAGGTGGAGGGCTGATCATGGAACAAGCCCTCGCCTTTGCCCTCGCCTTGACGCAACAGCGCGACGAGCAGCACCTGTGCCACTGGTGGAGCTCGACCCTGGACGCCAGCTTCCAGCCCAAGGGGATACTGCTCGGCATGCTGGATGTAAGCGGTCGCCAGCTCGAATGCACCGGCTGGGTCAAGGGACAGGCGGTGAGCCTGGCCCTGGCGGTGGACGATTTTTCCCACCCGCTCGCCTATGTGCTGCACAAGGCCCAGTCCCGCACCTGGGACTCCCTCCATGGCGGTGCCCGCATCGAGCACAAGGAGTTTCGCCTCCTGCTCTCCAACCTGGGCCAGCAGTGCGGCCTGCATGCCTTCCCGCTGCTGGACGGCAACGGCAAGCCGTTCGCCGTGCTGGCCATGATGGATCAGGGGGCTGTGTTGCAGGGGTGGGCGGAGAGTCCCGAGCTGGCACAGCTGTCGCAGGTCTTTTGCAACCAGCTCACCCTTATTCGCGATCTGGGGCGCAGCCGCCGGGATCAGAGCGTGCTGCGGGACTCCCTGCGCCAGATGAAGGGGGAGGGAGAGCGGCTGCGCCAGCATGAAAAGCTGCTCGGCGATCAGCTGGTCGGCCAGTCGGCGGTGATCCGCGGGCTGCGCGAGCAGATAAGCCTGGCGGGCCAGCACAAGCTGACCGTGCTCATTCAGGGGGAGACCGGCAGCGGCAAGGAGGTGGTGGCCCGCCTGGTGCACCAGTGCTCCGATCGGGCGGCCAAGCCGTTCGTCGCCATCAACTGCGCCGCCATCCCGGAGAACCTCATCGAGAGCGAGCTGTTCGGTTACCAGAAGGGGGCCTTCTCCGGGGCACTGACCAACAAGGCGGGGCTGGTGGCCCAGGCCAATGGCGGCACCCTGTTCCTGGACGAGGTGGGGGACATGCCCGCCGCCATGCAGGCCAAGCTGCTGCGGGTGCTGGAAACCCGCAGCTACCGGCCGCTTGGGGCCGAGCAGGAGTACCACTCCGATTTTCGCCTCATCGCCGCCACCCATCAGCCCCTCAGCCGTCACGTGGAGGAGGGGCAGTTTCGGGCCGACCTCTACCACAGGCTCTGCCAGTGCCTGCTGCTGATTGCCCCCCTGCGGGAGCACATGGACGACGTGCCGCTCTTGTGCCAGCACTTCATGGCCCAGTTTGCCGTCCAGGATGGCAAGACCCTGGCGGGGCTGCAGCGCAAGTTCTTGAAGCAGCTGCAAAGTTATGACTTCCCCGGCAACGTGCGCGAGCTGCGCAATCTGCTGGAGGTCGCCTGCGCCCACACCCGTCACGGGGAAGAGGTGGTGCTGGAGGCGCTGCCGCCTGAGCTGCGGGAGCGGGTCTGTGTGGAGCTGCCGTCCTCGATGGACGACTACAACCACATCCGGGATCTGCGCCGGGCCATGCAGCAGTACGAAGCCTCCGTCATCGAGGCGCGTCTGCGCCACTTCCAGGGCAACCGCATGCTGGTGGCCGAGAGCCTCAACATTCCCAAGCGCACCCTGGATCACAAGTGCCAGAAACTGGAGGTGAATTGATGAGCGTCCTCGGCCTATTGCTGCTGGCCGCCGGCAGCGCGGCGCCGCAGCTGGATATGCTCGGCTGGCAGCAGTGCCGCCGCGAACCCTCTCCGCTGGTGCGGCTCGCCTGCTATGACGCCCTTGGCAGTGGCCCCGACACCGAGTCCGGCGCCGCGGCCATGTCCGCTGCCTGGCAAGCCATCCGGGATCAGGAGCAGAGCCGCACCCCTGACAGCCCCCCCTTCCTGCTGCAAAGCGATGCCGGCAGTGGCAGTGAAACCCTCACCCGTCCCGCCTTGCGCGGGGCGACCCTGGCCATCGGGTGCGTCGACAGCATCACCCATATCCGCCTGCGGCTCGATGCGCCCTGGGTCGGCGAGGAGGTGCAGATAGCGCTCGACGGCTCGCCCGGCAACAGCGCCCAGGGCTGGTTTATCCGGGACAAGGGAATGCTGCTGGAGTATGGCCGCGGCCTGCCCGCCATCGAGGAGCTCAAGCGCTGGATTGGCCATCGCGAGCTGCAGGTCAAGGCGGCCAACGGCACTTTGCTGCGGGTCGATTTGAGCGGCCTGAAAGAGGCGCTGCTTCCCCTGCGCCAGCAGTGTCGCTGGTAGGGGGCGTCATGAGCTATCAACACCCCTGGTGTGCCCGCCTGCTCGCCCCCTTGCCGGATGGACAAGTCAGCGGCGCCGTGCTGGCGGACGAGCCGCGCTGGGATTATGTGGAGACAGAGCTGGTCAAGCTGGGATCCCTGGCCCATGGCCAGGTGGATCTCAATGCGGTGGCCGAGGCCTGTCTCGGGTTGCTGGAGAGCCGCACCAAGGACATGCGGGTACTGGCCCAGTTGCTGCGCTGCTTGCAGCATCCGGCCAAGGCGACCCCCATGGGGGCCGCGCTCAGCCTGCTGGAAGCCTGGATCCAGGCTTATTGGTTGCTGGCCTGGCCCGGCAATGCCAGCCAGAAACAGCGGCTGATGGTGCAAATCGTCAAGCGCTTCGAGGGGGCTCTGCCGCGAGTGAGCGAGAGCGCCTCGGCGGCCGAGCTGGCCCAGTTGCTGGCCCAGGCCGAGCAGCTGGAGCGGGTCTGGCTGGCCCGGTGCCCGGACAAGGGCGAATTGCTCGATCCCCTGCTGATGGGGCTGAAGCGGGCCCAGCGCCAGCAGGTGGCCCAGGCCCAGGCAGATGCCAGTGTGCAACCCGGGAGCAGCGCCGTCGTGGCGACGGCCGCCGCCACCGGCATGGCGGGCTCCATGGTGCTCAGTGGCAGCACCAAGGGGTCCGGCGTCGAGATTGACAGCTCCAATGACAGGGCCTGGCGCCAGACCCAGCTCAAGGTGGCGGATCTGCTCATCGAGCGTCAGCCGGAGGCGGCGGTGGGCTATCGCCTGCGCCGTCACGCCATCTGGGCCGGTATCACGACCCCACCCATGGTGGCCCGGGATAACAAAACCCAGCTGGCCCCCATGTCGGCGGACATGGTGGACGAGTACCGCGCCGCCATGAGCAGCCCCGACCAGGGGCTCTGGCAGCGCATCGAGCAGAGCCTGACCCTGGCTCCCTACTGGTTCGAGGGGCATCGCCTCTCGGCCGAGGTGGCGCAGAGGCTGGGATTTGCCGCCGTGGCCCGGGCCATCGCAGAGGAGCTCGATGGTTTCTTGCAGCGTCTGCCGGCCTTGCGGGACCTCGCCTTCAGTGACGGCAGCCCCTTTCTCTCCCCCGAATGCGGCCGCTGGCTGCAACCCGTCAGGGGCGGTGGAGGAGGCGAGGGGGAGTCTTGCCTGGCCGAAGAGATAGCCCAGCGCCATGGGGAGCAGGGGGTGGCCGCGGCCCTGGCCCTGCTCGATGAACGCATGGCGCAGATGAAGGAGCCAAGAGATCGCTTTCACGCCCAGCTGGTGCAGGCGGAGCTGTTGGCACAGGAAGGCATGGAGGCGCTTGCGCGCCAGCACTATCAACACTTGTGGCAAGAGGCGAGTCGCCTCGGGCTGTCGCACTGGGAGCCCGGGTTGGTCAGCCGCCTGGAGAGCCAGGCGACCCCGTTGTCGAAATAAGTGCCGAAATGAGTCATTGAGTCGGAGTTGGATCACATTTTATGTTCAAAACCATCTTTACCTTTCTGCGGCAACAGCTGCCGAAATTGAAACCCTCCTGGCCTCTGCTCGGTGTGGTGCTCTGGGGGCTTGCCCTGATCCTGGTGTGGTGGCTGGGCCCTCGCCTCGAGATCCGTGACGCCAAGCCGTTGGCGCCGCTGTGGGGGCGGGTGGTGTTCACCCTGCTCTGGCTCTGGCTGCTGCTGGGGGTTCTCTCCTGGCGGGTGTGGCGCAAGATGCAGCAGCTCAAGGCCGAGCGCCAGCACGAGGTGGTGCTGGAGCAGGATCCGGTCAAGGGGCTGCTCGACCGGCAGGCGCTGTTCCTGGATCGCTGGCTGCAGGCGTTGAATTCCCATCTGGGCAAGGGGGCGCTCTACGCCATGCCCTGGTACCTGGTGCTGGGGCTGCCCGGCAGCGGCAAGAGCAGCCTCATTCACCGCGCCAACCCGGCCAACAAGCTCAATCCCAGGCTAGACACCGATCTGCGTGACGTGGCGCAGGATCAGCTGGTGGACTGCTGGCTGGGGGAGCAGGCGGTGATGCTGGATCCCGCCGGCGAGCTCTTGTCCCAGTCCGAACCCGAGCTGGATCCCCTGGCGCGCAAGCACGAGCGGCTCTGGCTGCACCTGCTGACCTGGCTGTCCGAACATCGTCGTCGTCAGCCCCTCAACGGCCTGGTACTGACCGTGGATCTGGCCTGGCTCTCCCACGCCAGCGTGGCCGAACGCAAGGCCTATGCCCAGCTGATGCGCGCGCGCCTGCAGGAGGTGTCGGCCACCATGAATACCCGGTTGCCGCTCTACGTCACCTTCACCAAGCTGGACCTGCTGCGTGGTTTTGACGTGGTGTACGAGCAACTCGACAAGGAGGCCCGTGACGCCGTGCTGGGGGTGACCTTCCAACCCGGTGACGGTCAATCCTGGCAGCAGGATCTGGCCCTGTTCTGGGATCAGTGGGTGGACAACCTCAACCAGAATCTGCCGGAGTTGATGCTGGCCCGGCTCGATGCCGCCCAGCGCAGCGCGCTGTTCTCGTTCGTGCGCCAGCTGGCGGGGCTGAAGGATTATGTCACCAGCCTGCTCGACGAAACCCTGGCCATAGAGGAGAGCAAGCCGCTCTTGGTACGCGGTGTCTACATCAGCTCCGTCTATCAGCAAGGGGTGCCGTTCGATGCGTTCGCCCAGGCGGCCTCCCGCCGCTACAACCTGCCGGAGCCCATTCACTCGGCCCTGCGCGGGGAGTCCAACACCTATTTCGTGCGCCAGCTCTTCTCCTCCATCATCTTCCCCGAGGCCCATCTGGCCGGGGAGAACCGGCTGCACACCCTCTATCGCCGCCGCCGCATGGCCATCGGCCTCGGTTGCCTGTCGCTGTTCTCGGCAGCCCTCATCGGTGGCTGGCACCATTTCTACCGGGTCAATGAGGAGGCGGGTCGCAACGTGCTGACCAAGGCCCAGGCCTTCATGGAGACCAACGAGGTGGCCGACGCCCACGCCTTCGGGGTGAGCCAGCTGCCACGCCTCAATCTCATCCGCGAGGCGACCCTCTCCTTTGGCAACTACCGTGATCGCACTCCGCTGGTGGCCGACCTTGGCCTCTATCAGGGGGACGAGATAGGTCCCTATGTGGAGGGATCCTATCTGCAGCTGCTGAGCCTGCGCTTCCTGCCGGCCCAGATGCAGGGATTGCTGGCGGATCTCGAGCAGGCACCGGCGGGCAGCGAGGAGAAGCTCGCCATACTGCGGGTGATGCGGATGCTCGATGACGCCTCCGGCCGCAACAAGGAGCTGGTGGCGCAATACATGGCGAGCCGCTGGCAGAAAGCCTTCCCGGGGCAGGGGGCGGTGCAGGAGCAGCTGATGGGGCATCTGGATTACGCCCTCGATCACACCGACTGGCACGGTGCCCGTGCGGCACGGGATGAGGGGGCCATCACCGCCTTCGTGCCGTTCAAGGAGCCCATCTATGGTGCCCAGCGCGAGCTTGGCAAGTTGCCCATGTATCAGCGGGTCTATCAGAACCTGGTGGTAAAGGCGGGGGAGGTGTTGCCGCCGGATCTCTACGTGCGCGACGAGGTGGGACCCACCTTCGACACCGTCTTTGCCCTGCGCAGCGACAGCGCCGGTCAGGTGCCCCGTCTGCTGACCTGGCCTGGTTTCAGCGACTTCTTCCAGAAGCAGGACAAGACGCTGATCGATCTCACCGCCATGGATGCCTGGGTGCTGGGCCAGCGCAAGCTGACTCAGCTGAGCGAGGCGGATCGCAAGGAGATCACCCGTCAGGTCAATGAGCGCTACGTCACCGACTACGTCAACCAGTGGCAAAAACTGCTGACCAATCTGGATGTGCAGACCCTGGAGAGCCCGGAGCAGGCGCTGGACGTGCTCTCCGCCATCACGGGCAACGATCAGCCGTTCCAGCGGGTGCTGGCGGCCCTCGATGACAACACCCGCATTCGCAAGATCTCCGATGTGGAAGGGGATCCGGCGCAGGCCATCACGGCCCGCATAGGTCGCCCCTTTATGGCCACCAATGCCGCATTGGCTGGCCGGGGTGAACAGGGGCCGCTCATCCAGGAGGTGAACCAGAAGCTGGTGGAGTTGCAGCACTATCTGGAACTCATCGTCAACGCCACCGAGCCGGGCCAGTCGGCCTTGAAGGCGGTGCAGCTGCGCCTGACCAACAAGTACGCCGACCCCGTGTTTGCCTTGCAACAGTATGCCCGTGGCCTGCCGGCCCCGCTGGATCGCTGGGTGGGGCAACTCTCCGATCAGAGCTCGCGGCTGGTGATAGACCTTGCCATGTCCTCCCTCAATCAGGAGTGGCAGGACAAGGTGCTGGCCCCGTTCAACAGCCAGCTGGCGGGGCGTTATCCCTTCGAGCCCGGCTCTGCCAAGGATGTGCCCCTCTCCGAGATGGAGCGCTTCTTCGCGCCGGGCGGGACGCTGGACAGCTTCTACCAGGTCAACCTCAAACCCATGGTGGAGAGCGGCCTGATGGAGGGAGAGTTCAGTTCGCCCATGCAGGCCGAGCTGGTCAAGCAGCTGGACAGAGCCGCCCGCATCCGCCAGATCTTCTTCAGCCAGCAGGGCAACCTGGAGGTGCAGTTCGCCCTCGAGCCCATAGAGCTCACCGCCAACAAGCGGCGCAGCGTGCTGAACCTGGATGGCCAGTTGCTGGAGTACGCCCATGGCCGTCGCACCAAGATCCCGCTGGTGTGGCCCAACACCATGCGTGACGGGGCCGAGAGCAAGATAACCCTGGTGCCGGCCGCCCGCGAGCGCTCCCCGCGCAGCGAGGGCTTCGTCGGCCCCTGGGCCATGTTCCGCCTGATGGACAAGGGGGAGCTGACCCAGGTCAATGAGGCCACCTTCGATGTGCGCTTCCCGGTGGATCAGGGGGCCATGACTTATCGCGTCTACACAGACAGCGTGCAAAACCCCTTCGCTGGCGGCCTGTTCAGCCAGTTCAGATTGCCTGAATCCCTCTATTGATAGTGCGGGGGGCAGGCAGTGCCCCCCCTGTTTTGGAAGCCGATATGACACATGACCAGCAAGGCCAGCAGGCGCTGAAGGTGGGGCGCGACCCCAGAATGTTGCCTGAGTACGAGGCGCTGCGAGCGGAGATCAATAAGCTCAGCCACGCCTCCCGTCCCGAGGTGGACTGGCTCAAGATCCATCAGCTCGCGAGCCAGATCTTCGAAAAACACGGGGTGGATCTGCAGACCGCCATCTATTTCACCCTGGCCCGTTCACGGCTGCAGGGCCTGAGCGGCTTCACCGAGGGGTGCGAGTTTCTCGCCAACCTGATAGTGACCCAGTGGGATAGCTTCTGGCCGCCGGCCCATCAGGAGCGTGCCCGCATCGAGATGCTCGACTGGTTTATCGCCCGCATCAGCGATGTCATTCGCCAGTACCAGATCAGTCACGAGGACAAGCGGCTGGTCTACCGCTGCGAGCGGGCGTTGCAGCTTATCAGCGAGAAGCTGCACAACGCGGGCTTAAGCCGCATTCCCCGGGTCGAGAACCTGGTGCACTTCATCGAGGGTTATACCCACCTCTTTGACGAGACCGAGATCGTCATCGTCTCCGACGAGCCCGGTCTCAAGGATGAGCTGCAGATCCCGCCCATGGTCTTCTTCAAGTCCGATATGGAGAGCGACCACGGCGTTTCTGCCGGGACGGCGACCGGGCACCTGCCCCAGGGCAGCATACTGGTGGGTCGGGAGAAGGGGCAAATGAAGCCGACCGTGCTCAAGATTGAACAGCATCGCAAACAGCGGCCCGCCTGGTTCTGGTTTGGCTGCGGCCTGCTCAGCTGCGCCCTGCCGGTGATGGGCTGGCTCGGCTGGCAGCAGCAGCAGCAGGAGAAGATGGTGGTCGCCCAGCGCTTGCAGCAGCCGGCCGCCGAGTTGCCCAGGGCGCTCAGCTATGACGATATCCGCCAGGCGCGCATCGTGCTGGGGGAGCAGGCCCTGCAAGGGATGGAGAGCGATCTGGTGGCCCGTTATCAGAGTCAGCTTGCCCGGCTGGAGCAGACCTCGCCGCTCTACTGGTATCGCTATGGCGAGGGGCTGCGTGCCTCGCTGCAGATGCTTTACCCCGACTCGCTGGCGGTCAAGGCGCTCGACAAGCAGTGGCAGAGTGCGCTGGCCGGTCAGCAGGGAGACGCCCTCGGCGTGCCGACCTATCTGGATGCCCGCGCCGGAGTGGATGCCCTGCTGGATCAACTGCTGGAGCTGGAGCGCCAGCGCAAGACGGTGACCATCTCCTATCTCAAGTCCCAGCTCTACGAGGTGCAGAAGAACCTGATGCAGAACATTCCGTTCAGCCTGCGTCTCGATGAGCTGGAGGCGAGAAGGGCTGCCCAAGAACCCATCACGGCGGCGGATCTGAAGGGGCTGGAGAACGATCTGAAGGCGCTCAACATCCGCCTCTATCAGTTGCAGCAAGGCCATGTTGGCGGGTGATCATGCTGTCCTGAGCAAGATATCGCGCAAAATTTAGAGAAACACTCTGTGCAGGCAAGGTTTTGCCATGTTTTCGCGAAGTCTTGTGCCATCCATTGCAGCGCGCAGCGCCATGGTCAGTTGGGGTGATTGTAAAGCTTTGATATAAAACAATATTGTCGTTTCGCCTGCGTTGGCATGGAGGCTGCTGGACAGCCACCCCAATGTGCATTCACGCCTCCTGCCCACCCGGGTAGGCAGGAGCCATGGCAGGGCCGTCATCCGTGGCGCGCCCTTGCCCAGACGGAGAACCCAGATGTGCCCTTCCATTGCATTGCTCGGTGACATAGGCACCGACCACGAGGGATTTCACCCCTCCCCGGTGATCGCCGCCAGCCCTGATGTGTTCCTCGATGGCAAGCCGGTGGCCCGGCAGGGGGATCCGCTGGCCCCTCACGACAAACCCAACAACCCCCCTCATCCGCGCAGCATCTCGAGGGGCGTCGGCTCGGTGCTGGTCAATGGCAAGCCCATCGCCGTGACCGGCACCGCCATCGGCTGTGGCGGCGTGGTCATTGGTTCTGGCAGCGGACAGGCAGGATAAGGAGTCACTGATGGCAGACAGCACAGGATTACAATTTACCGTCAAGGTGGGGGCCCTGCCCGAGAGCACCTTCGTGGTGGCCGAGTTTGCCCTGGAAGAGGGGCTCAACCAGCCATTTCAC